>NZ_JARAMN010000003.1:0-483578 GCF_028807315.1 Dinoroseobacter sp. PD6 | reverse complement strand
CTCGCCGCAATCAAGGGCGCAAAAGGCTCAAGCAACGAGTAAAACAAAGCCCTTAACAAACCCCCAAGGCGCGGCGGGGCCCCTCCCTCCCCGCCCGCCAAACCGACGCCCCAAAGCCCAATACGCTCGACAGAGCAAAAAAGGTGCGTCGCGAACGGCCGGCCCCAAGGAAACAAGGGGCCGGCCAACTTTTTAGGGACCAATTAGCCGACCAAAACCGCGGAACGCGCCTGCAACACCGCCACGCGCACGCGCAGCACATCGCGCACCGGTCCCGGACGCGGCGCATCGCGCAAAGTGGTAAACAGGGCCGGTTCCGGCGCCCGGGTCATCTTCGCCCCGGCCCAGGACAGGCACCGCTGCACCGCCTCGGCCTCGGGCGGTAAACGCTCCGGGATCTCCAGCCCGTTCAGGGTCGCCCATACCCCGGCCCACAGGCGCCCGACCGTCCAGGGGTTGTAGCCCCCGCCCCCCAGAACCAGGTACCGGTCGGTCAGCGCCCCCAAGGCGGACACCACCGCCCAGTGGGCGTTGTTGGACAAGGCGAGACGCGACAGGGGGTCTTCCTCCACCGCATCCGCACCGCATTGCAGCACGATGGCTTCGGGCGCGAAGGCTGCCACCGCAGGCACGATCAGTGCGTCGCGGATGAAGGCCATCTCCGTATCGTTCAGCCCCCGCGGCACCGGCAGGTTGAGGGCCGAGCCGCCTTCGGTCTCCTCCAGCGCGCCGGTGAAGGGCCAGCGTTTTTCCTCGTGGAGCGAGATCATCAACACATCCGGATCGCCCCGAAAGGCCACCGCCACCCCGTCGCAATGATGCGCGTCGATATCCACGTATGCAATGCGGCGCAGACCGGCCTGCCGCAGCGACAACATCGCCAGCACCGGATCGTTGAGATAGCAAAATCCGTTGGCCCGGTCCGGCAGTCCGTGATGGGTGCCGCCCGCCGGGTGATAGACCACGCCAGGCCCCGCCCCGAGGATCGCCCCCGCCAGCATGGAGCCGCCCGCCGCAGTGGCCGGGCGGCGAAAGACCTCGCCGAAGACCGGGTTGGAGGGCGTGCCGAGGTTGTGCCGGGCACGCACGGCGTCGCTGACCGTGCCATCGGCCTCGGCCTGCACCAACGCGGCCACGTAGTCCGGATCGTGCCAGATATGCAGGGCCGCGGGCTTGGCGCGCGGGCTGACGCGGTACTGGCCGCGCGGCAACCAGCCCAGCGCACGGGACAGGTCCATGGCCGTCGAAACACGCGGGATGCGCAACGGATGCCAGCCGCCATAGGTCGAGTTGCGATAGATCTCGGCCCCGATGAAAAGCGGCGTCACCGGGCGATCAAGGCGTCGATTTCCCGCGTGATCCGGGGCGAGAGGGGCCGCGTTGCGGTGTCGAAATGGGCCACGAACCGCCCTTCGCCATCGAGCAGGATCTTGGTGAAATTCCAACGGGGCACGACGTTTTGTGTCTCGGCCAGCCAGGCGTAGAAAGGATGCGCCCCGGTGCCGCGCACCGGGGTGATGTCGGTCATCGGTAGCGTCAGATCATAGTTCAGCGCACAGAACTCCGCGACCTCTTCGGCCGTGGCCAATTCCTGGTTGAAGCTGTCCGAGGGCACCGCCAGAACGGTCAGCCTGTCGGTGCCGTAACGGTCCTGGAGCGCCTGCAGACCCGCGTACTGATCGGTAAAGCCACAGCGCGATGCGGTATTGACCACCAGAACCGGCTGCCCGGCCCAGTCGGACAGGTTCAAGGGCACGCCCTCGATCGCCATGAAGGCCCCGGCCCCGTCCGGCAAGGGATCGGAGGTCGCCGGCCGGGCGGCAACGCTGCTGCCCGCGACAAGCCCGACCACCGCCACAAGGGGGACGCTCGCAAAGATCAGGCTTCTGAGAAATCGCATGTCACTCTCTCCAGAACGCTCGCATATCCCGTGACATAGAGAGATGAAGCCGGGTTTCAAATGGCACGGGGTCGGCAAATCACGGCTGGCATCCCCTGGCCGCAACTTGTAGCTTCCCCCACAATGAAGCGGCAGGGGTCGCCGCCGCAGCGCCGGGTGACATGGATCATGGTCGTAGCCGCCAGAAACAAGCAGCATCCCCTGCAACTGGGCAAATCCGGCAAGCGCGATGTACGCACCCAGTTCGGCGTGCTGCCCTACCGGGTGGTGAACGGCAAGGTGCAGATCCTCTTGATTACCAGCCGCGAGACCGGGCGCTGGATCATCCCCAAGGGCTGGCCCGAAGCGGGCCTTTCTGCCACCGCGAGCGCGGCCCGCGAAGCCTGGGAAGAAGCCGGGATCGAGGGCCGGATCTCCGAGACCTGCCTCGGGCTCTATTCCTATCTCAAGGCGCTTGAAGACCGGGACCGGCTGCCGGTCGTCGTCGCGGTGTTCCCCGTGAAGGTCAGCCGCCTGGCGGAAAAATTCCCCGAGCAGAAGGCCCGCAAGCGCAAGTGGTTCTCGCGCAAGAAGGCCGCCGCCCGGGTCACGGAGCCGGAGTTGCGCCGGATCCTGCGCGATTTCGACCCCAGTCTCGTGCATCTGTGACCCGAGGCGCGTGAGCAGCCGCGACATACCGGCAAACCCTTGCGCAGTTCTTTGCTTTTTAGGACGTTCGGCATACTGTAGGTTCGCTGGTCCGGTTCCCAGTCTCATTGCAAGGCCGTTTTTACATGATCCGTTACACTCTGAAATGTGACCGTGACCATGTTTTCGACGCATGGTTTCATTCCGCCGATGCCTTTGAAAAACTTCGCAAATCGCGGATGACGAGCTGTGCCGTCTGCGGCTCGCCAGAGGTTGACAAGACCCTCATGGCGCCCCGCGTTCAGGCCTCTCGCAGCCGCGAAATCGCCCCCCTCCCACCCGAAGCTGCCGCGACCGCGCCGGGCGCCGATGGCAAGAGTTTTTCTCTTTCCGAGCCCGACAGCCCCCTGGCGCAGGCCATTGCCCGCCTGCGGGCCGAGGTCGAGGCCTCGTCGGACTATGTCGGCACGGATTTCGCGACCGAGGCCCGGGCGATGCATCTCGGCGACGCGCCAACGCGCGCAATCCATGGCGAGGCGCGGCTCGACGAGGCCCGGGCGCTCGCAGAGGAGGGTGTGCCCATCCTGCCCCTGCCCTTCTCGAACCGCACGAAATCGAACTGACCGCATGCAGAGCGTGGTGACAGGCGCCTCTCGAGGCATCGGACTGGAATTGACCCGCGTGCTTGCGGCGCGTGGACATTCCGTTCTGGGCACCTATCGCACGGCCCCGCCGGAGACGATCGACGGCGTGTCATGGCACCCGCTCAATGTCACGGACCCAGACAGCCATGCGGCGCTGAGCGCGCATCTGGACGGACGCCCGATCGATCTGCTGGTCTGCAATGCCGGGATCTATCTCGATCGGGAAGAAAACCTGGCCGATGGCTACCCGCCGCAGATGTGGGCGCGGATGTTCGAGACCAACGTGATGGGGGTGTTCCTGTCGGTCCAGTCGCTCCTGCCACAGCTGCAGCAGGCCCGGCAGGCCAAGATCGCGATCATTTCCTCGCAAATGGCGTCGCACACGCACGCGCCGGGGCGCTCCTATATCTACCGGGCGTCCAAGGCGGCGGCGCTGAACCTCGGGCGCAACCTGGCCACGGACCTCGCGGGCCTGGGAATTTCGGTCGGCATCTATCACCCGGGCTGGGTGCAGACGGACATGGGCGGTCCCACCGCGCATCTCACTCCGGCCCAGTCAGCACAAGGCCTCGCCGACCGGTTCGAGGCCCTGACCCTGGACACCTCCGGCTGCTTCGAGATGTGGAATGGACAAGCGCACCCCTATTGACGACGCATTGCCGGACCCTGGGGTTCTGATTGTTTTCGGCGGCTTGCCGGGAGCGGGCAAATCGACCATTGCCGAGGCCCTGGCGGCGCAGATCGGCGCGGTGCACCTGGTCATCGACCGGATCGAGGCCCCGCTGAAAGCACGGCTCGGGGCCGATATCGGGCCACTGGGCTACAACGTGGCCTACCAGGTGGCGACCTCCAACCTCGATCTCGGCCATGTGGTGATCGCCGATTGCGTCAACCCGATCGCCATGACACGCAACGCCTGGATGAGCGTTGCGATGGGCTGTCAGGCCAAGATGGTGCAGGTCAATATCCAGTGCTCCGATCTTCAGGAGCATCGCCGCCGGGTGGAGAAACGCCTGACCGAACGTCCACGGCAAGGCCTGCCCGACTGGCAGAGCGTACAGGCGCGGCAGATCGACGAGTGGCCCGAGGCCGACCTGACCATCGATACATACATGCGCACGCCCGACGAGTCAGTTTCCGCCATCGTGAGCGCCCTGCGCCGCCTGGCGCCCAGCCGCTTCGGCGCCGACCCGTTCGCTCGGGGGGTCATGGGGTCTGGCTGAGCGGGCTGTGATCCAGCCCCGCGGGCCCTCTGGCCCGGTCGGGTCGTGATGCTTGGGCGTTGGCGGCGGATCCAGTCCAAGGATGTCGCAGCGCCGAGTCGGACAAGGGGCTTGTCCATGGACGCGCTCTGGTCGCAACCCCGCTGCATTGCACCCATTCAAGCGGCCGCCCGGGTCTATTTTACACGGCGCAGGGCGCGCGACCTGAAGCTGATATCTCAGCTGAAGTTCGCCATGCAAATTTCTGTTTTAATTCCATAAACACCCCCGGAGACTCGGGGCAAGAAAGACGTTCCACATGCACCTGTCGGCGTACGCGGCGTCGGGTCGCGACGCGCCGAGGGCCTCTCGCGCAGTAACATGTGGGGCAACATGCCACGTCTCGCCGGCTTGCACCTCCGAAACACGTAGCATACCACGGTATACAGAATATACAGCCCGTGCGTCGGACCCAAAAGTCCGGACGGCACATCCCCACAGCATTCAACGACCGGGTCCGCCATGAGCTTGTACACAGCCTATCTCGAAGAAATCGCCGCGCGCAAAGAACAAGGCTTGCAACCCAAGCCCATCGATGACGCCGCCCTGACGAGCGAAATCATCGCCCAGATCAAGGATCCGGCGCATGAACATCGCGCGGCCTCGCTGCAATTCTTCATCTACAACACCCTGCCCGGCACCACGAGTGCGGCGGGGGCGAAGGCGCAATTCCTCAAGGAGATCATCCTTGGCGAGTCGGTAGTGGCCGAGATCACGCCCGATTTCGCTTTCGAGCTTCTGTCGCACATGCGCGGCGGGCCCTCGGTCGAAGTGCTGCTCGACATCGCACTCGGCGATGATGCCAGCCTCGCCGCCCAGGCGGCGGAGGTACTCAAGACCCAGGTGTTCCTCTACGAGGCCGATACCGACCGGCTGAAAGCGGCCCATGAGGCCGGCAACGCCGTGGCCACCGGCATCCTTCAAAGCTACGCCCGGGCGGAGTTCTTCACCACGCTGCCCGAGATCGAGGACGAGATCGAGGTCGTGACCTATATCGCCGCCGAGGGCGATATCTCCACCGACTTGCTCTCCCCCGGCAACCAGGCGCACTCGCGCTCGGACCGGGAACTGCACGGTAAATGCATGATCTCCGAAGCCGCCCAGAAAGAGATCGAGGCACTGAAGCTGCAGCATCCGGGCAAGCGCGTCATGCTGATCGCCGAGAAGGGCACCATGGGCGTGGGCTCGTCGCGCATGTCCGGCGTGAACAACGTGGCACTCTGGACCGGCAAACAGGCCAGCCCCTACGTGCCTTTCGTCAACATCGCCCCCGTGGTCGCGGGCACCAACGGCATCTCCCCGATCTTCATGACCACCGTCGGCGTGACCGGCGGGATCGGCATTGATCTGAAGAACTGGGTCAAGAAGGTCGACGCGGACGGCAACCCGATCCTGAACAACGACGGCAACCCGATCCTGGAGCAGAAATACTCCGTCGACACAGGCACCGTTTTGAAGATCGACACCAAGGCGCGCAAGCTGATGAGCGCCGATGGCGGCGAAGAGCTGGCGGATGTCTCTTCCGCGTTCAGCCCGCAGGCCGTCGAGTTCATGAAGGCCGGCGGCTCTTATGCCGTGGTCTTCGGCAAGAAGCTGCAAACCCTGGCCGCCGAAACGCTGGGCGTGGAGCCGACGCCGGTCTTTGCCCCGGCCAAGGAAATCTCTCACGAGGGCCAGGGCCTGACTGCCGTCGAAAAGATCTTCAACGCCAATGCCCGCGGCGTCACCCCGGGCAAGGTGCTCCATGCGGGCTCGGACGTGCGGGTGCAGGTCAATATCGTCGGCTCCCAGGACACCACCGGCCTGATGACTTCGCAGGAGCTGGAAGCGATGGCCGCCACGGTGCTGTCGCCGACCGTGGACGGTGCATACCAGTCGGGCTGTCACACCGCCTCGGTCTGGGACCTCAAGGCGCAAGCCAACACCCCGCGCCTGATGGCGTTCATGCATAAGTTCGGGTTGATCACCGCGCGCGACCCCAAGGGCGTCTATCACTCGATGACCGACGTGATCCACAAGGTCCTGAACGACATCACCGTGAGCGATTGGGACATCATCATCGGCGGCGACAGCCACACGCGCATGTCCAAAGGCGTGGCCTTCGGCGCCGACAGCGGCACGGTGGCGCTCGCACTCGCCACGGGCGAGGCGACCATGCCGATCCCGGAGTCGGTCAAGGTGACCTTCAAGGGCAAGATGGCCGATCACATGGATTTCCGCGACGTGGTCCACGCCACCCAGGCGCAGATGCTGGCCCAACACGGCGACAACGTCTTCCAAGGCCGGGTGATCGAGGTGCATATCGGCACGCTGCTGGCGGACCAGGCCTTCACCTTCACCGACTGGACCGCCGAGATGAAGGCGAAGGCGTCGATCTGCATCTCCAACGACGACACGCTGATCGAGTCCCTCGAAATCGCCAAGCAACGGATCCAGGTGATGATCGACAAGGGCATGGACAACGATGTGCAGATGCTCGCCGGGCTGATCGCCAAGGCCGATGCGCGCATCGCCGAGATCCGGTCGGGCGAAAAGCCCGCCCTGAAACCCGATGACACCGCCCGGTACTTCGCCGAAGTGGTGGTGAACCTCGACCAGATCGTGGAGCCGATGATCGCGGACCCGGATGTGCACAACGCCGATGTCTCGAAACGCTACACCCACGACACGATCCGGCCGATTTCCTATTACGGCGCGGAGAAGAAGATCGACCTCGGCTTCGTGGGCTCCTGCATGGTGCACAAGGGCGACGTGAAGATCGTGGCCCAGATGCTGCGCAATCTCGAAAAGGCCAATGGCGAGGTCAAGTTCAAGGCGCCGCTGGTGCTCGCCGCGCCGACCTACAACATCATCGACGAATTGAAGGAAGAGGGCGACTGGGACGTGCTGCAGAAATACGCGGGCTTCGAGTTCGACGATTCCGCGCCGAAGGAAAAGGCGCGCACGGAATACGAGAATATCCTCTATCTCGAACGTCCGGGCTGCAACCTGTGCATGGGCAACCAGGAGAAGGCGGCCAAGGGTGACACTGTCCTGGCAACCTCCACCCGCCTGTTCCAGGGCCGCGTGGTGGCCGACAGCGAAACCAAGAAGGGCGAATCCCTGCTCGGCTCGACCCCGGTCGTGGTGCTCTCGGCGATCCTCGGGCGCACCCCGACGGTCGAGGAGTACAAGACAGCGGTCGAAGGGATCAACCTGACCAAGTTCGCCCCGCCCCTGACCCCACCGATCGACGCCAAGTCGGTCCACTTCTAGGCGCGCAGCGCCCTCCGGGTGCACCCGCCGCGCGTCCCCGCACGATGGGGTTCGCGCGGGGGTAAGGGCGGCGGCCAAGCGCCTTCGAAGGCGCTTAGACCGTCCCAGGCGGCCCGCTTCGGGACCGGGCGGCCGGGCCCTTGCGCGCGCTGTAACTCGGACAAGGCTGTGGGATGGCGCGCGACCAAGGCGCTTGCAAGCGCCTTTCAAGCGCCTTCGAAGGCGCTTGGCCCCGCGACGTCCCTGTCTCTTGCCCCTCCCCCCCGGTTCCCGTACACGGGCGCGCAATACGAGGGACGAGAGACGCAAATGTCCATTCTGGTGATGAAATTCGGCGGCACCTCCGTTGCCGATCTCGACAAGATCAAGAACGCCGCCGAGAAGGTGCAGCGCGAGGTTGCCCGCGGTCACAAGGTAATCGTGATCGTCTCGGCCATGTCCGGCAAGACAAACGAACTGGTCGGCTGGGTGGGCAAGACATCGCCGCTCTACGACGCCCGCGAATACGACGCCGTGGTCTCCTCGGGCGAGAACGTCACCGCGGGCCTGCTTGCGCTCACCTTGCAGGAGATGGAAATCCCCGCCCGCTCCTGGCAGGGTTGGCAGGTGCCCCTGCGCACCAATTCCGCCCATGCCGCTGCCCGGATCGAGGAAATCCCCCGCGCCAATCTCGACGCGAAGTTCGACGAGGGCATGCAGGTGGCCGTGATCGCGGGCTTCCAGGGGATCAGCCCCGAGGGCCGCATCACCACCCTGGGCCGGGGTGGGTCCGACACCACCGCCGTGGCCTTCGCCGCTGCCTTCGGCGCGGTGCGTTGCGACATCTACACGGATGTGGACGGGGTCTACACCACCGACCCCCGGATCGAAGACAAGGCCCGCAAACTGGACCGCATCGCCTATGAGGAAATGCTCGAGCTGGCCTCGCTCGGCGCCAAGGTCCTGCAAACACGCTCGGTCGAGCTGGCCATGCGCTTCAAGGTCCCCCTGCGGGTACTGTCGAGCTTCGAGGAAAATACCGACACGTCAGGCACGCTGGTCTGCGATGAGGATGAGATTATGGAAAGCAATGTTGTCTCCGGCGTCGCCTATTCCCGCGACGAGGCGAAAATGACCCTGATTTCCGTGGCCGACCGGCCCGGGATCGCCGCCGCCATCTTCGGGCCGTTGTCCGAGGCCGGGGTGAACGTGGACATGATCGTCCAGAACATCTCCGAGGACGGGCGGACAGACATGACGTTCTCGTGCCCCACAGACCAGGTGTTGCGGGCCGAACGGGCGATCAAGGAAGCAAAGGAACTGGGCGAGATCAACTTCCAAGAACTCGTGGCCGACACGGATGTGGCAAAGGTCTCGGTCGTCGGCATCGGGATGCGCAGCCACGCCGGCGTGGCGGCGCGCATGTTCCAGGCCCTGCGCGACGAGGGGATCAACATCCGCGTCATCACCACCTCCGAGATCAAGATCTCGGTACTGATCGAGCGCAAGTACATGGAACTGGCCGTGCAGGCCCTGCATGATGCGTTCGAGCTGGACCGCGCAGCTTGACGCCCGGCAAGGGCGGCCCCCTCCGCGCATAGCGCCGATGGCCCGGTCGACCCAGCCCGCGCGCGCTTTGATTTTCGTTCCCATGGGCGGGGGAATATGGTCTAACCGGGCCTGAGCGCAGGAGCCCGGCAATGCCGGGCGAAGGACCGGGACGGCAGAATGGCCGACAGTATCGAGACCGAAAGCCGCAAGCTTCTCAGACGCTTGCAGGCCACGCTTGCCGAGGCGGGCGCGGGCCAGGAACGGCTGGACAAGATCACCAGCCTGATCGCCGACAGCATGCGCACCGAGGTCTGCTCGATCTACCTGTTCCGGGATCCCGACACGTTGGAGCTGTGCGCGACCGAAGGGCTCAATCCCGAAGCGGTCCACAAGACCCGGATGCGCATCGGCGAGGGGCTTGTCGGACGCGTCGCCCGAACCTCGCGCGCGATCAACACCGCGGATGCGCCCAGCACCAAGGGGTTCCGCTACATGCCGGAGACCGGGGAGGAGGTCTATTCGAGCTTCCTCGGCGTCCCGATCCAGCGACTTGGCGAAACCCTCGGTGTGCTCGTGGTGCAATCCCGCGCCAAGCGGGAGTATTCCACCGACGAGATCTACGCCCTCGAAGTCGTGGCCATGGTGCTGGCCGAGATGAAAGAGCTTGGCGCCTTCACCGGCGAGGGGGCGGCGCTGGCCGCACCGCATCAGAACCCCATCATGATCCGCGGCGGCGTCGCCCAGGAAGGCATCGCCAAGGGCCATGTCTATCTGCACGAGCCGCGCGTGGTCGTCACCAAGCTGGTCTCAGACGACCCGGAAGCCGAACTTGTCCGCCTCCGCGGGGCGGTGGACCAGTTGCGCGTCTCCGTGGACGAAATGCTCGACATCGCGCCCAAGGGCGATGCCGAACAGCTCCAGATCCTCGAAGCTTACCGGATGTTCGCCAACTCCCGCGGCTGGATGCGCCGCATGGAGGAAAGCATCGACAGCGGCCTGTCGGCCGAAGCGGCCGTCGAGAAGGAGCAATCGGCCGCCCGCTCCCGGATGGAGCGCGTGCCCGACGCCTATCTTCGCGAGCGGCTGCATGACCTCGACGACCTGTCGAACCGGCTTCTGCGGCTGCTCACGGGCCAGGGCGGCGAAACCGGGGCCGAGATCCCCGCCGACCCGATCCTCGTGGCGCGCAATATCGGCCCCGGCGAGCTTCTGGATTACGGTCGTGCGCTCAAGGGCATCATCCTGGAGGAAGGCTCGGTCGGCTCCCATGCGGCCATCGTCGCGCGCGCCCTGGCGATCCCCCTGATCGTCAATGCCAAACGCATCACGACCGAGGCGCTGAATGGCGATCTGGTGCTGGTGGACGGCGAGCAGGGAATCGTGCACCTGCGCCCCGACGACCGGGTGCTGGCGCATTTCACCGACAAGATCGCCATGCAGGCCAAGGCGCAGGAGCGCTATGCCTCGATCCGCGACAAACCGGCCGAAACCCTTTGCGGCAGCGTGATTTCCCTGACCATGAACGCGGGGCTGATGGCGGATCTGCCGTCGCTGCCGAGCTCGGGGGCCGAAGGTGTCGGGCTTTTCCGGACCGAGTTGCAATTCCTGACCCGCTCCAAGGTGCCACGCCGCTCGGAACTGGCCGAGATCTACGCCCGGGTGCTGGATGCGGCCGATGGCAAGCGCGTGGTCTTCCGGACGCTGGATATCGGGTCCGACAAGGTGCTGCCCTACATGAAACCCCAGGACGAGCCGAACCCGGCCCTGGGTTGGCGCGCGATCCGGGTCGGGCTGGACAAGCCCGGCGTGATGCGCATGCAGCTGCAGGCCCTGATCCGGGGGGCCAACGGGCGGCCCCTGACGGTGATGTTTCCCTTCATCGCCCAGCTGGAGGAATTTACCCGCGCCCGCGACGCCCTGCTGCGCGAGATCGACCGCGAGGCCGCGCTTGGACGCACCCTGCCCGAGAGCGTCGAGATCGGCGCGATGCTGGAAACCCCCAGCCTGGCCTTTGCGCCCAACTCCTTCTTCGAGATGGCGGATTTCGTCTCCATCGGCGGCAATGATCTCAAACAGTTCTTCTTTGCCGCGGATCGCGAGAACGAGCGGGTGCGCCGCCGCTATGACACGCTGAACGTCAGTTTCCTGAGCCTGATCGAGCTGATCGTGAGCCGCTGCCGCGATGTGGGCACGCCGCTGAGCTTCTGCGGCGAGGATGCGGGCCGCCCGATCGAGGCGCTGTGCTTTGCCGCCATGGGGTTGCGGTCGCTGTCCATGCGCCCGGCCTCCATCGGGCCGGTCAAGCACCTGTTGCGGCGCTCCGACCTGCGCGAGGCCCGCGCCGTGATCACCCAGGCGCGCGCCTCGGGCGCCATGACCGTACGCCCCGCGGTGATGGAGTGGCTGCGCCACCAGAACTAGCCCGCCGGCAGCACCGCGTCCTCCAGCCGACCGAAAATCGGACAGCCCAGCGTGGTGCGCAATGCGGCCACCAGCTCATCCACCGTTTCCGTGGTCAGGTACAGTCCACCGGTCTGATCCGCGAGGCAGCGCGCCACGGTCTGCCCCTGCCGGTAATCATGCTGGTTCTCGCTGTCCCAGCTGAAATGCTCGCCGCGCAGCTTGAAGCCGATCACATGCACGGTCAGCGCGGGCGCATCGGCCGCCAGTTCGGCCGCAAGCTGACATGGCGCACCCCCGCAGGTTTCCTTGCCGTCCGTGACCAGCACCACGACCCCGGGGCGGGTCCGGTAATCGAGCGCTTCTGCCGCGCGCGCCACCGACGCTGTCAGCGGGGTGTTGCCCGACGGCATGAGCCGGTCAATCTCGGCGATCTTCCGGGGCGCGGCGTCGGGGATCGGGGAAAACCGCAGATCGATATTGTCACACGCCTCCCGCGGGCCGGGGCCATAGACCAGCAGGCCGAGATTCCGCACCGGGGCGACCTGCGGCATGACCTGCCGGATGGCGCGCCGCGCGGCGAAGATGCGCGGCTCGTCCATCAGGTTGAAGCCCATCTCCGACATCGACCCGGACCCGTCGAACACCACCATCGCATCCTCGCTGCAGCCCTGCGCCGCAACGGCATGGGGGACGGGCATGAGCCCCGCGAACGCGCAAAGGGCGATCAGGGACAGGCTGCGCCGCAAGGGCCTGGGGAGGGATCCGACCATGCCCGAGCCTGACACGCCCGGGCCCGGTCTGTCTACGGCGCCGGGGTCGCGGGCGTGACCTCGCCGCGCACATCGTCCCACGCGCCCGCGCTCAGCGCCTGGACCAGCACCCGGTCGGGATTGGTCGGCGGGGGCATCTCGATCCCCTCGGCCCGGACAAAGCCGAACCGGCCGTAATAGGGCGCATCGCCCACCAGCAGGACCCGCGTCCAGCCCAGTGCCGCGGCCTTCTCCAGACCCGCCTGGATCAGCAGCGCGCCCAACCCCTCCCCCTGCCGGGTCGGGTGCACCGCCACCGGACCGAGCAGCAGCGCCTCCGCCCCACCCACGCGGATCGGCCAGAACCGGATCGCGCCACCGACCCCGCCCAGCGCATTGTCCTCGTTCGGCGCCACCAGGCACAGCGCGCCCACTGGCGGAACCCCGTCGCGCAGCCGGTAGGATGACAGCGCCTCGCGACCGGGCGCGAAGCACAGATCGAAGAGCGCCTCCACCTCCCACCAATCGCCTGGTTCTTCCTGCCGCAATTGCACCGGGGCGCTCCGTTTTTTGCTGGCTCCGCGCCTATCACAGGCGTTAGGTGATGCGCAAACAACGAGGAGTTTCCATGTTCTACCGCCCCGAAGAGGGACACGGGCTGCCCCACAATCCGTTCAACGCCATCGTCACGCCGCGCCCTATCGGCTGGATTTCCAGCCGCGGCGCGGACGGGCAGGACAACCTCGCCCCCTACTCCTTCTTCAACGCCGTGGCTTACGTACCGCCGCAGGTGATGTTCGCCTCGACCTCCGCCAAGGAGGATCGCGGCGACACCAAGGACAGCGTGGCAAATATCCGCGAAACCGGCGTGTTCTGTGTGAACATCGTCTCCTATGCCTTGCGCGACGTGATGAATGTCAGCTCCGGCAGCTACCCTGCGGAAGTGGACGAGTTCGCCCGCGCGGGCATCGAGAAGGCGCCGTGCGAGACCATCGACTGCGCCCGCGTGGCCGCAGCCCCCGCCAACCTGGAATGCAGGCTCACGCAGATCGTGCAACTGGAGGGCCCATCGAATTTCGTGGTCTTCGGTCAGGTCACGGGCATCCACATGCGCGACGAGCACCTGGTGGACGGGCGGTTCGACGTGACCACTTTTCGGCCGCTGTCGCGGCTCGGCTACAGGGACTATGCCTGCGTCGACAATCTGTTCTCGCTGGCGCGCCCGGACGACTGAGCCGCTCAGGCCCCGATCAGCGCGTAGCGCGTCAGACCGTAGAGATAGAGCGCGCTGAACAGGATATTGATGTATTTCAACTGCCGCTCGCCATGGAGCCAGGCGCAGAGGATCCAGATCAGGCAGAAGGGCAAGCCCAGCACCATGGGCCAAGGATGCCAGTTCTGCACGATGGCCACGGTGCTGGCCACGCCCAGGCACAGCGCGAGCCATTTCAGATGCTGTTCATGGCGCATCAGCCAGGCTTCCAGACGGGCGGAGAGCGGACGACGCACAATCATGGCGCGACACCTTTCCAGGAATTACCGATGTGGGGGGACGGGTCTTCTCTGCCACCCGTCCCTTCCGCTCTAATCCCAAACCCGTCCGTCTGGCAAGTGTCCCGTCGCCGCTCAGTGTCCGCCGCCAAGGATACCGGTCTTGACCTGGTAGTCGGCGGCGATGGCGTAGTCGGGGTCATCGTCGCTGTCGATCATCAACTGACCCGCCTTGGTCAGCAACTGGTGACAGTCCCGGCTCAGGTGGCGCAGTTGCAGGTTCTTGCCCGCATCGGCGTATTTTGCGGCCATGGCTTCGATGGCGGTCAGTGCAGATTGGTCGACCACCCGGCTGTCGGCGAAGTCCACGATGACCTGACCCGGATCATGGGTCACATCGAACAGCTCGACGAACCCGGCGGACGAGCCGAAAAAGAGCGGCCCCTGCACCTGGTACACCTTCGCTCCCTCGGAAGTGGTGTAGGTCTTGGCATGGATGCGCGAGGCGTTGTTCCAGGCATAGGCCAGCGCCGAGACGATCACGCCCACCACCACCGCGATGGCAAGGTCTGTCAGCACCGTGACCACCGTCACCAGCACGATAACCAGCGCATCCGTCAACGGCACCCGGCGCAGGATCGTCAGGGATTGCCAGGCGAAGGTGCCGATCACCACCATGAACATCACGCCCACGAGGGCCGCGAGCGGGATCTGCTCGATCAGCGGCGAGGCCGCCACGATGAACAGCAACAGAAAGAGCGCCGCCGCCACCCCGGCGATCCGCGTCCGCCCACCGGATTTCACGTTGATCATCGACTGGCCGATCATCGCGCAGCCGCCCATGCCGCCGAAAAATCCGGTCACGGTATTGGCGACGCCTTGGGCGATGCACTCCTGGCTCGCGCCGCCCCGCTTGCCGGTGATCTCCCCCACGAGGTTCAGGGTCAGCAGGCTCTCGATCAGGCCGATGGCCGCGAGGATGAAGGCATAGGGCGCGATGATCTGAAGCGTCTCCATGTTCAGCGGCACCACGGGGATATGCAGGCTTGGCAAGCCCCCCGCGATAGATGCCAGATCCCCCACCCGCGGCACGTCGATCCCGAAGGCGATGACCAGAACCGCCACGATCCCGATCCCCGCCAGCGGCGCGGGAATGACGCGTGTGATCTTGGGCATGCCCCAGATGATCGCCATGGTCAGCGCCACCAGACCCAGCATCATCACCAGCGGCCAGCCGGTCATCCAGACCATCTCTCCAGCGTCGTTGGGCACCTTGAACTGGGTCAGCTGCGCCAGGAAGATCACGATGGCCAGCCCGTTGACGAAGCCCAGCATTACCGGATGCGGCACCAGCCGAATGAACTTGCCCAGCTTGAAGATGCCGAAGAGGATCTGGAGGATCCCCATCAACACCACCGTGGCGAACAGGTACTCGACCCCGTGCTCGGCCACCAGCGCCACCATGACCACGGCCAGCGCGCCCGTCGCGCCCGAGATCATGCCCGGCCGCCCCCCAATCAGCGCCGTGATCAGACCCACGATGAAGGCCGCGTAAAGTCCCACCAGCGGATGCACCCCCGCCACGAAGGCAAACGCCACGGCCTCGGGCACGAGGGCCAGCGCCACGGTCAGGCCGGACAACAACTCGATCCGAATGCGCGAGATGCTGAGGGTTTCATCGGCGGTCGGGGCGGAAAAGGCGATACGATTGGCAAAGGATGCCAGCAGAGCTCGGGGCACGGGGAAACCTCGGGAAACGGGAATGGGGGTTGGGCGCGTCGTACCCGGTTTGGACCGGCCTGCATAGCCCCGAGATGCAATGCCGCCCTGCACTTGGTGCAATACGGTCGCGCTCCGGCGGGCCCGGCCCATTGACCTTGCGTCCCGCGCTGCCTAGCCATTATGGGGACAATGCGGGGGCTATGATGCAGACATATATTGGAATTATCGGCGGATCTGGACTCTACGAGATCGACGGGCTCGAAGGGGCCACATGGACCACCGTGGACAGCCCCTGGGGCATGCCTTCGGACGCGATCCTGACCGGCACGCTCGACGGGGTGAAGATGGCGTTCCTGCCGCGTCATGGCCGCGGCCATGTGCACAGCCCCAGCACCGTGCCGTACCGGGCCAATATCGATGCGCTGAAGCGGCTCGGCGTGACGGATGTGATCTCGGTCTCCGCCTGCGGATCGTTCCGCGAAGAGATGGCACCGGGCGATTTCGTGATCGTCGATCAGTTCATCGACCGGACCTTCGCGCGGGAGAAATCGTTTTTCGGCACCGGCTGCGTGGCCCATGTCAGCGTCGCGCATCCGACCTGCCCCCGGCTCGGCGCCGCCTGCCTCACGGCCGGGCGCGATGCGGGCATCACAGTGCATGAAACCGGCACCTACCTCGCGATGGAGGGGCCGCAATTCTCTACCCTCGCCGAGAGCAAGATGTACCGCGAAAGCTGGGGCTGCGACGTGATCGGCATGACCAACATGCCGGAGGCCAAGCTCGCGCGCGAGGCGGAGTTGTGTTACGCAAGCGTCGCGATGATCACCGATTACGACAGCTGGCATCCCGACCACGGCGAGGTAGATGTCAACGAGATCATCAAGACCCTGATGGGCAATTCCGAGAAGGCAAAGGGGCTGGTCGCACGCCTGCCCAAGCTGCTGGGGGCCGACCGCGCCCCCTGCCCCCATGGTTGCGACCGGGCGCTGGACTACGCGATCCTCACTGCGCCGGAGAAACGCGACCCGGCGCTGGTCGCCAAGCTGGACGCCGTGGCCGGGCGGGTGCTCTGAACGGGCGCGGCGGGGGGCCAGCCCCCCGCACCCCCCGGGATATTTCCGGACTTGAGAGAATGGGTGCGCAGCCCCCTGCTGCGTGTGCATAATGGACAGAAAATGACCGGCACGCTAGCTTTAACGCAAGGTATGCGAAGGGGTGTCCAGCCATGTGCCAGATCTTCTCTCATCAGGATCCCGAACGGTACGCCTGTACCACGCGGCGCTTGCGCCTGAACGGGCAGAGCACGTCGATCCGTCTGGAAAACAGCTTCTGGGCCATCCTCGACGAGATGGCCGAAGCCGAGGGCCGCAGCACACCGGCCTTTATCTCCACCCTGCATGGCGAGGTCCTCGAAGCGCGTGGCGAGCCGGTGAATTTCACCTCGCTCCTGCGCTGCACCGCCCTGCTTTACATCGAGACCCGCGGCGCGGTCGGCAACGGCATCGCGGCCGAGTAGACCGCCCGCGCATGACCGCATAAATTACGGGCAGTAGTAAAACCCTACTACCCGGCCCTCGTTGCCCTGGCGTTACCCTGATCGTCCAAGGAACAAGACACCAGGGAGGTTGGATTGGCCAAGGCGATCCACAGCATGATCCGCGTTCTGGACGAGGCGCGGTCGGTCGATTTCTACAAGCGCGCCTTCGGGCTCGATGTGGCCGACAGGCTCGATTTCTCGGACTTCACGCTCGTCTATCTCAGTAATGACGAGACCGGCTTCGAGCTGGAGCTGACAGTCAACAAGGGCCAGACCGAGCCCTATGACCTGGGCAATGGTTACGGGCATTTCGCGGTCTCGGTCGATGATCTGGACGCGGAACACGCCCGCTTCGAGGCCGAGGGCCTCAACCCCCGAAAATTGGTGGAATTCGCCCCCGACGGGAAGCTCGTCGGGCGGTTTTTCTTCGTGGCCGATCCGGACGGGTACCAGATCGAGGTGCTCGAACGCAGCGGACGCTTTCAATAGGCGCGGCGGGGAGGCCGCGCATCATTTCTGGGAGGAAAACATGATCGAGACCAAAGGGCCCAAGGGCCTGACACGACGGGCGCTTTTGTCCCGTGCCACGGCGGCGGGCGCAAGCTTCGTGGTCGGCGCGGGGTTTGTCGCCGGGCGCGACGCGGCCTGGGCGGCCGAAACCGTCGCGCTGAAACCAGAAACCTTCGCCACGCTGGTGCAGATGGCACGGGATATCTATCCGCACGACCACGTGGGCGACAAGTTCTACGCCGCCGCGGTCAAGGGCTATGACACCGACGACGACGCCGGGACCATCGAGAACGGCATTGCCGACCTGAATGCCGCCGCGCGCAACGCAGGCTATGACAGCTACCTCGCCATAGGCTGGGAGCGCGACCGCGTCGACATCCTGCGCGGCATGGAAAACAGCCCGTTCTTCCAGCAGATCCGCGGCGGTCTCGTCACCGGGCTTTATAACCAGAAAGAGGTCTGGCCTCTGTTCGGGTATGAAGGCGAGAGTTTCACCAAGGGTGGCTATCTCGCAAACGGTTTCGACGACATCGATTGGGTCTGAGGGAGGAGACGGACATGGCAACGACGTTCGATCTGAACGACGACTCTGTCGTCGTGGTTATCGGCACCGGCGCGGGGGGCGGAACGCTCGCCAATGAGCTGGCGCAAAAAGGTGTGAAAGTGGTCTCGCTGGAGGCGGGCGCGTTCCACGAACCGCAGGACTTCCTGCAGGATGAGTGGGCGAGCTTTGGCCAGTTGGCCTGGCTGGATGCGCGCACGACCTCCGGCGACTGGCGGGTCAGCCGGGATTTCTCCGGGTTGCCCGCGTGGATCGTGAAATCCGTCGGCGGCTCTGCGGTGCACTGGGCGGGCGCGAGCCTGCGGTTCCAGGAGCATGAATGGAAGGCGCGCACGACCTATGGCAACGTGCCCGGCGCGTCCCTGCTGGACTGGCCGATCGATGCCGCGGAGATGGATCCGTGGTACACCGCGGCCGAAGACAAGATGCACGTCACCCGCACCGGGGATCGGCCCGGCCTGCCCGGCAACAACAACTACAAGGTTTTCGAAGCGGGCGCCAAGGCGCTCGGCTACAAGGACGTGCACACCGGCCGGATGGCCATCAAGAGTTCAACCAACGCGGACGGCACCCCGTGCCAGCAGATGGGCTTCTGTTTCCAGGGCTGCAAGGTCGCGGCCAAGTGGTCGCCCAGCTACGACGAGATCCCGCGCGCACTGGATACCGGCAATTACGAGCTGCGCACCCAGGCCCATGTTCTGAAGATCGAGCATGACGACACGGGCAAGGTCACCGGCGTGCTCTACGCGGATGCGGACGGCAACCAGCATTTGCAGAAGGCCCGCGTGGTCGCCGTGGCGGGCAACTCGATCGAAAGCCCACGGCTCCTGCTGAACTCCGCCTCGTCCATGTTCCCCGATGGGTTGGCGAACTCGTCTGGCCAGGTCGGGCGCAACTACATGCGCCACATGACGGCCTCGGTCTATGCGACCTTCGACAAGCCGGTGAAGATGTGGCGCGGCACGACCATGGCCGGGATCATCACCGACGAGGCCCGGCACGACCCGTCCCGCGGCTTTGTCGGCGGCTACGAGATGGAGACGCTCAGCCTCGGCCTGCCCTTCATGGCCGCCTTCCTCGACCCCGGCGCCTGGGGGCGGGAATTCACCTCCGCGCTCGATGCCTATGAGAACATGGCGGGCATGTGGCTCGTGGGCGAGGACATGCCCCAGGAGACCAACCGGGTCACGCTCAATACCGATGTTCTGGACCAGTACGGGCTGCCGGCACCGAACGTGCATTTCGACGACCACCCCAACGATATCGCCATGCGCAACCACGCCTGGCAACAGGGGCAGGCGATCTACGAGGCGGTGGGGGCGACCCGCACCTTCCCGACGCCGCCCTATCCCAGCACGCATAACCTCGGCACCAACCGGATGTCCGAGAATGCGCGCGATGGGGTGGTGAACAAGTGGGGGCAAACCCACGACATCCCAAACCTGTTCATCTCGGACGGCTCGCAATTCACCACCGGCGCGGCAGAGAACCCGACCCTGACCATCGTGGCGCTGGCCATGCGGCAGGCAGACCACATCGCTCGGGAGATGACGGCGCAAAACCTCTGAGCCTCCGGATTTGCCAACACGCAAGGCCACCCGGCAACGGGTGGCCTTTTGCGTATGTCTCGCAAGGTTGGACGGAACACCGCGTCAGTCCACGGTCATCCCTGTGCATGGGTCTGCGTCAGGCCGCGCCTGTGCGGTTGTGTGCAATGCGGGACTTTTCAGACCTTCGCCGCGCATGCACCAACGGCGGTTCTGGATGAACTGGCTTAGTCGCAGTCGGTCGTTTTTTGGCGGAGCAGAAACGTTTGGATTTCGGCGGACCTCTCGGTAAGGAGAGGGCTCGGCAAGCCAGCCAAATCGCGACTTCGCCGACCTGGACCCGATTGGCGGCTGTCCGCACTCAGACATCATTCACGCGACGCGCGGCACCCAGCAAGATGCGCCTCTCCCAGACGGGCGGGGCGCCACTTCGGACGGGGACTGTCCGGAGTGGCGCGGGCCGTGTCAGGGCTGGGCCGCGTACCAGTCGCAGCCGAACCGCTCGGTCTTCCGGGGCGCCATCACCGGCAGTTGCAAGCTCAGGATGCCGGTCATGTCGATGACGCTTTCGAGCGGCGGGATGCCAATCTCTTCGCGGACTTCGATGTATTCCGGCGTGCCAACGGGGAAGGTCCACCAGACAGCATCGTTGATGTCGCGCGAGGGGGCTTCGACACGGTAGACCTCTACCTGAACCGTCTCCAGCCCGACGAAACCCCGGCCCGGCGAGCGCGTGACCGTCTCGCTGTTCACCTCTTCGGTCTCGATCTCCTCCAGGAATTCCTTTTCGACGACTTGCGTGAGCCCGAAGGACTTGCTGGCCATTGCGGTGAACTCGCCTTTGGCGCTGCCGAGCGACCCCCCGAACGAACTGCTCTGGTTGGCCGTGAAGGTCGTCTGGAACAGGCGGCGGGTGGCATTGAGCTCCCTGGTGCGGTCCAGCTCGAAGGTCTCGATCCGCTCCCCCTGCGGCACAACGCCGATGATCGCGGTATGGCGGCCGGGCTCCGGCTGGCTGGGCTGGTAGTCGCGGATGAAGTGGACGGCAAGCTGGTCCAGTTCGCTGCCGGAACGCCCGCCAAGGCCGAGCACGCGAATGTTCGTCAGCTCATGTCGCGTGCCGCCATTGCCGCCATGGACCAACTCGCGGCCGCGGTTGGTGCGCAGCTCGATCCGGTCGACCCGGCTTCCCGATCTGATCACCATTTCATTGATGTATTCGTCGCTGCTGAACGACAGACCGCTCTCTTTCTTCCCGCCGTTGCCGCCGTAGCGGGCATTGTCCAGCCGCAGCTCGTCGATCCGCGAGGCGGAACTCAGGCCGATCGCTTCGAACCCGGCGATGTCAAATGCGTCGCCGCCGCGTCCACCAAAGGTAAGTGTCTCGATGCTCATTGTCAGTGTACTCCTCAAAGGGTTTCGATGCCCTTGGTCGCAGAACGCATCGCAGCGGTTCAGATTTTTTGACCGCGCACCCGTCCTGCCTTCAGACGCGCTCAGAGCTGATGACGCCGGAGTGCGCCAAGCGGTAGCCGCAATCCGAGAAGCGGACATCGGTGCGAGGTGGAGCGCCCACTAGTTCGGGCTCACGGCGGTCATCCGATCCCAAAGCTCTGAACGAAGTCTCGCATCGACCGATGCGCCTTTTTCTCCAGCGGACTCTAGGCTGCTTGACCAGCGCGCGCGCATTGCCAAGGATGCGCGCGTCTCGGACCCTAGGAAAGACTGCCCATGACCCCCCGCAAAACCCTCAGAGACTACATCCGCACCATCCCCGACTTCCCCCATGAGGGGATCATGTTCCGCGATGTCACCACCCTTTTCGCCGACCCGCGCGGCTTTCGCATCGCCGTGGACCAGCTGCTCGACCCGTTCGTGGACGTGAAGATCGACAAGGTCGCGGGGCTGGAGGCGCGGGGCTTCATCCTCGGCGGGGCCGTGGCGCATCAACTCAGCGTCGGCTTCGTGCCGATCCGCAAGAAGGGCAAGCTGCCCGGCAAGACAATCGCGCAGGATTACGTGCTCGAATACGGCAAGGCGACGGTGGAGATCCACGACGACGCCTTCCAGCCCGGCGAGCGTGTGCTGCTGGTCGACGATCTTCTGGCCACGGGCGGAACCGCGCGGGCGGGTATACAGTTGATCGAACGGCTGGGGGCCGAGGTGGTGGGCTGCGCCTTCGTGATCGACCTGCCCGATCTCGGCGGACGCAAGCTGCTCGAAGAGATGGATATGGGGGTCCACGCCCTGACGTCCTTCGACGGCGACTGACCGGCTCCGCGGCGGGCGTGATCACGGGCCTGTCACGGCTTTGTCACGGGCCTCCGGCGTGGAAGGTGATAGACCCGCGGGATCACGAAAGGACACCCCATGCACAGCCCCCTCCCCCTCGCCGCCCTGGTTCTGAGCGCACTGCCTCTCGCCGCCTCCGCCGAGATGATCGAAAAGGCCAGCCCCCACACCGTGGCCCAAACCCTCGACCGGCTCGAAGCCGCCGTGACCGGCGCGGGCGCCACGATCTTCGCCCGGATCGACCATGCGGGCGGCGCAGCCAAGATCGGCGCGGAGCTGCGACCCACCGAGGTCCTGATCTTCGGCAACCCCGCCCTGGGCACCCCCGCGATGCAGGACGCGCAGACCGCGGGGCTCGACCTGCCCTTGCGCGTGCTGGCCTACCGGGATGCCGACGGACGGGTGCGCGTCGCCTATCATGCTCCGGCGGATCTGGTCGCGACCCACGGGCTGCCCGCGGACGCCGCCTACCTGGCGAAGATGACCGGCGCACTGGAGGCGCTGACCGCCAAGGCGGTGGCGGCGGAGTAGCCCGGACGCCCGCCACCTGCATATGCAGGGTGCCGGAAACCGGTCAAATCCTAACGGTTTGCTAACGACTCGGCGCTATGGTGATTACTGTCGATGCAGCGATCGACAGGTTTCCCTAAGGTTGACTGACCCGGCCCGTGACCCTCACGGCGCCGGGCTTTTTTCCCCCGGATCCTTGCGCCGGATCGGTCACGTCCGGGCGCGCAGCACCGCACCGGGGTTCATCAGCCCGTGTGGGTCTAGCGCATCCTTGATCGCGCGCATCGCCGCCTGCTTCACCGGATCGCCGTAGCGTTCAAGATCCTCGACCTTCAGCCGCCCCACCCCGTGCTCGGCCGAAACCGACCCGCCCAGCTCATGCACCAGATCATGCACGCAGGTCTTGATCGCGGGCCGTTCGTCCTCGTGATCGGCCCGACTGCGGCCCGGTTGCGGGAAGACGTTATAGTGCAGGTTTCCGTCGCCCACATGGCCGAAGCAGTTGATCCGGTAATCCCCGATCCCGGCCAGCCGCGCCGTGGCGGTCTCGATGAAGTTGGGGATCTCCGACAGGGGCACCGAGATGTCATGAGACGACACCGACCCGATCCGCCGGTTTGCCTCGGGGATGTTCTCCCGCAGCGCCCAGAGCGCGTCCGCCTGCGCCTCGGACTGGGCGATCACCCCGTCAGACACCAGCCCCGCCTCCGCCGCCCGGGCAAAAAGCGTCTCCAGCGCGCCCTCGGGATCGAACCCGCTGGCACCTGCCAGATCGATCAGCACCGACCAGGCGGGCACCGGATCGAGGGGCGCGCGCATCTCCGGCATGGTCTCGGCAAAGAACTCGAACCCGCGCCCCGAGATCAGCTCGAAGGCCGAAATCGTGTCGCCCGCAACCTCCCCCGCAAGCGCCAGCAGGTCGAGCGCCGCGGCGGGGCTGTCGACCACCAGCAGCCCGACCCCGTGGCGCTGCGGCAGGGGTGACAGGCGCAGCGCCGCGCCGGTGATGATCCCCAGCGTGCCCTCCGCCCCGATCAGCAGGTGGCGCAGATCGTAGCCCATGTTGTTCTTCCGCAGCCGCGTCAGCCCGTGCCAGATCGCCCCATCCGGCATCACCGCCTCCAGCCCAAGACACAAGTCCCGCGCATTGCCGTAGCGCAGCACATTGACCCCGCCCGCATTCGTGGCCAACACCCCGCCGATGGTGGCCGAGCCCTCGGAAGCCAGCGACAGCGGAAAGAGCCGCCCGACATCCCTGGCCGCCTGCTGCACCTCGGCCAGCACCGCGCCCGCGTCGGCCACCAGCACGTTCTCCTCGGGATAGACCGCGCGGATGGACCGCATCCGCCGCAGGGACAGGATCACCGGCACCGGACCCGCGGGCGCGATCTGCCCGCCCACGAGGCCCGTGCCGCCGCCGTAGGGGATGATCGGCACCTTGTGCGCCTGGGCCAGCCGCACCAGCGTCGCCACCTCCTCGGTCGCGCCCGGCGCCACCAGCAGCCCGCCGGAGCCCGCATACCGTCCCCGCGGCTCTTCGAGATAGGCCGCCGACAACTCGGGAAAGGCCGCCTCCGGCAGGGCGGCGCGCACGGCGGTCTCGAAATCGGCAGGCACGGTGTCCAGCATCTCTGTCTCCTGATCTGTCGCGTTCTTGTCCCCGCAGCGCCCCGGCGGGTCAAGCTCAGCCGTCGTCGCGCAGCCAGGCCGGGCGCAGCACCACCACCGTCGGCTCCGACGGCAGGCTGCGGAGCGAGACCTCGATGAAATTCTCCTCCCGCCGGTCGATGCGGAACTCATCGGCCATGCCGTCCAGGAACTTCTCCAGGGTGAAGTCCCCGAACCAGTGCATCGGAATGATGACCGAGGACCGCAGCCGCTTGAGCAGGTCGATCATCACCTCCTGCGGCACCGTATAGCCGCCGTCGACCGGTGCCATCACCACGTCGAGCCGGCCCAGCGCCGCGAATTGCCGATCGTTGAGCGCGTGATGCAGGTGCCCCAGATGCCCGATGCAGAGCCCTGCAATTTCGAACACGAAGATCGAGTTGCCCAGGGGCGCGCTCACCGTGCCGAAGCCCGAGCGCACATCCGTGGGCACATTCCGCACAAGCACCTCGCCCAGTTCCAGGTAATGCTCGATCGGATTGGCGCCGTTGGGGTTCCATCCGGGCAAAACGTGGGGAATGCGCGGGTCCGGGGTGTCGGTCCAATGGGTCGAATGGGCGTTGTTCATCGTGACCACATCGGGAAAGAAATCCGTGTTGCCCAGAAACCCGGTGTAATCGGTGACCGCCGAGAAGCCCTCCGGCCCCTCCAGCAGGAAGCTGGCATGGGCGATATAGCTCAGCCGCACGGTGAACTCCTGCAGGGGCTGTCCGAAACTGGCCTTCTGAATGTACTCGATCCCCGGCGCAGCATCCGCGATGGCGATGCAATGGCTGGGCTTGCGGGCCTGGGCCTCTGCCGGGGCGGCAAGCCCCATGGCAGCGAGAGCGGCGGCGAAAAGAGAGATGCAGCGCATGGGCGAACCTCCTGTCGGGCGCGGGCCTGCGGGGCAGACCAGGGTAAACCGGGATACCTTGTCCATATAGGGCCGCACGGGCCTCTGTCCGCTTTTGCCGCCGCGCCGCGCCGGGATCGCCGCGGGATGGCGGCCGGGTGCCGCATCTTCAAGCAGACCGAACCGGCCATGCCGCGCCAGAAAGCGGATGCACCGCCCGCCCAACCCGCGTATCCATTGGGCAACGAAACGCGACGAGAGGACAGGCCATGCGGCGGAAACTGGCGGCGGGAAACTGGAAGATGAACGGGCTGCGCGCGGCCCTCGCGGAAGCGGAGGCGATCACGGCCGCGGCCGCTGCGGACGGACCCGAGGTCCTGCTCTGCCCGCCCGCGACGCTCCTGGCGCCCATGGCGGCGCAGGCCGAGGGCACCGCCCTGCAGATCGGCGGGCAGTATTGCCATCCCGCCCCCTCGGGCGCCCATACGGGCCATGTCTCGGCGCCGATGCTGCGCGATGCCGGGGCCAGCTACGTGATCGTGGGGCATTCCGAACGGCGCCAGGACGACGGCGAGCGCGACGCGGATGTGCGCGCCCAGACGCTCGCGGCCTGGCAGGCCGGGCTGACCGCCATCGTCTGCGTGGGCGAGACCGAGGCCGAACGCGATGCCGCCAACACGCTGGCGATCATCGGCGGGCAACTGGCGGGCTCCATCCCCGACACCGCCACGGGTGCCAATCTCGTGGTGGCCTATGAGCCGGTCTGGGCCATCGGCACGGGCCGGGTGCCCAGCGTCGACCAGATCGGCGAGGTGCATGATTTCATCCGCGCGCGACTGGAACAACGTTTCGGCGAAGGCGTGGGGCGGTCGGTACGGCTGCTCTATGGCGGCTCGGTCAAGCCCGGCAACGCCGCCGAGATCTTCGCCGTGTCCAACGTGGACGGGGCGCTTGTGGGCGGCGCATCCCTGACGGCGGCGGATTTCACCGGGATCATCGCCGCACTGGGCTGAGGGTCCGGTTGGGGGCGCTGCCCCCGCCGCGCTGCGCGCGCCTCGCCCGGAGTATGTCGACACAGATGAAGAGGCTTTGCCGCGCGCGGGGCTCAGGCGCTTTGCGGTTCTTCGGCGGTCCCGGACCGTTGCAGCTTGATCGGCTCGGTCCGCGCCAGCCGGATGACATGGGACATGAAGGGCAGCGTGGTCTCGGTGTCGCGCGTGGCCGCATAGAGCCGCTTGGTCACGCCGGTTTCCGTCAGCGGCCGCGTGACATAGTCCGAATTGTAGCGCACCTCCCGCACCACCCAGTCGGGCAGCACCGCGACCCCCCGATTGGACGCCACCAGCAGAAGGATCACCGCCGTCAGCTCCACCTGCCGGACCGCGCGCGGCTCGATCCGCGCCGGGATCAGCAGTTCGGAGAACACGTCGAGCCGGGCGCGATCCACCGGGTAGGTGATCAGCAGCTCGTCTCGGAAATCCTCTGCCTCGACAAAGGGTTTGGCCGCCAGCGGATGGGCGGCGGACGCGACGAACACGGGCTCGTAGTCGAAGAGCGGGGTGAAATCGACGCCCGGCAACTCTTCCGGATCCGACGAGATCACCAGGTCCACCTCTTCGCGCTGCAGGGCGGGCAGCGCCTGGAATTGCAGCCCCGGGCGGATGTCCACATCCACGTCCGGCCAGGCCTTGCGGAACTGCTCCAGCACCGGAAACAGCCACTCGTAACAGGCGTGGCATTCGATGGCGATATGCAGCCGCCCGGTCTTTCCCGCCTTGATCCCGCGGAACTCTTCCTCCAGCGCGGCGACCTGGGGCAGCACCTGCTCGGCCAGCCGCAACAGCCGCATGCCCGCCGCCGACAGCTTCAGCGGCTTGGAGCGGCGCACGAACAGCTCCAGCCCCGCCTGGTCCTCCAACCCCTTGATCTGATGGGACAAGGCCGATTGCGTGATGTTGAGCTGATCGGCCGCCTTGGCCAAACCTCCGGCCTCGTGGATCGCCTTGACCGTGCGCAGATGTCGAAATTCCAGATGCATGACCTGAGCCGCCTTCATGTTCATCTTGAAGATTATGAAATTGTCTCAGTTTGGCAAGTGTGGGAAACATCCGGGCAGCCAAATCAGGAAATCCCCATGTCCGCACCGCGCGTGTCTTTCGAATTCTTCCCGCCCCAGTCCATCGCAGCCTCCTTCCGGCTGTGGGATACGGTCCGGACCCTTGCTCCGCTCGACCCGAGTTTCGTCTCCGTCACCTACGGTGCGGGGGGCACGACCCGCAAGCTGACCCATGACGCGGTGGCCACGATCGGGCAGAACTACGGGCTGAACGTGGCCGCGCACCTGACCTGCGTCGAGGCGACCCGCGCCGAGACCCTGGAGATCGCCGAGGGCTACGCCGCGGCGGGTGTGACCGAGATCGTCGCCCTGCGCGGCGACCCGCCCAAGGGTGCCGACCGCTTCACCGCCGCCCGAGACGGCTTTGCCAGCTCGGTCGAGCTGATCGAGGCGCTGGCCGCCACGGGCAAGTTCACCCTGCGCGTGGGGGCCTACCCGGACCAGCACCCGGAGGCCGCGAGTGCCGACGCGGATGTCGACTACCTCAAGCGCAAGATCGACGCGGGCGCCCACTCGGCGATCACCCAGTTCTTCTTCGAGGCCGAGACGTTCTTCCGCTTCCGCGATCGCTGCGCCAAGGCGGGGATCGACGCGCCCATCATCCCGGGCATCATCCCGATCGAGAATTGGACACGGGCGCGCCAGTTCGCCCTGCGCTGCGGCACCAAGGTGCCCGCCTGGCTCGACGAGGCTTATGCCGCGGCCATCCGGGATGGTCGCGAGGACCTTCTGTCCATCGCATTGACCACCGAGCTGTGCACCGAGTTGCGCGAGGGCGGGGTCGAGGACCTGCATTTCTACACGCTCAACAAGCCCGAATTGACCCGGGAGGTCTGCGCGGCCCTCGGCGTGACGCCCAAGGCCGGGCTCGCCGAAGTCGCGGCCTGAGCGACCCCGACCCGATATCCCGCGCAGGTCGCGGGCGGGCCTCCCCCCGCCCCGGCGCGCGTCTTCCTATTCCGCCATCTCGATCTCGAGCGTGATCGCGGCGTACCAATCGGCGATCTCCCGGATCTCGGCATCGGACAGCTCCGCGGCCACCTCCGACATGATGTCATGCTGGCGCTGGCCTCGTTTGTACGCCTTGAGCTGGGTGTCGATGTAGATGTTCGTCTCTCCCGCCAGGTTCGGCGCGTCCAACAGCTGCGAGATCCCGTTCGCGCCATGGCAGGACACGCAGGCCTGCGGCGCATCCTCCGCCTGCACGCCCTCGGGCAGCGTGGCGCGCGCCGCATGGGCCGCATACCAGGCCGCCACGTCCGAGATCTGCTGCGCGCTGAGCCCCGCGGTGACCACGCTCATCATCTCGTGGACCCGCGCGCCGGTCTTGAAGGCCATCAACTGCGCCTCCAGGTACTCCTCCGGCTCCCCGCCGATATGGGGCGCGATGGGGATCGCCGCCATCCCGTCCAACCCGTGACAGGTGCGGCACATATTGGCGATCTTGCGCCCCGCGACCGGGTCATCCGCGACCGCCGGTGCCGGGGCGCCCCCGGCGAGCATCAGCCCGCCGAGAACCGTGATCAGGGCCTGCCTCATTCGGCGGGCATCCCAACATAGGCGATCCGCCAGATCGCCCCGGCGAAGTCATCCGAGACCAGCATCGAGCCATCGGGCAGGAATTCGATGTCCATCGGACGCCCGCGATACTCGCCGGTCTCTTCGTTCAGCCAGCCATCGGCGAATACCTCCGCGCCCACCGCATCCCCGGTTTCGGGATCGAGGGCAGTGAACATCACCCGGGCGCCCACCGGCGTGGTGCGGTTCCAGGACCCGTGCTGCGCCCAGAAGATGCCCCCATGATACGCCTCGGGGAAGCTGCTGTCGTGGTAGAACCGCATGCCCAGATCCGCCGCATGGGCGGTCAGCTCAAGTTGCGGCTCGACAAAGGTCACCCCCTCGGGCCGGGGGAAATCCGCCTCCGAGACGATCTCGACCCGGGCATTGGTCCAGGGGAAGCCGAAATGCTGACCCGCCTCGGTCTGCCGGTTCAACTCGCCCGGCGGTATATCGTCGCCCATCCCGTCGACCTGGTTGTCGGTCCACCACAACTCACCCGTCGCCGGGTTGAAATCCTGCCCGACCGAGTTGCGCACGCCGCGGGTATAGACCTCGCGCTCTGAGCCGTCGGTGTTCATCCGGATGATGCCGCCGATGCCGATCTCGTCATACATCTCGATCTTGTCCAGCGGCTGCACGTTATGCGGCTGGCCCAGCGAGACATAAAGCTTGCCGTCCGGGCCGATGTCGCACACCCGGGCGGAATGGTTGAAGCTCTCTTCCTCGACCGGGATCAACTCGCCCTGCGGCACCACGGTGCCCACGGCGATATCCGGACTCTCGAAGAAGAACTCGGCAGCCGGGAAGACCAGGATGCGGTTCCGCTCGGCGATGTACAGGAACCCGTCCGGCGAGAAACACGGCCCGTTGGGGATGTCGAAGGTGACCGAAGGCGCGAAGTCCTTGACCTCATCGGCGACCCTGTCGCGATCCCGGTCGACGATGGACCAGACCTTGTCCTTGCGCGTGCCGGCGAACAGGACGGTGCCCTGGGGCGCCATGGACATCGAGCGGGCATCGGGCACAACCGCATAGAGGCTGACCTCGAAGCCGTCGGGCACGTTGATGTGCTGGATGATGTTGCGCAGCGCCTCGGCCCGGTCGCCGCCCTGATCGATGAAGGTGAATGTCGCGCCGGTTTTCTGCATGTTGGACAATTTTTCCATGTTGTCCTGCGCGTGCGCGACGCCGGTCGCCGCGACGCACAGCGCCACGGACCCGAGTAGTGATTTCATGTTTTCCTCCCAAAGTGGTCTGATGAACTTACCAATATTGGGTCATTATTTCCGATTCGAGAAGAATTGATTTACGTCAACTTATGCTTACAATGCGCCCGAGAATCGGTCATAAAGCACTGAAACTGCTGTTCTTTCAACTGGATAGGTTGTGTCAGAACCCTTCATCCCCTCGACATTAGATGACCTGAAGGCAGTGACGGGCCTTGCATTCATGCAGGCAGTGCTGTCAGGCAAACTACCAAGTCCTCCCATGGCAGAAACGCTAGGCTACCGTCTGACCGAAGTCGCTCCGGGCCGCGTGGTGTTCACCGGCACGCCCGATCCGGCGCATTGCAACCCCATGGGCGGGGTCCATGGCGGCTGGTACGGCACCCTGCTCGATAGCGCGATGGGCTGCGCGGTGATGACAACCGTGCCGAAGGGCCGCCTCTACACGACGCTGGAGTACAAGATCAACATCACCCGCGCCCTGCCACCGGGCACCCGGATCGCCGCCGAAGGGGTCGTCGATCACGGGGGCCGGACCACCGCCGTGGCCCATGGCGAGATCCGCGGCCTGGCCGATGGCAAACCCTATGCCACCGGCACGACGACCTGCCTGATCCTGAACGGCTGAGCCCGCCCGCGCCAACACGCGCCGCTCCTCGCGCGGCGCACTACGCCGCCCCGCAAACCCCAACCCTTGCGCCGGATCCGGCGGACCTTGTCAGGACCGGGCGCCACGCCGCGGAATGCGCAGCCGGGCACGCAGCCGGGGCAGATCCCCCCGCGGCATGGTCCACAGCCCTTGCGTCGCGCGCCGCAGAAACGGGATCTTCGGAATGCGGGGAACCGACTCGTGCAGGCTCTCGGACCGGTCCAAACCGACCTTGCGCGCGCGGCGCAGCACGAACAGCTTGGCCCAACGCCGCCAGGACCCCATCGAGGGCGCCGCGGCGTCGCGCGGGAACCGGTCCTGCCACCGGTCCGGCAGGCGCAGCCCACAACTCTCCGCCTGCTCCAGTATCCAGACCAGCGGAATGTTCGCCAGCGGACGCGCCGGGGCAAAGCCCGCAAGCTGCCCGCCGATATCGCCATGGGTGCCGCGGAACCAGACCTGCTCCACATGCCCGTTCCAGCCGGGCGGACAGGTCCATAGCACCGGCGCGAAAGCCAACCGCCGCTCGTTCAGCGCCAGCGCGTGGAACCCGTGCCTGACCGACGCGCTCAGCTGGTCGGAATGGAACTCGGTCGCCATGGGGGCCAGCCGCCACAGAACCGGCGCGCGGATGCCCAGCGCCTTGACCGTATCCCAGGCCCCGATCATCTCGATCGGCACGTCCCGGTGGCAATAGCGCGCGGCGAATTTCGCCGCCCAACGGCTGCCCCGCCGCTCCTGGTAATAGCGATAGAGCTGCCCCACCCGGGCATCGGTCGCCGCCTCCGGGCGCAGCAGGCCCATCTGGTCGATCACCCCGGCCAGCGACCGCACCGCATAGGCCCCCCGCGAATAGCCCAGCAGGAAGATCCGATCCCCGGGCCGGTAGCGATGGGCGAGAAACCTGTAGGCCCGGCGGATCTGCCGGTTGATCCCGATCCCCGCGATCACCTCGATGCTGCGGCGCCAGCCCTGCCACTGGATGCCGGGCTCGTAGAACAGGGTCACATGTGGGTCGCGCCGGTCCCGGATCAACTTGTAGGCCAGCCCCGCATTCGTCTCCCGCCCGGGCATGAGCGACGACATCGTCCCATCGAGAATGACGATGTGGTCGGTGGGGGTATGGACGGAAGGGGCCGCCATGGGTCAGGTCCGGGTACTCATGCTCATAGTATCCCGAACTTATCGCAAATGTGTAAATCAAACCTGTTTCACGTCCCCGTGGCGCCCGGGAATTGTTCTGACACTGGGCACAATTCATCCGAACCCAAAACACTCCCCCCACAGGCCCACAAATCGATGACGCAACGTCATGGACGCGACCTGGCCGGCCATCCGATCCCGACCCCTGCCAAGGCTTCAAGCATGATCCCAAGCAAGTCCTTGATTTTTATATCTATTCCACCGAAAAGGCAAACCTCGCCCTCGGCCCAAGCGACCCGTGCTCTGCAAGACGCTCCCATAGCCCGCCTCCGCCCGCCGATTGACGACTCGGACCACGCGCAATAGTCCACGATCCAGTAATGGTGAACCCGAGTTGAGGCTCCAATGAAAATCCTGTTCTGCACATGCGCCGCGCTGGCGCTTGCTCCCGCCATGGTATCGGCGGCCACCCTTGTGACGCTGACCGATCCCGTCGGCGACAAGCTCTTCAATGTCGAAACCAAGGTCGATCAGACCCCGACCACCGGCAAGCGGGGCGGCAAGGATGTCTTTGTCCGCTCCGGCGAGGACACCGGCAGCGATAACGATGCCCAGGACGTCACCTGGGTCAACGGCGCGACTTATGGCTGGACCCTGGATTACAATGCCGCCACGGGCATTCTGGACTACACCGTGAGCGACGGCACCAAGGTGATCAGCGCCTCCAACGACGTGCTGGTGGGCGACCTGGGTGCGGTGAAACTGGTGGCCAAGGCGCTCAACCGCGAGCAGACAAAGGAAAAAGTGCCCACCGGCAACTTCATCTTCGATCCGACCAACCCGACCGGCACTTCGGCGACGATCAACGTGACCGAAGCGAACGGCGCCGCGCAGTCCGTCTCGATCTTCGACGACCTGAGCAATTCCGGCGAAACCGGCGTCATTTTCGCGCTCGACAGCGGCGAACCGATCACCTCGCTGTCGGGGACCTTCGTTTTCGACTGGGATGCGGGCGCCTGGGACAAGTCGCCCAATGGCCGTCTGGCCTTCCTGGTGAAGGGCTACGAGGCCACCGCGCCCGTGCCGCTGCCGGCGAGTGTTCTGCTGCTGGGCGCCGGGATCGCGGGTCTCGGCCTGGCCCGGCGCAAGCGCCGCGCCGCTTAAACGACGGGTCTTCGACCAAGGCGAACGGCGCTCTTCGGAGCGCCGTTTCCCGTTCAGCGGCTCATTCCGCCGCGTGAGCGCGGTCCGACAGCATCTCCCAGACCCGCGCCGGGGTGAAGGGCATGTCCACCTTGCGCAGGCCCAGGTCCCAGACCGCATCCTGCACCGCGTTGGCCACAGCCGCCAGCGCGCCCACTGTCCCGGCCTCGCCGCACCCCTTCATGCCCAGCACGTTGTTCTTCGACGGCACCGGCTCGGTATAGAAGGCGATCATCGGCACATCGTCCGCCCGCGGCATGCCGTAATCCATGAAGCTCGCGGTCAGAAGCTGCCCATCCGCATCATAGACCACATGCTCGGTGATCGCCTGCCCGATCCCCTGCACCACGCCGCCATGGACCTGCCCCTCGGCAAGCCGCGGATTGATGAGCACGCCGAAATCATCCACCACGGTGTAGCGGTCCACCGCGACCACGCCGGTCTCCGGATCGATCTCCACCTCGCAGACATGGGCACCATTGGGGAAGGACCGGCCCGGCAGGGTCGCCTCGGCCTCATGGGTCAAAAGCGCGGTCTCGCCCGCGGCGCGCGCGGCCTCCGCCGCCTCGATCATGGTCATCACCACGTTGGACCCCTCGGCCCGGAACGATCCGTCCTCGAACGTGACCTGCGCAGGATCGACGCCCATCCGCTCGGCCAGGAACGGCGCGAAGGCCGCGATGGCCACGTCCACCATGGCGCGCGTCGCCTGGCTCTGCACCGTGACCGACCGCGACCCGCCGGTGCCGCCCCCCTTGGCAATCAGATCGCTGTCGCCCTGGACGATCCGGATGCGCTCGGGTGGAATGCCCGTCATCTCGTGCAGCACCTGCATGAACACGGTCTCGTGCCCCTGCCCGTTCGACTGCGTACCCACGTAGAGCGTGACGGTCCCGTCCGCCTCGAACACCATCTTCGCACCCTCGCTGGGATCGCCCAGAATGGCCTCGATGTAGTAACACAACCCCTGCCCACGCAAGCGCCCCTGCGCGGCACTGGCGGCCTTGCGCGCGGCGAACCCGGCGCGGTCGGATTCCGCTGCGGCCCGGTCCAGCACCCGGGCGAACTCGCCCACGTCATAGGTCTCCCCCGACGGCGCGGCATAGGGCATCTGATCGGGCGCGATGAAGCATCGCTTGCGCAACTCCCACGGATCGACGCCGAGGGTCCGCGCCGCGTGATCCATCGCCCGCTCCAGGGTATAGATCGCCTCGGGCCGCCCGGCCCCGCGATACGCATCCACCTGCGTGGTGTTGGTATAAATGCCGCGCACCCGCATATAGGCGTGCTGCACGTCATATACGCCGGTCATCACCTTCATCGCCAGGTTGGTCTGGATCGCTTGCGCGAATTGGGAGTTATAGGCGCCGAGATTGCTCAGCACATCCGCCCGAAACCCCACCAGCCGCAGGTCTTCGTCAAAGGCCAGCTCCACATCCGAGACCAGGTCGCGGCCCGCATTGTCGCTCAGCATCGCCTCACCCCGGTCCGACATCCACCGGCACGGACGCCCCAGCACCCGGGCCGCATGGGCCACCACGAAATACTCCGGATAGGCCATCGCCTTCATCCCGAACCCGCCGCCCACATCCGGGTTGGTGACGCGCACCTCCTCGGGGGACAGCCCGAGATTGCGGCACAGCTGCCCCTTCATCGCCCAGACGCCCTGGCCGTTATGGGCCAGATGCAGACGCCCCTCGGTCACCTCGGCATAACAGCCGCGCGGCTCCATGGAATTCACGATGATCCGGTTGTCCTCGACCACCAGCCCGACCCGGTGCGCGGCAGCGGCGAAGGCCGCCTCGACCGCCGCCTCGTCGCCGCAGGCCCAGTCGAAGGCCACGTTGTCCTCTGCCTCCGGGTGGAGGGTCGCGCCCCCCGGCACCGGGTCGATCTTGGCCGGCAGGTCGTCGATCTCCAGGGCGATCGCCTCCACCGCGTCCCGGGCCTGGGCCAGCGTGTCGGCGAACACCATGGCGATGGGCTCGCCCACGAAACGCACGCGCCCCTGGGCCAGCAGGGGCCGCTTCGGCCCCGCCGCGCGGGACCCGTCACGATTGGCCAGGACCGTGGCCTGCATGTCCATCCGCACGCCCGCCGCCGCCAGGTCCTCCCCGGTCAGCACCAAGGCCACACCGGGCATCGCCGCCGCCGCCGAAGTGTCCAGCCCGGTGATGTCCCCATGGGCCACGTCCGAGCGCAACACCGCCCCGTGCAGCGCGTCCTCCGGGGCGATATCGTCCACATACCGCCCACCGCCGGTCAGAAACCGCACGTCTTCGATACGCGCCGCCGATTGGCTGATCCCGAACTTGTCCATCATGTTCCCCATGCTCTGTCGCGCTGAACTCTAGCCCCATGCGCGCCCCTGTCCAGCCCGCCCCCTTTCCCTTTCCACGGGCTTTCGTTATCTCCTCGGCCAAGTGCAAAGGATGACCGCGATGCCCATGGAAAAAACCTTCAACGCCGCCGAGGCCGAACCCCGTCTCTATGCCCGGTGGGAGGCGGAGGGATGCTTTGCGGCCGGCGCGAACGCATCGCGGGACGAGACCTTCTGCGTGATGATCCCGCCGCCCAACGTCACGGGCTCTCTGCATATGGGGCACGCGTTCAACAACACGCTCCAGGACATCCTGGTCCGGTGGAAACGGATGCAGGGCTACGACACGCTCTGGCAGCCGGGCACGGACCACGCGGGCATCGCCACGCAGATGGTGACCGAACGCGAAATGGCCGCGAACGGCGAGCCGACCCGCGCCGAGATGGGCCGTGCTGCGTTCCTCGCCCGCGTCTGGGAACAGAAGGTCAAATCCCGCGGCACCATCATCGGCCAGCTAAAGCGCATCGGCGCTTCCTGCGACTGGTCGCGCGAAGCCTTCACCATGGGCGGTGCCGACGGCGACCCCGAGAAGGGCAACGGCCCGAATTTCCACGACGCGGTCATCAAGGTCTTCGTCGACATGTACGACAAGGGCCTGATCTACCGCGGCAAGCGGCTGGTGAACTGGGACCCGCATTTCGAGACCGCGATCTCCGATCTCGAGGTCGAGAATATCGAGACCCCAGGTCATATGTGGCACTTCAAATACCCGCTCGCGGGCGGCGAGACCTACGAATATGTCGAGAAGGACGCGGACGGCAACGTCACCCTGCGCGAGACCCGCGACTATATCTCCATCGCCACGACCCGGCCCGAAACCATGCTGGGCGACGGCGCGGTCGCGGTGCACCCATCGGATGAACGTTACGCGCCAATCGTCGGAAAGCTCTGTGAAATCCCTGTCGGACCCAAGGAACACCGCCGCCTGATCCCGATCATCACCGATGAATACCCGGACCCGACCTTCGGCTCGGGCGCGGTGAAGATCACCGGCGCGCATGACTTCAACGACTACCAGGTCGCCAAGCGCTGCGGCATCCCGATGTACCGGCTGATGGATACCAAGGCCCGGATGCGCGATGACGGCGCCCCCTATGCCAAGGCCGCCGCCATCGCCATGGAAGTCGCCGAAGGCACCCGCACGCTCGACGAGGCCGAGGCCGACAGCCTCAACCTGGTGCCCGACGATCTGCGCGGGCTCGACCGGTTCGAAGCCCGCAAGGCGGTGGTCGACCAGATCACCGCCGAAGGCCTCGCCGTCATGGTCCCCAACCCCGCCGCAGGCGCATCCACCGAGGAGGGCGCGGCCGCGACCGAGGAGGCCCCGGCCTTCCTCCCCCTGATCGAGTCCAAACCGATCATGCAGCCCTTCGGCGACCGTTCGAAAGTGGTGATCGAACCGATGCTCACCGACCAGTGGTTCGTGGATGCCGAGCAGATCGTCGGCCCCGCGCTCGACGCCGTGCGCAATGGCACCGTCAAGATCCTGCCCGAAAGCGGGGAAAAAACCTATTACCACTGGCTCGACAACATCGAGCCCTGGTGCATCTCCCGCCAGCTGTGGTGGGGCCACCAGATCCCGGTCTGGTACGGTCCCCGCCGGGTCGAGGTGAACGGGGTCGAAACCCTTGATTTCGATCCCGCCAATGCCGTGCATTTCGTCGCCCACTCGGTGGACGAAGCCCGGGCCAAGGCCGCGGGCTACTACGCCCTGCCCGACGCCGACAAGGTGATCATCGTGCGCTCCTTCCCGCGCGGCACCCCGGGCAGCGGCCCCACCGATGGCCGGGTCGATCCGATGACCGACGCGGTGGCGGCGGCCCAACGGGCCGAAGCGGTGCCCGACGCGATCCCGTTGGTGCAGGACCCGGACGTGCTCGACACCTGGTTCTCGTCGGGTCTCTGGCCCATCGGCACGCTGGGCTGGCCCGAGGACACCGAGGAGCTGCGCAAGTATTTCCCCACCTCCACCCTCGTGACCGGCCAGGACATCCTGTTCTTCTGGGTCGCGCGGATGATGATGATGCAACTGGCCGTCACCGGCGAGGTGCCCTTCCGCGAGGTCTACCTGCACGGCCTCGTGCGCGACGCCAAGGGCAAGAAGATGTCCAAATCCGTCGGCAACGTCGTCGACCCGCTGGAGATCATCGACGAGTACGGCGCGGATGCGCTGCGCTTCTCCTCGGCGGCCATGGCCAGCCTGGGCGGCGTGTTGAAACTCGACCTCCAACGGGTGCAGGGCTACCGCAATTTCGGCACCAAGCTGTGGAACGCCACTCGCTTTGCCGAGATGAACGAGGTCTTCACCGCCCACACCCAATCCGCCATGCCCCCCGGCTGCACCGAAACCGTGAACCGCTGGATCATCGGCGAGACCGCGAAAGTGCGCGAGGCGGTCGATACCGCCCTGGCCGAGTACAAGTTCAACGACGCCGCCAATGCGCTTTATGCCTTCGTCTGGGGCAAGGTCTGCGACTGGTACGTGGAATTCGCCAAGCCGCTGCTGCTCGATGGCGATGACGCCACGAAGGCGGAAACCCGCGCCGTCATGGCCTGGGTGCTGGACCAGTGCTTCATCCTGCTGCACCCGATCATGCCCTTCATCACCGAAGAGCTCTGGGGCACAACCGGACAGCGCGACAAGATGCTCGTGCATGCGGACTGGCCGAGTTACGGGGCCGACCTGGTCGACGTCGACGCCGACCGCGAAATGAACTGGGTGATCTCGCTGATCGAAAGCGTGCGCTCCGTGCGCGCCCAGATGCGGGTGCCCGCGGGGCTCTACGTGCCCGTGGTGCAGGTCGCGCTCGATGAGGCCGGACAGCGCGCCTATGCCAATAACGAAACCCTGATCAAGCGGCTCGCCCGGATCGAAGGCATCACCAAGGCAGACACGGCTCCCAAGGGCGCGCTGACCATCCCGGTCGAAGGCGGCACCTTCGCCCTGCCACTGGCGGACATCATCGACGTCAGCGCCGAAAAGGACCGGCTGGGCAAGACCCTCGCCAAGCTCCAGAAAGACCTGGGCGGTCTCAGGGGGCGGCTGTCGAACGCGAAGTTCGTGGCCTCCGCCCCGGCCGAAGTGGTCGAGGAAAACCGCGAACGCCTCGCGGCTGGCGAGGCCGAGCTTGCCACCCTCAGCGCCGCGCTGGAGCGTCTCGAAGAAGTCGGATAAACCCCGGCGTCTGCCGAAGGCACGACGCCGCGTGCGGAAAAGCGGGTTTCGAAGAAATCCCGCGGCCGCACCCGGTGGCCATTCTTGGCGCCCCCGGCAGGGATATTTGCAGACTTGAACGTGACCAGCACCCCCTCCCCCTGAAGGTGGTGCAGAACCCACCCGGTTCCGGACGCGCGCCAAACCGGGCACCTGGCCTCGCGCCGTCGCGAGACACCGCGCGCAGCCGCCGCCGCGAGACCGGATCTCCCACCCGCGCAGGCCCGGGAACCTTAAGGTTAACGCGCCCCTTTCCTCTGCGCTCAAATACTCACGCCCCGCGCGCAACCCGCGGCCCGTTGCGGCGCGGCGCGCGGCAGGCTAATCCGGCACCATGACCCATACGCCCGGCCCCCGCTTCACCCCTCTCGCGCAGTCCCTGCCCGCCACGGTCCCCTTCGTCGGCCCCGAAACCCAGGAACGCGCCCGCGGCCGCCCCTTCGCCGCCCGGCTCGGCGCAAACGAGAGCGCCTTTGGCCCCTCGCCCCGGGCCGTGGCCGCCATGGCCGAGGCCGCGACCGGCGCGTGGATGTATGGCGACCCGGAAAGTCACGATCTGCGCGCGGCGCTGGCCGCCCATCACCGGGTCGGGATGGAGAACGTGATCGTCGGCGAAGGCATCGACGGTCTGCTGGGCTATCTCGTGCGGCTGCTGGTGGCGCCGGGCGATACGGTCGTGACCTCCGCCGGGGCTTATCCGACCTTCAACTACCATGTGGTGGGCTTCGGCGGCACGCTCCATGCGGTGCCTTACCGCGACGACCACGAGGACCCCCAGGCACTCCTGGACATGGCCCGGGCGGTGAATGCCAAGGCGATCTATCTCGCCAACCCCGACAACCCCATGGGCAGCTGGCACGCCGCCGGTGTGATCACCGACATGATCGCGGCGCTGCCGCCCGGCTGTCTTCTGCTGCTGGACGAAGCCTATATCGAGCTTGCCCCCGACGGCACCGCCCCCGAGATCGCCCCGGACGACCCCCGCGTCATCCGCCTGCGCACCTTCTCCAAGGCCCGGGGACTGGCCGGCGCGCGGGTCGGCTACGGCATCGCCGCGCCCGGGCTGATTTCCGCCTTCGGCAAGGTGCGCAACCATTTCGGCATGAGCCGCGTCTCGCAAGCCGCGGCCCTCGCCGCGCTACAGGACAGCGACCACCTCGCGAAGGTGGTGGCCAAGACCGCCGCCGCCCGCACCCGGATCGCCGAGATCGGCGCGGCCCATGGCCTGCGCGCCCTACCCTCGGCCACCAATTTCGTCACGCTGGATTGCGGCGGTGACGGCGCGCGGGCCAAGGCCATCCTGGAGGCCCTGATCGCCCGGGACATCTTCGTCCGCATGCCCTTCGTCGCCCCTCAGGACCGCTGCATCCGCATCTCCTGCGGCACGCCGGAGATGCTCGATCTGCTGGCAGAGCGCCTGCCGGATGCGCTCGCGGCCGCCACAAAGCCCTGATCGCTGCCGAAGGCCCACGAAATCTTAACTGGGATCACGGGGGTTTTGAGTTATCTTCTCCTGCAGACGCCATGCACGGAGGCCCCGATGCAGAACCAGATGCCCCAGCAGAACCGCCCCCCGGGCCGGGTGCAGGACTACACCCTGCCCTTCCTCGTCGCCTTCGGGGTCGTGCTCTTCTGCGTTCTGGGCTTCGTCTGGGCGCTCTACGGCTTCGTCCCGGCGCTGGCGGCGGCCTACCTGATCGACCAGTGGATCAAGCTCAAGCCGCTGCACCGCAACGGCATCAAGCCGCGCGACTAGGCCTCGGCCACCACCCCCGCCGCCGCCTCCAGCGCGCCCGGACCGTGGGGGATGCCCAGCGCCTTCAGGCCCGCATCGATCGCCCCGAGTGCGCCCAGCACCATATGCGCGTTCACATGGCCCATGTGCCCGATACGGAAAAACCCGTGCCAGGCCGGATCGCCCGGTGGCGCCATCCCCAACCCGATGCCCAGAGTCAGGCCCGCATGCGCGGTCACCCAGTCGCGCAGGGCCGTCGCATGGGGCGCCTGCATCCGCACACAGGTGACCGCATGGCTCCGCAAGGCCGGATCGGCGACGTTCATCTCGACATGCCCCGCCCCCGGCCCCTGCCCCCAGGCCTCCAGCGCCGCCCAGACCGCGCGCGCCAGGGCCGCATGCCGCGACAGAACCGGCTCCAGCCCCTCCTCGTGCAGGATCATCGTCAGCGCCTCGCGCAAGCCGTACAAGTGATGCGTCGGTGCGGTGCCGTAGAAATACTGGTAGAACGCCTCGGGCGAGACCCGCGTGGTCCAGTCCCAATAGGGGCTGACCAGCTCCAGCCGCGCCCGCGCCTCCGACGCCTTCTCGTTGAAATAAACGAACCCCATGCCCGGCGGCGTCATCAGCCCCTTCTGGCAGCCGGTCATCATCACGTCGACGCCCCACTCTTCCATGCGGAAGTCGTCGCAGGCCAGGCACGCGATGCAATCCACCATCAACAACGCCCCGTGCCCCGAGGCATCCATCGCCGCGCGCAGGGCCGCGATGTCGTTGCGCACCGAGGTCGCGGTATCCACCTGCACCGCCATCACCGCCTTGATCGTGCCTTGGGTGTCGCTGCGCAGGGTCGCCTCCACGAGGCCTGGATCGAACGTCCCCCGATCCCCGAAATCCAGGATCTCGACCGCCAGGCCCAGCCCCGTCGCCATGTTTGCCCAGTTGCGCGCGAACATCCCCGTGGCCACCACCAGAACCCGGTCGCCCCGCGCGCAGGTATTGGCCAGCGCGGCCTCCCAGACCCCGTGCCCGTTGGCGACATACAGCGCCACGTCCCCCGAACACCGCGCCACCGCCTTCAGGTCCGGCACCATCCCGTGAACCATCTCGACCAGCTCCCCGGTATAGATGTTGGGCGCGGGCCGGTGCATGGCCTGCAACACCCGGTCCGGAATGACCGAGGGCCCGGGAATGGCGAGATAGGGGCGCCCGTTGGCAAGGCTGACCGAGGGGCTTTTCGCAGGAGTTTTGGCGGGATTTTTCGGGGGGCTCATGGGAGGCTCCGTTGAACAACCCGCACAGGACTAGGGCGGCCTCGCGGCAGGGTCAATCCCGCCCCGACGCCCCGCGATAGGCGCGCGCCAGCCGCGCGGGATCGGCCCCGCCCAGATACCGCGCCAGCAGCGACAGGTTCCGCGCTCCCCGGCGCAGCCAGCCCTCCCGCTCGTACCGCGCCGCACTGGTCGACACCGTCACCCCCAGCGGCGCCAGCCGCCCGCGCAGGGCCCGCGCCAGGGCCACATCCTCCATCAACGGCAGATCCGGAATGCCCCCCACCTTGCGCAGCAGATCCCGGTGGATCAGCAAGCCCTGATCGCCATAGGGCAACCCGAATGCCCGCGTGCGCAGGTTGGCCCACCCCGCCACGACCCGCGCCATGGGATGCCCGCTGTCGAACCGCAAATCGCCGTAGCGCGCGCGCCCGGCCTCCGGCAGCGCGTCGATCACCGCGCCGCTCCAACCCGGCCCAAGGGCCGTATCCGCATGCAGGATCAACAGCCACGGCGCCCTGGCCGCGGCCACCCCGCGGGCGATCTGCCCGCCCCGCCCTGGCGCGCCGGTGATCCAGACCGCGCCCGCGGCCTCGGCCACCCGCGCCGTGGCATCGCTCGAGCCGCCATCGGACAGGATCAGCTCCGCGATCAGCCCCGCCTCCAGCCCCTCGGTCAGGGCCGGCAGCGACCGGCGCAACCCGTGCTCGGCGTTCAGAACCGGCATGATGATCGACAAGGGCGCGGGCATGGCCCCTCCGGGCGGAACAGACGAAAACCGGTCCCTTGTGGTCCGGCGCCAAACCTATATGTGAGGATCAGATTGAATGGGAGAGGGAAATGCCCGACCACAGCAGCCCCGCAACCGACCCCGTGATCGAGGCCGCACCGGCCCGCGCCGTGATCCGCGTGACCGGCCGCGACGCCCGCGATTTCCTGCAAGGCATGGTCACCAACGATCTGGCCAACGGGCTGGAGCATGGCCTCGTCTACGCCGCCCTGCTCAGCCCCCAGGGCAAGTACCTGGCGGATTTCTTCGTGCTCGCGCAGGATGACGCCCTGCTGCTCGACGCCCCCGAAGCGCTAACGCCCGACCTGCTCAAACGGCTGACCATGTTCAAGCTGCGCGCCGACGTGGCCCTTGAAATCACCGACCTGCCCGTCGCCCGCGGCCTCGGCCCCGCGCCCGAAGGCGCCTTGGCGGACCCGCGCGACCCGGCCCTCGGCTGGCGCCTCTACGGCGTGGCGGGCGGGCCCGAGGTGACGGATTGGGACGCGCTCCGCGTCGCCCATCTTGTGCCGGAGGCCGGGGCCGAACTGATCCCAAATGACAGCTACATCCTCGAGATGGGGTTCGAGCGTCTGCACGGCGTCGATTTCAAGAAGGGCTGCTATGTCGGCCAGGAGGTCGTCGCCCGCATGAAGCACAAGACCGAGCTGCGCAAGGGCCTCGCCCGGGTCGCGGTCGCGGGCGAGGCCGCTCCGGGCGACGCGATCACCGCAGGCGGCAAACCCGTCGGCGTGCTCGGCACCCGCAGCGGTGACCGGGCGCTGGCCTACCTGCGCTTCGACCGCGCCAACGGACCGATGGAGGCCGGGGCCGCCCGCGTCACCTGGACGCCCTGAGCCCCGGCCCGTCGCTTACTCGACGGTGACCGTGATCACCTCGGTCATGATCGGCGGATCATGGGGCACGTGGTTCATGTCCCCCACCACCAGCTGCATGGTGTGCTCCCCCGGCGGCAGGTCGAGCGTCACTTGCGTCTGCCCCCCGCCGAAATGGATGTGGTTCTCATCGGCCGGAATGCCGTAGAGCAGCTCCTCCGCCCCGTCCGGGCCCTCGCCCAGGGCCGGGCGGTTGAGCAGCAGGTGATGATGCCCCGTGGCCTCGTTCTCGACCCCGGCGGGGGCCACCCCCATTCCTTCGAGCCCGAAGACCACCGTCACCGGGCTGGACACCGTGGCCCCGTCTTCGAGGTTGACGAAATAGACCGCCGCGCCTTCGGGGGCGGGCGTGTCCCCGGCCCAGGCGGCCCCGGCCAGTGCTGCGGCCAGACCCGCCGCGATGAAGGTATTCCTGAATGTCATATGTAGTCCTCCCTGTGGTTGCAGACCCCGGTTGTCCCGGGCTTGCCCTCAAGAAGATAGACCGGATCGCGCCGCTTCCAGACGCAATTTCCGGCGCACGCTCCAACGCGATTTGCGCAACGGTGATTCGCTGATCGGGCGAAACCGGGCGGGTTTACCCAAGGGAACCTTGATCGAAATGCACAGGACGCCGCGCAAACCTTCCCCACGGGGAAGGTTTCAGACCCGGATCCGGCCCTTGGGGCGCGGCTGGCCCAAACCGCGCCTGGGTCTTTTTCGGGGTTTTTCGGAATGCGCCGCCGCCGGGGCGTTGCGCGAAATAAATTTCGCTCAGGCGCGCTCGGAATATTCCATGGTCTCGGTGTTCACCACGATCGCCTCGTCCTGGCCCACGAAAGGCGGCACCATGACCTTCACCCCATTATCGAGGATCGCAGGCTTGAACGAGTTGGCCGCGGTCTGCCCCTTCACCACCGGCTCGGTCTCGACCACGGTGCAGGTGACCTTCTGCGGCAGGGACGCGTTCAGCGCCTCGGACTCGTAATACTCGATCTGGATCGTCATGCCATCTTGCAGGAACGGACGCCGATCGCCCAGGATTTCTGCAGGCAATTCAATCTGTTCGTAGGTCTCGTTGTCCATGAACACGAGCATTCCGTCGCTCTCGTAGAGGAATTGCTGGTCCTTCTGCTCCAGCCGCACCCGCTCCACCTTGTCGGCGCTACGAAACCGCTCGTTGAGCTTGGAACCGTTACGCAGGTTGCGGAGTTCCACCTGGGCAAACGCACCGCCCTTGCCGGGCTTGACGTGATCGACCTTCACGGCGGCCCACAAACCGCCATTATGCTCCAGCACATTGCCGGGGCGTATTTCGTTTCCGTTGATCTTGGGCATGCGGTGAAACCATGGCAAAAGGTTGAACGAGGAGTGGCCGCTCCTATATCTGGCGGACGTGTCGGAAGCAAGCCGCATCAGGTTGCGTTAACCACGGCGACGCTATGCACAGGGAACATAACTGGTATAGAAAAAACGCAACCCAGAATCGGTGCGAAATCGTCATATTCGGCGCTACGCCTAAAAGACAAGAGCAATAATCAAGGATACCCCATGGCCGACTTCGTCGACTCGTCCGCTTTCAACTACGAACAGGGTCAGCGCGCGCGCAAACTCTTCGCTGCCGTTGTGCTTGCCGCCCTGGACGATGCAATTGCGGATGACAAGAAATACGGAAACGGCCCGGAGCAGATTGCGCGCTGGGCGCGTTCGCGCGATGGACGTGAAGTCCTGTCCTGCGCGGGCATCGACCCGAACGAGCGCGTGGTGAACGGGCTCATGGATTTCGTGGCGCAAGGCGTGCGGACCTCCGTCGCCCTGTCCCGCGAAGAGAGCGAGCGTCGCAACGCGGCGCAGCAGGCAAAAGCCGCCTGATCCCGCCCCTTCCGTTTTCGCGATTGAACGCGTGTCCGTCGGGCACGCGTTTTTTCGTGCGGGACATCACCCCTCCCGGGCGCTGACCGGGCGGCGGGCCGATCCGGGCTTGTCCAGGGGGCCGGGCCGGGTCTACTCCTGCCGGGGCCGAAACGCGGAGGGGACATGACACGAGCCATCATGGTGCAGGGGGCGGGCTCCAACGTGGGCAAGTCGATGATCGTGGCGGGGCTCGCACGGGCGTTCAGCCGGCGCGGGTTGGTGGTGCGCCCCTTCAAGCCGCAGAACATGTCCAACAACGCCGCGGTCACCGCCGACGGGGGCGAGATCGGGCGTGCCCAGGCGCTCCAGGCCCGCGCGGCGGGCGTGGCCCCCAGCGTGCACATGAACCCCGTCCTGCTGAAACCCGAGACCGACACCGGCGCGCAGGTGATCGTCCAGGGCCAGCGCTTCGCCACCTTGCGCGCGCGGGACTACGCCAAGGCCAAGCCGCAGCTGCTGGCCCCGGCGGTCGACAGCTACCGGCGGCTCGCAGCCGAGGCCGACCTGGTGCTGATCGAGGGCGCGGGCAGCCCGGCGGAGATCAACCTGCGCGCGGGCGACATCGCCAATATGGGCTTTGCCGAGGCGGTGGCGGCGCCCGTGATCCTGGTGGGCGATATCGACCGGGGCGGCGTGATCGCGCAGCTGGTGGGCACCCACGCGATCCTGCCGCCACCCGACCGCAACCGCATTTCCGCATTTGCAGTCAACAAGTTCCGCGGCGATGTTCGACTGTTCGACGACGGCGTCACGGCGATTGCCGAGCGGACGGGATGGACCCCGCTGGGCGTGATCCCGTGGTTCGCGGACGCCTGGCGCCTGCCCGCCGAGGACGTGATGGACGTGGCGTCGCGCAGGGGCGGCGCGTTCAAGGTTGTGGTGCCACGGCTCAACCGGCTGGCCAATTTCGACGATCTCGATCCGCTGGCCACGGAGCCGGGCCTCAGCGTCGAGATCATCGAGGCCGGGCGCCCCCTGCCGCTCGACGCGGATCTGGTGCTGATCCCCGGCAGCAAGTCCACCATCGCGGATCTGGCGCATTTCCGCGCCCAGGGCTGGGATATCGACCTTGCGGCCATCGTCCGGCGTGGCGGGCATGTGGTCGGGGTCTGCGGCGGCTACCAGATGCTGGGCCGGACCATCGCGGACCCCGAGGGGATCGAGGGCGCCGCAACGCAGGTGCCGGGCCTCGGCCTGCTGGATGTGTCCACCGTGATGCGCCCGCAGAAGCACCTGCGCCTGACCCAGGCCACGGAGGTCGAGAGCGGCGCGGCGCTGGAGGGCTACGAGATCCATCTGGGTGAGACCAAGGGGCCCGATTGCACCCGACCCTGGCTGCGGGTCGGGGACCGGGCCGAGGGGGCGGTGAGCGCGTCGGGCCGGGTGCGCGGCTGCTACCTGCACGGGCTGTTCGCGTCGGATGCGTTCCGGGCGGCGGTGCTGACGCGGCTGGGCGCGCCGGTCAGCGCGCGCAGCTTCGAGACGGAGGTGGAGGAGACGCTGGATGCCCTCGCCGCCCATCTGGAGACCCATATGGATCTCGACGCGGTGCTGACCCAGGCCCGGCCCGTGCCGGAGCTGTGATCGGCGGCGCGGCGGGGATCAATCGCGGGCGCGGGCGTCCAGGCTGCGGGTGATCTCGGTCCGCACGAGGGACTGGAGGCGGCGTGCAACCAGCGCGTCGATCTCGGCGCGCAGTTCTTGCCGGACGATGTCGCGCACCAGCTGCCGCAGGGCCCCGGTGTCGATCCGTCCCTCCGCATCCACGAGATGATCGAGCGCCTGCGCCTCCGCGCTGGTTCCGGCCTCGGCCAGGGCGGCCCGCATGGTCTTGCCGACCGCGGCGCGCAGGGCTTCGGACATCTCGGGCAGTGCGGAGACCGCGTCATGGGCCGGGAACCGGTCGAGGTCGGAATCCTCGGCGTAATCCTCCCCCGCCAGCGGATCGACCCGCAATGGCAGGCGCCAGGGCTCCGGCGGCCGGATCTGGAATTCGGGGGTCAGCAGCAGGGTGCAGGGGCGCGCATCGTCTTCGCCGTCTTCGGAGCGCGTGTCGTCGGTACCCTGTTGCGCGACGAGGTCCGGCGGACGGCTCAGCGGTCCGGACGGCGCGTCCTCCGGTCGGGCGAGATGGGTAACGATACGGTCCACGAAGGGGGTCTCCCGCGGGGCGGGCCCGGGCGCCGCGCGGGTCTGCGGCGGCGGCGCGATCGGCTCGGTCAGGGTCAGGGGCGGCGGGTGGTCCGGGTTGGATGCGGGCTTCGGTTCGGCAAGCTGCCGGATCGTGTCGAGGACATCGGCTGGCATGGGCTTCAAGGGCGCTCTCGGCATCACGTCATCCCGCATGAACTACAAGATAGTGTAGGAACGCATCCTTTCTCACACAAGAAAAACCTGCCCCGACCGGCCGCTTGTCCCGGGTCGCGGGACAATCACGCGCCCTTGGGCGGTTAGTCGCGCATGATGCTTTGCAGCACCCGGTCGAGCCGCGCACCCTGCGTACTGGTCGCCGGCGCATTGGACACCGCGTTGAAATACGCGGCCGGGTCGTAGGTCGGCACCGGCAGGCCGAGGTAGTCCACGGTCATCAGCCCCATGGCCGACAACAGGTCATAGACCGCCTGCACCGCGGAGATCTCGGCCGAGAGCAGGGCTGTGCGCGCGTCGAGCACATCCTGTTCGGCGTCCAGCACATCGAGCGTGGTCCGCGCGCCCAGGCGGGCTTCCTCGGTCACACCTTCGAAGGCGATCTCGGCGGCCTCGACCTGGCGACGGGTGGAGTCGATATTGGCCCGGGTCACGAGGATTTCGGCCCAGGCGATGCCGACGCGCTGCCGGATCACCAGCACCGACTGGTTCAGGGTGGCGCGGGCGTTCTCGACCCCCGCCAGTGCCTGACGGTACTGGGCGCTCAGACCGCCGCCCTGGTAGATCGGGCCCGACAGCGTCAGCCCGATGCTGGAATCGGTCGTGTCATCGAGCGAGTCGCGGATCGACCGGGAGATGTTGGCCGTGGCGCTCGCCGTGGGCAGGATCGCCTTCTGGGCGACCTCCGCCACGATCTCGGAGGCGCGCACGTTATGGCGGCCCTGCAGGATCGAGGGGTGCGTGCGCTCGGCGATCGAGGTCGCCTCCTCGACGGTGGCGGGGATCGCCGGTGACGGGGGCGGCGGGGCCAGGGATTGCGGGAACTGTCCGACCACGGCGCGATACACCTCCCGCGCGGCGGCCTGCTGACCCAGGGCGCGGGTCAGGTTGGCATTGGCCTCCGCCAGCCGGGCCTCGGCCTGGGCGACATCCGTGCGGGTCACCTCGCCGACCTCGAACCGATCGCGCGCGGCGCGCAGCTGTTCGGTGATCACGCGCACGTTGTTGCGCCGCAGGTCCACGTTGTCATTGGCGCCGCGGACGTTCAGGAAGGCGCTCACCCCCTCCAGCAGGACGTCCTGCTCGGTGGCGCGCAGGGCCTCGCGCGTCGCCAGCACCAGTTCCTTGTTGGCCTCGATCCCCAGCCGGGTACGGCCGAAGTCGAACAGCAGCAGGGACGCAGTGATCCCGAGCGAGCCATTGTCGGTTTCCCGGCCGAAATTGTCCGAATAGCCGTAATCGGCCGAGTAGTTCAGGATCGGGCGGAGCCGGGACACGGCGATTGCTACGTCCTCGTCCGCGGACCGCAGGAGCGCGCGGCTCTGCTCGATCAGTTCGCTGTTCTTGTAGGTATCGACCAGCGCATCGGTCAGGGATTGGGCCATTGCGGCACCGGACGCGGCGCACAGGACGGCCGCCCCGAGGACGGTATGACGCACGAATTTGGAGAACACTGCCTGCACCTCTCTCGTGATCGAATCACTTTTTTTCGAATATGCAGGCTGGTGGAGAGCGTTTAAAGCATAAATGCCTGTTCTTGGGCGAAACCGTTCAGAACTGGTGCAGATGCGTTGAACTCGAAACGCCAGCTGACGTCGCCATCGACCTTGTAGCCGAGCCGGCAGGCGCCGAGGCCCTTCTCCATGAAGATCGCGGCGATGCGACCGCCTTCCTTGACCTGGTCGAGGATGGCGGGGGGCATCCGCTCCACCCCGCCCTGCAGGATGATCACGTCATAGGGGCCGTGTTTGGCCGCCCCTTCGGCAAGCGGCGCGTGGATCACGGCGGCGTTGTCGACATTCTCGGAGGACAGCAGCGTCTCGGCCTCGCGGGCAAGGTCTTCGACCTCTTCGACCGCGACGACCGCATCGGCCAGCCGCGCCAGCAGGGCCGCCGAGTAGCCCAGCCCGCAGCCCAGGTCGAGCACCATCTCGTCGGGCTGGATGTCCAGGGCATCAAGCATCTTGGCCAGGGTCCGCGGCTCCAGCATGACGCGGCCGCCGCCGAGGGGAATATTCTCGCTGATATAGGCGATCTCGCGCTTGTCGTCGGGGGTGAAGACCTCGCGGCGGACATGGAGCATCGCGTCGATGATGTTGAACTTGGTGACGTCGGAGGGGCGCACCTGTGTATCGACCATCATGGTTCTGCGGGCGGCATAATCGGTCATCGGGTGATCTTTCCAACTGGCTCGGCTTGGTTTGCCATATCACAGCGCGCTCGGCAACGCGCGCGCGGTGCGACACGGAGGCCCGGATGGGTCCGGAAGCTCCCGCAGGGCCAGCAGCACCCCCCGAGCCGCTTGCACCGCCCCGCCCCCGGTGCTAGAGCATCGGCGCACCCTGGCGCGGCGAGTTGGCGGAGTGGTGACGCAGCGGATTGCAAATCCGTGTACACCGGTTCGATTCCGGTACTCGCCTCCATGCATTTCTCTCGATTGCGGGTTTTCGCTGGACGCGTTGGGGCGGCCGGTTGAGGTCCGCACTTGGTGGCTGGCAGGATGACCATGGCGTGGTACGCGGGCGTCTTACAGCATCGCAGAGCTTGCGGCTCCGAGATCGATCCGGGCCCCGTGCCCCACCGTCGGCTTGGGAGGATCAGGATTTCCTCTTGGAAGCGGCTGCGTGGAGCGGAAGTGCCCATTGTCGAAATTGTCGCCCTGGCGGCTTGAGCACTTGTGATCTTTGTCAGCATGAAATGCGCGCACAGAGTGTCCTGCAACGGGGCCATGGGCACCAGCTTCGTGATGCCCCCTCGGCGTCTGCCCGGTCCCTTGGAACCAAATCCTGGGGGGTGGCAGGCCGGGCGTGCAGTCCAGGGGCAGCGCCCTGTCGGCAGTCGGTCTTCGCGGTCGTTCCACCGAAGGGGTGAACGGGTGCCGTGTGGATGCCGGGGCTGAGGTCAAAGTGCGCGTGGAGCCGGCGCGCGGGAGCACTCGGGGTGGCCGCGTGCCGGTCCCGCCACGGGTGGGCGGCACGCCCGACGTGCAGGCGCTTCTGGGACACACAGGCTGAGGGGTTCGGCGCGGGGCGCGCGCGATACGCGCCCCTATCGCAGGTGTCGATGTCATGGTGCGCCGCATGGGTCGGTGGTCGGCGCGTGGGCGTGCGGTAGCCCACGACGTGACATGGTCAGGGGTCGGCGGGGGCGAGGATCTGGTTCGGATCGAGGCCGCGTTTCTCGGCACTGGCCCGGACGGCATCGCGCAGGGCGGCGCTGCGGTTCAGCAGGGCCCGGAACCGCGCCACGTCCAGGACCAGCAGCGTGGTGGGGGCAATCGCCCGGGCTTCGGCGCGGCGCGCTTTCTTCATCAGGATCGCGATCTGCCCGAACATCTCGCCCCGGCCGAGCCGCCAGGTTTGCCCCGCGCTTTCGACTTCGACGGCCCCAGAGGCGATGAAATACACGCTCCGGACGGGGCGGTTCTTGTGCAGGGCGATGTTGCCAGCGTTCACGTAGCGGGTTTTCAGCGCCCGCGACAATTGCCGCAACGTCTTGTCATCGAGGTCCGAAAACAGCGGGAACTGCCGGATCAGCTCGAGCCGCTGCACGGCGATGTCCAGCGGCGGGCGATGCTCTGCCTGGGCCCGGCGCGTGGCAAGGTCTTGCATGAGGGTGGTGAAGACCTCGGCGCCGATCAGCCCGTCCTCCCGCATGGCGGCGTATTCACGCTCTTCCAGCCGCAGGGCGGTCCGGCGGATGAAGCGCCGTTCCAGCTCTTCTGCGTAGCCCGGATATTGCAACCGCAGCCCGTCGAGGGCGGTCTCCACCATCTCGATCCGCCGGGCCAGCAATTCGAGCAGCAGGTCCGCGACCCGTCGCCCATGGATGCGCCGAATGCGGCCTTCGATGAAGGCGTCGAGATCCCGCAGGGTCAGGCGTTGCGACAGCAGAAGCTCGAACCGGTCCGCGGTCATCCGTACGAGGGGGCCGGACAGGCCGAACCGGCGGCGCAGCAGCCCGGCCACCCGGAAGCCCGGCCCGTAAGCGACAGACCGGCGCGCGGCGCGCTGGTAGCCGTTGCGCCCCCCGGCCCGCGCCCCTTCGATCAGCCGGTCGGCATCGAGCAGGGTCTGCTCGGCCATACGGGCGGAAATCGTGCGCTCGCGCACGCGCGCCAGGATCGTGTAGCGCTCGAACCCCGCAAGGGCGATCAGGCCCAGGGTGATCCGGTCACGATCGAGGATATCGTCGCTGTCCTCGGCGGCCTTGACCGCCTGTTCCAGCCGTTCGCCAAAGGCCTTCGCCTCGGCCCGGACCACGTCATGGGTCAGGGCGTAATCCTCGGTGGTGCGCGCCACGTCCTCGCGCACGGTCTGAAGCGACACCGCGATCACCTGGCGGGACATCGCCTCGTCGATCGGCGACAGTTGGTCGAGCCCGAGCCAACCGATGACCGCGCGCAGGGTCGTGCCCTGCACCAGCAGCGTGAAGAGGGTGAAGCCGGTGGCCAGGATACCCACGAGGCGTTTGACTTCGCCGGGGACCCAGATGCTCTCGGTGACGGCCAGGGCAAGGGCAAGGGTGACGGCCCCGCGCAGCCCGCCCCACAGGATCGCGGTCCGATAGGGCCGTTCCACATGGGGCGAGACCCGCATGAGCGTCAGAAGCGGCAGCAGGCCAAAGAGCACCACGGCGCGGGCCGCGAGCGCCGCCAGGATCACCACCCCGAGCAGGACGAAATCCGACAGCCGCACGCCTTCGAGCAGCCGCGGAATGAGCAGGGCGGCGAGGATGAAGATCAGCGCCCCGGCCCAGTGTGCCAGCAGGTCCCAGACCTCGCCCAGGTTGGCCCAGGCCTGCGGCGGCAGGCGACCGGGTCCGGTCAGGTTCAGGGTCAGCCCCGCGGCCACCACAGCGATCACGCCCGAGGCGCCCACGACCTGTTCCGAGCCGATATAGGCCAGGTAGGGCAAGGCCACCGAGACCGAGATCATCGCCAACTCGTGGGCGCGGAACAGCGCCATGATCCAGACCGCCACCCGCGCGGCGAGCCAGCCCGTCAAGGCACCTCCGGCGATCAGGATTGGGAACTGGCCGAGGGCCTCGCCGAGCCTAGGATCGGGCACCCCCATCATCACGAAGCCCATGAACAGCCCGAACAGGGCGATGGCCGCGGCGTCGTTCAGCAGGCTCTCGCCCTCGATGATCCGCGACAGGCGCCGGGGGGCCGAGATCGACCGGAAGATCGAGACCACCGCCGAGGGGTCGGTCGTCGACACGATGGCCCCGATCAGCAGGCAGGCCACCAGCGGCAAGGTGCTGGCCCAGGACAGCGCGTAGCCCACACTCAGCGTCGCCACGACCACCGCGACCACCGCCAGCACCATGATCGGCACCCAGTCGTCGAGCATGCGCCGCAGGTTCATCCCCAGCGTCGCCTGGAACAGCAGCGTGGGCAGGAAGACGTAGAGAAACACGTTCGAGCTGATCGGCAGACCGAGGATCGCCTCGGCCACCGGGTTGAGGGCATCGGTCAGGTCCGTGCGCAGAAAGAAGATCGCGCCCGACCCGATCAGGATGCCGAGGACGGCGAGGATCACGGTGAAGGGCAGCCGCAACCGCGCGGCAAGAGGCTCTGCCGCACCGATGACGAGAAACAGCGATGCAATCACCGCGGAAACAATGACGATGTCCATGAACAGTCCGTAGCGGAATAACGCAAACGCAGAAACGGCCCAGATGGCCCCGCGTCCAAATATCCCCGCGCGGTGCGCGGACGGGCGCTGGCGCGCGGGCCCGGCACCTGCATCGGGCTGCGTGCGACAACGGGATCTTTGCGGGTCGAGCGGTGCTCTCGGGCGCGGGTCTCTACCAGCCGGAGAACCGGGGCCAGGTCTTCAACGCGGCGCCCGGGGTGTCGGGGATGACATGGTAGTTCTGGTGTTGCGCCGCCGTGGCACAGGCGTGGTTCGGCAGGATCCGCAACCGCGTGCCGACGGCAAACTCGGGGATCGGCCCGTCGAACCCGGGACGCTTGGCGATCACGCCGTGTTCCTGGTTGGCCTGGATCACGATCAAGCCCGGGATCACCTGCCCCTCGGCATCGCAGATTACGCCGTAGCCCTGGTCGACCCGCTGGGACGCCGTTCCCCGGTCCCGTGACATTGCCATCCAGCCGGCATCGCAGATCGTCCAGCCCCGCGAGGGCTGGTGCCCGATGACCGTGGTCAGCACGCTCAGCGCGATATCGTCGATCTGGCAGACCTCGATCCCCGCCATGACGAGATCGAAGAACACGTAGACACCCGCGCGCAATTCGGTGACCCCGTCGAGGTGCTCTGCGGCATGGGCGGTCGGGGTCGATCCGACGCTGACCACCGGACAGGGCAGGCCCGCCGCGCGCAGGACGCCGGCGGCGGCGACCACGGCGCGGCGTTCCTCTTCGGCGCAAAGCGCCTGTGCGGCGCGGCCGACCGCGCCGTAACTCTCCCCGGCATGGCACAGCACGCCGCAAAGCTCCGCGCCGCCCGCGTGCAGGATGCGGCCGACCTCGACCAGGGTGGGGTCCTGCGCCGTCAGGCCGCTGCGGTGGCCGTCGCTGTCGATCTCGATCATCGCCGGGATCGCGATGCCGGAGGCCCGCGCCGCCGCGGCGACCGCCTCGGCCTGGGCGGCGCAGTCGAGCAGGACGATGAGCCGGCAGCCCGCGCGATGCAGGGCCAGCACACGCTCCAGCTTGTCGGGGCTGATCCCCACGCCGTAGAGGATATCGGTGATCCCGGCCTCGGCGAACGCTTCGGCCTCGGCGAGGGTGGAGACCGTGGCGGGGCCATTGCCCCCGGGCAGCACGCGGCGGGCGGCCTCGATGCTCTTGGTGGTTTTCAGATGCGGCCGCAAAGAGACCCCGAGTGCCGCCGCATGTTGCGCCAGGCGCTCGATGTTGCGCGTCATGCGGGCCTCGTCGACCAGCAGGCAGGGCGTGGGCAGAGGGGAGAGGCGAGAGTCGGTCATGGCGGACATGCTAGAGCATCGACAGCCGGGTGACAGGCCCTTCTTTTCGCAAACCGTGCCCCGTGGAGATCGGGCTGGAAATCTGGACCGGTATCCGGCAAGAGATCGTATCCGCCCTGCCTGCAACCTTATCCGCCACGGAATGCCCCCATGACCCACCTGCCCAGCTTTGTCGATGTCCATGCGGATGTTCGGAACGCCCTGGAAACCAACGCCCCCGTCGTCGCGCTGGAAAGCACGATCATCACCCATGGCATGCCGTTCCCCGACAACGTGGAGATGGCCAGGGCCGTGGAGGAGGAGATCCGCGCCCGCGGTGCAATTCCGGCCACCATCGCGGTGCTGGATGGCGTGCTGAAGATCGGCCTGGGGACGGATGAGCTGGAGGCGCTGGCGAAGGTGAAGGATGCGCTGAAGATCTCGCGGGCCGATATCGGCTATGCGATCTCCCAGGGGAAATCGGCCGGCACCACCGTGGCCGCGACCATGATCGTGGCGCAGATGGCCGGCATCCGGGTGTTCGCGACCGGCGGGATCGGGGGGGTGCACAAGGGGGCCGAGACGAGCTTCGACATCTCGGCGGATCTGACCGAATTGGGCCGGACCGATGTGATCGTCGTCGCCGCGGGCGCGAAAGCGATCCTCGATGTGCCGAAGACCCTTGAAGTTCTCGAAACCCAGGGCGTGTCGGTGGTCGGCTATCGCACCGACACGCTGCCGGCCTTCTGGACCAGCGGGTCGGACCTGGACATCCCCTTGCGGCTGGACAGCGCGGCGGAGATTTCCGAGTTCCAGAAGGTGCGCGATGCGCTGCGGCTCGGGGGCGGGATGCTGGTGGCCAATCCGATCCCGGCGGGCGACGAGATCCCGGCGGAGATCATCAACGGCTACATCGCCACGGCCCAGGCGGAGATGGCGGCTCAGGGCATCTCGGGCAAGGCCGTGACACCCTTCCTGCTGCAGCGGATTTTCGAGTTGTCGGAGGGGCGGAGCCTGCGGTCCAACATCGCGCTGGTCAAGAACAATGCCCGGCTGGCGGCGGATATCGCCGTGGCCTTGCACTCCTAGGCGCCCGGCCGGACGCGCAGGCCCTCGCGTCAGGTGAAGACGACCGTTCTCTGCCCGTTGAGCATCACCCGCCCCTCCAGGTGGCGTTTGACGGCGCGGGCCAGCACACGGGATTCGATATCGCGCCCCACGGCCACCAGATCGTCGGGGGTCATCGAGTGGGTGATGCGCTCGGCCTCTTGTTCTATGATCGGTCCCTCGTCGAGATCGGCGGTCACGTAATGGGCCGTGGCGCCGATCAGCTTGACCCCGCGCTCATGGGCCTGGTGATAGGGTTTGGCCCCCTTGAAACTGGGCAGGAACGAATGGTGGATGTTGATGACCCGGCCAGCCAGGGCCCGGGAGAAGTCATCGGACAACACCTGCATGTAGCGGGCCAGCACGACCAGGTCGGCGCCGGTTTCGGCCACCAGGGCCTTCAGGCGAGCCTCGGCCTCGGGCTTGGTGTCGCGGCTGACGGGGATATGGTGGAACGGGACGCCTTCATGCTCGGCCACGCGCCGGGCATCGGGGTGGTTCGACACGATCGCGACGACCTCGGCCGAGAGCCAGCCGACCCGCACCTGGTAGAGCAGATGCAGCAGCGCGTGATCGAAGCGCGACACCATGATCAGGATCCGCGGCTTGCGCGCCGAGTCCAGGACCGTCACATCCATGCCGAAGCGCGCGCGGGTCGGCGCGAGGGCGGCCTCGATCCCGGCGACATCGGTCCCCGGCTGGCCCAGGAACGCCACGCGCAGGAAGAACCGGTCGCTCTGACGGTCCCAGAACTGAGCGGTTTCCACCAGGTTCGCCCCCTGCCCGGCCAGCGCCGTGGTGACGGCGGCCACGATCCCCGGCTCTGCGGCGCAGGACAGGTTCAGGACGAAATGCGGCTCCGCCGCGGGCGGGGTCCCGGCATCAGCATTCCGGGAGGTTGACAGCAAGGCCTCCAAGGCTCGTCTCCTTGTACTTGGTGAGCATGTCATGGCCGGTCTGGCGCATGGTCTCGATACAGTTGTCGAGCGGCATGAAATGGGTGCCGTCGCCGCGCAGGGCGAGGCTGGCGGCCGAGACCGCCTTGATCGCGCCGAGGCCGTTGCGCTCGATGCAGGGGACCTGCACGAGCCCTGCGGCCGGGTCGCAGGTCATGCCCAGATGATGCTCCAGCGCGATCTCGGCGGCATTCTCGATCTGCGCATTGGTGCCGCCCATGGCCGCGCAGAACCCCGCCGCCGCCATGGCCGACGCAGAGCCCACTTCGCCCTGGCAACCCATCTCAGCCCCCGAGATCGACGCGTTGTGCTTGATCAGCCCGCCGATGGCGGAGGCGGTCAGCATGAAGGTCCGCACCCCCTCGGCGGTCGCGCCGATGCAGTGGTCGCGGTAGTACCGGATGACGGCCGGCACGACCCCCGCGGCCCCGTTGGTGGGCGAGGTCACGACCCGGCCGCCGGCGGCGTTCTCTTCGTTCACCGCCATGGCGTAGACCGACAACCAGTCATTGGCCACGTGAGGCTGGCTCTGGTTCTGGCCGCGCTCTGCCAGCAGTTGCTCGTGGATCGCCTTCGCGCGGCGCTTGACCTTCAGGCCGCCGGGCAGGATGCCGTCCATCCGCAGGCCCCGGTCGATACACGCGTCCATCACCGCGCAGACCGCGTCGATGCGCTTGTTCAGGCCCGGACCGGAATGGGCCTCTTCGTTGGCGCGTTTCATCTGCGCGATGCTGAGGCCGGAGGCCTGGCCCATTGCCAGCATCTCGGCCGCCGAGCCGAACGGATAGGGATAGCCCATCGCTGCCTTCTCGTCATGCAGATCGTTGGAGGCGGCAGACTTCTCGCGCTCCAGCTCGGCCTCGGTGACCACGAACCCGCCGCCCACGGAATAGTAGGTCTGGGTCATGTAGAGATTGCCCTGTTCGTCATAGGCGTTCAGAACGAGCCCGTTGGCGTGACCGGGCAAGGGCGGGCCGTAGTCGAAGACAAGATCGGTCTCGGGATCGAAGGCCAGCGTGCCCAGCCCCGGCGGGCTGATGCGCTTGGTCTGGCGGACCTCGGCCTCGAGCTTCTCGGCGGCGTCCGGGTCCAGGGTGTCGGGCAGATACCCGATCAGACCCAGGATCACCGCGCGGTCCGTGGCATGCCCCTTGCCGGTAAAGGCCAGAGAGCCATGGAGCGAGGCGCCGAGGCGGGCAAGCTTGCCCGCGCCGGGAATTCTCTCGGCCCCGCCGCGCAGATCGTCGAGGAACCGCGCGGCTGCTGTCATCGGCCCCATCGTGTGCGATGAGGACGGACCGACGCCGACCTTGAAGATATCGAAGACCGACAGGAACATCGGACTACACGTCGTCGGCGTAGATCGGATGCGCGGCACACAGGGCGCGCACCTCCTCCAGCACCGCGGCCTCGACGGCGGCGTCGCCCTCGGCATTCTCGGCAAGCGCGTCGATCACCCGCAGGACAAGCGCGCCCACCTTGCGGAACTCGGCCTCACCGAAGCCACGGGTGGTGCCCGCGGAGGTGCCGAGCCGCACCCCGGAGGTCACGAAGGGCTTTTCCGGGTCGAACGGGATCGCGTTCTTGTTGCAGGTCAGCCCTGCGCGTTCGAGCGCGTTCTCAGCGGCCTTGCCGGTCACACCCTTGGGGCGCAGGTCCACAAGGACCATGTGGCAATCCGTGCCGCCCGAAACCACGCCGAGCCCGCCTGCAACCAGCACCTCGGAGAGGGCGCGCGCGTTGGCGATCACGTCCTTGGCGTATTGCTTGAAGGACGGCTCCAGCGCTTCGCCGAAGGCCACCGCCTTGGCCGCGATGACATGCATCAACGGGCCGCCCTGGTTGCCGGGGAACACGGCGGAGTTGAACTTCTTGGCCAGCGCCTCGTCATTGGTCAGGATGATGCCGCCGCGCGGGCCGCGCAGGGTCTTGTGCGTGGTCGAGGTCACGACATGGGCGTGGACCACCGGGTCGGGGTATTCGCCCGCCGCGATCAGGCCTGCGTAATGGGCCATGTCCACCATCAGCCAGGCGCCCACCTCGTCCGCAATCGCCCGGAAGGCCGCGAAATCCATGTGCCGCGGATAGGCCGAGGCCCCGGCGACGATCAGCTTGGGCTTGGTGTCCAGCGCGACCTTGCGGACATTGTCCATGTCGATCAGGTGATCGTCCCTCGACACCTCGTAGCTGACCACGTCGAACCACTTGCCGGACATGGTCACCGGCGAGCCATGGGTCAGGTGGCCGCCATGGGCCAGGTCGAGACCCATGATCCGGTCACCGGGCTTGAGCAGGGCGAGAAACACCGCCTGGTTGGCCTGGGCGCCGGAATGCGCCTGCACGTTGGCGAAGCGGGCTCCGAACAGTTCGCACACCCGGTCGATCGCGATCTGTTCGACCGTGTCGACATGCTCGCACCCGCCATAGTAGCGGCGGCCCGGGTAGCCTTCGGCGTATTTGTTGGTCAGAACCGAGCCCTGGGCGCGCAGCACATCGACGCTGACGATGTTTTCGGAGGCGATCAGTTCGATCTGGGTCTGCTGGCGGTCGAGCTCGTGGCCGATCGCCTCGGCGATGGCGGTGTCGGAGATGCCCGCGGTGTTCAGGGTCTTGAGCATGGAGAGGCTCCTTTTCAGGCAAGTGTTATGGGGCGCGCCCCCAGGCGGGGGCGCGGACATGACCGGGGGATGTGCAGACGGTCAGAGACCGACGGCGAGTTCGCGGGTCGCGATCTCCAGAAGACCGTGCACATGGGGAAAGAACGATCGCCACACTTCCAGGCGGAACGCGTCTTCGCCATCGCGGATCAGCGTGACCTGCGCGTAGTCGAACACCGTCCGCTTGGCGCCGCCTACCGGGAGGCGCGACAGCTCGAGAGGACAGCCCACCGACAGCAGGTCCAGCGCGGCCGGGCCGGTGATCGACAGCGTCATCTCTCGGTCGGAGATGACCACGAGGCTGTGCGGTGTGTCCGCCCGCGCCTTGCCGAAGGCGGACACGACGGCCTGCTGATCCGCTTCGGCGGCGTGCAGCAGCCACTCGTCCGGCCCTATGCAATAGGCTGCGCGGTCCCCGGACCGGGCGCCCTGCCCGATCTTCGTTGGCAGGGTCAGCCCGAAGGCCGCGGAGGCCTGTGCCACGTCGGCGGGGGCGATGCGCAGGTTGAACCGGGCCACCGGCGGCAGAACCGCCACGGACACGGCGTCGAAGGATGTCACGGGTGCATTCATGGTCCTGGCCTCCTCATTCGACCTTCAGGCGGTCGCCCGCCGGGTCATAAAACACGGTTCCGGTCACTTTGGCCGGCACGGCATCGCCGCTTTCGGTCGGAATGTGCAGCGTGCTGTCCATCCGGTCGAAGCCGCCCTCCACCACCGCCATCGCGATGGACCGTCCGAGGGTTTCGGACCAGTAGGAAGAGGTGACGTGTCCGATCATCTTCATCGGCTTGGCCTGTTTGGGATCGTCCACGATCTGCGCGCCTTCGGCAAGCACGGTCTTGGGGTCTTCGGTCAGAAGTCCGACCAGTTGCTTGCGCCCCGGTGCGACGATATCGGGCCGTTGCAGCGAGCGTTTGCCCACGAAATCGGGCTTGGCCTTGCCGATGGCCCAACCGATCCCCGCATCCTGGGGCGTGACCGTGCCGTCGGTGTCCTGGCCCACGATGATGTAGCCCTTCTCGGCGCGCAGCACGTGCATCGTTTCGGTGCCGTAGGGACAGATGTCGTACTGCTGCCCGGCTTCCCAGAGCTTCTCCCACAGGGCCTTGCCATGGCGGGCGGGCACGTTGATCTCGAAGCCCAGCTCGCCGGTGAAGCTGATCCGGAAGAGCCGCGAGGGGAAGCCCGCGACGGAGCATTCCACCACCGACATGTGCGGGAAGGCATCCGCCGAGATGTCCGCGCCCTCGACGAAGGGGGCGAGCAGCTTGCGCGCGTTCGGTCCGTTCAGGGCGATGGTCGCCCATTCCTCGGTGGTCGAGGTCAGCCAGACCTTGAGCTCGGGCCATTCGGTCTGGAGGTAATCCTCCATCATGTTCAGCACGCGCGCGGCACCGCCGGTCGTGGTGGTGACGTGGAACAGGTCGTCCCGCATCCGTCCGATGACCCCGTCGTCTCGGATGAACCCGTCCTCGCCCAGCAGCAGGCCATAACGGCAGCGACCGACGCCCAGCTTGGTCCAGGGGTTGGTATACATCCGGTTCATGAACTCCACCGCATCAGGGCCGGAGACCTCGATCTTGCCCAGGGTGGAGGCATCGAACATGCCCACGCTCTCGCGGGTGGACTTGCACTCGCGGGCCACGGCCTTGTGCATGTCCTCGCCCGCCTGCGGGAAGTACCAGGCGCGCCGCCACAGGGCGACCGGCTCGAAGGCGGCCCCGTGCTCTTCGGCCCAGGGGTCGATCGGCGTCTTGCGGGTCACCTCGAAATGCGCCCCCTTGTGATAGCCGCAGAAGGCCCCGAAGGTGGTCGGCGTATAGGGCGGGCGGAAGGTCGTCAGCCCGACCTGCGGTGCCTCCTTGCCGAGCGCGTCGGCGGCGATGGTCAGCCCGTTCATGTTGCTGAGCTTGCCCTGGTCGGTCGCCATGCCGTTGGTGGTATAGCGCTTGACGTGTTCGATGGACTTCATGCCCTCGCGCACGGCGAGGCGGATGTCCTTGGCGGTCACGTCGTTCTGGAAATCGACGAAGGCCTTGGCCTTGCCCGGGCTGCGATCGGTGGGCAGCTCCTTCTGGGTGATGCCCGTGCCGGTGCGGTCGTCCGCCACCGCGTAGGTGGCACTCCCGGCGCTGCCGCCGAGCGACTGGACCGCGGCCGCGCCGGCCTTGGCGCCATCCTCGAGCGCGGACGCGATGCCCCAGAGGCCACGCCCGGCCCCGGCGATATGCACATCCTCGGACTTCTTGCCGGGCAGGTAGGCCTTGGACTCGGCATCCCAGTGCAGCGAGCCCTTGGTGTGCGAGAACAGGTGCAGCGACGGCGTCCAGCCCCCGCACATCAGAACCGCATCGCAGAACAGCAGGTGCCCCGCGCCGACCTTGCCGTCGCGCACCGGGTTGACCCGCAGCGCCTTGATCCGCAGCCGCCCCTTGGTGCCGGTGGCGGTGTAGCCGAGATAGGTCTTGAGACCCCGGGCCTGCGCCTCGTCGCGCAGGGCCTGGGACACGTCGTTTCGGGTATCGACGATCGCCACGACCGACGCACCGGCATCGGCCATGTCGAAGGCGCTGTACCAGGCGCTGTCATGGCTGGTCAGCACGACGGGCGACTTGCCCACGAGCACGCCGAAGCGGTTGAGGAAGGTCTGCGCCGCCCCGGCCATGAGGATGCCGGGGGTGTCGTTGCCGTCGAACACCATCGGGCGCTCGATGGCGCCCTGGGCCAGAACGACCTCGCGGGCGCGGACACGCCACATCCGTTCGCGCGGCGCGCCTTCGGGGATTTCCGCCATGTGATCGGTCAGCTTCTCGACCATGCCGATCATGTTCTGGTGATAATAGCCCATTGCCGTGGTACGCGTCATGCGGCGCACGTTGGGCATGCGGTCAAGCTCGGCCATGGCCCCTTCGAGCCATTCCCAGGCGGGCTGGCCATCGATGGACACGGAGGGCTCGGAGAGCAGCGTGCCGCCCATCTCGGCATTCTCGTCCACCAGAACGACCTTGGACCCGGCCCGGCCCGCGGTCAGCGCCGCGGCGATCCCCGAGGGCCCCGAGCCCACGACCAGCACGTCGCAATGCATGTAGCGGCTCGCATAGGTGTCGGGGTCGACCTCGGTGGGCGCCTTGCCCAGGCCCGCGGCCTTGCGAATCAGCGGCTCGTAAACGCTGTCCCAGAAGCTGCGGGGCCACATGAAGGTCTTGTAGTAGAACCCGGCGGAGAACAGCATGTAGAGCCGGTCGTTGATCGCGCCGAGGTCGAATTTCAGCGACGGCCACTTGTTCTGGCTCTCGGTCTCCAGGCCGGGATAGATCTCCTGGATGGTGGCGCGGGTGTTCGGCTCGAACCGGCCCTTGCCGCGGGTTGTCCCGACCAGCGCATTGGGCTCTTCGGAGCCAGCGGTGACCACCCCACGGGGACGGTGATACTTGAAGCTGCGGCCCATCAGGTGGACGCCATTGGCCAGCAGGGCCGAGGCGACCGTGTCGCCCTTGAGCCCCTCATAGGTCTGGCCGTCGAAGGTGAAGCGGACGGGCGTGTTGCGGTTGACGCGACCCCGGCCTTCTACGCGATACTCGGTCATTCTGCGGCCTCCAGGCTCTGGGTGTCGGGACGGGCCTCTCCGGCCTTGTAGGTGGTGACGAACCGGTCGCTCACCGTGTCGCGCAGGGCGTTGAAGAACCGCCCGCACCCATTGATGTGGCGCCAGCGTTCGGCGTGCACGCCCTTGACGTTGGTGCGGATGAACAGGAAATCGCGCCATTCTTCATCGCTGAGCGCGGAGGGGTCCTTGGGGCGGTCGATATGCGCCTCGCCGGCATAGGCGAATTCCAGCTCGGGGAGGGTCTCGTCGCAATAGGGGCAGTGGATCAAAAGCATAATCGTGTCTCCTCAGTGCGCAACAGCGGCTGCGGCGGCTTCGTCGATGAGACGGCCGGTGGTGAAGCGTTCGAGCGTGAAGGGGGCGTTGATCGGGTGTGGTTCGTCCTTGGCCACGGTCCAGGCCAGAGTGTGCGCCGCCCCCGGGGTCGCCTTGAAGCCACCCGTGCCCCAACCGCAGTTGACATAGAGCCCCTTGACCGGGGTCTTGCCGAGAATGGCCGACCGGTCGGGGGTCACGTCCACGATGCCGCCCCATTTGCGCAGCATCCGCATCCGGTTGAAGATCGGAAAGACCTCGCAGATCGCCGACACCGTGTGTTCGATCAGCGGCAGGCCGCCGCGCTGGGAATAGCTGGTATACTGGTCGGTGCCCGAGCCGATCACCAGCTCGCCCTTGTCGGACTGGCTGATATAGGCGTGCACGGTGTTCGACATCACGACGCAGGGGAAGACCGGCTTGATCGGTTCCGACACGAGCGCCTGGAGCGGGTAGCTTTCCAGCGGCATGCGCACGCCCGCACTGTCCATCACCACCGATGTGTGACCGGCGGCGGACACGGCCACCTTCTTGGCCTTGATGAAGCCCTTGGCGGTATCGACGCCCTCGACCGAGCCATCGGCGGCACGGCGGATCGCGATCACGGGGCAGTTCTGGATGATGTCGACGCCGCGCTTGGCCGCGGCCCGCGCATAGCCCCAGGCCACGGCATCGTGGCGCGCGGTCCCGGCGCGCTTTTGCAGGGCCGCGCCCATCACGGGATAGCGCGCATCGGGCGAGATATTGAGCGGCGGGCAGAATTCCTTGGCCTGCTTGGGGGTCAGCCACTGGTTGTCGACCCCGTTCAGACGGTTGGCATGGATATGGCGCTGAAACGACTGCACGTCATGCACGTTATGGGCCAGCATCATCACGCCGCGCTTGGAATACATCACGTTGTAGTTCAGCTCGGTCGAGAGGTTTTCCCACAGATCGAGTGCGTGATCGTAGAGCTTCGCGCTCTCGTCATAGAGATAGTTGGAACGGATGATCGTGGTGTTGCGGCCGGTGTTGCCACCCCCGAGCCAGCCCTTCTCGATCACGGCGACATTGGTGATGCCGTGCTCCTTGGCCAGGTAGTAGGCCGCGCCCAGCCCGTGGCCGCCAGCGCCGACGATGATGACGTCGTATTCGTCCTTGGGCTGTTTGTCGGGCCATTGCTCGGGCCAGTTCTTGTGGCCGGTAAGCGCATTTTTCAGCAGCGACATCGCGGAGAAATGGGTCATGTGCAAAGCCTCGGATGTGGAAGGGTGCGTTCGGTGGACATTGACTCAGAGCACGGCACACGCATTGTATCCTTGCGCCAAAAGCGTAGTATATTCTGGCCAAGTGATCGCGCGGGAAAGGCCGAAATGAGCACCAAACCAGCCTTGAAGGTCGGCTTCATCCTGACGCGGCAGTTCACCCTGTCGGCGTTCGCGAATTTCGTCGATGTGCTGCGGCTCGCGGCCGATGAGGGCGACCGCTCCCGGCCGATCCGGTGTTCGTGGAAGGTTCTGTCGGCGACCATGAACCCGGTGGTGTCGAGCTGCGGGATTCCCGTGCAGCCCGATCAGCGTCTCGGCGATCCGCGCGCCTTTGACTACATGGTCGTTGTGGGCGGACTGATCCCGGCGATCCAGGATCTGAACCCCGAATACATCGCCTATCTCAAGCGCACGGCCGAGGCCAATGTCCCCATCGTCGGGGTCTGCACCGGGGCGTTCATCCTGCACCAGGCGGGGCTGATGGAGGGCTATCGCTGCTGCGTGAGCTGGTTTCATCACAACGATTTTCTCGAACAGTTCGAGGGGCTGATCCCGGTTTCGGACCAGATCTTCGTCGTCGACCGCGATCGGCTGACCTGTTCCGGGGGGGCAAGCTCGGCCCATCTCGCCGCTTTCCTGGTGGACCGCCATATCGGGCAGGCCGCGGCGCGCAAGAGCCTCAACATCATGATCATCGACGAGGCGCAGACCCCGGAGAACCCGCAGCCGGGGCTGCCGCTGGAATTCAGCACCTCGGACAAGCTGGTCCGCAAGGCGCTGCTTCTGATGCGGCAGAACGTGGCGACGCCGTTGACCGTGGATCAGCTGTCAAAGCGTCTGGGCATCAGCCGTCGCAAGTTGCAACGCCATTTCGGCGAGGCGCTGCAGCTGTCACCTGCGGAGGCCGGTATCGCGGTTCGGCTGAATGTCGCGCGCCAGTTGCTGCGGCGCACCGACCAGTCCGTTACGCATATCGCCGCCGCGACGGGGTTTTGCGATGCGTCCCATTTCAGCAAGGTGTTCCGGGCCCGCGAGGGTGTGCCCCCCGAAACCTGGCGGCGCCAGGCGGTCCCGGAGGACGCCGACGCCTGAACGGGCGGGCGCTCCCGCGCCCACCCGATACCGCAGGATCAGGCGGTCTTGTCGGCGGATCTGATCGCCTCTTTGCCATGTTCGAGCGCAAGGCAGCGGATGATCGCGAAACACATAAGCACCATGATCACCGAGAACGGCAGTGCGGCGATGATCGCCGCGGTCTGCAGCGTGCTGAGCGCGGCACTCCCGCCAACGACCAGCAGGACGGCGGCGACGACACCTTCGAACGTGCCCCAGATCATGCGGTGGCGATACATCGGATGCTCGTTGCCCTCGCTGAGGATCGTGGCGACAACGAGCGTGCCGGAATCCGAGGAGGTCACGAAATAGGTCGTCACGAGGATCGTGCCGAACACGCCGGCGACCAAGCCGATGGCCCCCACATCCATCGCATCGAAGGTGGCAAAGAGCGCCATGGAGACATTCGCGCTCACCGCGTCGGACACGCCCCCCGGCCCCAGAACCTCGGCCCAGAGCGCGGTGCCGCCATAGGCCACGATCCAGACGAAGGACAGGATCGAGGACACGCCCACGACGCCGAGGATGAATTCCCGCACCGTCCGGCCCCGCGACACGCGCGCCACGAACACCCCCACGAAGGGCGCCCAGGAAATCCACCAACCCCAGTAGAAGGTCGTCCACCAGCCCTGCCACATGTCGCTCCAGCGGGTTGCCTCGGCGGGCACGCTTTCGATGTAGACGTTGAAGGAGAAGAGGCTGACAAAGTAAGCCAGCGTCACCTCGCCCAGGCTCACCAGCAGGTATTGGGTCGGCCCCCAGGTGAAGAAGAAGACCAGCAGGGCGATCGTCAGCCACATGTTGACCTGCGACAGCCACTTGATGCCTCGGTCAAGGCCCGACAGGACCGAGCACAGCGCCACAGCCGTGATCGCGGCAATCAGCACAAGCTGGACCGTCTCGGAGATCGGAACGCCCCACAGGTGGTTGAGGCCCGCGTTGATCTGCGTGACCCCCAGGCCAAGGGAGGTCGCGATGCCGAAGATGGTTGCGAACACCGCCACCACGTCGATCACCACGCCCAGCGGGCCTTCGACACGGTCCCCGAACAACGGATAGAGGGTATAGCGGATGCCGAGCGGCTTCTTCAGCCGGTAGCTGACCAGACACAAGGCCAGGGCCACGATGCAGTAGATCGCCCAGGCGTTCAGGCCCCAGTGAAAGAAGGTCACCTGCATCGCCATGTCCGCCGCGGCCGCGGTGCCGCTGCCATCGGCGAAGGGCGTGCCGCCCGAGTAGTGGAACATCGGCTCGGCGATGGACCAGAAGATGATCCCGATCCCCTGCCCCGCGGCATAGAGCATCGCGAACCAGGTAAAGTAGCTGTATTTCGGGCGCTCGTCCGCGTCTCCGAGCCGGATCGCGCCGTATTTGCTGAACGCGATTGCGATCAGGAATACGAGAAACACGCCCGAAAGCAGCACGTACCACCAGCCGAAATAGAACGTGATAAGGGTTCTGGCGGCGTCGATCCAGTCGGCCGAACGGCTTGGAAACGCCAGCACAAGCAACACGAAAAGCAGGATTATCCCTGCCGATATCAGGGATGTGTGTGGATTCACCCCCCGGAACGGTCCTGATCGGATCAACATGAAAGTCCTCCCTTGTTTCGGGTCTCGCGCGCGAGCCTCCTCGCCCACACGCCTTTTTTCGATGCCGGTGCCCGTCTTTCTGGTCCGTCATTCCGCAGGATACACGCGACCGGGCACAGCACGGCAAATTTTCGGTCTCGGCCCCGGGCCGCGCCGGGCTGGCGCGAGCGGGGCCGCGCGCGGTCTAGTCCCGCGCGCCGGTCTCGCCGGGCAGAACGTGACAGCTGTCAGGCGCCCAGTGGACGATGATGCGCGATCCGGCATGCAGATCGAGCTGCGAAAGCTCCTCGTGGGTTTTCTGCACCTTGAGCTCCTGGCCCGTGGCGGTTTCCAGGAACACCATCGCGGTGCCCCCGATGAATTCCTCGCCCGCAACGCTCGCCGCGATCCCCGGCTGGCCGCTGTCGGGCAGACTCAGTTGCATGTTCTCGGCACTGACGATGAAGGTCACGGCCTGTCCCTTGCGGGCCTCGGCCAGCTCGGACTTGTCCAGAACCGTTTCGCCGCCTTCGTAGCTGACGCGCCAGCCGCCGTCCTCGGCGGGCCCCTCGACCACACCGTCGAAGATGTTGGCGGACCCGAGGAACTCCGCGACGAAGCGGTTGTGCGGCTCACGGTAGATCTCTTCGGGGGTGCCGATCTGTTCGATCTGGCCACGGCTCATGATGACCACGCGGTCGGCCATGGAGAAGGCTTCGGACATGGAATGGGTCACGTAGACGAAGGTGATGCCAAGGTCCTTTTGCAGGTTCGACAAGACCGACTGCATCCGGACCTTGAGATGCGCGTCGAGCGCGGAGAGCGGCTCGTCCAGCAACAGGATCTTCGGCTCGGTCACGAGAGCACGGGCCAGGGCCACGCGCTGCTTCTGGCCGCCCGAAAGCTGGTTGATGTTGCGATCCGCGAACTCGGTGATCTGCATCTTGTCGAGCCACTTGTCGGCACGCTGCCGCCGCTCTTGCTTGCCGATGCCGCGCATTTTCAGCGCGAATTCGACGTTCTCCTGCACGGTCAGGAAGGGAAACAGGGCCAGCGATTGCCACACCATCGGCGTGTCGCGATCCCAGGTCGCCTTGCCGTTGACCTGCTCCCCATCGAGATAGATCGCCCCCTCGGTAGGGTCCTCAAGACCGGCAAGCATCCGCAGGGTCGTGGTCTTGCCGCAGCCCGAGGAGCCCATGATGGCGAGGAACTCGCCGCGCCCGATCTCGAAATCCGCCTTCTTGACCGCGGTGAAGCTGCCGAACCGCTTGACGACATTGTCGAACTTCACGATCGGTTCTGACGACTGGTCCATTTGTGCGTTCGCTTTCATGATTTCTTGTCCTCCGGGCTGCGCAGCAGAAGCTGGGCCAAGATGATCAGCGTCATGGAACTCAGGAAGGCGAGCGACCCGATGGCGTTGATGCGCGGGCTGACCTGGCCTTGCAGGAAGCCGAGGATCTTGACAGGCAAGGTTTCGTTGAGCCCCGACACGAACCAGGCCACCGCGAATTCATCGAAGGACACGGCCATGGTGATGAAGAGCGCCGCGAAGATCGCGGGTCTGGCGAAGGGGATGATGACATAGCGCAGGGTTTGCCACTGGTTGCCGCCCATGTTCCACGAGGCCGCTTCGAGGTCCGGGTCCATCTGCGAAAGACGCAGCCGGATGATCGCCATGGCGAAGGGGCTGCACATGACACCGTGAGCGATGATGACCGAAATCGTCGTGCCCGACAGGTTCACCCGGCTGAGAAAGGCCAGCATTGCAAGCCCCAGGATCACGACCGGGATCGTCGGCGGCAAGAGCGCCAAGGCCACGTAGAAGGACTTGCCCGTGAACTTGTAGCGGAAATCGGTATACGCCCCGCCGAAGCCCAGCAAGGTCGCGATGACGGCGACCGTCAGGCCCACCACCAGCGTGTTGCCGAAGCCCTGCCAGACCAGCGGGTCCTCCCAGATCAGGCGGTACCACTCGGTCGAGAACTCCCCCAGAGGCAGGGACGGGAACCGGTCGGAGTTGAGCGAGAACACGAAGCTGCCCGCGATCGGCGCGAAAATGAACAGCAGGCAAAGCGCGATATGCACCTTGAGCAGGATGTTGATGATACGGTTTTCGTTGCCCATCTTACTTGCCCCGCTCCTTGTAGGCGTATGTGATCGCCGCGAAGGCAACGGTCAGCAGGGTGGCGATCATCATGATCGCGACCACAGCGGCGCGCGGCCATTGTTGTCCGGACTTGGTGATGTCTGTGATCATGATCGACAGCGTCGGAGGGTTGCCGCCGCCGAGGTAAAGCGGGCTGACGAAATCCCCGAAGCTGAGGATGAAGGCAAAGAGTGCCGCGATCACAAGGCCGACCTTGGCCGAGGGCACGATCACCGCGAACACCGTGCGCAGCCGCCCGCACCGCAGGTTGTGCGCGGCCTCGATCAGGTCCCGGTTGACGAAATTCAGGCTGAAGGTCTGCAACAGGATCACGAGCGGCAGGGTCAGTGTGACCATGCCGACGAGAATTCCGAAGGCGTTGTTCAGCATGGTGAAGGGTCCGAGGCCGAGATAGCCCAGCGCAGCGTTCACGATGCCCGCGTCGGACAGGAACACCTGCAACGAATAGACCCGCACCAGGTAGCTGGTGAAGAACGGGATGATCAGGATGAAGATCATCCACCGCTTGGCTTTCTCGCTCATCTTGAAGGAGATCGCGTAGGACGCGGGGAAGGCGATCACGCTGGTGATCACGGCCGCGGTCGTGGCCAGGACCATCGTGCGGAAATAGGCGTCCCAGAAGACGCCGCGCGTCAGGATCCGCTCCCAGTTGGCGAAGTTCAGATCCGGCGTCATCTGGAAATTACGCACTGTCCAGAAGCTGATCGCGACCAGGAACAGAAGCGGAAACAGAAAGAAGGTCAACTGCCAGAGCAGGAGTGGCAGAGACAGGATCAGGGAAAAGAATGTCGGGCGCTTGGTCATATGAAATCCCATGGCTCTGCAATCGGGATGCGATGCGGGGGCAGCCTTGGATCCGCCGCCCCCGCCCCGCGTATGCGTCAGGCGCCCTTGTAGTCGGACCAGAAGTCGTTCCAGTCCTCCAGGCTCTGTTGAACCGGGAGCTGGCGATACTGGATCAGGCCCTCGCGGATCATGTCCATCGCGTTGCGCTCACCCAGGACCATGTTCTGGCGCCGCGCCTCGGCCGGATTGGTGTCGTTGAGCACTTTCCAGCCAGCCTGCGACGGCACGATGGCGGGGTATGCGGCCATGTCGGCGGATTTTGCCTGGCCCTCGGGCGAGGTGATGTACTGGATCCACTTCTTGGCCATCTCCTGGTTGCGCGAGCCCTTCCCGATCGAGAAGCTTTCGGTCCATTGCAGGCCGCCCTGTTCCGGGATGACGGAGCGGACGGGGCTGCCGTTTTTCTCCAGTGTGCCGGTGATCCAGTCGCCGATCCCGGCAAAGGCCAGCATCTGGCCGTTGTCGAGCGACGAGAAGGTGCCGCCATAGTCGAAGAACCCGCCCGCCTGGCGGCGCAGACCCATGGTATGCTCCTGCACGCGCTCCCAGGCGGCTTCGTCGATGTCGTAGGGGCTGGCATTGCCCACATGCAGGCTCATCTGGCCGAGATTGGGCAGGTGCCAGTCGAAATGGCCGAGCTTGCCGGTCAGACGCTCGTCGGCAAAGAGATCGTAGCTGGAGGCTTCTTCCGCCGTGAAGGCATCGGTGTTGTAGGCGACGCCGAGAAACCCGAAGCGCGTGATCACGGAGAACAGCTTGTCGTCCTGCCAGTGGCCGGGGAATTTCTGAAACTCGGGGAAGAAATCGTCGAAGGCGTAATCGGCCGGATCGAGCTCTTCGATGAAGCCCGCGGCATTGAGCTGCTGCACATATTCGGCATCAGACAGGATCACATCGAAGGTGCCCCGCGGCGACTGGGCTATCAGGCCCAGCATGTTGTCGCCGCCGGTGTAGTATTTCGGGACGAACTTGACGTTGTTGGCTTCTTCGAACGCGCCGACGATGTCGGGCTCGGCGTGACCGTACCAGGCCAGCATCGACAGCTCGGTCGTTTGTGCGGCGGCACGGATCGACAGAAACGGCGTGGCGAGAGCCGCGGCGCCGGTCATCTTCAACAGGCTGCGGCGGCTGGGCCGGATCAGGTTGGTCGGCATTGGAAAACTCCTTGTTGGGACGAATTTTTCTCTTTGTTCTTGGCTGTTGTTCAGTTGCTGCCGGACGGGCCTGCGGTCATGGCGAACTCGGTTTGCAGCGCGTTGACGATGCCCGCGGTGCACACCTCCAGCAGGATGTCGCCCTTCTCGGCGGTCGCCTCTTTCGGCGAGGACAGGGTGCCGCTGGCCGGGGTCCATTCGGGCTTGGCCGGGTAGACGTCATAGGGCGGGAAGGTCGCGGGCGCGTGCTCAACCGCGTCCTGCAGCGACACCAGATCAGGGTGCAGGCGCAGCATCAGCGATGTTTCCAGAACACCGCCATGTTCGATGTCCCACCCCAGAAACCCATTGGGATAGAGTTTCTCGATGGAGGCCTGGTCCACGAAGTCCCAATAGGACAGCACGACGATCTTGACGTCATGCACGCCGCCCCAGCCGAGTTCGCGCAACGCCAGGTCGATCGCCTCGGTGATGAACCAGGAGTTCTCGAAATGCCCGTTGACGATGCACAGGTTGCGCACGCCGTGGCGGACAAATTCCTTGACCACGTCCTTGAGCGCGTTCACGAGGCTTGCACCATCGAGGCTCGTCGTGCCGGGAAAGAAGTTGCCGCCGCCGGACTTCTGGTGGGACTTGTATCCGTATGTAAAGGGCGGTGCGACGAGGGCCCCGACCTTCTCGGCCACGCGGCGGGCGAATTCGGTCGGCAGCAGGACGTCCACATGCATCGGCATGTGATGGCCGTGCTGTTCCATCGATCCCAGCGGGATGAGAACGGGCACGTCACCCGATTGCACCCGTTTCTGATAGTCCGGCCAGGGCATTTCAGCAGCAAAAACGGTCGAACGTGGCATGGCACCCCCAGAGACAAAAGATGCGCCGAAGCCTACGGTAGCTTGTGCTCTGCCAAAAATTCATAGTAACAATGCCGGGATAAGGATTGTTAATGGCGCGCAAATTCACCAATCTGCAAACCGACCTGCTGCGGACCTTCGTGACGGTGGTTGATCTGCGTAACTATACGGAAACCGGGCGCATTCTCGGCCGGACGCAACCGGCCATATCGCTTCAGATCAAGCGGCTCGAGGAGATCACCGGCAAGAAACTGCTGGCCCAACAAGGCAAGCAGGTGGAGTTGACGCCGGACGGGCAGACCCTGCTGGGCTATGCCCGTGAGATGTTGCGCCTCAACGACCGGGCCGTTGCGAACCTGCAGCAAGCGTCCATCCTGGGCACGCTCCGCGTCGGCCTGCCGGTGGATTACGCGATCGAGTATTTTCAGAGCATCATCACCAGGTTCGCCCGCGAGAACCCTGCCGTTCAATTGGACATTCGCTGCAACCGCAGCCCGGATCTTCTATCGGCGCTGCATGTGGACGACCTCGACATGACCATAGCCATAACCGATTCGATGCCCGCACCCCATGTCTCGGTCTACTGGTCCGAGCATCCGGTCTGGGTCTGCGCCCGCGACCACAGAATCGATCCGGACCAGCCGCTCAAGGTCGTCGCGCATCCCAACGGCTGCTTCTACCGCAAGCGCATGATCGACGCGCTGAACACCGAAGGGCGGGACTGGCGGATTTCGTTCGAGAGCCTGGGCGTGTCTGCCCTGCAAAAGGCGGTGCTGGACGGTATGGGCGTCACGGCGCTGACCAAGAAGACGTTGCTGCCCGGAATGCGGCTACTGAGCCCCGGCGAGGGGTTTCCCAACCTCGCAAACATCCATGTGGGCCTGTTCTACAAACATGTGAAGATGTCCGACGCCGCCCTGAAACTGATCGAGAAGATTACCGAGGATGTGTCCACCTTCCGGCTTCCGACGCGCGCGCGCACCAAGTGAGGTCCGCTTGCCGATAACCACATTTGCATTGCTAATGGTATAATCATTTCAATTAATTTTTCCTCCGCTCGGCGCGCTGTTACCCAAGCAGGGTCACTGTCAGCAGGAAGGATCTTCGAGATGGACGGTAATACCAACGTCGACGACATGCTCCACGTCATGGAATGGCATAACGGCGAAAAAGAGTTCTCGCCCTTTTCGGACACAGAGATGGCCCGTCGGCAAAACGAATTGCGCGACTGGATGGCCAAGAACGATGTCGATGCGTCGCTCTTCACCTCGTATCACTGCATCAACTATTACAGCGGCTGGCTGTATTGCTATTTCGGCCGTAAATACGGCATGGTCATCGACCAGAAGAACGCCACGACGATCTCCGCCGGGATCGATGGCGGCCAGCCCTTCCGCCGGAGCTTTGGCAACAACATCACCTACACCGACTGGCGCCGCGACAACTTTTATCGCGCGATCCAGCAGCTGACCCCGGGCGCCAAGCGCATCGGCATCGAGTTCGACCATGTCTCGCTCGAGTACCGCCAGCTGCTGCAGGATGCGCTGCCGGGCGTCGAGTTCGTCGATGTCGGCCAGCCCGCCATGTGGATGCGCACCATCAAGTCCGCCGAAGAGATCAAGCTGATCAAGGAAGGCGCGCGCGTCGCCGACGTGGGTGGCGCGGCCGTGGCCGCAGCGGTCAAGGCCGGTGTCCCCGAGCATGAAGTGGCCATCGCCGGCACCACCGCGATGATCCGCGAGATCGCGAACTCCTTCCCCTTCGTCGAGCTGATGGACACCTGGACCTGGTTCCAGTCCGGCATCAACACCGACGGCGCCCATAACCCGGTGACCAACAAGAAGGTGCAGTCCGGCGAGATCCTCAGCCTCAACACCTTCCCGATGATCTTCGGCTATTACACCGCGCTGGAACGGACCCTGTTCTGTGACCATGTGGATGATGCCAGCCTCGACATCTGGGAAAAGAACGTGAAGGTGCACGAGCGTGGCCTGCAGCTGATCAAGCCCGGCGCGCGCTGCATGGACATCGCGATCGAGCTCAACGAGATGTATCGCGAGTGGGACCTGCTGAAGTATCGCTCCTTCGGCTACGGGCACAGCTTCGGTGTGCTGAGCCACTACTACGGCCGCGAGGCGGGCGTCGAGCTCCGCGAGGATATCGAAACCGAGCTGAAGCCAGGGATGGTGGTGTCCATGGAGCCGATGGTGATGATCCCCGAGGGTCAGCCGGGTGCCGGTGGCTACCGCGAGCATGACATCCTGGTCATCAACGACGACAACACGGTGGAAAACATCACCGGGTTCCCCTTCGGCCCCGAGCACAACATCATCAAGAACTGACGCCTGCGCGCATCCGCGCGCAGCCTCAAACCCCGCGACCAGTGCCGACTTGGCGCTGGTCGCGTCATGTCGAGTGGCCGCCAAGCTTCATTTGGCGGCAGGTCGCTTGCGATACGACATCACGCCTTGGGCCCGGGCCCGTACACGGATTAGACTGGGAATGCCGCCGCGATTGGCGGCACGTTCTCCTGGAGCCGGGATCCGGAAATGACCGAACGCATCCAAGCCCTGCAGGCGTTTCTGGACGCCGCACGGCAGAGTTATGCCGCCCGCGCGACCGAGCCAGTTTCAGCGCGGTCGCTCGACCGTATCTTCAACAGCCTCGAGACAGCGGCCCCGAACGCGGCCCCCATCGGCGCGCGGTTGCCCGTCTGCACGCATCTCGACGCCCTCCTCAACCCTGCGCGGTTCGACTCGCCGGACCTGCGACACCTTGCGGAGTGCTTTGCCGCACTTGAGCCCGCGCTCCAGTGGCGCCGCCGCGAGGGGGGCGGTCCGGGGGCGAGCGCGCATTTCGCCGACGCCCACGCCAATGCCATGCTCGTCGGCCCCGGCGGGCTGGAGCCGCGCGACGATGTCTGGATCGGCATGTCGCTGCTGGCCCCGCATGTGCAATACCCCGATCACAGGCACAGCCCCGAAGAGACCTATCTCGTTCTCAGCCCGGGGGAGTTTCAGCAGGGCCGCGCGGGTTGGGTCCACGTCCCGCAAGGCGGCACCTGGTACAATCCGTTCAACGTCGTGCATGCGATGCGCGCCGTCGAAGCCCCGTTGCTGGTTCTCTGGGCGCTGCGGGAGAAGCCCGCACGCAGCGCCCCGCCCCCCTGAGCGACTTGTCCAAGGGCGGGCGGCCGTGCGCCCGGGCCAGCCTCAGCCGGGTTGTCGTCCCGCGTCGGATTGCCCGCCCGGCTGTGGCTGCCTAAGCTGACGGGATGATGGTGACGGTGATCGACTGCGCCCCGAGGCGCTTGGCGCGCCATGCGGGCGCACCGGCAGCATGCGGGGTCGGGATGTGAACGCGCGAGTGCTGGCCTGGGCCAACCTGTCGCTGCTGGTTCTGTTTCCCATCGCCTGGACCGCGCCGCTCTTGCGCGCGGGGCTGTTGCCGATCTTCGGGTTGGCCGAGATTTCGGTACTGTCGGGGGTCGCGAGCTTGTGGGACAGCGCCCCGGCGCTGGCCGCACTGGTGGCGGTGCTTGCCATTCTTGCCCCCTATGCCAAGACCCTGACCTTGGCGGCCGTGCAATTCGGGCTGCTTGCGACGAAGCCCGTCTGGCTGATCTGGCTCGGGCGGCTGGCGATGGCGGACGTGTTCCTGATCGCGCTCTACGTGGTCATCGTCAAAGGTGTCGGGCTGGCGCGGGTGGAGGTCGCCTGGGGGCTGGGGCTGTTCACGGCCTGTGTTCTGGCGTCACTGCTTTTCAGCTATCTCGCGGAGCGTCCGGGCGGTTTGACCCCCGCCGCAGTATCAGGCAAGAGACAGGACCCGCCTGCCCCGCACGGCCCGTGACGTGGGCTTTGAGCCGTCCCATCATCCGGAGCGCCTGACATGGCCAAACCCGCCACCCGTTTCGTCTGCGCCGAGTGCGGCGCCGCCCATTCCAAGTGGTCCGGCCGGTGCGACGGCTGCGGGGCGTGGAATTCGATCTCCGAAGAGGTGCCCCTGAGCGCGGGACCGTCGAAGAAGAGCCTGGGCGGGATCCGGGGCAAGAAAGTGCCCCTGGGCGATCTGGCAAGCGAGGACGCGCCGCCGCCGCGCCGGACCTCGCAGCTGGAAGAGTTGGACCGGGTGCTGGGCGGCGGGCTGGTGGATGCCTCCGCCGTGCTTGTGGGCGGCGATCCGGGGATCGGGAAATCGACGCTCTTGCTGCAGGCGGCGGCGAGCTTTGCCCGGGCGGGGGCCAAGGCCGTCTATATTTCGGGCGAAGAGGCGACGAGCCAGGTACGGATGCGCGCGCGGCGGCTGGGACTGGCCGATGCGGCGGTCAAGCTCGGGGCCGAGACCAACTTGCGCGACATCCTCACCACGCTGGAGGCCGAGGCGCCGGATCTCGCCATTCTCGATTCGATCCAGACGCTCTGGTCCGACACCGTGGACAGCGCGCCGGGCTCGGTGGCGCAGGTGCGGGCCTGCGCCCATGAGCTGGTCACCTTTGCCAAGCGGTCGGGCACCAGCGTGATCCTGGTGGGCCATGTGACCAAGGAGGGACAGATCGCGGGGCCCCGGGTGGTCGAGCACATGGTCGACACGGTGCTTTATTTCGAGGGCGAGCGCGGCCACCAGTTCCGCATTCTGCGCTCGGTCAAGAACCGGTTCGGCCCGGCCGACGAGATCGGCGTGTTCGAAATGACCGGCGCAGGGCTGGCCGAGGTCGCCAACCCCTCGGCGCTGTTCCTGTCGGGGCGCGACGCGCCTGCCCCCGGCTCGGTGGTGTTCGCGGGCATCGAGGGCACCCGGCCGGTACTGTGCGAATTGCAGGCGCTGGTCGCGCCTTCGGCGCTCGCCAATGCGCGGCGCACGGTGGTCGGCTGGGACAGCGGGCGGCTGTCGATGATCCTGGCGGTGCTGGAGGCGCGCTGCGGCATCCCGTTCACCGGGCTTGATGTTTATCTCAATGTTGCGGGCGGCTTGCGCATCGGCGAGCCGGCGGCGGACCTCGCCGTGGCCACCGCGCTGCTCTCGGCGCGGGAGGATATCGCCCTGCCGGCGGAGATGGTCGTCTTCGGCGAGATCAGCCTTTCGGGCGCCCTGCGCCCCGTTGGCCAGACCGAAAACAGGTTGAAAGAGGCCGCGAAACTTGGTTTCACCAAGGCGCTTGCCCCGGCAGGCAGCAAGACGGGGACCACCTCGGGGCTGGAAACACGGCAGATGCCGGATCTGGCCACGGTGGTCGGGGACATGTTCGGGGCAGGATAAGCCCAACAGGGGACGCGCGGGAATGGACGGTTTTACTCTGGTGGACGGCATCGTTGCCGGTGTCATCGTGATCTCGGCGCTGCTGGCGTTTTCCCGGGGCCTCGTGCGTGAAGTCATGGCGATCGCGGGCTGGATTGCGGCGGCCATCGTGGCCTTCCTGTTCGCCGGGGATGTCGAGCCCTTGATCAAGGAACTGCCCTATGTCGGACCGATCTTGCAGGACAGTTGCGAGTTGGCGATCATCGCCGCCTTTGCCGGGGTCTTTGCGGTCACTTTGATCGTGGTGTCAGTCTTCACGCCGCTCTTTTCCGGGTTGATCCACCGTACGGCCCTCGGCGGGGTGGACCAGGGGCTCGGCTTCCTGTTCGGGGCGGTGCGGGGCATCCTGCTGGTGGCTGTGGCGCTGCTGGCCTATGAACGCATCATGGTCAGCGACAGCATGGCGATGGTCGAGGACAGCCGGTCGGCGGAGGTGTTCGGCTCGCTCACCACACAGATCGAAGCGCAGATCCCCGAGGATGCGACTGGCTGGATCGTCGGGCGGTACGAAGAGCTGGTGGGCAACTGCGGCGCCTGATCGGCCGGGGCCGCGGGACAGAATCACGCACAACCGGCCCGTTTCGGCGCCGCTCGCCCCGGTTTTCCGGGGCACCGACGCGCGGCCTCGGTACCGATCCCCCGCGACCTCCCAGCGTAACGCTACGTCACATCCACAATTGAGAATTTTGCCTAGAGACGTTCAAAGCGGTTTGGTGTTAGCGCTCCCGCAGCAAGCTCACGACCCGGCTGCGGCACCCTTCACTCAGGTGCGGGCCCCAGTTGACAACCTGTAGTAACACCGCCCCATCCGGATTATCGGATGCGGCGCCGCCCCGTTTTGGGAGTATCGATCATGACGCCCGCTTCTCACGTTTTCGCAAATTGCATCGTCGACCGTTTCACCCGGGGCCAGCTGATGGACCTGACCGAGATGTATGCCACTCCGGTCGCGGTCTATTTCGGCGACCGCATTCTCGTCCTGCAGTCGCGCGAGGATCTGCACGCGGCCTTGAGCAGCTATCGCTCCATCCTGGTGCGGGCGGGGCTCGCCTTCATCCAGACCACGGTGATGGGCACCCCGCGCTTCGCCCAGGCACGGTTTTCCATGCGGGTGCGCAATACCTATTTCGACCAGAACGGCCACGCATTCGACGATTGCGAGGTCACCTATTTCATCGAACGCGATGCAACATGCGACTACGCCCCGAAGATCCGGCTGGCGGAATATGACCGCTGGCCCTGCGAAGACGAGGTCGCGGCCGCCGAGGCCCTGCGCCAGCTTGAAACCCCCACCGCTCGGGGCAGCCGCGCGATCCTGTTCTGAGCGCGATCGGGAGCGGCCTCGAGCCTTTGGGCCAGTCCGGCTAAGCGCGCCCGCGGCCGCGTCCCGCAATTTCCATGATAGTTTCGTGACAGACGCGCTGCGACGCAGTATGACGAGCCCGACCTCTCCAAGGAATCGGAGCGCCCGTTGTCCCACCCAGACACGCCCGCCGACCGGCCGCCCAAGATGCCCCCGGCCCATCCGTTTGACTTCGACGCCGTGCGTTCCGATGACGGCGACGACAAGCTGCATGAAGAATGCGGTGTGTTCGGCGTTGTCGGCCTGCCGGAGGCGGCGAATTTCGTGGCCCTCGGCCTGCACGCGCTGCAGCATCGCGGCCAGGAGGCCGGCGGCATCGTCAGCCATGCGCCGGGGATCGGGTTCAACTCCGCGCGACGCTTCGGCTATGTGCGGGACAACTTCACCAAGGCGTCACTGATGGAAACCCTGCCCGGCCATCTGGCCATCGGGCATGTGCGATACTCCACCGCCGGATCCAAAGGGCACACCCAGATCCGCGATGTGCAGCCATTCTTCGGCGAGTTTTCCATGGGCGGCGCGGCGATCGCCCATAATGGCAACATCACCAATGCCGATGCCCTGCGTCGCGAACTGATCGACCGCGGCTCGATCTTCCAGTCCTCCTCGGACAGCGAGTGCATCATTCACCTGATGGCACGGTCGCTGCAGCGCAACATCCCCGAGCGGATGAAGGACGCCCTGCGCCGCTGCGAAGGGGCGTTTTCCGTGGTCGCCATGACCCGCACCAAGCTGATCGGCGTGCGTGATCCGCTGGGCGTGCGCCCACTGGTGCTGGGCAAGCTCGGCGATGGCTGGGCGCTCAGCTCGGAGACCTGCGCGCTCGACATCATCGGGGCCGAGTTCGTGCGCGAGATCGAGCCGGGCGAGATGGTGGTAATCACCGAAAACGAAGGCGTGCAAAGCTATTTCCCGTTCGAGCGTCGCGCCAGCCGCTTCTGCATCTTCGAGCATGTCTATTTCTCCCGCCCCGACAGCATCATCGGCGGCCGGTCGGTCTATGACACGCGCCGCATGATCGGGGTGGAACTGGCCAAGGAAGCGCCCGTGGACGCGGACCTTGTGTGCCCGGTGCCGGACAGTGGCACGCCCGCCGCCATCGGCTACAGCCAGGAGTCGGGCATTCCCTATGCCATGGGAATCATCCGTAACCAGTATATGGGCCGGACCTTCATCGAGCCGACCGAGCAGATCCGCAACATGGGCGTGCGCCTGAAGCTGAACGTCAACCGCGCGCTGATCAAGGGCAAGCGGGTGATCCTGGTGGACGACTCGGTGGTGCGCGGCACGACCTCGCGCAAGATCAAGGAAATGATCCTCGATGCGGGAGCGGCAGAGGTGCATTTCCGGATCGCGTCACCCCCGACCTCCTGGCCGTGTTTCTACGGTGTGGACACGCCGGAGCGGGAGAAGCTGCTGGCCGCCACCATGTCCGAGGACGAGATGTGCGCTCATCTGGGGGTCAACAGCCTGCGCTTCATCACGCTGGACGGGCTTTACCGCGCCGCGGGCGTTCCCGAAGGCCGGGACCCGGCGGCCCCTCGATATTGCGACGCATGTTTTTCAGGCGAATATCCGGTGGCCCCGTCGGACATGCTGGAGAAAGGGTTCCAGCTGCGCCCCGCGGCGGAATGATCCGGTTCCGGCCGCATCATTTCCTGTGCGCCCTGGGGTTCGAGGGCAAGGGCTATTCCGACCGGTTCACGGCCAACATGCACGAGATCGTGGTGACGCGCCTGCGCGCGCCCGGTGGCGACGCGACCGAGATCAGCGTGACTGCCCATACGGACGCGATCTGCGCGCCCTGCCCCAAGCGGCGCGGACGGCTTTGTGTGGATCAAGGCAAGATCGCGCGGCTGGACCGGGCCCATGGCACGGCGCTCGATCTGGCGGCAGGCGAGGTGATCACCTGGGGGCAGGCGCAGGACCGCATGGCGCGGCTGGTGCCTGACGACCTGGACCGGATCTGCGCCGGATGCCGCTGGCTGGAGATGGGGATGTGCAAGGCGGCGCTGGCGCGGCTGCGGCAGTCGCGAACGGTCATGGACACGCCGTCGCTCGACCGGGACGCGGCACCAGAAGTCAGAGCCACCGAGGCATCCCGCGCGGACCGTGGTTTCGGATCAGACCTCACGCCGTGAGCCCGGATAGATCCGATCAAGACGATCCCAGCCTTCTCGGCAGAGAGCAGCGAGAACCCGGAGGCTCTCCAATCGGTGCCGCTGGCGTGCGCGTCGGCCGCTGGGGCAAGCCCGTTGCAACGGGCTTAAGCGCCTTCCAAGGCGCTTGGCCCCTGCACGAACGACAACGCCGCCCCAATGGGCCGCGTTTCGCAATTAGCTATTCGGTGAGGCTGCGTCAGGCGCGGCGCAGCACTTTCCAGGCGCCGGAGACAACCAGTGCGGCGATCACGGCCTTAACCGCATCCCCGATCAGGAAGGGCCCCATGAACCAGGCCCAGGCCTTGTCGGCGCCGATGCCGACCCAGCCAGCCTCGAGCCCGAAGGAGGACGCCACCAGCATCGGCCAGGCCACGCCGGGAATATAGACCAGCGCCGAGGCCACCAAGGCCGCCACCGTCGTGCCGACGAACCCTTTGGCGAACCCGCGCTCGGCGGCCAGCCCGGCGACATAGGCCACGGTCACGAAGCCGATCAGAAAGCCTGCGGTCGGGCCGGCAAAGGCCAGTCCGTTCATGCCGTTGGCAAAGACCGGCAGCCCCGCCAGGCCCTGGCCGAGATAGACCAGCACCGTCGCCGCCCCGAGGCGGGCGCCGAAGGCAAAGCCCACCAGCAGGATCGCCAGCATCTGCAGGGTCATCGGCACCGGAAACATCGGAACGCTGACCTGCGCCGCAATGGCGATGAACAGCGATCCGCCCAGAACCAGCAGGGCCTTGCGCAGAAGTGTCGTCTCGCCGAACGCGGCTTGGGAGAGGGTCGTGGTGCTCATCGCTGTCATCCTGTCGTTGCAGAGGTTACACCGGTTGTTCCGTCCGCGCACGCCAAAGTCAAGCGCGACGCAGGTACACACCCCCTTGCGCTCCACCGACGCTCAAGCCTACACCCTCGCCCATGGCATATGATCTGACCGACAAGATTGCGCTGGTGACCGGCGCCTCCCGCGGGCTGGGGCACGCGGTGGCCGAGGCCCTGGCCGCGCGCGGCGCCCATGTGATCGCACTGGCGCGGACCGTGGGCGCGCTCGAAGAACTCGACGACCGGATTCAGGCCGCGGGCGGCAGCGCGACGCTCGCGCCGATCGACCTGACCAAGGAGGATGCGGTTGCCGGGATCTGCCGGGCGATCTACGACCGCTGGGGCCGGATCGACCTGCTGGTGCATTGCGCGGTCCATGCACCCACTCTGTCGCCGGTCGATCACGCCGCCCCCAAGGACTACGCCAAGACATTCGCCACCAATGTGGAGGCCACCCAGCGAGTGATCCGCATGGTCGCGCCTCTGCTCAACGAAGCCGCCGAGGGGCGCGCTATCTTCTGCGCCGATCCGCGGGCGGGCGAGAAATTCTTCGGGCTTTACGGGGCCTCCAAGGCGGCCGAGGCGGCCCTTGTGGCCAGCTGGGCCGCCGAGACCGTTCGGACCGGGCCGAAGGTCGCAAGCTTCACTCCCGCGCCCATGCCCACGGCCACCCGTGCCCGGTTCTTCCCGGGCGAGGATCGTACCGGCCTGAGCGCGCCTGCCGCAGAGGCCAAACGCCTGCTCGCCCTGCTAGACGCCTGAGTGCCCTGCGCAGGGCGGGGGCGCGCCCGCTGCCCGGCCTCCCTTGTCCCCGCCGCGCGCCGCCGCTAACAGGGATCAGGGCAGACACAAGGGCAGATCATGCGCATCCTTATTACCAATGACGACGGTATCAACGCCCCCGGGCTCGAGGTCCTGGCGGAAATCGCCGCCGAGATCGCCGGTCCGGGCGGCGAGGTCTGGACCGTGGCCCCGGCGTTCGAGCAGTCGGGTGTGGGCCATTGCATCAGCTATACCCAACCCACCATGATCGCCGAGCTGGGCCCGCGCCGCTATGCCGCCGAGGGCAGCCCGGCCGATTGCGTGATGGCCGGTCTCTATGACGTGATGAACGGGGATGCGCCGGACCTGATCCTGTCCGGGGTGAACCGGGGTAACAATTCCGGGGAGAACGCACTCTATTCCGGCACCCTGGGCGGGGCCATGGAGGGTGCGCTGCAAGGCCACAAGGCCATCGCGTTGTCGCAGTATTACGGGCCCGCCATGGCGACTGCCGACGACCCGTTTGACGCCGCTCGCCGCCACGGGGTCGCGGTGGTGCGCAAACTGCTGGCTGCGGATCAGTGGGGTGGGCCGGGTTACGGCACCTTCTACAACGTCAACTTCCCGCCGGTGCTGGCCGCCGGTGTGAAAGGGGTGCGCGCGGCCCCACAAGGACTTCGTTCGCATGCGCGGTTCCGGGTAGAGGCGCAGCTGTCGCCGTCTGGCCGGCGGTTCCTGTGGGTCCAGGGCAGTGCACAGAACGTGCCGGCCGAGCAAGGCAGCGACGTGAGTCTCAACCTCGACGGCTATATCTCGGTCACGCCCATGCGCGCCGACCTGACCGCCTATGACAAACTCGCCGACCTGGAGGCCGCCCTGGCATGAGCCCATCGCCGGAACAGGTCATGCAGTTCCTCTATGCTCTGCGCTCGCGCGGGGTTCGGGACAGGGCGGTCCTGACGGCGATGGAAAAGATCGACCGCGGCCTCTTCGTCGAAGGCGTGTTTTCGGGCCGCGCCTATGAGGACGTGCCCTTGCCCATCGCCTGTGGCCAGACCATCAGCCAGCCCTCGATCGTGGGGTTGATGACACAGGCCGCCGAGATCGGGCCCCGCCACCATGTTCTCGAAGTGGGCACAGGCGCAGGCTACCAGGCGGCGATCCTCAGCCAACTTGCCCGCCGCGTGTGGACCGTGGACCGTCACCGCCGCCTGACCCGTGCCGCCGAGGCCCGGTTCAAGGCGCTCGATCTGACCAATGTGACGGTTCTGACCGGTGACGGGAGCTTCGGTTTGCCCGACCAGGCCCCGTTCGACCGTATCCTCGTGACCGCAGCCGCCGAAGATCCCCCCGGTCCGCTCTTGGCGCAACTGCGCGAGGGGGGTATCATGGTCGTGCCGGTGGGGCAGTCGGATGCGGTGCAGAGCCTGATCAAGGTCACGCGAACCGAGAGCGGTTTCGACTATGAAGAGATGCGCAGCGTGCGGTTTGTCCCCCTGGTAGAAGGCATCGCGCCGGAGAACAGCGCCTGAATGCGCGTCCCGGCCCCCGAGGAAGGATGTCGTGCGCAGCGACCCGAAAAGAGGCGCGCCACGGCCCGACAAGAGCAGAAGGCTTGAGCCCATGACCGACATCTCCCAGCCTCCCAAGTGCGGCGCGCGGCGCACCGCCTCGGTATTGGCGATCTGTAGCGCCCTGGCCCTGGCGGGCTGCGACACCTCGACCATGGATTTCGACATGCGGGACGCATTCGGCGGCCCGTTCTCGACTGCCGGCGCAGTGGGGGCGCCCGCCGCCCCACGGCCCGAGCCCGATGAGCGCGGGGTGATTTCCTATGCCGACTATCAGGTGGTCCTGTCGCGGCAGGGCGACACCGCCAACACCATCGCCGCGCGGCTCGGGGTCGACCCGGGCGCGCTGGCACGGTTCAACGGGCTGAACCCGGAAACCGTGCTGCGAGAGGGCGAGGTTCTGGCCCTGCCGACCCGGGTGGCAGAGCCTGTGGGCACCACGGATATCGCGGCCCTCGCTTCGGGCGCGATCGAACGGGCGGAGCTGCCCGAAGGCACCAGCAGCGTAGACACCCCGCTGGTGCGCGCCGTGCCCTCGGCGGAACTGTCCGGCCCGACACCAATGCAACACAAGGTGCAGCGCGGGGAGACAGCCTATTCCATCGCGCGGCTCTACGACATCTCGGTGCGAGCTTTGGCGGACTGGAACGGACTGGGTCCGGATCTCGCGGTGCGCGAGGGACAAGTTCTGCTGGTGCCGCTGACCACAGCGGCTGCGGCCCCTGCCGCCGCCCCCGAGCAGCCCGCGCCCGGGCAGGGTAGCGTCGCGCCGGTCCCACCGAGTGCCAGTACCCCCCTGCCCGAGCCGGAACCCGTGGCCGCCGTGCCCGACGCGCCCGACATGGGGCAGTTCCAGACCGAGGCCTCGGACAGTGCGAGCTTCGCCTTCCCGGTCGCGGGCCGGATTATCCGCGATTACGACAAGGGCCGGAACGACGGCATCGGCATCGCTGCCGACCCGGGCACGCCCGTGGTGGCGGCGGGCGACGGCGAGGTCGCCGCGATCACCCGTGATACGGACCAGGTGCCGATCCTGGTGCTGCGGCACCCCGACAACCTGCTGACGGTTTACGCCAATGTGGGAGATATCGCCGTGGAGAAGGGCGATACGGTGCGTCGGGGACAGCAGGTCGCGACCGTGGCCACGGGCGATCCGTCCTTCCTGCATTTCGAGATCCGCGAAGGGATCGAAAGCGTCGACCCGGTGCCCTACCTGAATTGATCCGCGCCGATGGCCGGAGCCGGGCCAAGCGCCTTGCAAGGCGCTTAAGCCCGTTGCAACGGGCTTGGCCCGCTCAGCGCGCCCGACGCGGCCGGTTGATCAGAACGAGCCCCACCAGCAGCAACCCCAGAGACAGCCACAGGCTCGCGCTCAGGGGCTCGTCCAGCAACAGCCAGCCGAACCCGAAACCGCTCAGCGGCATCAGGAAGGCAAAGCTTGACACCCCTCCGGCGGGGTAGATCGACAACAGCCAGAGCCAGAAGATGTAGCCCGCAGAGACGATAACCACGATCTGAAACAGCAGCGAGCCGACATGGATCGGCGCGAGATCCCGCACCAGTGGCCCGAAAAACGGCGCCAGCGCCAGAAGTACCACCGCCGAGACCGCCACCTGCCACATCAGCTGCATCTCGGGGCGCACGGTCTTCAGCGCCGAGGCCTTGGCAAGCAGTCCGATCCCCGCCCAGCTGATTGCCGCCCCGAGGGCCAAGAGATCGCCCCAGAAGCTCCCTGTGACCAGGTCGCTGCCACGGCTTGCAAAGGCCACGATCACCCCGGCGAAGGCCAAGGCCAGCCCGACCGCCTTGGACGCGGACATCCGCTCGCCCGGCAGAACCCAATGGCCAATCAACGTCAGCCAGACTGGCATGGAATACATCAGAACGCTGACCCGGGTGACGTTATTGATGTCGAGCGCGATGAACAGGCACAGGAACTCGATCGCAAAGAGCGCTCCGATTGCCAGCCCCGCCTTGACCGTCCCCGCCGCCACCTTAAGAGGCAGCCCGCGAAACCGCATCCAGAGCCAGATGCAGATCACCGCGCCCAGCGAGCGCAGTCCTGCGGCAAAGACCGGCTGCAGGCCATCGCCCACGATCTTGATCGCGACCTGGTTGAGCCCCATCAGCAGGGCGAAGCCCACCAGCGCCACGGCACCGAAGGCGTCTATACTCTCGCGGGGGGGCATGCAAATCTCCGGTCAGCGCCCTTCTCGGTACTCCGTTGCCGGTGCAGTCGCAACCCGGACCCGAGGACGAGCCCGCCCATGGATTTCTTTCAGATCGCGTCGCTGCTGGTGGTGATCGCCGCTCTCTTCGGTGTCATCAATCACCTGTACCTACGCCTGCCCCCCTCGATCGGGATCTTGCTGGTGGCGCTTGCTGCCTCGCTCTCGGTGATGGGGATCGACGCGCTCTTTCCGCAGAGCGTCATGCGCGAGGCCGTGACAGGAATGGTGGCGCGGCTGGAGTTCTCCGACGCGCTGCTCGACGGGATGCTGGGCCTGCTGCTCTTTGCCGGGGCGCTGCATGTGAATATCTCGGATCTGCGTCACGAAGGCCGCATTGTGCTGCTTTTGGCGACCCTCGGGGTGGTGATCTCCACCCTGGTCGCGGGGCTGGGGTTCTGGGCGCTTGCGGGCGCACCCATTCTGATTGCGCTGGTGTTCGGGGCGTTGATCTCGCCCACCGACCCCGTCGCCGTTCTGGGCGTGCTGCGCTCGACGAACATGCCCAAGAGCCTGGAGACCAAGATCGCGGGCGAGAGCCTGTTCAATGACGGGGTCGGTTACGTGGTGTTCCTGATCCTCGTGGGACTGGCCTTTCCGGCGCAGGCCCACATGGACGCGGGGTTCTTCAACGCGGTCTTTCTGTTCGTGCGGGAGGCGGGGGGCGGGGCGCTGGTCGGGCTGGTGCTGGGTTGGCTGACCTTCAAGCTGATGGTTCGGGTGGACGATTACGCGCTTGACGTGATGCTGACCCTGGCACTGGCGCTCGGAGGGTATTCCCTGTCCGTGTGGCTGGGGGTATCGGCTCCAATCATGGCCGTGGTCGCAGGGCTAATGATCGGCGAGGTTCTGTCCGAGCACCGCATGTCCGAGCTGACGCGGACCCAGGTCGACATGTTCTGGCACCTGATCGACCAGATCCTGAACGCGATCCTCTTCCTGATGATCGGGTTCGAGATTTTCGCCGTCACCTTCAGTCACGCATCTTTCGGGCTGATCGTCGGCGCGATTGTCCTGTCGCTGATCGCGCGGCTCGCGGCGGTGGCAATCCCGCTCTATCTCGTACGCAGTCCCGCCGACCTGACCCCGGAGGCGATCCCGATCATGACCTGGGGCGGGCTGAAGGGCGGGATTTCGGTGGCGCTGGTTCTATCCCTGCCCGAAACCGAGTGGACGCAGGTGCTGCTGACGGCGGTCTATGTGGTCGTGATCTTCTCGATCGTGGTACAAGGTTTGACAGTGGCGCCATTGGCCCGGGCGCTCAGCCGACGGGCACGGGCCGCGCAGAAGGCCCCGCGCGCGTAGGTTGCGGAGTCGGGACCGCAGGATATGCAAGCACCCCGGCAGAGGTGAGCCCTGGCTTGCTTCCCCACGGCTTTCCCGGATGACCGGCCGCGTTGCCTGTGGCAAGCTGGTGCCCAGTTGAAGGGAGAGATCGGATGAGTTTCATGGGAACGCTGGCCAAGGTGGCCATCGGCTACGCCGCGGCCCGGGGAGTGGACAAGCTGTCCGGGGGCGAAGGGCTGGCAACTTTGCTCGGCGGTGGGCAGGCCGAGGCGGGCAGCCTGTTCGGCGGGGCCGAGACCGAAGGCACCCTTGGCGGGCTGTTCGGTGACGGGTCCGGCGGCCTCGGCGGTGTGTTCGACAATCTGCGCGATGGTGCCGGAGGTGAAGGGGATGGCGGCTTGCTTGGGCTTGCCGGGCTCGCGGGCGTTCTGGGATTGGCAGGCGGCGCGGCGGCCGCGACCACCAGCCTCGGCGACATCCTGTCGGGCCATATCGACGACGGTGCGGCCGGCCGGGAGGAGGAGGACACCGCCAAGCTGTTGCTCCGGGCGATGATCCAAGCGGCCAAGTCCGACGGCGGCATCGACATGCAGGAGAAACAACGCATCCTCGCCACCGTGGGCGACGCCAGCCCCGGCGAGGTCGCTTTCGTCACGGCACAGATGCAGGCCCCGCTCGATCCTGCAGGCCTCGCGGCGGACACGCCGGAGGGGCTGCGCGACCGGGTCTACGGCGCGGCGCTGATGACGATCAGGCTCGACAGCCCGGCCGAGGCGCGTTTCCTGACCGATCTTTGCACCGCGCTTGGTCTGACGGCAGCCCAGCGTGCCGCCCTGCACCGGCAGATGGGCGCGCCGACGCTTCCGGGCTGATCCGAAACCTGCAAGCCCCCGGGCAGACGGTGCAGGCGCGGCCGTTCCTTGGCACTGGAACTGCGCGGCGCAATTGCGTATCAGTCTTGGCACCATCCACGGGACGCACATGACAGATACGATCCTCAGCCGCTGCGAGACCAAGGGCCTGCGCATCACCGGACCGCGCCGCGTGATCGCGACGGTTCTGGACGCGGCGCGGGACCACCCGGATGTGGAAGAGCTTTACGCGCGCGCCACCGCGCTCGATCCCAGCATCTCGCTCGCCACGGTCTACCGCACGGTCAAACTGTTCGAGGAGGCCGGGATCCTTGAGAAGGTCGATTTCGGCGATGGCCGCGCGCGCTACGAGGATGCCGAGCGCGACCACCACGACCACCTGATCGACCTCAATTCGGGCAAGGTGATCGAATTCGTCTCGCCCGAGATCGAAGCGCTGCAAGAAAAGATCGCAGAGAAGCTGGGTTACCGGCTGAAGGGCCACAAGCTCGAACTCTACGGCGTGCCGATGAAGAAGGAGTGAGGACGCACAAGCCCTGTGCGTCCCGCGCGTTGCCGGGCCTCGCGAAGGCCGCCATGTTTCCAGCCAGACAGCAGGAGATGCGCGATGACCTTTCGCCCCGTGAAATCGACACATATGGCGCAACCCACGATGGAGGGTGCGGGCGTTCACCTGCACCGCGTGTTCGGCTTCGGCGACCCGTCCGACAGCGATCCCTTCCTGTTGCTGGACGATTTCCGCAACGACGATCCGCGGGCCTATGAAAAAGGTTTCCCCTGGCACCCGCACCGGGGGATCGAGACGATCACTTATGTGCTGGAAGGTGAGGTGGACCACGGTGACAGCCTCGGCAATCGAGGCACGCTTGGCGCAGGATCGGTACAGTGGATGACCGCCGGGTCGGGGATCCTGCACCAGGAAATGCCTCGCGGGAATGCCGCCGGGCAGATGCATGGGTTTCAGTTGTGGGCAAATCTGCCCAGTGCGCAGAAGATGACCACGCCGCGGTACCAGGACATCGCGGGCAGCGACATTCCCGAAGTGATCGAGGATGACGGCACCCGGGCCCGCGTGATCACCGGCAGTTTCTGGGGCGTGCGCGGCCCCGTGGACGGGATCGCGGCCGAGCCCCAGTATCTCGACATTTCCATGCCGCCAAACACGCGCCGCGTCCTGCCCGTGGACACCTACGCCAACACTTTCGCCTATGTATTCGCAGGGGCGGCGCGGTTCCGCGACGCTTCCGCGCCCGTGGGGGTGCGCGTCGAGAAGGAGGTTGCCGGAGAGGAGATCAACATCCGTGACATGTCGGGCAATCGCACGCTGGTTCGCTTCGACACTGGGGACGAGATTTCGGTGACATCGGGCCCCGAGGGCGCCCGGTTCCTGTTGGTCTCTGGGCGCCCGATCGAGGAGCCCGTGGCGTGGCATGGGCCGATCGTGATGAACACCCGCGCCGAACTGCAGCAAGCGATGCGGGATCTCAACAACGGCACCTTCATCAAGCCCGTGCACTGACGGCAAAAAGGCGTTTCGAAACGCCTTGATAAAGCGCCTTGCAAGGCGCTTGGGACGCGATTTCCAAATCGCGTGGTCAAGCCCGTTCGAACGGGCTTCGTCACCCTCAGACGAAGGTCAGAGACAACTCTCGAACGCAGCGATTGCGGCCGTCAGGGCGGCGTCGTCCACATCCCTGTGCACCACCAGCCGGATCGCACCTTCGCCCGGATCGCTGATCCGCACACCCTGCCCCGCCATGCGTGCCGCGAGCGCGGCGCGGTTCTGCACCGGCGGCGTGAAGAAGACCATGTTGGTGCCTTGCCGTACCGTCCCGAGCGAGATCAGGGCCCGAGCCAGGTGTGCTGCCCGGGCGTGATCCTCTGCCAGTCTCGGCAGCTGGTGCTCCAGCGCCCAGAGGCCCGCCGCGGCCAGCACCCCAGACTGGCGCATCCCGCCCCCCAACAGCTTGCGCAGCCGCCGCGCCTCGGCAATCACGGGTGTGGGTCCGACCAGCACCGTTCCCGCAGGCGCCCCCAGCCCCTTGGAGAGGCAGAGCGACACGGTATCCGCCAAGCCCGCCAGTTCCGCCTCGCTACAGCCCAGTGCCGTCACCGCGTTGAAGAACCGCGCGCCATCGAGGTGGACCGAAAGCCCCGCCTCCCGCCCGGTCCGCACTGCTGCTGCCATTCGAGCCAGCGGCACCGCGCGCCCGCCCACGGTGTTTTCAAGGCACAGCAGGCGCGAGCGGGCGTAATGCACATCCTCCGGCTTCAGTGCCGCGCGGATCTCTGCAGGCTCCAGCCCGCCATCTTCTGCCACCGGTATCGGAACCAGTGACAGTGCACCCAGAACACTCGCCGAGGCCGCCTCATCTGCGTAGACATGGTAGTCGCGTCCCACGATCACCTCTTCGCCGCGGGCGCATTGGGCCATCAGGGCGGCCAGGTTGCTCATGCAGCCGGTTGGAAAAAACAGCCCCGCCGCCTTGTCCATCCGCTCCGCCAGGACCGCTTCTAGGCGCAACACGGTCGGATCCTCGCCGTAGCAGTCATCCCCTACCTCGGCGTCCGCCATCGCCGCGCGCATCCCGGCGCAGGGCCGAGTCACGGTATCCGAGCGCAAATCACAGATCGTCCCCATCGGGGCGATACCGCTGCTGTAGAGGGTCATGACCTTGCCTGCCTTCCGAAGCCCCGATGCTGCATGGCACCGACGCACCAAGGATGGCCGGGCTTGGCGTTGCCGGAAAGACCCAGAAATTATGTTAGCGATAACAATTCCAACTTGCAGACCGGATTCAGCAGTTCAATCCACGCAGAACCCCTGCTATGCACAGCCGCAAATCCGGCGCCTGAGAGGAACAGACCCCATGTCACTGATCGTTGATGTCTATGCTCGCGAAATTCTTGATAGCCGGGGCAACCCGACGGTGGAGGTGGACGTCACGCTCGAAGACGGCACCCTGGGCCGGGCGGCGGTGCCGTCGGGTGCGTCTACCGGCGCCTACGAGGCGGTCGAGCTGCGCGACAAGGACACAGCACGGTATTTCGGCAAAGGCGTCAAGACGGCGGTGGCCTTCGTCAATGGCGAGATCGCCGAGGCCCTGATGGGCATCGACGCGACCGACCAGGTGGGCATCGACAGCGCGATGATCGAACTGGACGGGACCCCGAACAAGAGCCGCCTTGGTGCCAATGCGATCCTGGGCGTGTCGCTGGCGGTCGCCAAGGCTGCCGCCGAGGCCACGGGCCAGCCGCTCTATCGCTATGTGGGCGGCACCTCGGCGCGGGTTCTGCCGGTGCCCATGATGAATATCATCAACGGCGGCGAGCATGCGGACAATCCGATCGATATCCAGGAATTCATGATCATGCCGGTCTCGGCCGACAGCATCGCCGAGGCCGTGCGCATGGGCGCCGAGGTGTTCCACACCTTGAAGAAGGAACTGTCGGCCGCGGGCCTGTCGACCGGCATCGGCGATGAGGGCGGCTTTGCGCCGAACCTCAGCTCCACCCGCGATGCGCTGGACTTCGTGCTGAAGGCGATCGAAAAGGCCGGCTATACGCCGGGCGAAGACATCTATCTCGCCTTGGATTGTGCCGCGACCGAGTATTTCGAGGACGGGCGCTACGAGATGAAGGGCGAGGGCAAGACACTGACCCCCGAGGCCAATGTCGACTACCTCGAGGCGCTGGTGAACGACTACCCGATCCTGTCGATCGAGGATGGCTGTTCCGAGGATGACTGGGACGGTTGGGCGCTGCTGACCGAGCGTCTGGGCGACCGGGTGCAGCTTGTGGGCGATGACCTGTTCGTCACGAACCCTGCACGGCTGGCCGAGGGTATCCAGAAGGGCTGCGCCAATTCCCTGCTGGTGAAGGTCAACCAGATCGGCACCCTGACCGAAACCCTTGCGGCGGTGGACCTGGCCCATCGCAACCGGATGACTTGCGTGATGTCGCACCGCTCCGGCGAGACTGAGGATGCCACCATTGCCGACCTCGCCGTGGCCACGAATTGCGGGCAGATCAAGACTGGCTCGCTGGCGCGCTCGGACCGGCTGGCGAAATACAACCAACTCATCCGGATCGAGGACGAACTGGGCGAGACGGCGATCTACGCGGGCCGGTCGATCCTGCGCTGAGCCTGGGCGGGCGAGCTTCGCGAGAAAGTTTTGATGTTCGAAGAAAAGGGGGCCGGTCGGCCCCCTTACCCGTTCTTACTGCCACCAATCCTTTTCGACCGGGCGCTCGTTTTTCAGATCCTCCTCGGACATCCACGTCACGAAGGCGAAGTTGCCATCATCGTCAGGCATGGTGCGATGCAGGTCCGACATCTCGATCAGGACATGGGCATCGCCCATCCCGAGAACGCCGCCCACTTCGGCGACAAAGCCCCGCAGGTTTCCGTCCGGCCCGACAACCATTTCGGCCACGTTGCCGATGTTATCCCAATCGTCGGCAATGCGCGTGGCTTTTCGCCAGGCGCCAGGTTCCATCGCCGCGCGGGCGGTATAGATGTCGGCCCCGATGATGTCGCTGGCCCTGATGAAGTCGGACCGATTATCGAGGTCGATCGGTGTGAGGACGCGCGCCTCGCCCATTTCCGCGCGGGCGGCGAGGGTTTCTTTCGTGTGCTCAACTTCATCAATTGCTTCCGCATAGGCTTTTTTCGTGGTCTCGACAGCCGAGTTATAGACGTCCTCGACCGCGCTGGCGGCATCACCACCGACCTCTGCGGCCTGCTCCGTACTGGACGTCGTGGCGCTTTCCACTGCAGCGGCGGCATCGCTGATCTCTTCGGTTATCCGATCATACACTTCGGATGCACCGTTTTCGACGGTCTCGGCGGCTTCTGTCGCATGGGATTGGACCTCGGACACTGTGTTGCCCTCGTCTGCGCCACTCATCGCGAAGGCAGGGCTACACATGGCGGTCGTGGCGATGAGAGCAAGGCTCAAGCGGGTCATGGAAAATCCTCCTGTATCTGCTGCGCCGTTCTCGGCGCTGTCTGAAGGATCAACGGTGCGGTAGCGGAAAGGTTCCTCTCGCGCTCCGAGCGCGGCGGGTGCGCGCAGGCAGATCGACATCGCACCGCCCGCGCGATGCGGTCAGCTCCGATCGTTGCCGCGGGCGCGCTTTGTGGCGTCGAGAGCGATCAGGGACGGCATGATCCCGTCGATCATCCGTTCTTTCGGGAAGGGGCCGTAGCTGTTCACTCCGACGCTGAATGTGATGCCGATCTCCGACCCCGGCACATCCTCGAACTGAAACACGAAACTGTCGGTGCGACTGGAGAGCGTGCTGGCGATGATCTCGCGCAGCTCGCGCTGGGTTATGCCGTCCCGGCGGTCTGCCCCCCAGTCGACGCGGACCAGTATCGACACGCCCTCCGAGGGGCCCCCATTGACCGAAGCAAGACGTTCCTGCGTGATGCCGAGCGGACGCAGGGTCGGATTGTCCGTCACCTCGTACAGCACATAGGCGCTGGTTGCAGGCAGCGCTGCGCAGGCGATGATGGCGAATAGCAAGGCATACCGACGCTTACTGGTCATATGGTCGTCCCCAAACTGACTATAGTCCACCACCATGCCAGCTGCGCTTTGCCAAACAGTTAATCGGGCCGCACGCACCGCTTTGCCATATGCCTTCCCTGCGAGCGGTCCCGCGCCTAGGCTCATGCCATGCCCCGGGATCGCCCCCTTCTCGGCATCGGCCTGATGCTGCTTTTTTGTGCTCTGGCGCCGCTCGGCGACGGGATCGCCAAGGTGCTCGGCGGTGTCGTGCCCTTGGTTGTGCTGCTGTTCGTGCGATTTGCCAGCCAGGCCATTCTGCTCACGCCGCTTGCGCTGCGTCGGGGCCCGCAGCTCTCGGGGCGGCAATGGCGGTTGATGGCGGTGCGTACGGGACTGCACATGCTGGGCATCGGCATGATGTTCACGGCCTTGCGCTACCTGCCGTTGGCCGATGCCATCGCGATTGCCTTCGTGATGCCATTTTTCATGCTGGTTCTGGGAAAATACGTACTGGGCGAAGAGGTTGGGCCGCGCCGGATCTGGGCCTGCGTGGTCGGGTTCGCGGGCACTTTGCTGATCGTGCAGCCGAGTTTCGCGCAGGTCGGCGCCCCGGCCCTGCTGCCGCTGGGGGTTGCGGTGTGCTTTGCACTGTTCATGCTGACCACCCGGCAACTCGCGCGCGATGTGGACCCGGTGCGGCTTCAAGCCCTGTCGGGCTGGATGGCAAGTGCGGTGCTGTTGCTTGGATGGCTGATCTCGGCCGAAGCTCTCGGCGCGCGCCAGTTCTGGCCTGATGGTCCGGTTCTGCTGCTTCTGGCCCTGCTCGGCGCGATCGGCACCGCGGCGCATCTCGCCATGACTTGGGCCTTGCGGCTGGCACCCTCCGCGACGCTGGCCCCGATGCAGTATCTCGAGATACCCTTCGCCACGGCGATCGGCTGGATGATCTTCCGGGATCTGCCGAATGGTCTTGCGGCGCTGGGGATCGCTGTCACGGTCTCGGCCGGTCTCTATATCCTGTGGCGGGAGCATCGCCCCGCACCCGAACTGGGCCCCTGAGAGCGCCATGACCGCCGACGAAATCATCCGCCGCCTGGACCTTGCCCCCCATCCCGAAGGAGGCTGGTACCGCCAGACCTGGGTCGCCGAGGCGGCCCCGGGTGCCCGTCCTGCGGGCACTGCCATCTACTTCCTGCTCAAGACCGGGGAGCGAAGCCACTGGCACAAGGTGGACGCGACGGAGATCTGGCTCTGGAATGGGGGCGCACCGCTGGACCTGTGGATCGCCGCGACCAAGGCCGGTCCAGCCCGGCATCACCGGCTGTGCGCCGATCTGGACGCAGGTAGCCCACAGGCCATCGTGCCGCCGGACCACTGGCAAGCTGCGACAAGCACGGCCACCACTGCAGATGGGTGGAGCCTGGTGAGTTGCACCGTGTCACCGGGGTTCAGGTTCGAGGGCTTCACCCTGGCGCCGGCAGGCTTCGACATTCCGCGCGCGCCCTAGACGCCAGCGCAAGCCGGATCAGTTCAGCCCACTCGTGACGCCCCCCCCCACGGGCGCCGCGACCCCCGTGGTGCCGGGGAAGGACGTGGGCGCGCCGTTCAGAACCCGCACGGCCATGAAACCGAACGCTTGCGCCTCGATCATGTCTCCGTCGAAGCCGAGCGCATCGACGTCTGTCACGTCACATGAAGTAAATTTCGCAATACTCTGTTTCATATAATTGTTTTTTCGCCCTCCACCACACAGCACTATCGCCGAAGGCGCGTGGGGCATCAGGGAAACACCCGCCGCCACGGCCGCGGCCCCGCAGGCGGTCAGGGTGGCGACCGCATCAGGCGTCTCCAGTTCGCAAACTGCCTCCGACAACCAGGAAAAGTCATTTCTATCCAATGATTTCGGTGGAATTCTTAAGAAGTAATCCTGATCCAGAAGCCGGTCGATGATGGGCTGAACAATTTGCCCGGCAGCCGCCAGCGCCCCGCCCGTGTCAAAAGGCTGGCCTGTCCGCCCCAGCACCAGGTCGTCGATCGGGGCATTAACCGGCCCGGTGTCGAAGGCCAGCATCGCCTCCGGCCCCTTGGAAGGGTCCACGTATGTCAGGTTCCCGACACCACCAAGATTCAGAAAACAAACGGGATTTTCCAATCTCGCATGGCGCGCGACCGCCCAGTGATAAATCGGCGCAAGCGGCGCACCTTCCCCGCCCAGGGACACATCCACGCTGCGAAAATCCCAGACCACGGGCACACCAAGCGCCTGTGACAGCGCGGCCCCGTCACCGAGTTGATGGGTGCCGGCCCCACGTGGATCATGGGCGAGCGTCTGGCCATGAAAACCAACAATTTCAACATCCTGAAATCCAGAGATAATCTCCGCATGGGCAGATTGGACCACCGCCAGTGCCGCTTCCAATCCCGGCCCCGGCCAACGGCCCAGCACCGCGCGCAAGGCCGCACGCTCCGTCGCACTATAGGGTCGGTAGGCGCTTGGCCCCTGCTCCAGCACGCGCTCCCCGTCAGTCAGCACCAGTGCTGCATCGACCCCGTCCAGCGATGTGCCCGACATGCAGCCAAGCGCCCAAAGCGGCTTTCCCTTCATTCCCGTCCCCGATATAGACCACGCGACACCCCAAGATGGACCGATCCGGCAATGACCTACCAGCCCAAATCCGACTTCATGCGCGTGATGATGGAGCGCGGTTTCCTGGCGGATTGTACCGACTATCAGGGGCTGGACGAGGCCATGAGCAAGGGCGTTGTCCCCACCTATATCGGGTATGACGCGACCGCCGCCTCGCTTCATGTAGGGCATCTTCTGAACATCATGATGCTGCGCTGGCTGCAGAAAACCGGACACAAACCAATCACGCTCATGGGCGGCGGGACAACCAAGGTGGGCGACCCCAGTTTCCGGTCTGACGAGAGACCCTTGCTGGGCGCCGAGCAGATCGACGCCAATATCGCCGGCATGAAGCAGGTGTTTTCCAGCTACCTCACCTATGGCGACGGGCCGACTGATGCGCTGATGCTGAACAATGCCGAATGGCTGGACGGGCTGAACTACCTGGAATTCCTGCGCGATGTAGGCCGCCATTTCAGCGTCAACCGGATGCTGAGTTTTGAGTCGGTCAAATCCCGGCTGGACCGGGAGCAATCCCTGAGCTTTCTCGAATTCAACTACATGATCCTGCAAGCCTATGACTTCATGGAGCTCAACCGCCGCTACGGCTGCCGGTTGCAAATGGGCGGCTCGGACCAGTGGGGCAATATCGTGAACGGGATCGACCTGACGCGTCGCATCCTCGACCAGGAGGTCTACGGGCTGACCTCGCCGCTGCTCACCACGTCGGACGGGCGCAAGATGGGCAAAAGCCAGGGTGGCGCGATCTGGCTGAATGGCGACATGCTCTCGCCTTACGAGTTCTGGCAATTCTGGCGCAACACCACCGATGCGGATGTTGGCCGTTTCCTGAAACTCTACACCGAATTGCCGCTGGAGGAATGCGACCGGCTCGGCGCGCTCGCGGGGTCGGAGATCAACGACGCCAAGATCGTCCTTGCCAATGCGGTCACCGCCCTCCTGCACGGGCCGGAGGCTGCGCAAGCCGCCGAAGCCACTGCCCGCGAAGTGTTCGAAAAGGGCGGCGCGGGCGAGGATCTGCCGACCCTGACCCTGACCACCGACGAGATCGGCGACGGGATCTCGGTCGTGCAACTCATCACCCGCAGCGGGCTGGCCAAATCCGGCAAGGAAGCCAAGCGCCTGATCGCGGAAAACGGCGCCAAGCTCGACGATGCGCCGCTGACCGATGCGGGCCTTATGATCGACGCAGACCGCCTCGCCGCCCCGATCAAACTCAGCGCAGGCCGCAAGCGTCATGCCCTGATCAAACGCGCGGACTGAGACAGCTTCTTTTTCTCAGCAAGACCACCCGACACGAAGCGATCCGCTCGACTCACCGTCGACGCCTCGGTGCCGGAGGCACGGCCAGGTCGCTGTTCGCCCGCGGGTTACCAAAAACGGCGCGGTTCGCCCCAGGCGCACGACCTTCGCAGCCAGCGCCCACAAAACATGTCATGCGGGCGTCAGCCCGCGCCTTTGGATCACCGATCTCCCAGAATCCATGCGCCCTCGGGCCAAAAGGCGTGATAGGCGAAAGCGAACATCACGTCATGGGGCAGATCGTTGCCCTCCGCGTCCCGCACCCGGATGCTGCCGACATCCTTGCCGTCGCCGATCCGAGACGTATCCAGAGCCGAGGCCTTGCCCGCCCGCCAGGAAATCGTCACACCGTCTTCGGTCAGCTTCTCGGTGAGGCGCAGTCGCTCCATCGGCCAGGCCCGGTCGCCGACCCGAATCACGCGGGCAAGCGCCGGAATACCGTGCGGTGGCATCTCGCCGGAATAGAGAAACGGCCGCCGGGAGCTGTCGTAGTTCACATAAGGATTGCGGCCATAGTCCCGGCTCCAGCTCGGTTCGTCCATGACCAGCCCGTCCGGATTGCGGCTCGAGAACTCCGCCCAACTTTCCATCCAGGTTGGCAGTTGCTCCAGAACCTTGCCGGTGTGGACCCCTACGATCCCCTCGCCCACCGCCTGCTGCCACCAGCTTTCCGTTTCGCGATCATACATGACCATGTCCGACATACGCAGCTTGCCGCTCACACCCAGGGTGATCACCGTGTCCTCCAGCCGCCGGTCGAAGGTGATGGCCGAGTTGCACAAGGGGCAAAAGGTCACCGCGATGGGCAACTTGCCCACGGTGTCGTTCACGATTTCATGCCATGTGAGGTAGCGGATCGGATAGGCTCGGGGCGTCTGGCCACCCAGTTCCACCGCAATGACCGGCTCTCGCGGATCGATACGGTCCTCTTCGATCACCGGAATGAACTCGGGATCGCTGAGCGCCGGGATGCCGTCCTTCGGAGGACCGCCCGAGAGGATTTCAACGAAAGGCACCGCACTGATCGAGAAATCGGTGTTTGGCCATTCCTGCTTCCAGGCCTCGGGATCGGCCTTGGCGGCCCCGATCCAAAGACATCCGGCCGTAATCAGGACAAGACTTCGCATGAGCATGACAGGCCCTCCAGTTTCCCTGAGCCAGCATGCATCGGCGCCCCTGACTGCGCCAGCCCGCCTCACGGCAAGGTGACGCAGCGGGAGTGATGCGGTTGCGCCCACGCGCGCTATGCCCTTGGCGGCAGGTGGGATGAGGCAGTGCGAAAAACAGGCAAAAAAAACGCCCCCGGGCGACGGAGGCGTTCTGGTGACATTCCCATGGCAGCGCGCGCGGCGCGGTCAGTCGATAACGGTCACGCTGACCATGCGGTCCGGCGCGCCGACCACAGCACCGTTGCGCCCGGTGCCGCGCTTGATCGCATCCACAACCTCCATACCGTCGGTGACCTCGCCCACCACGGTGTACTGACCGTTCAGGAAATGCCCTTCGCTGAACATGATGAAGAACTGCGAATTCGCCGAGTTGGGGCTCTGCGCCCGGGCCATGCCCACCACGCCCCGGTCGAACGGCACGTCAGAAAATTCCGCCGGCAGGTCGGGACGGGTCGAGGCGCCGGTTCCGGCCCGGCGCATATCGCCACCGAACTTGCCATGTTCGACATCGCCGGTCTGGGCCATGAAGCCTTCGATCACGCGATGAAACACCACGTCGTCATAGGCGCCTTCTGCGGCCAACTCCGAGATTTGCTTGACATGCTGGGGCGCGATATCCTCGCGCAGGTCGATGGTGATGGTGCCGTTGGCCCCCTCGCCCGCGACCTCGATCTGCAGCCCCGTGGCGAGCGCGGGGCTCGCCAACAGGGTCAACGCCAGGGCAAGACTACGCATCGGCCGCCACCTTCACGGAGATCATCTGGTCGGGGTTCATCGGCGGCTCTCCGCGGACGATCTTGTCCACATGCTCCATACCCGAGATCACGCGGCCATAGACCGTGTACTGTCCGTTCAGGAAGTGATTGTCCGAAAAGTTGATGAAGAACTGGGAGTTCGCGCTGTCGGGATTGGCCGAACGCGCCGCCCCGAGCGTGCCCCGGTCATGGGGCAGCGACGAGAACTCCGCCGGCAGATCCGGCAGGTCCGAGCCGCCCGTGCCCGCCATGCGGATGTTGAAATCCTTGGCCGCGTTACCGTTCGCCACATCCCCGGTCTGGGCCATGAACCCGTCGATCACCCGGTGAAACACAACGTTGTCATAGGCTCCCGCGCGGGCAAGCTCCTTCATGCGCTCGGCGTGCTTGGGCGCCACGTCTGGCAGCAACTCAATAGTGACGGTGCCATCCTTGAGCTCCATCAGGATCGTATTTTCCGGGTCTTTGATATCGGCCATGCTGGCATCCTCCTGCATTTGTCACGGGCAACCTAGAAGGCCCGGACAGGATGCGAAACCCAATAATCGCCCACACCGACAAGCGGGTGTTGCCCCGCCCCGGGGTTGTGCCGTGCACGCCCCCGGGTTGACCTTTGCCGCGTGTCTGGCAGAACAGCGGCAATCGCAGATGGAGACAGGCATGACTTGGAAAACCCTCGACGACATGGCGCTGGACGGCAAGATCGTGCTGACACGGGTCGACATCAACGTGCCTGTGGCCGACGGGGTGGTCACCGATACGACCCGGATCGAGCGTATCGTGCCGACAGTGACCGACATCCTCGCCAAGGGCGGGCTGCCGGTTCTGCTGGCGCATTTCGGCCGGCCAAAGGGCAAGGTGGTGCCCGAGATGTCCCTGCGCGTCGTTTTGCCCGCGCTGAAAGAGGCCCTCGGGCAGCCGGTCGAGTTCATCGCGCATCCGGACCGTGCCGCATTGGAGGCTTTGCCGAAAGGCACGGTGGTTCTGGCGGAAAACACCCGCTTCGCGCCCGGTGAGGAGAAAAACGATCCCGAAATGGCGGCGGCGCTGGCCGCGCTCGGGGATATCTATTGCAACGACGCCTTCTCGGCGGCCCACCGCGCCCATGCCTCCACCGAGGGCATCGCGCGTCTGCTGCCTTCCTGCGCCGGTCGGTTGATGCAGGCGGAGCTGGAAGCGCTGCAGAGGGCCTTGGGCACGCCCACCCGCCCCGTCGTCGCGGTCGTCGGCGGGGCCAAGGTGTCGACCAAGCTGGCGCTTTTGGGCAACCTCGTGGAGAAGGTAGATGACCTGGTGATCGGGGGCGGCATGGCCAATACCTTCCTCGCCGCCCAGGGCATCGATGTGGGTGCATCGCTGGCCGAGCACGAGATGGCCGATACCGCGCGAGAGATCATGGAGAAGGCCGCACGGGCGGGCTGCTCGATTCACCTGCCCAAGGACATCGTGGTCGCGCGAAAGTTCGAGGCCGGCGCCCCGTCACAGACCCTGCCCGTCTCGGAATGTCCAAGGGATGCGATGATCCTCGATGCAGGTCCGGAGACAGTCGCGGCCCTGAAAGAGGTGTTCGCCCAAGCGCGCACGCTGATCTGGAATGGCCCGCTCGGCGCGTTCGAGATCCCGCCCTTCGACATGGCCACCAATGCCGCCGCCCGCGCCGCCGCGGACGCGACCAAAGCCGGAACGCTGATCACCGTCGCCGGGGGCGGCGACACGGTCGCTGCCCTGAACAAGGCCGGCGTTGCCGACGATTTTACCTATATCTCCACCGCCGGGGGCGCATTTCTGGAATGGATGGAGGGCAAGACCCTGCCCGGCGTGGCCGCCTTGGAAGCCGCCTGAGCGAGTCCGCCACTGTTAGCGCGACCAGAATTGCAGCGGTGACAGGCCTTCGGTAGACGCAACCCGACGCGTCAACAGATTTTCGGAGTCCCCCATGTCCAAAGCAGACCAGATCCGTTCCGGCCACGGCTTCATCGCGGCCCTCGACCAGTCCGGCGGCTCCACCCCCAAGGCGCTGCGGCTCTACGGGATCGAGGAGGACGCCTATGGCACGGATGCCGAGATGTTCGATCTGATCCACCAGATGCGCTCGCGGATCGTGGCGGCCCCTGCCTTCACCGGCGAGAAGGTGATCGGCGCGATCCTGTTCGAGATGACCATGGATCGCGAGTTCGCGGGCAAATCGGCCCCGGCCTACCTGTGGGAAGACAAGGGCGTCGTGCCGTTCTTGAAAATCGACAAGGGGCTGGAGGCCGAGGCCAACGGCGTGCAATTGATGAAGCCGATGCCGGGTCTCGACGACCTTCTGTCGCGCGCCGCGGCCAAGGGCATTTTCGGGACAAAGGAGCGCTCGGTGATCTCAGCGGCCAATCCGGAGGGGATCAAGGCCATCGTCGCGCAGCAATTCGAGATCGGCGCACAGGTCCTTGCCCATGGCCTCGTGCCGATTCTGGAGCCGGAAGTCACCATCACGATTCCCGACAAGGCCGAAGCGGAGGATATGTTGCTTGCGGAAATCCTCGCGTATCTCGACACCGTTCCCGAGGGGCAGCAGATCATGCTCAAACTCAGCCTGCCGAGCAAGCCGAACCAGTATCTACCGCTGGTCGAGCATGCGAAGGTAATGAAGGTGGTGGCGCTGTCCGGCGGGTATTCCCGCGAGGAGGCGAACGCCAAGCTGGCCGAGAACACCGGCGTGATCGCGTCCTTCTCCCGTGCGCTGACCGAGGGACTGTCGGCCCAGCAGTCGGAGGCGGAATTCAACGCAACCATTGCAGCGACGATCGACAGCATCCACGCGGCCTCCATCGCGGGCTGACACCCGGACCCTCGGACTTCGCAGGCCCCGCCCCGCCGGGGCCTTTTGCGTGCCATGGCGGACGTCTTGGACAAAAGGCAGAGGCACCGCCGCGCAAGGTCAGGTAAAGACATTGGCGCATCTATCCTGCCGCGCGTCTTCTGCGATGGCTGCGGACAGACACCGCAACGGCAAGAAACCTTAGCCAAACAAGCGGCGAGTTAGGGGATTCACAGCGACTCGGCTCTGTGGCATGATGCACGCACCGTCCGACAGAGACGGGCATGAGGCAGATATGACCAGTAAACCGAAACACTCCGCCGTGCATGGGGCCGTGGTGACCCTGATCGCGTTCCTCGTGGGTACGTATTTCGTGTTTCACGCCGTGCAGGGCGAGTATGGCCTTTTCAACCGCGTCCAGGCCGAGGCAGAAGAAGCCCGCCTGCGGGCAGAACTGGCCCTGCTGCAGGGCGAGTTACGCGCCTTGGAGAACAAGACGCTGCGCCTGTCCGACCAGTTTCTCGACCTCGACCTGCTGGACGAGCGGGCGCGGGATGTGCTCGGCTATGCCCGGCCGAACGAAATCGTCATCCGCTAGGCCACTGCCGACACGTCGCTGCGCAGAGGTGATTGACGCGAAAAACGCCTTCCTTTAGTTTAACATTAAACCATTCGTTCGTGCTTGGGAGGGCCGACCATGGCAGCACGCCGCTCCACGAAGATACCCAACGTCTCGAAAGAGGACCTGATGTCCTACTATCGGGAGATGCTGCTGATCCGCAGGTTCGAGGAAAAGGCAGGCCAGCTCTACGGGATGGGTCTGATCGGAGGCTTCTGTCACCTTTACATCGGCCAGGAAGCGGTGGTCGTCGGCCTCGAAGCCGCCGCCGAAGACGGCGACAAGCGCGTCACGAGCTACCGGGACCACGGTCACATGCTGGCCTGCGGGATGGACCCCAAGGGTGTGATGGCCGAACTGACCGGACGCGAGGGGGGCTACTCCAAGGGCAAGGGCGGCTCGATGCACATGTTCTCGAAGGAGAAGCACTTCTATGGCGGGCACGGTATCGTCGGTGCGCAGGTGCCAATCGGCGCTGGGCTGGCGTTTTCGGACAAGTACAGGGGCAATGATCGTGTGACCTTCGCCTATTTCGGCGACGGTGCCGCGAACCAGGGGCAGGTCTACGAAACCTACAACATGGCAGAGTTGTGGATGCTGCCGGTGGTCTTCGTGATCGAGAACAACCAGTACGCGATGGGAACCTCCGTGGCGCGCTCAACCAAGTCACCATCTCTTTGGGAACGGGGCGCGGCCTATGGTATCCCCGGGGAAGAGGTCGACGGCATGGACGTTCTGGCAGTGAAGGCTGCTGGCGAGAAGGCGGTTGCCCACTGTCGCGCAGGCAAGGGCCCCTACATCCTCGAGGTCAAGACATATCGCTACCGAGGGCATTCCATGTCTGATCCCGCGAAGTACCGCACCCGTGAAGAAGTCCAGAAAGTGCGCGAGCAACGCGATGCCATCGAGCATGTGCGCGAGATGCTCCTGAGCGGCAATCATGCGAGTGAAGATGAGTTGAAGGCAATAGACAAGGAGATCAAGGCCGTGGTCAACGAGGCGGCGGAATTCTCCCGCGAGAGCCCTGAGCCGGCCCTGTCCGAGCTCTGGACCGACATTTACGCCGAAGCTTGAGGGGAGACGACCATGGCCACAGAAATTCTCATGCCCGCCTTGTCTCCGACCATGGAGGAAGGCACGCTGGCGAAATGGTTCGTGAAGGAAGGCGACAGCGTGTCCTCAGGGGACATCCTCGCCGAAATCGAGACCGACAAGGCGACCATGGAGTTCGAAGCGGTCGATGAAGGGATCATCGGCAAGATCCTAGTCGAAAGCGGCACCGATGGTGTCGCCGTGAACACCGCGATTGCCGTGCTGATCCAGGATGGCGAAACCCTCAGCGACACGGTCGCCGCAGCGCCCTTGAATGAGGCGACCGATCAGCAGCCCGCGCCTGCCGCGCCGGTGACCCCGGCAAGAATCGTCATCCCGGACGAGCCGGATCTGCCCCCGGGCACGCAGATGAAATCCATGACCGTGCGCGAAGCTCTGCGCGACGCCATGGCCGAGGAAATGCGCCGGGACGAGAACGTATTCCTGATGGGCGAAGAGGTGGCCGAATATCAGGGCGCCTACAAAATCAGCCAAGGTTTGCTGGACGAATTCGGCTCCAAGCGGGTGATCGACACGCCGATTACCGAACACGGCTTCGCGGGACTTGCGGTGGGAGCTGCATTTGGAGGGCTCAACCCGATCGTGGAGTTCATGACCTTCAACTTCGCGATGCAGGCGATCGATCAGATCATAAACTCCGCGGCCAAGACCCTCTACATGTCCGGCGGCCAGATGGGCTGCCCCATCGTGTTCCGCGGCCCCAATGGCGCGGCCGCGCGCGTCGCCGCACAACACAGCCAGGACTACGCCGCATGGTATGCGCATATTCCGGGGCTGAAGGTGGCGATGCCCTACTCCGCCTCCGACGCGAAAGGCCTGCTGAAATCCGCCATACGCGATCCGAACCCGGTGATCTTCCTGGAGAACGAAATCCTCTACGGCCGCAGTTTCGAAGTGCCCATGATCGACGACTACACAGTGCCCTTTGGCAAGGCGCGGATCTGGCGCGAAGGGCGCGATGTCACCATCGTCAGCTTCGGGATCGGCATGACCTACGCGCTCGAAGCCGCGGATCGGTTGGCCAAGGATGGCATCAGCGCGGAAGTGGTCGATCTGCGGACCCTCCGGCCGCTCGATACCGAAACCGTGATCGCATCGGTGCAGAAAACCAACCGTTGCGTGACTGTCGAGGAAGGCTTCCCGGTGGCCTCCATCGGAAACCACATCTCGGCCGTTTTGATGCAGGAAGCGTTCGACTATCTCGATGCGCCCGTGATCAACCTCACCGGCAAGGATGTCCCGATGCCCTATGCCGCAAACCTCGAAAAACTGGCCCTTGTGACGACCGATGAAGTGATCGAGGCCGTTCACAAGGTTACGTACCGCTGAGGGAGGGGTAAGGGATGGCTACCGAGATTCTGATGCCTGCGCTGTCTCCGACCATGGAGGAAGGCACGCTCGCGAAATGGATGGTCAAGGAAGGCGACAGCGTCTCGTCCGGGGACCTGCTCGCCGAAATCGAGACCGACAAGGCCACGATGGAATTCGAGGCCGTCGATGATGGCATCATCGGCAAGATCCTCGTTGCTGCGGGCACGGACGATGTGAAGGTCAACACGCCCATCGCGATCCTGCTGGAAGAGGGCGAGGAACTCGGCCCGGCGAAGACTGCGGAGCAACCGCCGGAGCCCGCCTCCGCCCAACAAGAGGCCGCCCCGCAAGAGACTGCCAAAGCACCGCCGCCAAAAACCGGAGATCGTGTGTTCGCCAGCCCCCTCGCCCGGCGCTTGGCAAAACAGAAGGGCTTGGACCTTGCTGAGATCCGGGGCTCGGGTCCGCATGGCCGTATCGTGAAGGCAGATGTAGATGCCGCAGAACAGCCGGCTGCCGTTCCGGAACAGGCTGCCGCACCCCAAACCCGCCAGCCAGAGGGTCCGAAATCGGCTTCGTCCGTAGCATCGATCTTCGCGGATCGTCCCTTCACCGAAGTTTCGCTCGATGGCATGCGAAAGACCATCGCCGCGCGCCTGACGGAGGCCAAACAGACGATCCCGCATTTCTACCTGCGCAGAGCGGCCAATCTTGATGCCCTGCTGACTTTCCGAACCGAGTTGAATGCGCAACTCGCGCCCAGCGGCAAGAAACTGAGCGTCAATGATTTCGTGATAAAGGCTTGTGCCCGAGCACTGCAGAGCGTGCCCCACGCCAATGCTGTCTGGGCAGAGGACCGCATCCTGCAGATGCAAAGGTCCGATGTCGCAGTTGCAGTGGCGATCGAGGGCGGCCTGTTCACGCCCGTGATCAAGGATGCGGATCAAAAGTCGATTTCCGCCCTTTCACAGGAAATGAAAGACCTCGCGGCCCGCGCGCGCGAGCGCAAACTTGCGCCGAGTGAATATGTCGGCGGTACGTTCGCCATTTCCAATCTCGGCATGTTCGGGATCGAGAATTTCGACGCGGTGATCAACCCACCCCACGCGGCCATTCTCGCCGTGGGGGCAGGTGTCAAAAAGCCAACCGTCGACGCGGATGGGGCTGTAACAGTTGCGACCCAGATGTCGATGACGCTGTCGGTGGACCACCGCGTCATCGACGGCTCGGTTGGCGCCGCACTTCTGGCAGAGATCGTATCAGGCCTCGAAAATCCGCTTCTTCTCCTGGCATAGGCGCATATTGCGCTTCAGATGGATTCTGACAGAAGCTGATCCATGGTGACCGAGGGCTGCGCGCAACCAGCCTCTCCAACGATCTTGGCCGGAACGCCCGCAACAGTCTTGCAGGCCGGCACGTCACTCAGAACCACGGAGCCCGCCGCGATGCGGGAACAGTGACCGATCGTGATATTGCCCAACACATGCGCGCCGGCCCCGATCAGAACGCCATCGCCGATTTTCGGGTGACGATCATCATCTTCCTTGCCGGTCCCGCCCAGGGTCACGGAATGCAGCATAGAGACATTGTCTCCCACCACGGCCGTCTCCCCGATCACGATCGAATGGGCATGGTCGATCATGATCCCCTGCCCGATCTTCGCAGCGGGATGGATATCGACACCGAACACTTCGCTGACCCGCATCTGCACGAAATACGCAAGGTCATGCCGCCCTTGGCTGTAAAGCCAATGTCCCACGCGGTAGGCTTGAACCGCCTGGAAACCCTTGAAGTACAACAAAGGTTGCATCAAGCGATGGCACGCCGGATCCCGCTCGTAAACAGCAACCAGGTCAGCACGCGCCGCAACCCCAAGTGTTGCATCCGATGCAAACGCGTCATCGACGAGTTGGCGCAGCGTTTGGGCAGACATCTCCGGCGACGACAGCTTCAGTGTAATCCTGTAGGCCAGAGCCGCCTCAAACGTTGCATGATGCAAGATGCTTGAATGGACAAGCCCTCCCAGCAGTTGCTCGTCCGCCACGGCCAGACGGGCTTCTTCACCGATCCGGTGCCAGACCGGATCAACTGCTTTCAGCGATTTCGACGCTTTGCCCATCCCGTGAACTCCAATACTCTGTGCAAAACAGGTAAGGAATTCGAGGCCACCTCGCAAGTCGTCTATCGGTTCGGAGCGCCGCCTCTCTGCGCCTGAAGACCGCGCCACGCACGCAACGCACTGAATACGCTGCAAAACTCCGCGCTCAACTCAGACACGACGTCGCGCGACATATCGCAAGCACTGGGTGCGGGCGGGAGCACCGGTTGATACTCCCGCGCCTTCCGCCCGCCCAGACGCTTGGCGATCTTGTGATGGACATGCGCCGCAGAAAACAGCTCCAGGCAAAACCGTTCTTGGTCTTCGTACGGGATCGACACCAAGGATCGTGCAAGTGTCACGACCTCCTCAAGACCGAGCCGCTGCATCACACAAGGTCTGGAATGTCGATCTGAAGCATGTGGATCACGAACCGCACCGCACCGCCCGAAAACGCGCCATTCTCGGGCGTCAGGATCAGTGGCGTGTCCGCGTAGTAAGCCAAGGGCGCGCCGGTCAGCCCCCGCACGAAGGAATTGTGCGCCGTTCCAAACCCGGATCCGTAGCGATTGTCGGAGCCTCCCGCACCAAGCCGCCAGGATGTCAAATTGCCTGTGATATCATCTGACACGCGCGCGGTGACACCAATCACCGAGGACTGCGCAGGGATAACGACCGTGGTGTCCTGAGCACCACCACTCTGGACAGTATGCTCGAATTCGATCGCCTCGAACCTCGGCCCGGCACCGGCCGCTCCTGGGCCGACGGACACCCAGCCGCTGCCATCGAAAACGCAAAGCGCGCCGAGTTCGACCACCCACGCCTGCCAGCCCGGTCGCGGCGTGATCGTAACCCAACCGCCATTGCTCCGCAGCGCGAGCTTGCCAGGCAAGGCTTGCCAGGGAGGCTGCGCACCCTGCGGCACCGCGTACACCTCCCCATCCTCTGCATCATTGGGTGGCACGGTTTCGGACAGCGACTGCAAAACAAGCTGCGAGACCGCGTCGAGCCGCAGCAAGCTCTCATTCACCGTTACGTGCTTCTGCGCCTGCGCCGCCTCGACGAAGGGCAGTTCGATATTGGGGCTGTTAGCCATAGAAGATAGTCCTTCCGAAAGAGCCTGGACCAAACCGGTCGGAAATCTGTGCAACTTCGAAAATGGCCCCGGCTGGCGCGCCATCCTCCGCATACATCTCCGCGGTGTAGTCCCAAACTGTCTGAGTTACCGTGACCTCACGCAAAAGCGTCTCATCGAGGGCACGCACACGCACCAAGTAACGTTCCGTCGACTCGCCGAGGGGTATCTCTTCCAGGTCCCAGCGGTCCCCATCAATCCGTGCGCGCCTGACAAAACTCACCCGGACGCCATCCGCCGAATACCGAGCCGTAACATGCACCGGCGCATAAGGTCGAAGACCAATGCCCGAAAACGCTTCGGACACGTGGATGAAGGTCGGGTCATCTATGGGGCGTTGCGCCGGCCCGATCCGGTAGTGCCTCGGCAAACCGACGGCCTGGGATGCCAAGTTCACCTGCTCCACCGCGCCATTGATCAAGACAACGTAGCTGCCGGTCGGCCAGATATCGGCCATGTCCGTCTCGGTCCCCAGTTGCCCGCGCAAGCGGTTCGACAACTCGAAAGTGTCAGCTGCGACAAGCTCGGCGGTCTGGAACTGGAACAACTCCCAACTTGAGGCAGAGCCCGACCCGATGGCCACCAGATTTGCGCCGCGCAGAACCGCTTCTGTGTCAACCGAGTTGAACTGACCGGAGGTGAGCCTGACCCGAAGCGGCGCCCCAAGGTCCCATATCCCCGGCCGCGCCCGCGGAAGATCCGTCTCCGTGACCCCAAGGGTCGCGGGTGATCCAACGAACTTCTCGAGTTCGTACCCTGCGTCCTCCGCTGAACTGTACACCGCAACACTGCCTGGCCAGGGCCGCGCCGTCACGGCGAGATGAGGCGCATGGGGCACCTCGTCCCCCGTGATGAGGGGCAGATCCAGAAAGACCGGGAAAACCGGAACGGGCGGCGAGAAGGGCTTGACCGGAGGAAGCTCCTCCACCGCGTCGCTCGCCGTGTAGACCGTGTCCGAAACCCGAACCGCATCTATGCTACGCTGCAGGCCTTCTTCGATCCGATCCACCCGAAACAGCGCCGACCCCCCCGATCCATTGGGAAGCTGGAGGGTTTCTCCGGCTTTGATATCCGACCGCGACGGCGGCAAGGCAAACCGCGCGGTCTCTCTTGCAACACGCGATTCCGCCAACCACCGTTCGACGATGGCCTTACCCTCCGAGTAGGTCAGGCTGATCGGAAAGCTGGACTGCGACACGATGTTGGATGTCTCATCCGGGAAGAGCGCCTCCGCAGACCGGGTGGCATAGTCCCCGCCCTCTTCGATGTACCGCAGCTGAACACGCCCGGACAATTCCGCATTGGGCGCGCGCGTCAGTTGCAATACCCCTTCGAGGTCACTGTCCACCGCGAAGAGGTCAGGGTCCACCTCGGTCGCTCTTTCCTGCCTGCGGCTTCGGAACACGAGGGTCCCGTTTCGCTCCACCGCTTCGAAGCCATGCGCCAGCATCAGGGGTTGCAGGGATGCACGGGCTGACGAGATGTTGTCCACGACGTAGCCACGGACCAGACCCGCCAATTCGCTCACATCGACCTCGGTTACTCCAGCCCGCAGGCAGATTTCCCTGACGACTTCCGCAAGCGACTGCGCCGTGATCCGACCGCCAATCCAGTGGCCACGGGCATAGTTCGGCGAATCCGCCCAAAGGACGCCGTTATTCGGGAAATACGGCCAGGGCCGAGCGTCCCAGGCCCAGGCGTGGATACGCTCCGTATCCAGCATCCGCCCCTCATACAGATCGGAACTCGGGTTGTTGTCAGGGTCCGTCCAGTAGCCCAGCGTGGCGTCGTAGTAGGCCTGTTGGATCAGATCATCGCGTCGACCATCCGAGAACCATGGCAACGCGGACTCCGACGAACGAATGTCCACGAACTTGTTGGGCTGGTTCGTAGCCTTGTCGACCGCCGCACAGCCAACTTCCGTGAACCAGATCGGCTTGCTGCCCGGCACCCAAGGGCTATGCTGCGCTTGGCGTTCGCCATTGATCCGGTCATGGTGATGGTTCGACCACCACCCAACCAGATCCTTGTAGCGGAACACCCAAGGCTCCCCGGCCAGACCGTCTTCGATGGGTGTGCGTATCTGTGCGCGGCGGTCGGACTCGGAGGCATAGAACCAGTCGTACCCTTCCCCTCCGGCAACCCCGTCCCGAAGGTATGCCGCGTTGTAGATCGACCCGGCATCCCCGTCCGCATGATCCAGCCCGTCACGCCAATCGGATAGGGGCATGTAGTTGTCGATCCCGATGAAGTCGATCGCCTCGTCCGCCCAAAGCGGGTCAAGGTGGAAGAACACATCGCCCGAGCCATCCTGAGGATGGTACCCGAAATACTCCGACCAATCGGCGGCATACCCGATCTTGGTCTCGTCCCCCAGGATCGCACGGACGTCCCGCGCCAGATCGCGCAAGGCTTCCACCGCCGGGAAGCTGTTGTCGGCTCCACGAATTTGCGTCAGGGCCCGCATCTCCGACCCGATGCAGAATGCATCGACACCACCCGCCGCCGCGCACAGCCGCGCATAGTGGAGAATGAAGTGCCGGTACTTCCAATCCACGCCCGAATTCCATGATACGGAATTGCCCGAGATCGGGATATCGGACGCCGACGCATTCCCGAAAAACCGCGCCACTTCGGTCTCCGCATCCGCGGTACCGTCGGGCGAGCCGTCCTGGCCCGGGGCGAGCGAGCTTGTGATACGCCCGCGCCAGGGCAAGACCGGCTGGCCCGGCTGCCCGGAATAGGGGTTCGGCAAATCATTGCCCGCAAGCTGCTCCATCAGGATAAAGGGATAGAAAACAACGCTCTTGCCCGCGTCCTTCAATGCCGAAATCGCTTCGATGACCGACCGATCGCAGGGCGTGCCGCCATAGATCTGCTTGCCATCCACGCGCGGCACTTCCATCAGATCGTCCCGCGCAAAGCTGCCCACGCGATAGGGCATCTGGACCCCTTCGTATCGCTTCTGATCTACCTTCGGGCGTAGCTCGCACTCTCCGCAGCGCAGATCGTTCCCGAACCAACTCACCACCAGCAAGGCCGAATTGCAGTTCGGCAAATCCCGCTGAAGGCTCTGCAACGAGACATCGAAATCGGTCTCGGCCCCGGGCGTGTTGATATTGATCGAGGTGTTGGCACCCGGCCCCGAGGTCCAGTGCACAGGCGTCGTCGCCAGCGCGTATTCCCCCGTCCCCGGAATCATCGCCACACCCGGTATCCGGCTTGCAAGCGGCGGCGCGCCGCCCTCCGGCTGGGCAGGACGGAAGACCTCGAAGCTGAACTGCGGCACCCGGTTGCCATACTGCCCCAGGTCCAGATCCTCGATCACGACATAGGCGGTGCCGCGAAATGCCGGCACGCTGCCTGCACCTTCGACTGCCTCGATCTTGGGGTCCGGCGCCTGATCCTGCGCGCCATAGTACACCCGCAGGTTCAGATCACTTTGCGAGATTTCAACGCCATCGGCCCACACCCGGCCCACACTCTGGATCTCGCCTTCACACAGCGCGATCGCAAGGCTCACGGTATAGGTGAAGCTGGTCACCTTCGGCCGTGCCGGTGCGCCCTTGCCGCCCCCGGACGAGGAACTGGTCTCCTTGAACCGGGAGGCCCAGATGACCTGTCCCGCAACACGCATCTTCCCGAACACCATCGGGATCACATCGCCTTCGCTTGCATTGGAGATCCGGAACCGGTCGATCCGCCCCGTTTCCACCGCGGCCGAGCCGGCTCCCATCAGGCGCTGATCGACGGCACGGCCGATCGTGGCCCCGATGGCCCGTCCGATAACCGTCGCAGACAGCCCGAAAGCCGCGCCGCCGAGCGATGTGCCAATGGCCGCTCCGGCTGCGGATAAAACGATGGTCGCCATGGATTAGTCTCCTACCGGGAAAGCAAAGCGCGCCGCGATCCGCCGCGCCCAGGGCCGGGACAGAGGGCTTTCGATGACCCCGTGACCTGAATAGGCATGTATGAAGCAAGGCAGCGGCCCGACCTCGGACTGGATGCCGAGATGTTTGGCCACACCGGACGCGCGCATCCGAAACAGCAGAACATCGCCTACCGCCGCGTCCTCGACCCGCTTTTGCTGCAAGTGTCGCGCCGCGCCGCGCCAGAGGATCTCGTCGCGCTGCGGCTCGGACCAGTCCGGGGTATAAGGCGGAACCGCTTCCGGCTCGTCGCCGAACACCCCGCGCCAGACCCCGCGCACGAGCCCGAGACAATCGGCACCGGCCCCGCGGGCGGATGCCTGGTGCACATAAGGCGTGCCTACCCAGCCACGAGCTTCCGCAATCACGCGGTCTGCACAGCTCATGAGGACAAACTCCCGCCATCGTTCTGACCGCCCCGCGTGGGGTAACTGACAAGCCAGTCATCGCCCGGAATGAACGGGAAACCCTGGAAATTCTTCACGTTGTTGAACTTGAATCGGCAGGTGGACATCCGCTTGTCACAGCCCGCTTCGAGACGCACGATGTCTCCGGGCTGGACCGATTGACCCAGCGCCTCCCAAACCTCGATTTCTCGCCGATTATCGTACCAGCGGTCGTTCTTGATCAGCGCCTGCAGGCCAGCCGCCTCACCGGTCACCACCTCCAGCCGCCCGCGCTCGAACCAGGTCCGGTCGTAGGCCTCCAGCGGCGCGAACGCGAAGACGCGATTGTCGCTCTGGCTGAGGATCGGCGCTTCTGCCGTGAACTCCGCCGCCGACAGCGCCAACTTGCACGACCGATCCCCGAGCAACGCGGTACAATCGCGCTGGTAGATCCGCCCCTGGGGCTGGTTGAGCATCTCGGCAAGCCCGCGCAACTCCGCACGGAACGCCCCATCCACCTGCTGGAGCTCCCCGAGCGTGCCGCGGAACTGCAGCTTGCGCATATCCGGCTCCACCCAGTTCACCAGCCAGATCTGAACCTCCGCCCCGTCGAAACGGCCGGCCCGAATGTCCACCTCCGAGATCGCCGCGTTGGACAGCGCCCCGATCGCCTCGGAATTGTCGACCGACAACCCCGTGGACTGCTGCAACGCCGAGGCGACAAGACCGCTATCAGCTGCGAACACCACGCCCTCGAAGGACAGGTCCCGGTCATGGTCCGTAAAGCCCAGCGTCTTGCCATCCCGGCGCCTCACCAGCCAGCACCGGCACAATGTGGTCAGCCCGCTGGCAAGATGCGCATCCAGCGCCTGTTCACCCGCGCTCATATCCGTAACTCCACCACGGGAACCGAGGGGATATCCCCGGCCTGGAAGGACGCAACCGACGTCCGGATGCGGTCCGTATCGAACCGAACCGGCACGTCGAACTCGAAACCGGCCGTCACCTCCGCCCCATTCTCCGGAGGGTCCGTAAAGACCAGCTGCCCAGCGACCGTATCCACCTCGAAATGCACAGCTTCGGACAATTGAACACCGTCGATCCCGGCCCGCACCGTTCCGGCGACGGGCTTCGTGATGGTGCGCGCATAGAACTGTGCCCCGGACCGATACCTTTTGATCAACTGAAAGATCCGGGTCTCCCCATCGCCTCTGCCGAGCGCCTGATCTTCGAACGCCACCGTTTCCGAGGGCGCACAACTCTTGAAGTCGGCCCAGTCCTTCCAGCGAAACCCGTACATCTGGCCCTGGCGCGCCTCGAAGAACCCGATCAGCGCCTCGATGTCGTTCAGCGACCGCATCCCCACGCCCGCGTCATAGCGGCGGCGCGACTGGGACCAGGGCGTGTTGCGCTCCTCGAACCCGTTGGCCAGGGTGACGATCTCGGTCCGCCGCTCCGGCCCGCCGGTGGAGCCGAAACTCAGGTTCGCGGGGAACCTCACTTCATGGAATTGCATGATCCTGCCCCTCTCAGCGGTTTCTCTGGCCGAGCGTCAGCGCGCGCCCCATATCCGCGGCCAACTGGCTGCGGGACCGGCGGAAGCTCTCCACATCGGGGGTGGAGATGTTCATCACGACCTGCACCGGCCGCCCGCCCCCTGCCCCGTCGGCCCGTACGCCGAGCCGCCCATCGGCACCGCGCGCCAGCGGCATGATCGCCTCCGGCCCGGCCTCGCCCATCAACCCGGTGGCCCCCTTCATCGGGAAAGTCGTGGGCGAGGTGACGACCCCGCCCTTGGCAAACGGCATCACGCGACCCTGCGAAAAGCTGCCCCCATGGGAAAACCCGAACAAACCGGACATCAGCGAATTGACACCCGTCGCCAACGTGTCGCCCACCGCCTTCTGCACCGGCGACATCGCCGTGTTGTAGGCCGCGTCCACCATCGACTGCGCCACCGTCTTGAGCGCGTCGGACAGTTTCAGCCCCTCGAAGGCCAACCCGTCGAACGCGCGACGCAAGCCGCTGCCCACGCTGCTCCCGAGGGAGGCCGCCTCCCGCTCGGTGTAGAGCATGCTGTCGCGCAGGCGGCTCATCTCGGCATCGAACGCCCCGGCAACCGCCGCGGCATCGCCCAGCGTCTGCTCCAGCTCGTTCATCCGGGCATCGAACCCGTCCAACTCATCGTAATCCGACATTCTCGCTGACCTCCGTCGTGTCCGGAAACTCCCGGACGAGTTCTTCCAGACGCGCCCGACCAAGGGGCGCGTCGCCACCGGCTTCCGCACCGAGCAACAGCAACAGTTCCACCGGGGTGAGTGCCCAGAATTCCTCTGGGCGCAGTTTCAGAGAGCCCAGACCAAGACGCAGAAGGCCGGGCCAGTCGAACTGGCTCATGGGCCGCTCGCAGTCTCCGGCAGCGCAAAGGCCCGCGCCAGAAGCGTGGCCGCCGCGCGCGCGGCATGGATCGGACCGCCCTCGATATCGGCCTGGGCAAGATCGCCGATCTGGCCGGTCCAGCCCCCCCCGCGCAACCCGGCCTTGAGCAACAGAAGAACGTCGCGCGTGCGGTACTGGCCCGCCTCGAACCGCTCGACCACCGCGACCAGCGACCCCGCCTCCAGCTCATGTTCGAGCTCGGCCAGAACACCCAGGGTCAGTTTCATGGCATAGGTCTGCCCATCCACCGTCAGGGCCACCTCGCCTGCATAAGGGTTCGCCATCGGGATCAGATCGCGTTGAAGGTGATCTGACCCGCCGAAGCGATGGTCATTTCATAGCTGGCCTCGCCATTCTGGCTGCCGGCATACTCGATCGCGGTAATCATGAAGGGCCCCTCCACGATCCCGAAATCCGGGATGATCACCTGGAAGTTCGGCACTTCCCCGTCGAAGAAGATCTGCCGCGCCCGCTCGTCCGTATTCTCGTCGCGGAACACGCCCGACCCAGAGAGCGACGCACTCTTGACCCCGGCACCGCCCAGCAGCTCGCGCCACCCGCCCGCGCTCTCGAGGGAGGTCACATCGACCGTCTCGGTGTTGAAGGTGATCCGCGTGGCCCGAAGACCGGCGATGGTTTCAAACTGACCCGTTCCGGTCATGTCCAGTTTGATCAGAAGGTCTTTGCCTTTTTGCACAGCCATTGGGCTCTCCAAATCTGGGGGTTAGTCGTCTTCGATGCGCGCGCGGAACCACAGGTCCACCTGGCGCATCTGACTGTTGCTGGACCGGCGCGCCTTGGCGCGCAGGAACTCGAGGGTGCTGAGCGAACCGCGGCTCAGGCTCAGGGGGGCATCGACAAGCGCATCGCTGATGGCGCCCGCGACCTCCTTGATCGCCTGGAACCCGTCTTTCTCCGTGTGCACGCTGATCACGAAATCATGGCGCGTCGCCGCACTGCTGCGATCCGCGCGTGCGACGGCGTTTTCCGGTCCCAGAGTGATGTAAGTCGTGGGCAGGACCCCGGTCGGGACCGCATCATAGATCGCATCACCCACCAGCGATTGCAGAACGGCGTCGCCGACCAGATGCTGGTAGATGGCTCTCTGCAATATACCTGACAGCGCATAGCTCATCCCGGAACCTCCTCATCGACAAAGCAGGTCAGGAAACGGGCATCGTGATCCGCCTCTCCGACCGCGAGGATCCGAAAGGTCCGATTGCCCTCTCGAAATCGCTGATCCGGCTTGGGTCGGCTCGGGCTGCCGAAGGGCGCGGCACGCACGGTGATGCGCGACGACGTCATGGAAACGGCCACGGCGGGTCGACGGGACGTTTCCCGGCCACTGCGCATGCGCACGTCCGCCCAAAGCATGCCGCGCGCCTCCCAGCTTTCCTGAAATCCACCTGCCCCGTCCGGCACCTGCACGCGCTCTTCCAGGATCAGCTTGCGACTCAGCACGGGCGTCATTTCCGGCGCCCTCCGAATATCCGCACATCCCGGAATGCCGAGATCAGCGTGCGGACCAGGGCCGGGAAGCCCCGCGACTGCTGCCCATCCCGCGCCTCATAGAAATGCGCGGCCAGGATGAAAACCGCCTGGGCCAGGCTGCCGGGCACATCCGACCACTGCGGGCCATAGCCCGCCTCGAAGTCGATCTGGACGCTTCCATGGGTCGGAATTTGCGGAAACCCGCCCTTGGCGCGCAAACCGGGCCGAAACGTGTCGTGCAGCAGGGAATAATCGCCCTCGGACAACTCGACCATCGAGCCGTCCATCTGCATGATCGCAAGGCGCCGGACAGCGATCAGAGGGCCGCGTGGCAAGGACTGGACACACGGCCCCTCCCAATGGGTCAGCTCAAGCCTGAACTCCCTTTGCAGAAGGGCCTTGCCCGTCCGATCCTCGATCGCGTTGATCGCCGCCAGAAGCGCCGTTTCGAGAACAATATCCTGAAGACTGTCATCTTCGAAACCACGTCCGAGACGCAGATGGTCCCGAAACTCTTGTAGCGGCAAGGACGCCAGAGGCACTGAAGTCACTTCGCTTAGATTCATTTTCCGCTCTCCAGTCGGGACGTCACAAATCGAAATCGGGCGCGCGTGGCGGCGCTACTCGGACGGAGGGAAGAAGCTAGACAACGCCGTTTCCCCACACGCGCCCACTGTCCCGCCCGAAGACGGGACAGATTCACGGTTGGATCAGAGACCCTTAGCTCACCGCGAATTTCAGCAGTTTGATCGCCGCGAAATCGCTCACATCCCCGCCCACGCGCTTGGTGGCGTAGAACAGAACGTGAGGCTTGGCCGAGAACGGATCGCGCAGGATGCGCAGGTCCGGACGCTCCGCGATGGTGTAGCCGGCGCCGAAATCGCCAAAGGCGATGGCCGTGGCATCGCTGCCGATATCCGGCATGTCCTCGGAGATCAGCACCGGGTAGCCCAGCAGACGCGCCGGCTCCCCTGCGGCAAGGCCGTCCGACCACAGGAACCGGCCATCGGCATCCTTGATCTTGCGCACGACACCAGCGGTCTTGGAGTTCATGATGAAGCTGGCATTGGCGCGGTAGCGCGCGCCCAGCGCGTAGACCAGGTCCACGATCGCATCGGCGGGGCTCACGCTGCTGAAGTCACCATCCGAGCCGGTGACCACGTAGCCGAGATTGCCCCAGGTCCACACATCGTTGTCGACGCTGTCATGGGTCAGGAACCCCTTGGGCTTGTCGGCGCCGTCCCCGTTGACGAAGGCCGCCGCTTCCGAGCGGGCGAACTTGTCGGCGATGCGCTCAGCCAGCCATGCCTCGATGTCGAACGCCGCATCATCCAGCAGTCGCTGGCTGACCTTCGGCAGGGCCGCAAGCTCGTGCAGCGGGATCGAGATCCGGTCGATCTGCGGGGTGTCGGTCTCGGTCAGGTTGCCGGTCTCGCTCGCCCAGCCGGTGCCGACCTCGGTGTGATCGACCAGCACATCATAGCTGGTGGCTTCCACCGTCACGACCTGTGCGACCGCCCGCAGGGAGGCCTGGGACTTCAGGACGTTCTTCACGGTCTCGGAGGTCTGCGGATCGACGAGATAGCCGCCCTCGCCGGACACCGCCGTGGACATGGCCTTGCCGTCCAGTTCCAGACCACGCAGCGCGTCGTCATCGCCGGAACGCAGATAGGCGTCGAACGCCTTCTGATGGGGCGCTGCTTCGGCAACAGCACCAGACAGCGCGGGGCGCGCATACGAAGTAGATTTGCGGTCAAGCATGAGGAGACGCTCTTCTTGTTGTTTCAATCGGGATTTCATTTCGGCCTTCTGGGCCGTGACTTCGCGCACGAAGGCACTCAGTTCTGCGGTGACTTCGGCGAGCGGAGACACCCCGTCCGCCACGGCGTCAGGGGCCGTCTTTGCTGCGAGCAAGGCAGAGGGATCGCTGTTGCTCATTCTTCACTCCTTTTCGAAGTCGTTTCCGCCGGGACCTGATCGCCCAGCGCCAGACGGGCCGCACGCAGCGCCTCCGCCAACGAACGCCAGTCATCCTCAAGACAGCTTGTCTTGTGTCCGACCCGCGCTTCGGGAAGCATCGGGAAGGTCACGAGCGACACCTCCCAAAGCTCCACTTCCGTCAGGTGCCGCCGCCCCTGCGCGTCCTTCGACGCGCGCTTGGTGCGATACCCGATCGAAAGACCATCGAGCGCACCCGCCGCGATCAACTCGGCAGCCTCGCGGCCCCGCGCGATCTCGGGCAGAAGGCGCCCCTTGACATACAGACCCCTGGCATCCTCACGAACCTCGTCCCAAACCCCGATGGGTTGGGCCGGATCGTGCTGCCACAGCATCTTGACCTGCCGTCCCGCCGCAGCGAGCGCCGTCAGAGACGCCGCATAAGCGCCCGGATCCACGATGTCGTTGCCCTGGTCCACCGCCCCGAACAGGCTGGCATAGCCCTCGATCTCGAGGCCCTGCGCCGTCGCCCCGTCGCTCTCCGACGTGCCGAAACGGCAAAACTTCGTCTCCAGCCCAGCGTGTGCCACTGGGCCGTCCATGGATTGCGTCATTGGATGATGCTCCTATTGGGTGCTGACGATCGACTGGACCGCTTCCGCGAGGACTGCCCCGGCAACGCCCAGAATCGTGAGCCAGAGCCGCCGCTCCAGGCGCTCCAGCAAGGAATTCATGGCCTGCAAACGGTACTCCAGCGCCTCCCAGCGCTGCTCGGCAAGCCGTTCATTGGCCTCGATCTTGTGGGACGGCACGCAGTCTGCAGGCCGACACTCGAACGGCTCGTAGAGAAACCGCGATCCACCCCCGGGCTTGGACGGATCGCTCATGAGCAATCCATCTCCGCCGGCAGCCCGAGCAGAACCCGCTTCTCGGCATCGGTGAGAAAACTCGCCGTCCCGATCCGCGCCCATTGCGCGTCGCGCTCAGCGGCAAGGGCCGGGATCTTGTCCAGATCGGGCGCGACATTCACGGCGTCCCCCGACAGATCCGTCAGCCAATGACCCAGCGACGCGGTCACCTTCTGCGCCAAGGGCAGCACCGTCAGGCGATAGAACGCCCGGTGCGCCTCCTGGTAGTTGGCATAGGTCGCGTCCCCGGGGATCCCCAGCAGCATCGGCGGAACCCCGAAGGCCAGCGCGATCTCGCGTGCCGCAGCCTCCTTGGTCTTCTGGAACTCCATGTCCGAGGGGCTGAACCCCATGGGTTTCCAGTCGAGCCCGCCTTCCAGCAACATGGGCCGCCCCGCATTGCGCGCACCCTGGTGGTAGCTGTCCATCTCGTCGACCAGCCGCGTGTACTGCTCGGGCGACAGCGTATCGTCGCCCTCCGACCCCTTGTAGACCAACGCGCCCGACGGCCGCGCCGCATTGTCCAACAGCGCCTTTGACCACCGGGTCGCCGCGTTGTGGACATCCAGCGCCGTCGCCGCCGCCTGCATCGGGGACAGCCCGTAATGGTCGTCCTGCGGATGGAACGTGCGCAGATGACAGATCGGCGTGCGCCCCTCCTCGACCATGAACCGGTGCTTGTGCGCCCCGACCGAGTACTCATAGGCGCTCGGCCAGCCATCCGCGCCGGGAATGATCCGCACCCGGTCCGAGCGCAGCACATGCAACTCCGTGGGCAGCTCGGGCTTGGCGAACACCGCCTCCACGAAACCGTCGCCGGTCAGCAGGAGCTGCGCATAGAGCGCCTCGAAGAACTCCGCCCGCCCCTGCGCCTGGCTGGGCCGCGCCAGCAGCGTGATCAGCGGATGCGCCTCGTAGCGCCGCTCCGCATCCTGGAACGCCAGCGGCAGCGCCGCGGCGGCCTCCGCAATCATCTTGACCGCCCGAAACCCCACCGGATTGCCCGCGAACCCGTTGCGCGTCAGCGACCCCGAATCCCGCGGTGTCCAGGCAATCCGCCCGGAGCTGCCCATGGCCACAACCCGGCTCGTGGCCGACGCCTTGACCTCGGGCACGCGATCCGTCGCCGGTATGTCTTGTTTTTGTCGGAACAGATTGAACACCATGAAAGATGCTTCCTTTTGTTCAGGCAGCCGGAAAGACGCCATCCGCGCGCGGCGGTGACGTGGATTCTGGTGCGATCAGTGATGGACGCGGCAGCGCGCCCCGGGGCTCAGAGCGCGCGGATCTGAGGCTCGCTCTTGTCTTTCGGCGGGTCCAGCAGAAGCTCGGTCAAGGCCCAGACCAGGGCATCGACCCGATCCGGACTGCCCGAGCCCTTGAACCCGTGATTGGTCATCTGGCACATCTGGTCTTCCAGCGCGCCGAGACCGCGAACATGCTTCACCCGCCGCTGCTCATAGAGCGCCGCGACCGGCTCCGCACGGACCACCTTGCCACGGGTCGCCCGCACCGCCCGGTAGGGCAGCACGTCATCGAGTTGCCGCAGCACGGTCTCCACCAGGTCGCCGCCCTGGTTAACCTCGGCCACGACCCGCTCCGCCTCATGGCGCCGCGCGGCCTCCACGGCGGCCTCGGCCCATTGCAGCGGCGTACTCGCCGAGACGGTCGCATCCTCCAGCACATAGGCCGTCCAGCCGCGCCGCTCGCCTTGCGAAACCAACCCGGCCACGACGATCCCGCAAGCATCGGACCCCTTGTGCCCGGTGACCGGCGGATCGACCGCGACCACGATCCGGTCCAGTGGCGGAACGGTCTCGACCCTGTTGGCCTCGATCCCGGCACTGGTCCAGAGCGCGCCCTCGACATCGTCCAGAAGCACGCCATCGAGTTCCTGACGCCCCAGCCGTGTCCCGGCATAGCGCGCCCGGATTTCCTCCAGGAAACTCGCGGCCAGGTAGGCCCGGTTCGCCTCCGTCGGCGCGGTCGTCTTGACCGTGGAGCCGGTGGCAAGGATCTGTTTCAGGATCGTCGAGGGCCGCGGCGTGGTCGTCACGACCTGCCGCGGGTTGACGCCCAGGCGCAGCGCGAATTGCAACATGTCCCAGGTTTCTTCGGCATTCGGCCATTTCGCCAACTCGTCCACCCAGGCCGCATCGAATTGCGGCCCGCGCAGGGCCTCCGGATCGTTGGCCGAGTGGCATTTCGCGATCGCGCCGTTCGGCCAGACCAACTGCCGCCGGGTGCCCTGCCACTCGGGCTTCCGGTCCGCCGGGCTGCAGGCCAGAATGCCGCTCTCGCCGAAGATCATCACATCGCGCACCTGGTCATAGGTCTCCCCGACCAGGGCGACCCGCCGTGACCGTCCCGCATCCAGCGGGCGCGCGCCTTCGACCTCGGCGCGCACCCACTCGGCGCCTGCCCGGGTCTTGCCCGCGCCACGGCCGCCGAGAATGACCCAGGTCCGCCAGTCACCCTCCGGGGCGATCTGATGCGGCAAGGCCCAGAACTCGAACAGATGCGGCAAGGCCGCGATGGCATGGTCACTCAGGCTCTCCAGAAACGTCTGGGTGACTTCTGGCGGTTCTGAGGTCAGCCAGTCTGCGCCCGATTTCAGCGCGAGCTGCGACAAGGTCATAGGCTCCTGCGTGCAGTCCCCCGTTTTCCTTTGCGAGTTGCTCTGCAAGTCGACTTTCCTCCCTGAGTGCAATACCCGAAATCTCCCGCAACTCTTTCAAGAGCTTGCGGAATTCTCCGGCGCTGGTGTCATTTGGTGTTCCAGTACGCGCCAGTTCCTCTACACGGACAATGGCGCACTGAACGCAATTTCGCAGGTAAACAACCTGGTCTGTTGCGGCATCGAGAAAGCTACCTGGCTGGCAGGCTCCGGTCCCGGTGTCTCCGATCATGCTGAAGGGCCTCTCAGGCTTTTCCGCACGAGTAAAAGAAAAACGGCCGAGGTTTCCCTTGGCCGCTTACCCACTTTTTCTAGCTTGCCTGAAGGTATACTTTGGAGCGTTCGCCAAGTCAAACACTATCGCATAGGTTGCGCAACACCCAGCGCGCGCTGCCCCGCGAATTCGCTCAGTTCGCCTCCCGGCTGCGCTCGATCGCGCGCCACCGCGCCACGTTCTCGTTGTGCTCCGCAAGCGTGCGCGAGAAGGCGTGCCCGCCAGTGCCATCGGCCACGAAAAAGATGTAATCCGTCTCGGCCGGCTGCACCGCCGCGAAGATCGCTTCGCGCCCAGGATTGGCGATGGGCGTTGGTGGAAGCCCCGGAATAACATAAGTATTATAAGGCGTTGCCCCACGCAACTCGCTGCGCCGCAAGCCCCGGCCCAAAACCCCCACCCCATTGGTGATGCCATAGATCACCGTCGGGTCGGTCTGCAGGCGCATCCCCCGATTGAGCCGGTTCACGAAGACCGACGAGACCACCTCCCGCTCCTCCGGAACCGAGGTTTCCTTCTCGATGATCGACGCCAGGATCAGCGCCTCCTTCGGGCTTTCCAGCGGCAGCTCAGCGTCCCGCGCCGCCCAGGCCTGCGCCAGGATCCGGGTCTGCGCCTCCGACATCGCCGCAATGATATCCGCCCGATCTCCGCCGCGCGCGACCTCGTAGGTGTCCGGCGCCAGGCTGCCCTCCGGCGGCACCTCGGCGATCTCTCCGCTCAGGAAATCGGCCTTGCGCAACGCGTCCACGATCTGCCAGCTCGTCACCCCCTCGGCAATCGCCACCCGGTAGGCCATCGGCGTGCCCGCTGCCACCAGCTCCGCATAGGCCGCGGGCACCGGCTCGCCGGGTGCGAAACTGGCCACCAACTCGTCGCGGTCCTCCCCCGGAATCCGCTCGCGCAACCGCAGCTCCGCGTCGTCGACCCGGATCTGGTAAGTCGCCACGTAGCGGAACGAGGCCGCCCCCCCCGCGGTCAGAATATCCAGCACATCCGCCATGGAGGCGCCCGCCGGGATCTCATAACTCCCGAATTTCAGGTCGCCTTCCCGCTCGGTATATTGCGCGCCCAGCCGAAAGATCACCGCCGAGCTGACAGCCCCTTCCGCCTCCAACGCGTCCGCGATCCGCGTCAGGGACGCCCCCCGCGGCACCTCGAAGAAGATCGGCTCCGCCAGCGGCCCCTGCCCGGTAAAGGACCGCTGCCCCCAGGCAATCACCGCGACCAGCGCGAGAAACCCCACGATCAGCAGGGTCAGCATGTTGGACGCAAGCGCGCGCCACATCAGTCGGTGACCCGCGCCAGAACCAGGGAGGCATTGGTGCCGCCGAACCCGAAGGAGTTCGACAGCGCATAGTCGATCTTGCGCTTGCGCGCCGCGTTCGCGGCAAGGTCCAGCTTGCTCTCGACCGCCGGATTGTCCAGGTTGATCGTCGGCGGCGCCACCTGGTCGCGAATGGCCAGGATCGAGAAGATCGCTTCCACCGCGCCCGCCGCCCCCAGAAGATGCCCGACCGATGACTTGGTGGAACTCATGGTCGCGGTCTCGACCCCGGCGCCCAACACCCGCTCCACCGCGGCCAGTTCGATCACATCCGCCATGGTGGACGTCCCGTGGGCATTGATGTAATCCACCTGCGCGCCCTCGATGCCCGCCCGCTTCAAGGCCGCGCGCATGGACCGCTCACCGCCCTCGCCATCCTCCGACGGCGCGGTGATGTGATACGCATCCCCCGACAGGCCATAGCCCACCACCTCGGCATAGATCTTCGCACCGCGCGCCTTGGCATGCGCGTACTCTTCGAGAACGACCACCCCGGCCCCCTCGCCCATCACGAACCCGTCCCGGTCCGCATCATAGGGGCGGCTGGCCGACGCGGGATCATTGCCGCGCTTGGTGCTCAGGGCCTTGCAGGCGTTGAACCCCGCGATCCCGATCTCCGAGATCGGGCTTTCGGCCCCGCCCGCCACCATCACATCCGCATCGTCCAGCATGATCAGCCGCGCGGCGTCCCCGATCGCATGAGCCCCGGTGGAACACGCCGTCACCACCGCATGGTTCGGCCCCTTGAAGCCGAACCGGATCGACACCTGCCCGGAAACCAGGTTGATCAGCGCGCCGGGGATGAAGAACGGCGAAACCCGCCGCGGCCCCCGCTCCTTGAGCAGAACCGCCGTCTCCGCGATGCTGCTCAGCCCGCCGATGCCCGAGCCGATCATCACACCCGTGCGCAGCCTGCCATCCTCGTCTTCGGGCGCCCAGCCGGAATCCCGGACCGCCTGCTCCGCCGCCGCCATACCATAGAGGATGAACTCGTCCACCTTGCGCTGCTCTTTCGGCGGCATCCACTCATCGGGGTTGAACGTCCCGTCGCTGCCATCGCCCCGCGGCACCTCGCAGGCATAGGTCGTCGCCAGATGGCTCGCATCGAAGCGCGTGATCTGCCCCGCGCCGGATTGCCCGGCCAACAGACGCGTCCACGTTTCCTCGACGCCACTGGCCAGCGGCGACACCATTCCCAATCCTGTGACCACAACCCGACGCATGCTCAATCCTCACCGGTCTTTTTCTCCGCCACCTGATACACGCGGCACCTACCACGGGGCAAGCAACAAGCCGCAAGTCCAGCACGACCTCGCGCAGCCCCGACCCCGCAACGCAAAACGGCGCCCCGAGGGACGCCGACCTGCCTGTTCTGAAACGCCTGGGATCAGGACGCTTCGGAGATGAACTTCACCGCATCGCCAAAGGTCTGAATGGTCTCGGCGGCATCGTCCGGGATCTCGATGCTGAACTCTTCTTCGAAGGCCATGACCAGCTCGACCGTATCCAGGCTGTCCGCGCCGAGGTCGTCGATGAAGGACGCGTTTTCAACGACCTTGCTCTCTTCCACGCCCAGATGCTCCACCACGATCTTCTTCACGCGATCCGCTACGTCGCTCATGTTCATGTCCTCATTCGTGTTATCGGGTCTTCGCCCGGTGTCGTCTGTGCCGCCCAATACGGCGATGGTAGTCCGCAAAGCGGCAGGACCGGTCTCCCGCTCCAAAACTGCGCCGCCTATATCACATGGCTTGTCAAAGGCAAACGCTTTCGCGCCAGCCGCGCGGGATGGCTCAAATCATCGCCAACCCGCCGTTTACATGCAGGACCGATCCGGTCACGTAACCCGCCTCGGGGCTGGCCAGATAGACCACCGCCGCGGCGATTTCACCCGGCTCGCCCATGCGCCCCGACGGCACCTGCACCAGCAGCTTGTCCTTCTGATCGTCGGTCAGCTTGTCGGTCATCGCGGTGCTGATGAAGCCCGGCGCCACGGCATTGACCGTGATCCCGCGGCTCGCCACCTCATAGGCCAGCGACTTCGACATCCCCACCATCCCGGCCTTGGAGGCCGCGTAATTTCCCTGCCCCGGATTGCCGGTCGCGCCCACGACCGAGCTGATATTGACGATCCGGCCCCAGCGCGCCTTCATCATCCCGCGCAACACGCCCCGGCACAGCCGCATGGTCGAAGTCAGGTTGACGTCCAGAACGCTGGCCCATTCCTCATCCGACATCCGCATGAACAGGTTGTCGCGGGTGATCCCGGCATTGTTCACCAGGATATCGACCGACCCCATGACCGCGACCGCCTGCTTGGGCAGGGCCTCGACCGCGTCCGCATCGCTCAGGTTGCAAGGCAGGACATGGGCCCGCTCCCCCAACTCCGCCGCCAGCGCTTCGAGCGGCTCGACCCGCGTGCCGCTCAGCCCGACGGTCGCGCCTTGCGCGTGCAGCGCCGTGGCAATCGCCCCGCCGATCCCGCCGGAGGCCCCGGTGACAAGCGCCGTCTTGCCGGTCAAATCGAACATCATGCCGTTTCCTCACTTGTGGTGCAGACCTTGCGGACATCCTCAGAGGTGCCGATCGCCTGGGTCGCGATGCTGCGATCGATGCGCCGCACCATGCCGATCAGGGCCTTGCCCGCGCCGATCTCCCAGATCTCCGTCACGCCGTTCTGCGCCATCCAGCCCACGCTTTCGCGCCAGCGCACCGACCCGGTGATCTGCCGGAACAGCAGGTCGCGGATCTGTTCGGGCGCGGTGACCGGGGCGGCCAGCACATTGGCGATCACCGGCACGCGCGGCGTGGCGATCTCCACCGCGGCGAGCGCATCTTTCATTGTCTCCGCCGCGGGCGCCATCAACGCGCAATGGAACGGCGCGCTCACCGGCAGCAACACCGCGCGTTTCGCGCCGCGCGCCTTGGCCAGATCGACCGCACGCTCCACCGCCGCCTTGTGGCCCGAGACCACGACCTGCCCCGGGTCATTGTCATTGGCCGCCTCGCAGACCTCGCCCTGCGCGGCTTGCTCGGCCACCGCGCACACGGTCTCGAAATCCAGCCCCAGAAGGGCCGCCATGGCGCCCACGCCCACGGGCACCGCCTCCTGCATGGCCCGCCCCCGCGCCCGCAAGAGCCGCGCGGTATCGCCCACGCTGAGCGCGCCCGCCGCCGCCAGCGCCGAATACTCGCCCAGCGAATGCCCCGCCACGCAAGACACCTCCGCCCAGTCCAGCCCCTCGGCCTCCAGCGCCCGCAGCGCGGCCAGGGACGTCGCCATCAGCGCGGGCTGCGCATTCTCGGTCAGCGTCAGCCGGTCCGCCTCGCCGTCCCAGATCAGCGCGCTCAGCGCCTCGCCCAGCGCCTCGTCGACCTCCTCGAAAACGGCCCGCGCCGCCGGGTAAGCCTCGGCGAGATCGCGCCCCATACCGATAGTCTGTGCCCCCTGCCCGGGGAAAACGAAGGCTCTGCTCATGGAAACTCCTCATTCTGGCGTCCCGCCTCATACCCGAGCGGGCCTTGGCGTGCAATCTCCGCCCCCGGGTCCCAATCGCCGCACAACTCTTGTGCTCCGAGCGCCTTTGCCCCACGCGCCGCACTCGCTAGGTGAACATCGAACCGGCAAGGAGACCCCGATGGCCCTCACCAACGCGCACAACACCTACGGCAGTGTCAGCAAGACCCTGCACTGGCTCACGGTCGCGCTGATCCTGGCGCTGATCCCGCTGGGCATCATTGCCAACGACATGCCCTTCGCTACCGGGGAGGAGCTGTCGCGCAAGGCATTTGTCTTCTCGATCCACAAGACGCTCGGGGTCACCGCCTTCTTCGTCGCCCTGGCCCGCGTCGCCTGGATGCTGAGCCAACCCAAACCCGCCCCCCTGCATCCCGAGCGCCGGCTGGAAACTTTCGCCGCCGAAACCGTGCACTGGACCCTCTATGCCACGCTGTTGCTGGTGCCGATGTCCGGCTGGATCCACCACGCGGCCACCACCGGCTTCGCGCCGATCTGGTGGCCCTTCGGTCAATCCCTGCCCTTCGTGCCGAAATCCGACACGCTCGCCCATACCTTCGCCAGCCTGCACATCATCTTCGAGCGGGTTCTCGTGATCGCGCTGGTCCTGCACGTCGCGGGCGCGCTCAAGCACCGCTTCTTCGACCGCGACCTGACCCTGCAACGCATGCTGCCCGGCGCAACCGCTGCCGCCCCCGCGACCCCCGCCAAGCCCCACGGCCCCGCCCTGCCGCTGCTGGGCGCTGCCGGGGCCTTCGCCGCGGCGCTCGCCGTGAGCGCGGGGCTCGGGCTCTTCGCCCATGACGACGCCGCCCTCCTGCCGCAGGCCGAACTCGCCGAGGTCGCCTCCGACTGGACCGTCGAGGACGGCACCCTCTCGATCACCGTCACCCAACTCGGCGCGCCGGTCACCGGCACGTTCGAAGACTGGACCGCCGCCATCGCCTACGACCCCGACAGCCGCACGGGCGACGTCACGGTCACCGTCGCGATCCCCAGCCTCACCCTCGGCTCCGTCACCGCCCAAGCGCTGGGGGCGGAATTCTTCGCCGCCGACACCCACCCCACCGCCACCTTCGCAGCCGAGATCATCGGCACCGACGCGGGCCAGACCGCCGAGGGCACCCTGACCCTGAAAGGCAGCACCGTGCCGGTCACCCTGCCCTTCACCCTGAACATCACCGACGGCCTCGCCCGCATGACCGGCGAAACGCAAGTCGCCCGGCTCGATTTCGGCATCGGCACCGCCTACCCGGACGAAACCAGCGTGGGTTTCACCGTCACCATCGCGGTGGACCTGACCGCCCGCCGCACAGCCCCCTGAGCCGCACGAAAAAAGGGGCCCGCATCCCTGCGGACCCCCTGCCGATGGAACCGTGAGTGCGCTCAGTCGGCCAACATCGCCTCGATGGAGATCAGAACCTCGACCTCGTCGCTGACGAACGGCGCGAACGCCCCGACATTATAATCGGAACGCAGCAGCGTCGTGGTCGCGTCGAACCCGGCCCATTCCTTCTGGGCCATGGGGTGCATCCCGGTCTGGTTCAGCTTTGCATCCAGCACGACAGATTTGGTCACCCCGTTCAGGGTCAAATCCCCGGTGATCAGCGCGGTATCCTCGCCAGTGACCTCGATGGCCGTGGACGTGAAGCTGACCATGTCCTCGTCGTCATCCGCGCCGAAGAACTCGTCGGTCATGAAATGCGTGAACCGCTCTTCCCAGCCGGTGATCATCGACCGCACGGGCATGGAGACCGAGACGCTCGAGGCCGCCGGATCCTCGGCGTCGAACAGGATCTCGCCCTCGAAGCCCGAGAACATGCCATAAGTCGTGGAATAGCCAAGGTGATCGTAGCTGAAGACGATCTGGCTGTGGCTGGCGTCGAGCACGTAGCGCTGCGCATCGGCAAAGGCCGCCGTGGCGCCAAGGGCGAAGACACCGGCCAGTGCCGTGGTGCGGAGAAGGGTCATGATGGATCTCTCATGTTGATGAATACCTGGGCAGGATAAGAGCGCGCCGCGGGCGTTTCACAACCCCGCGCGCTCCAACATCTTCTGTGCGACCATGCGCAGAGACCGCGGCCCCGCCGCCCCGGCCATCGCCCCTTGCGTTCGACACCAGACCCCCTATAACGCGCGGGTCCCGTGTCATTGACCCTGCGTGGCCTCTCGTGTGCGGCTCGGGACCTTCGAAAGCCGCCCTATGAAACACGCGCAAAAGAACTGGAGAGCACATGCCGCTTTACGAGCATGTCTTTATCTCGCGTCAGGACCTGTCCAACGCGCAAGCTGAAAGCCTCGTCGAACATTTCGGATCCGTCCTCGCGGACAATGGCGGCAAGGTCGTCGACAGCGAGTACTGGGGCCTCAAGACGATGGCCTACAAGATCAACAAGAACCGCAAGGGCCATTACGCCTTCCTCAAGACCGATGCCCCCGCACCGGCCGTGCAGGAAATGGAGCGCCTGATGCGTCTGCATGACGACGTGATGCGCGTGATGACCATCAAGGTCGACGAGCACCCCGAGGGGCCCTCGATCCAGATGCAGAAGCGCGAAGAACGCGACAACCGTCGCGAACGCCGCTGACAGACGCTTGAGAAAAGGACGCTAAACCATGGCTGCAAAACCGTTTTTCCGCCGCCGCAAAGTCTGCCCCTTCTCCGGCGACAATGCACCCAAGATCGACTACAAGGACACCCGGCTCCTGCAACGCTACATCTCCGAGCGTGGCAAGATCGTGCCGTCCCGCATCACCGCCGTCTCGGCGAAGAAGCAGCGTGAACTGGCCCGTGCCATCAAGCGCGCCCGCTTCCTCGCCCTGCTGCCCTACGCCGTGAAATAAGGAGCCGAGCACATGCAAGTCATCCTTCTCGAACGCGTGGCCAAGCTGGGCCAGATGGGCGAAGTCGTCGACGTCAAGCCGGGCTATGCTCGTAACTACCTGCTGCCGCAGGGCAAGGCGCTGAACGCGTCCGAGGCCAATATCGCGCAATTCGAAGCGCAAAAGGCACAGCTCGAAGCGCGCAACCTCGAGACCAAGAAAGAGGCCGAAAGCCTCGCCGAGAAGCTCGATGGGCAGCAGTTCATCGTGATTCGCTCCGCCTCCGACGCCGGCGCTCTCTACGGCTCCGTGACCACGCGGGACGCGGCCGAGGCTGCCACCGCCGACGGCTTCTCTCTCGATCGCAAGCAGGTCTCGCTGTCCCGCCCGATCAAGGAGCTGGGCCTGCACACCGTGCACGTGACCCTGCACCCCGAGGTAACCGCCGACATCGTGCTGAACGTGGCCCGCTCTGCCGAGGAAGCCGAGCTGCAAGCCTCCGGCAAGTCGATTCAGGAACTGGCCGCCGAAGCCGAGGCAGAGGCTGAATTCGAGATCGCCGAGTTGTTCGACGATATCGGCTCCGCCGCCTCCGAGGACAGCGATCTGGTCGAAACACCGGAAGATCGCGCCACGGAAGAGGCAGAAGACGAACAGCCCTGAGGCATCGTCCTCTTTGACGGATCACAAGCCGCCCGCACCTTGCGGGCGGCTTTTCTTATGGCAAATTTACCGCAAGACCCTGCGGAATACCTGCCATGCAACTTCTGCATGAATCGCGACTATCACTTTCTGCTCGGGATTCTTACCATTCCATGCAACCCTAGGGTGATTCCGAGCACAGGATTTACCCGATGTTGAACCCCATGACCCGCCGGGAGTTTCTCGGCACCGCCGCTGGAGCCAGCTTGATCGCGCTACATCCCTATTCCGCCCGTGCCGCCGCCAACCAGGCACACCTGCGGATCATGGAAACGACCGATCTGCATGTGCATGTCTTTCCCTATGACTACTACGCCGACCGACCCCGCGACACCGTGGGCCTGGCCCGCACCGCTGCCCTGATCGACGACATCCGCGCCGAGGCGACAAATGCGCTCCTGGTGGACAATGGCGACTTCCTGCAGGGCAACCCGATGGGCGACTACATCGCCTATGAGCGTGGCATGAAAGAGGGGGACGCCCACCCGGTGATCACCGCCATGAACACCGTGGGCTTCGACGCCTCGACCCTGGGCAACCACGAGTTCAACTACGGGCTCGATTTCCTGATGAAATCCCTGGCCGGGGCCGAGTTCCCCGTGATCTCGGCCAATGTGGTCAAGGACATGGGCGCGGGCCCGCGCGACGACACCACGCTCATCGCGCCCTACGTGATCCTCGACCGGATGCTGACCGACGGCGCGGGCGAGACCCACCCGATCAAGATCGGGCTGATCGGCTTCGTGCCGCCCCAGATCATGAACTGGGACCGCAAGCATCTCGAAGGCAACGTGCAGGCCCGCGACATCCTCGAGACCGCCCGCGCCTACATCCCCCAGATGCGCGAGCAGGGCGCCGACATCATTATCGCGCTCAGCCATTCGGGCATCGGCTCGGCACAGGAAACCGACGGGATGGAGAACGCTTCCGTCCCGCTGGCCGGGCTCGACGGGATCGATGCCATCGCCACCGGGCACAGCCACCTGGTCTTCCCCTCCGCCACCTATGCGGACTATGCCGCCGTCGATGCCGAGGCCGGCACGATCCACGGCAAGCCCGCGACCATGGGCGGGTTCTGGGGCTCCCATATGGGCCTGATCGACCTGATGCTCGAACGCGAGGGCGGCGCCTGGCGCGTCGTCACCGCCGAGACCGAGGCGCGCCCGATCTCCCAGCGCAACGAGGACCGCTCGATCACCGCCCTGGTCGAGAGCCAGTACTACGTGCTGGCCTCGGTGCAGGAAGACCACGACGCCACCCTCGCCTATGTCCGCCGCGCCGTGGGCAAGACCGACGCGCCGCTGCACTCCTATTTCGCGCTGGTGGCCGATGACCCCTCGGTCCAGATCGTCTCCATCGCGCAAAGCTGGTACATCGCCGACATGCTGAAAGGCACCGAGTACGAAGGCCTCCCGATCCTGTCGGCGGCCGCCCCGTTCAAGGCCGGGGGCCGCGGCGGGCCGGAGTATTATACCGACGTGCCCGCGGGCGACGTGGCGATCAAGAACGTCGCGGATCTCTATCTCTACCCCAACACCGCCCGGGCCGTGCTGGTCACCGGCGCGCAGGTCAAGGACTGGCTCGAACGCTCCGCAGGCATGTTCAACCAGGTCACTCCGGGCGCACAGGACGCCGCCCTCCTGAACCCGGACTTCCCGAGCTACAATTTCGACGTGATCGACGGGGTCACCTACCAGATCGACCTCAGCCAGCCCTCGAAATTCGACGCCAAGGGCGAGATGCTGAACCCGGACGCCAACCGGATCGTGGACCTGCGCCACGACGGCGCGCCGATCGACCCCGATGCCCGCTTCATCATCGCCACCAACAACTACCGCGCCTCGGGCGGCGGCAGCTTCCCCGGCACCGGCGACACGGTGATCTTCGAAGGGCCCGACACCAACCGCGACGTGATCGTCCGCTACATCGTCGAACAGGGCACGATCAGCCCGCGCGCCGACGGCAACTGGCGCTTCGCCCCCCTGCCCGGCACCACCGTGTTGTTCGAAACCGGGCCGAAGGCCATCGACTACCTGGGCGAGGTCACCAGCCTGACCATCGCGCCGGCGGGCGCGGCCCCCGACGGGTTCATGCAGTTCCGCATCACCCTCTGAGCGCCCCCCAAAACGACAAAGGCCGCCCCACCGGGCGGCCTTCGCGTATCTCCGTCGGGCGCGGGCTCAGACTTCGTCGTCGAGCGCCTCGACCGCCTTCTGCAGATCGTCTTTCGAGATCTCCTTCTCGGTCACGGTGGCCAGCTCGAAGATGTAATCCACGACCTTGTCCTCGAAGATCGGCGCGCGAAGCTGCTGCTGCATCTGCTGGTTCTGCTGGATGAATTCGAAGAACTGCCGCTCCTGGCCCGGATACTGGCGCGCCTGCGCCATGATCGCCTGGGTCATCTCGGCATCGGTCACCTGGATCTCGTTCTTCTGGCCCAGCTCGGCCAGCAGCAGGCCCAGACGCACCCGGCGCTCGGCCAGCTTGTTGTGCTCCTCGGTCGGCTCGATCTCCGGGTGGTCGTGGCCTTCCACCTCCGGGTTCTCCTCGTGCCACAGCTGGTGCGCGATCTGGCCCGCCTCGGCGGCCACCAGGCTCGGCGGCAGCTCGAACTTGACCAGCGTGTCCAGCTCGTCCAGCAGCTTGCGCTTCATCACCGCGCGCGCGGCCCCGGCATATTCCGCCTCCAGCCGCTCGGAGATCTGACCCTTCAGGGTCTCCAGATCCTCGGCGCCGAACTGCTTGGCCATCTCGTCGTCGATCTCGGCCGCCTTGGGCGCCTTCACTTCCTTGATCTTGCACTCGAACACCGCGGCCTTGCCCGCCAGATGCTCGGCCTGGTACTGTTCGGGGAAGGACACGTCCACGTTCTTCTCTTCGCCCGCCGAGGTGCCGATCAGCTGCTCCTCAAAGCCCGGAATGAACGAGTTCGACCCGAGAACCAGCGGATAGTCCTCCGCGGCCCCGCCCTCGAACGCCTCGCCATCGACCTTGCCGAGGAAATCGATCACCACCTGGTCCCCGTCCTCGGCAGCGCCCTCCTTGGTCTCGAACGACTTGGCGTTCTCGGCCAGGTTCTGCAGCGCCTCGTTGACGGCCTCCTCATCGGCCTTCACGACCAGCTTTTCCAGGGTCACGGTGCTGAAATCGGTGTCCGGCACCTCGGGCAGCGCCTCGTAGGACATGGCGACCTCGATATCGTCGCCCTCTTTCCAGTCCTCGTTGGTCATCTTGATCTCGGGCTGCAGCGCCGGACGGTCGCCGCTGTCCTCGAAATGCTTGGCCATGGCGCCGTCGATGGTCTCCTGCATCGCCTCGCCCAGCAGCTTCTGGCCGAACTGCTTTTTCAGCAGCGCCATCGGGACCTTGCCCTTGCGGAAGCCCTTCATCTCGATCTCGGGCTGCGCTTCGGACAGCTTCTCGTTGACCTTGGCGTCCAGCTCGGCTGCGGTGACGGTGATCGAATAGCCGCGCTTCAGGCCTTCGTTGAGGGTCTCGGTGACGTTCATGTCATCCCCTATCGGTTCAGTTCGGAAAAGCCGGGGGATCCCCCGATCCGGCTTGCAAATCAGGCGCCGTTCTATGACCGCAGGTCCATGGGCGCAAGGGGGGAATCCGACGTGCCCGGCCCCTGTCCGGGCCGCCCCGCCATCCGCTGCGACCGCGCCTCGGGGTCAGTGGGTCCAGACGGTGCGCCGGTTGGTGGCGAAGTTGTCGCCATAGCCGCCGGGGCGGATATTCGGCTTGCGTTTCTTGGGCTCGGTGATCGTGACCTCCAGCCCGTGCTCCTTGGCATAATCCAGCGCCGCCTCGCGGGTGTCGAACCGCAGCTTGACCTGACTTTGCGTGTCGGAGGACGATGTCCACCCCATCAGCGGGTCGATCGACCGGGCATCCGCCGGGGCAAACTCGAGCACCCAGCCCTTGGTCTTGGCCTGACCCGAGGACATGGCAGTTCTGGCTGGCTGGTAAATCCGCGCGCGCATTCGACTTCTCCAACAATGGTGCGTGTATATTGCGGGCAATCTCGCCATTCACAAGTCCCGGATCGTGCGACCGAGAGACGCGAAGGTCTTCACACAGCTTTTTTTGGGGGGGTACAAGCGACTGCCGATCAGCCTCGAGGGAGCGAGGGGTGGGGTGGGTGGTGCGAGACCGACCGGCAGCCATTTGCTGCTTGCCCTTGAACGCTACGCGGGTGATTTAAGGTTTACAATAAATTTATCCCGCTTTGGTTGTGCCCGCCGGAGCGACCACACGTCGCTGATATTTTAAACTCCTGTTTTTTCTCACCTTTAAAACCCTGTTGCGCAAACGACCGAGACCAAGGTCTAAGACCGCCTCCCCGCAGCCCCTTGATTCAAATCAACTTCTTGTCCGCGCCCCATGCAGAATTGCAAATTTTCGTTGCAAAATGCGGTCGCCAATCCCCCCTTGCAGTGGAACAAAAACAGATCATTTTAAGACTCACGTAAGGAGTTGCCCGATGAATCAACCCGTCCTGCATGCCAGCGCCGATGATGTCCGCACCCGTCCCAAGCTCGAAGGCGGTCGGATGTTCCGGATGGCGACCAGTTTCGAGCCTGCTGGGGACCAGCCGACCGCCATCGCGGAGCTGAGCGAGGGCGTGCGCAACGGCGAACGCGACCAAGTGCTTCTGGGCGCGACCGGGACGGGCAAGACCTTCACCATGGCCAAGGTGATCGAGCAGACCCAGCGCCCCGCGATCATCCTCGCCCCGAACAAGACCCTCGCCGCGCAGCTCTATGGCGAGTTCAAGGGGTTCTTTCCCGACAACGCGGTCGAATATTTCGTCAGCTATTACGACTACTACCAGCCCGAGGCCTATGTGCCGCGCAGCGACACCTATATCGAGAAGGAATCCCAGATCAACGAGCAGATTGACCGGATGCGCCACTCGGCGACCCGGGCCTTGCTCGAACGCGACGACGTGATCATCGTCGCCTCGGTGTCGTGCATCTACGGCATCGGCTCGGTGGAGACCTACGGGGCGATGACCCAGGACCTGGTCGCGGGGCAGTCTTATGACCAGCGCCAGATCATGGCGGATCTCGTGGCCCAGCAATACCGCCGCAACGACGCCGGGTTCCAGCGCGGCTCCTTCCGGGTGCGCGGCGACAGCCTGGAGGTCTGGCCCGCCCACATGGAGGACCGGGCGCTGAAATTCTCGTTCTTCGGCGAAGAGCTTGAAAGCATTACCGAGTTCGACCCGCTCACCGGCGAGAAGGCCGACACCCTCGACCGCATCCGGATCTACGCCAACTCCCACTACGTCACGCCCCGCCCCACGCTCCAGCAGGCGATCGTGTCGATCAAGAAAGAGCTGCGCATCCGCCTCGACCAGCTGGTCGCCGAGGGCAAGCTGCTGGAGGCCCAGCGGCTTGAGCAGCGCACGAACTTCGACATCGAGATGCTGGAGGCGACGGGCGTCTGCAACGGCATCGAGAACTATTCACGCTACCTGACCGGCCGCGCGCCGGGGGAGCCGCCGCCCACGCTCTTCGAATACATTCCCGACAACGCCATCGTCTTCGCCGACGAAAGCCACGTCTCGGTTCCGCAGATCGGCGGCATGTACAAGGGCGACTTCCGGCGCAAGATGACCCTGGCCGAGCACGGCTTCCGCCTGCCGTCTTGCATGGACAACCGGCCCCTGAAATTCGAGGAATGGGACGCCATGCGGCCCCAGTCGGTGTTCGTCTCGGCCACCCCCGCCGCGTGGGAGCTGGAACAGGCCGGCGGCGTGTTCACCGAACAGGTGATCCGCCCCACGGGCCTGCTGGACCCCCAGGTCGAAATCCGCCCGGTGGAGATGCAGGTGGACGACCTGCTGGACGAGGTCCGCCGCGTCACCGCCGACGGGTTCCGCACACTGGTCACCACCCTGACCAAGCGGATGGCCGAGGACCTGACCGAGTACATGCACGAACAGGGCATCAAGGTCCGCTACATGCACTCCGACATCGACACGCTGGAGCGCATTGAAATCCTGCGGGATCTCCGGCTCGGCGCCTTCGACGTGCTGATCGGGATCAACCTGCTGCGCGAAGGGTTGGACATCCCTGAATGCGGTCTGGTGGCGATCCTGGACGCGGACAAGGAGGGGTTCCTCCGCTCGGAGACGTCGCTGGTGCAGACCATCGGCCGGGCGGCGCGGAATGCCGAGGGGCGGGTGATCATGTATGCCGACCGGATCACCGGATCGATGGAGCGCGCGCTGGTCGAGACCAACCGCAGGCGCGCCAAGCAGATCGCCTATAACGAGGAACATGGCATCACGCCGGAGACGGTGAAGAAGAATGTCGAGGACGTGATGGCCGGGCTCTACCAGGGCGACGTGGACATGAACCGGGTCACCGCCAAAGTCGAAAAACCGTTGCACGGCGGTAACTTGGAGGCGGTTCTTGAAGGGCTTCGCGCGGATATGCGCAAGGCCGCGGAGAACCTGGAGTTCGAGGAGGCCGCGCGCCTGCGCGACGAGGTCAAGCGGCTGGAGGCGGTGGATCTGGCGATTGCGGACGACCCGCTGGCGCGGCAATCGGCGATCGAGGCGGCCAGCGACGCGGCCGTAAAGGCCCAGGGGCGCAGCACTGCGGGCCGCCCGGGCCAGCGCGGCGGGAACGTCAAGCGGCGCAAAAAATAGAGCCTTTTCCGAACCTTGCGCGGCGTCTTTAAATCGGCAGGTCTTCGGTCATTGCCTCGGCCTCGGTGACGTCCTCGACGGTCTCGGGGTCCACCTGGGCGCAGGCGGCGAGCAGCGGCAGGGCGATGAGCAGGGCGAGGATCTTGCGGGTCATGGGGGCCTCCTGGGTCCGGTTTCGCGGCATCACAGCACGGGGGCCGGGGCGGCGCAAGGGGCCGTCCGACCGGGTCGGATCGGCGTCGGGCGCGGGTCGGACAGGTGTCGGGCAAGTGTCGGGCACCAGCGCACGCACCGGTCACGCCCCGTTAACCGGGATCGCGGAGGGTATCGGCGCCTGACATCACGGAGTGCGCCGATGCCCGACCTGCCCCCTCACCCCCTGTGGTCCGACGCCAAGGGCGAAACCCGCGCCCAGCGGCTGGCCCGCGAACGGCTGACCCTGCACCTGCACGGGCTGGAGCGGGACGATGCCTGGGCGGGCCGCATCCAGGCGCTGGCGCCGGACGCGTGGCAGACGCTGGAGGCGGACCTGCCGCTGGTGGAGAAGAAGACGAAAGTGACCCTGCGGCTGGACGAGAGCGTGGCGAAGTTCTTCCGCGCCATGGGGCCGGGATACCAGGCGCGGATCAACCGGCTGCTGGCGACCTACGCCCAGATGCGGATCGCGGAGGTCTACAAGCTGGAGCGGTTCGCGCGCAGCCGGGACCGGTCGCTGGGGATCGAGTTGCCGGAGGAGTGAGCAGTGGTTCGGCCAAAGGCCGACAAAAGGTCCAGTGGACCTTTTGAACTGCGAACGGGCGGAGCCCCATGAACCGGCGCGCCTTGGGCGATGAAAGGTCCAGTGGATCTTTCAAGCCGCGAACGGGCGGGGGTGAGGACTGGTCCAGCGCAGGCGGCGGAACGTCCAGTGGACGTTTCGAAGTCCGAACGGGCGGAGCCCAAGCAGGCAACACGGCGCAGGGTCCGGGTGACCTTCCGCGCCGCGGAGGTGCGACGCGGACTCTGTGCCCGAGCTTCCCGAAGCGCGGACGCAGGGTCCACCGCGCCGGGTGCGACCCCTGCCCCGGCCGCGGGGCTTACTGCGCCTCGCGCGCCTCCTCGGCGATGGCGTCGCCGGCGGTCGAGATATCCTGCCCCGCCCCTTCCACGGTCTCGCAGGCCGCGAGGATCAGGGGAAGGGAGAGGGCGGCGAGGATCAGCTTGAGGCGTGTCATGGGAACTCCTTTGCGTTACGTGACATGGCAACGCGCGGGGAGCGCAGGTGGTTCCGATGCGAACAGGCGGGGCCCGGAGGGCGCGTGTTGGGCGTACCACGTTTGAGTTGAGACCAGCGCCCGGCCCGAGGGCGGGAAGCGAAGCGCCCGCCGTCAAACCGCAGGTTTGCCTCTGGCAAAACGGGGGCGGGTCGGGCGCTGCCCGCGCTGTGCGCGGGGATACCAGAAATTGGGCCTCCAGAATGTTTTTCTACCAAATACTGTTGTGCGACACTTGCGCGCAGATGCCGAATCGGCAATATTACGCTTACCGGGGGGCGCCACTGCGAAAGGAGTGGACCATGCAAGCTTTTAAATTCCGACAACTTCAAGCTGAGCAAGGCGACAAGCGCGTTCAGTTGGAACGTGTGATTGACATTCTTACCAACCGACGACTGTACTGCTCACCCTACAATGAGCTGAACGATCCAATGGAAGGTTACTTCCACGCTTTGGCGCATGATCGTAGCGGGTTCTCGGCTTTGAAACGGATGATCGAAGAGATAACCACTCTTCAATCGAAGTATCGCATCTGCTCCCTCAGCAGTAATTGTAAGTCCCACCTAGTGTGGGCACACTATGCCAATGGCTTCCGAGGTGTTGCTATCGAGCTAGATATTATGAAGAAAGTGAACTTCATTGAGGAAGTAGAATATTCGGATGGACGAGATCTCGGTGAATATGATCCGGCTGGAAATCTCGACGACCTTACGAGGAAAGTGCTTCTTACGAAATACAAGGAGTGGAAATACGAAAGGGAGATTCGGATTATTCAAGAGGGCGAGCCCGGCAGGACGACTTTCTATGCTCTACAGAACCCACCGAAAGCTGTCTATTTTGGCACTAACGTGGACCCTTTGGAGCGAGAAGAAATTGTGGATGTGTGCGCTAACCTAGGTATCCCGACCTATGATATGCGTTTGCTAGGGTACAAGATCACATACCGAATAAACCGCGAAAGCGGCGAATCTAGCGTGCTTCCTTTCCGCGCCCGCTGAAATTTAGAAATGCGACTTAAAGGGAAACGTAGATCGCATCCGGCTGAGGCTTGAAGCCTCAGCTAGAAGGGTCTATTTTTGCGTCCGCTGTTTTCTTTCCGACCGGACAATAGCTTAGAAAGTTATTGTATTTCAACCGCTTCGCCTTAACCTTGCCAACCCATTGCCACCGAGTGCGCACGCGGTTTCGCTGTGCAAAACCGCTGCCGCGCACACCTCGAACCCAAGCGGAAATCCAAGAAATAAACCCTAACGGGTGAATTTCTTGTATTTCACGCGCTTGGGTTCGAGGGCATCCGGCCCGAGCCTCCGCGCCTTGTCTTCCTCATAGGCCTCGAAATTGCCCTCGAACCATTCCACATGGGCGTCGCCCTCGAAGGCGAGGATGTGGGTGCAGAGGCGGTCGAGGAAGAAGCGGTCGTGGGAGATGACCACGGCGCAGCCGGCGAAATCCTCGATGGCGTCTTCAAGGGCTCTTAACGTTTCCACGTCAAGATCGTTGGTGGGTTCATCGAGCAGGAGGACATTGCCGCCGGATTTCAGCAGTTTCGCCATGTGGACGCGGTTGCGTTCGCCGCCCGACAGGAGGCCCACCTTCTTCTGCTGGTCGCCGCCCTTGAAGTTGAACGCGCCGCAATAGGCGCGGGAGTTGATCTGGGCGTCGCCAAGCTCGATGATTTCGCCGCCGCCGGAGATCTCTTCCCAGACGGTGGCGGCGGGGTCGAGCGTGTCGCGGGACTGGTCGACATAGGCCAGTTGCACCGTGTCGCCGTAGCTGAGCGTGCCGCCATCGGGCTGCTCCTGCCCGGTGAGCATGCGAAAGAGCGTGGATTTGCCCGCGCCGTTGGGGCCGATCACGCCGACGATGCCGCCGGGCGGCAGGGAGAAGGAGAGGTTCTCGATCAGCAGCTTGTCGCCATAGGCCTTGGTGAGGTTTTCGACCTCGATCACCTTGCTGCCGAGGCGGGGGCCGTTGGGGATGATGATCTGGGCCTTGCCGACCTTTTCGCGCTCCGACTGGCCGGCGAGTTCCTCGTAGGCGTTGATGCGGGCCTTCTGCTTGGCCTGGCGGGCCTTGGCGCCGGCGCGGATCCATTCGAGCTCGCGGGCGAGGGTTTTCTGTTTGGCCTTGTCCTCCTTGGCCTCGCGTTCGAGCCGCTTGGCCTTCTGGTCGAGCCAGGCGGAGTAGTTGCCCTCGTAGGGGATCCCGCGGCCGCGGTCCAACTCGAGGATCCAGCCGGTGATGTCGTCGAGGAAGTAGCGGTCGTGGGTGACGATGAGGATGGTGCCCTTGTACTCGATCAGGTGTTTCTGGAGCCAGGCGATGGTTTCGGCGTCGAGGTGGTTGGTGGGCTCGTCCAAGAGCAGCATGTCGGGGGCTTCGAGCAGGAGTTTGCAGAGGGCGACGCGGCGGCGTTCCCCGCCCGAGAGGTTTTCCGGGCTGGCGTCGTCGGGGGGGCAGCGCAGCGCCTCCATCGCGATGTCGATCTGGGCGTCGAGGTCCCAGAGGTTCTGGGCGTCGATCTCGTCCTGGAGCTTCGCCATTTCGTCGGCGGTCTCGTCGGAGTAGTTCATCGCCAGCTCGTTGTAGCGGTCGAGGATGGCCTTCTTGGGGGCGACGCCGAGCATGACGTTCTCGCGCACGGTGAGGGTCTCGTCGAGGGCGGGCTCCTGGGGCAGGTAGCCGACGCGAGCGCCCTCGGCGGCCCAGGCCTCCCCGGTGAAGTCGGTGTCGAGGCCAGCCATGATCTTCATCAGGGTGGATTTGCCCGCGCCATTGACGCCGACGACGCCGATCTTGACGCCCGGAAGGAAGGAGAGGCGGATGTTCTCGAAGCATTTCTTGCCGCCGGGATAGGTCTTGGACACGCCGTCCATGTGGTAGACGTACTGATAGGCTGCCATGGTTCTCATCACCCTTTGGGAATTGCGCTTGGGCGGGGTTCTAGCCAGTCTCGCGGGGCGGGGCAATGGAGGGGTGCCGATGTCGGAGTTGCGGCAGATGATGGGGCGCGCGGCGCAGGCCGGGCGGGTCGACTGGATCGGGCTGCGGCCGGGGCGGCGGGCGGATGTGGTGGCGGTGGACGCGGTGCGGGTGACCGAGGCCGGGCTGGAGGGGGACCGGGCGCGGGCGGGCAAGCGGGCGGTGTCGCTGGTGCAGGCGGAGCATCTGGCGGCGATCGGCGGATACCTGGGGCGTGGGCCGGTGGCGGCGGCGGATTTGCGGCGCAACCTGGTGGTCTCGGGGCTGAACCTTCTGGCCTATCGCGACCGGGAGATCGGGATCGGCGCGGAGGTGGTTCTGCGGCTGCGCGGGCCCTGCGCGCCGTGCTCGCGGATGGAGGAGACCTTTGGCCATGGCGGCTACGCGGCGGTGCGCGGCCATGGCGGGATGGTGGCGGAGGTGGTCCGGACCGGCACGATCCGGCGCGGGGATGCGGTGGTGCTGCGCCCGGCGCCCTGAGGCCGGGGCCGGGGTGCCGGGTCGTGGTGGACCGAGCCCCCCTGCCCCGGAGGCCGCGCGCGGCCCCGGCCCATGGCTTGGCGGGTCTCGTCCGACCGCGGGGCGGAACGGGGCCCGGGGTCCGTGCGGGGCGGGACACGCAGCGGCGCTTCACTTGCGGGCCGGTTTGCCATAGGCCTTGGCGCAGGCATCGTAGCGCGGGACCGCACGGCGAAGACATGAAAACGATCGGAATTCTCGGGGGCATGTCCGCCGCCTCCACCCAGCTCTACTATTCCGAGCTGTGCAGGCTCACGCGCGCACGGCTTGGCGGGCTGCATTCGCCGCAGCTTCTGATACGGTCGCTGGATTTTGCCGAGATCGAGGCGCTGCAGGCCGCGGGCGCGTGGACCCGCGCCGGCGCGATGTTGAACAGCGAAGCGCAAGCGCTCGAACGGGGCGGGGCCGAGATCCTGCTTCTGGCGACGAATACCATGCACAAGCTGGCGGATCGGATGATGGAGGGCGTCGGAATCCCGCTGCTGCACATTGCGGATGCGACGGCGCACGCGATCCTGCAGGCCGGATTGCGGCGTCCGGGGCTGATGGCAACCGCCTTCACCATGGAGCAGCAGTTCTATACCGGGCGCCTGAGGGCCGCAGGGCTGGACCCGGTCCTGCCCGACCCGTCCGACCGCGCCACGACGCACCGGGTGATCTATGACGAGCTGTGCAAGGACATCCGGACCGAGCGCAGCGAAACCGCGTTCGTTCAAATCGCGGGGCGCCTGGCCGATGGGGGCGCGGATTGTCTGATCCTGGGCTGCACCGAGGTCGGTATGCTGCTCCACCAAGGCAACGTGTCCGTTCCGGTGTTCGACACGACGCGCATCCACTGTGCGACCGCACTCGACCGCGCCATGGCGTAACCTGCAAGCGGTGGGCGGCGCCCCTCCGGTGGCCGTGCGAAAACCGAGCGCGGGCTTGGCCCGTTTCGCAGTTCTGGCTAGGTGCCCTTCGACCGCGCAAGACTGCGGGTCAGCAGGTGGCAGATCGCCCGCGCGGCCTCGTCCGTGGCGCGGGCGCGGTAGGCGGCGATGTTCTGGGGTGTGCGAAACAGAAGGGTCGCATTCTCGACAAGCGGCACGGCGTGGTCCGCGTCCTGCGCCCCGACCAGGTCGCGCAGGATCCGCGCGAGATCGGCGCGCAGGGCGGCGGCGTGGGACTGGACGAGGTCCATATGCGCGCTGGCAAGCTCCAGGTAGGCGCGAAACAGCTTGGGGTTTGCATCGAAGCGGTCGCGCTTGATCCGAAGGATGGAGAGCACCCATTGCTCCAGACGCGCGTCGGGCGGGGCATCGGCGCTGGCCGCGTCTGCGGAGGCGGTTTCGACCGCGTCGAACCACCGGGCCGCAAGTTCCCGGATCAAGTCGGCCTTGGTCGGAAAGAACGTGTGCACATGGGACTGGGACATGCCCACGCGTTCCGCCAGGTCCGACAAGACCAAGCGCCGACCGTCCGTTTCTTCGAGCTGGGCCTCCGCCTCGGCGATCAGCCGCGATCTGATCTTATCCGCATCGGGCTTGGGCCTTGCCATTCAGATCCATCGTCTTGTTGTCCATGCGTAGTCGTCATAGGCGGATCCGAAGGTCTCTCGCATCCGCTTTTCCTCATGCGGGATGTACCAGAAGATCGCGGTCAGGAGAAAGGCCAATGGGGCAAGCAGCGCGCACCAGGTGTTGACGTAGAAGGCCGCCGCCAGAAGCAGCAGGAAAAAGCCCAGGTACATCGGATTGCGGCTGTAGCGGAAGGGTCCGTCGGTGACCATGACCTTCGGTTGCCGGAAGGTGTGGATCTCGGCATCCCGGCGCTTGAAATGCCAAAACGCCCAGGCCAGCACCACGAGACCGAGCGACAGGGGAACATCCCAAGGCATGGCTGCATCGGCGCGCATCACCAGCGTTTCGGGATGCAAGACGCGCAGAGGGACCAGGGCCGAGAGCAGGATCAGAACCAGGATGGGAGGAATGAGTCGGGTCATGGGCATCTCCGGAAAAAGATTATAAATAAAAAATATATTTTATCATTTAATTTGCGTCAATGAGAGAGTGTCGCGGCGCGCAGAGGGCCGCCTTCGGCGGTTTGCGCGCGGGCTGGGGGGTTGCCGCGACCCGGGCGCGGTGTCGCCACCGGCGGACCGGTTCGGTCTGGCCGGGGCCGATCGCGCGGCAGAGCGCGGAGGGCTCAGCCCGGCGGCGGGGTGAGGTCGGGCCAGGTGCGGACGGCGTCGGGGGCGTGGTGGGTGAGCCAAGCGCCCAGATCGGTCGCGTCGCTCTCGGGCAGGGCCTTGCGCCAGGTCGCGGTGTAGGCCCCGTGGCGCTGGGGCACGCGCAGGGCGGGCGGGCCGCAGGTGGCGATATCCGGCGCGCCACTGGCAAAGAGCACGGCGATGACGTGTTCCTGGGGGCCCTGGGGTGTCTCCAGCATGGCCAGCAGGGGGCTGCCGCTGTCGCCGGTGAGGATGCGCGCGCCGTTGGGGCGCACGGGCGGCAGGGCGAAGAGGGTGCAGGCGTTCTCGGTCCAGGGGCGCACGGTGCCGGTCTGGCGGACGGCGCCGTCGAGCTCCTCGACGCTCGCCGCGCCCCAGCCCGCGTGGCGCAGGGGGAAGTCGCGCCAGGGCGGCGGCAGGCCCTCGGGGCCTGTCACAAGCACCGGCAGCGGCGTGGCCACCGCACTCGGCACGTCGTGGGACAGGCGCAGGAGCGCCATGTCGGCGCAGGCCGGCAGGCTGTAGGCCTCGGCCTTCATGGAGATGCGGCGGCTGGCGCTGTCGGTGCCGAAGCGCGCGACCGGCGCGGCGCGGGTGGGGAAGGTTGTCCAGGCGAAGGGGTTCTCGTGGGGCTCTTTGGAAATCTCGTGTTGCTGGGGGAAGCGGGCGCAGCGCTCCGGCACGGATGCAGTGGCGTCGACGCGGAGGCCGCTGGGCAGGCAATGGGCCGCCGTGAGGATGATCCGGGGCGTGATCAGCGTGCCGGTGCAGCGCCCCAGCGAGACCACCGCGTTGGCGGCGGGCGTGTTGGCATCGTCGCGCACCTCCGCCGGGGCGGCGGCGGGCAGCAGCAGGACGCAGAGCGCGAGCAGGAGGCGGAGGCCGGTGGGCATGGGTCAAACCTAGGCAGTCGGGCCGGGCAGGTCGACATGGAATTGACTTGGCCGCGGGCGGCCCCCATCAAGGCCCCTGGCACAGGAGAGGCGGGATGCGGTCAGGGTGGCCAATGGCCGGGACGGGCCAGACGGTGGGCTTGCTGGGCGGATCCTTCGATCCGGCCCATGGGGGGCATGTGCATATCACCCGGCAGGCCCTGGCGCGCTTCGGGCTGGATTGGGTGTGGTGGCTGGTCAGTCCGGGCAACCCGCTCAAGCCCAACCCCCCTGCCCCGCTGGCGCTGCGCTGTGCCCGGGCACGGGCGCTGATGCGCCACCCCAGGGTACGGATCACCGGGATCGAGGCGGAGCTGGGCACGCGCTACACCGCCGAGACGGTGGCGGGCTTGCGCCGGTGCTATCCCGGCGTGCGGTTCGTGTGGCTGATGGGGGCGGACAACCTGGCGCAGTTCCATCGCTGGGATCGGTGGGACGAGATCATGGCGCAGGTGCCCGTGGGGGTTCTGGCCCGGCCCGGGCAGCGGCTGGCCGCCCTGCGCGCCCCGGCGGCACAGCGGTTTGCGGGTGCGCGGCGCGGGGCGGCCGGGCTGGGTCGCGCGCAGGCCCCGGCCTGGGCCTTCGTGAACGTGCCGCTGGTGGACCTGTCCTCGTCGGAGATCCGGGCGCGCGGGGACTGGTAGCGCGGGGCGCTCGGCGCGTTCGGGAAACTTTCCAGGGGTTTGGGCGTTGAGGTTGTGAAACGGACATCACGCCTGGAAAGGACAGAACATGAAAACGGGACTTATCATCGGGGTCGGCGCCGTCGCCGTTGTCGCCATTGCCGCGGCCAGTTACATGATCGACGTGGAGCAGACCGAGGACGCGCAACTGCCGAATGTGGAGATCGACGTGGAGGGCGGCCAGCTGCCAGAGTACGAGACCACCGTGGGCGACGTGGACATCGTGGACGAGACCATGACCGTGGACGTGCCGGAGGTGGAGGTGACCACACGCGAGGAAGAGGTGACGGTGCCGATGCTCGACGTACAGCCGCCGGGCGAGGACAGCCGGGCCGCCGAAAGCCGGGAGGCGCGTGAAAATGCGCCAGCGCAGGCTGTGCAGTAAGGGTTCCGGGGGCGCCGAGCGGCGCCCCTTTTTCGTGCGTCAGCCCAGGGTCATGTGACGCGCCCGTGCGCCCCGCTCGATCGCGGCGGCGTTGAGCCGGTCGACATTGAGCTCGAACCGAACCTCTTCGAGAAAGCGCAGCTCGGGCTCGTCGAGCGTGCCATCGGCGGCGACCACGTCGCAGGCCAGCGCATAGGCGGTCTCGTTGAGCTCCGCCGGAAGGGCCTCGCGCAGCAGCCCGAAGAGCGCATCAAGCCCGTCTTCCTCCTCGAACAGGTCGAACACCGCGCGGCTGAGCGTCGGCAGGCGGTCGGCGTCGAAATCCGCGAAGATCGGCAAGTGGTTGATCGTCTGGTTGATTTTCACCAGCTCGGAGGTTTCGATATGCTCGTTGGACGCGGAGGCGGCCACCATGAGCGCCACCAGGGCGTCTTGCGGGCTGAGTAGCGGGTTGGTGCTCATCTCTGGGTCCTTTCTGGGTGCATGCGGCCTAGATATTGACCTGCGCGCGCGCCCGCAATAGGCAGCGCGGACGCGGGTGACGGTTTGCCCGCCCCGTTTCCGAGCCCCCCGAGGAAGAGCAGATGACCGAGAGTTTGCGCGAGATTGCGATGGCGTCGAAGGCCTGGCCGTTCGAAGAGGCGCGCCGGGTGCTCAAACGCTATGCCAAGGGCGCGCCGGAGAAGGGCCATGTACTGTTCCAGACCGGGTACGGGCCGAGCGGGTTGCCGCATATCGGCACCTTCGGGGAGGTGGCGCGCACGACCATGGTGCGCCGCGCCTTCGAATTGCTGAGCGACATTCCCACCAAGCTGATCTGTTTTTCCGATGACATGGACGGGTTTCGCAAGGTGCCCGGAAACGTGCCCATGCAGGAGGAGCTGCGCGCGGACCTGAACCTGCCGCTGACGAAGGTGCGCGACCCGTTCGGCACCCACGCGGGGTTCGCCCAGCACAACAATGCGCGGTTGTGCGAGTTCCTCGACAGTTTCGGGTTCGAGTACGAGTTCGCGAGTGCGACGGAGTATTACACCTCCGGCAAGTTCGACGAGATGTTGCTGGTGGCGCTGGAGCGGTTCGACGAGATCCAGAAGATCATGCTGCCGACCCTGGGCGCGGACCGGCAGGCGACCTATTCGTGTTTCCTGCCGATCAGCCCCAAGACGGGTCACGTGTTGCAGGTCCCGACCCTGGAGCGGAATGTCGCGAAGGGGACGATCGTCTATGAGGAGCCGGATGGCGAGCGGGTGGAAATCCCGGTCACGGGCGGCAACGTCAAGATGCAGTGGAAGCCCGACTGGGCCATGCGCTGGGCCGCGCTCGGCGTGGATTACGAGATGTCGGGCAAGGATTTGATCGACAGTGTGACCCAGTCAAGCAAGATCTGTCGCGCGCTTGGCAAGCGGCCGCCCGAGAGCCTGTCTTACGAGTTGTTCAACGACGAGAACGGGCAGAAGATTTCCAAGTCCAAGGGCAACGGGCTGAGCATGGAGGAGTGGCTGACCTATGCCGCGCCGGAATCCCTGCAATATTTCATGTATCTCAAGCCCAAGACCGCCAAGCGGCTCTATTTCGACGTGATCCCCAAGGCGGTGGACGAGTATCACCAGCAGTTGCGCGCCTATCCGGGCCAGGACGCCAAGGGGCAGCTGAACAACCCGGTGTTCCATATCCACGGGGCGGATGTGCCCGGCTCGGACATGGTGGTGTCGTTCGCGATGCTGCTGAACCTCGCGTCGGTGTCGGGTGCGGAGAACAAGGATGCGCTCTGGGGGTTCATCCGGAAATATGCGCCCGAGGCCACCGCCGAGACCCATCCGGGTCTGGACGCGGCGGCGGGTTTCGCGGTGCGGTATTTCAACGATCGGATCAAGCCGACGCGCCGCTTCCGCGCGCCCAGCGACCAGGAGCGGGCGGGGATGGCGGATCTGGCCAAGGCCCTGCGCGACCCCGGTCTCGGCGCCGATATGATCGCGCGCAAGAACGCGGCGGCGGGCCAGGAGAGTGCGGTCACCACGCTGGATTACGGGTCGGACGAGGACCTGCAATCGGTGTGTTTCGCCATCGGCAAGCTGCACGGGTTCGCCAATCTGCGCGACTGGTTCAAGGCGCTTTACGAGGTGCTGCTGGGCGCGTCGGAGGGCCCGCGCTTTGGCGGGTTCGCGGCGCTTTACGGCCCCGAGGCCACGGCGGATCTGATCGACCGGGCGCTGGCCGGGGAGCTGATCGGGGACGCCGCCTGAGGGTTCGGGGGCGAGCCATCGGCCGCGCGGATTGACCCGGGGCGGGTTCGGGATAGGTCTTGGGCCGGAGCGACCCGGAGGACTTTCCATGATCAGACGGACTTTTCTCGCAACGGCGCTGGCCTTCGCCGCCACGGGCGCGCGGGCCGATGCGGCGCAGATCGAGGCGGTGATCGGGGCGCAGCTGGAGGCGTTCAAGGCGGATGATTTCGCGGAGGCGTTTTCCTATGCCTCGCCGATGATCCAGACCATGTTCGGCACCTGGCAGCGCTTCGGCAGCATGGTGCGCAACGGCTACCCGATGGTGTGGCGGCCCGCGGAGGTGCGGTTCCTGGAGCTGGAGGATCGCGGCGGGAGCCTCTACCAGCGGGTCCGTATCCGGGACGCCCAGGGGGGATCGCATCTGCTGGAATACCAGATGATCCGCAACCAGGCCGGATGGCGGATCAACGGCGTGCAGATCCTGCGCGACACCAGCATCGGGGCCTGAGGCCGGGCGTGTGGGGGCGCTGCCCCCGTCGCTGCGCGCCTCCCCCGGAGTATTTTCACACAGATGAAGGCAGGCGCGGCCCACGGGGGCCGACCCGGGCGCCTTCGGTCTGCCGCAGGGCCGTTAAGGTTAATGGCCCGAAGCGCAGGGTTTGCGGGGCGCGTCGGGAGGGATCCCTTGGGGCGCCGTCAAGGTCAACGGGGCTGAGGTGTCCTGTGGCGTCATTGGTCTTCGACGGCGCGGGGCGCGACATGGCCACGCGTGGGCCCGGACACGGGGGGGTCAGGCGCCGTAGAGGCGGCTCCAGCGCAGGACGAGATCGTTTTGCAAACGACGCGCGCGGCGGGCCCAGGCGCGCCCCCCCTCGGGGCGTTCGCGTTCGGCGCGGCTGAGGGCGGCGCGGCGGTCCATATCCGCAGAGAAGATCGCGAAGGCCAGCGCGCGGCCCGAGGGCGGCGTGATGTAGCCTGCGAGGCCGGAGACGAAGTTGAGCGTGCCGGTCTTGGCCACCACCTGCGCCGGGGCGTCGGTCATGCGCGCTCCGCTGGCATCCCGTGGCAGGTAGGGTTTCAGCAGCGGCGTGAGCGCGGTTCGGGTGCCGTGGGTGCTCAGCAGGCGGGCCATGTCGAGGCTGGAGATACGGGAGCGGTCACCGAGGCCGGAATGGTCTGCAAAGCGGATCGGCCCGGCCTCCATCAGCTGGGCGCCGTGCCAGGCGGCCATCTGCGCGCCGGAGGCTTCGAGGCTGTCGGGGCGGGCGCCGAGGGCGTTGGAGGCGGTCAGGCCGATGCATTCGGCGGTGATGTTGGTGGAGTATTTCAGCATGCCGCGCAGCAGTCCGGGGAGGGTTTCGCTGTCATGGCTGGCGATGAGCGTGGCGGTCTCGGGCAGGGCCGTCACGGGCGCACCGAGGGTCACGCGGATACCCTGCGCGCCGCAGAGCGTGCGGAACACGTCCGCAGCATAGGCGGCGGGGTTGCGCACCGGGAGCCAGCGGCCGCCTTCGGCCCCCAGCGCGCCGCGGGCGACGGTCCAGTGATCGGCCTCGCCGCGCTGTTCATAGGTGTAGATCGGCAGGTCCCGGGGCTGCACCGACATCGACGACACCCGCACCTGCGGGCGCAGGTCGCCAGTGCGGGCGTCCATGGTGACGGCGTAATCGCTGCCCTGGCGTTTCCATTCGAAATAGACCCGGTTGAAGTTGAGGTTGAGCCCCGCGATGGCCGGGCTGTAGCCCAGGTGGTCGGGCTGGCCCGGGTCGATGGAGCGGATCGCGGGGAGCGCGTCGGCCTGCACCCGCAGGGCGCCCGTCACCTCCGAGACTCCGGCGGCGCGCAGCAGGCGGGCGAGGCGTGCAAGGGCGGCGGTATCGAGGCTGGGATCGCCGCTGCCGGCGAGAATCAGGTCGCCGTCGAGGCGGCCCGCGCGGATCGGACCGGTGGCCAAGAGGCGGGTGGTGTAGCGATGTTCCGGCCCCAGCACGCGCAGTCCGTAGAGCGCGGTGGCGGCCTTGGCGACGCTGGCCGGTGGCAGGGGCGTCTGCCCGGCGACGGATTCCAGCGCGAGGCCGCTGCGCAGGTCGATCACGGCAAAGCTGGTCTGACCGCCGAGTCCCGCCGATTGCAGGAGCCGTTCCGCCTCCGGCACGGCGCGGCGCCAGAGCCCCTCGGGGCGAGGCGCGGGATGCGGCGAGCTGCCGAGCGCGCGGGCGGCGACAGGCCAGAGCGCGGCCTGGGCGGCCAGCCCGGTCAGCAGGGTGCGGCGGTCGATCACTCGCCCTTTGGTTGTGCGTGCGCCAGACATGATCCGACTAAAGCGCATCAATCGGGCCGGAACAAGAGAGCGCGTCCGCGCTTGTCAATCTGCGCCGCTTTGCCCTAAGCGGAGGGGGTTGATCCCTGCCCTGCCCCCCGGAGGCGACATGGCGCGCACGGTTGCCCTGATGCTGTTGGCCATGAGCCTGATCCCGCTGGGCGACACTGCGGGCAAGATGCTCGTGGGCGCGGGGGTGTCGCCGTTTTTCGTGGGCTGGAGCCGGTTTGCCCTGGGCGTGGTGCTGGTGCTGCCGTTCATGGCCGGGGCGTTCGAGCCGCGGATCTTTCTCGATTGGCGGATCTGGCTGCGCGGAGCACTGATCGGGGCGGGGGTGGCCTGCATCCTGACGGCGCTGAGGACCGAGCCGCTGGCCAATGTGTTCGGGGCGTTCTTCGTCGGGCCGATCCTGTCCTATTTCCTGTCGGGGGTGCTGTTGGGGGAGCGATTGTCCACCGGGCGGACGCTGTTGCTGCTGATGGGGTTCGCGGGGGTGCTTTTGGTGGTGCAGCCGGGGTTCGGGATGACCGTGGGGCTGGGCTTCGCGGTGGCGGCGGGGGTGTTCTACGGGCTCTTTCTGGTGGCGAGCCGGTGGGTGGCGGATGTGGCGCGGCCCCGGGCGCTCTTGCTGTCGCAGGTGGCCATTGCGGCGCTCGTGCTGGCCCCGTTCGGGCTGAGCACGGTGCCCGCGTTCAGCTGGCCCGTGGCGGGGCTGGTTCTGTGGTCGGCGGCGGGCTCGACCCTGGGCAACCTGATGCTTGTCATGGCGTTCCGGCGGGCGGAGGCGGGCCAGCTGGCGCCGTTCGTCTATTTCCAGCTGATCGCGGCGACGATCCTGGGCTGGCTCTTTTTCGGAGAGCTGCCGGGGGGGCTGGCCCTGGTGGGGCTCACGATGCTGGTGGGGGCCGGGTTCGGCTCGCTGCTGTTGCGCCGGGGGTGAGCGTACGCCGGGTTTCCGAGGCGTTAACACCCCCGGGGTAATCTGCCCGCAATGCCGGATCCGTCCGGCGCATTTTCCGACAGAGCACAGTGGGTTTTCGGCCTGGCGCAGAACGCGCGGGGTGAGCTGCGCCTGTATGTCAATCGAAAGGGGTTCGGATGAACAAGGCGATCACCGACGGTTTGGATCTGATGCCGCCGCCGTTTTCGGCGGGGCTGGATGTGTGGTCCCAGGGCAATGGGACACCGCCGACCGCGACCTGGAACGGGGCACCGAACGCGGTGCTGGTGCCGTCCGACGCGGATTTCGGCAGCTGCCTGGAAATCCAGAAGGTCAACAACACCACGCGCATCCGCTACAAGGGCGAGACGCCGATCCTGCCGGGCTGCTACCTGCGGATCACGGCGCGGGTCAAGGTGCTGTCGGGCGCGCTGCCCGATGCGCGGATCGGAGCCTGGGCCGGAGCCGCGGGCGGCGCGAGCGTGGGCGGCATCGTCGAGGACGGGCCGCTGGTCTCGATCGACAGCTTCGGCGAGGTCTACGAGATCTCGGCCATCGTCGGCTCGGGCAGCCGCGGCGGCGTCGACATGGCCTGGGGCACCACGCCGATCTACGGGCATTTCGGGCTGGACCTGAGCGGGCCCAATGGCGGGCTGATCCGGATCGACGACATCCGGATCGAGGATGTGACCACGGTCTATCTGCGCAAGATGATGGACTGGGTCGACGTCAAGGATTACGGCGCGCGCGGCGACGGGGTGACCGATGACAGTGCCGCCTTCATCGCCGCGGATGCGGCCGCGAACGGGCGCCGGGTGCTGGTGCCCGAGGGGCTCTATTTCCTGGCCGAGCATGTGACCATGACCGCCGAGACCCGGTTCGAGGGCACGGTGACCATGCCCGACAACAAGCGGCTGTCGCTGACGCGGAATTTCAACCTCAACGCCTATTTCGACGCGTTCGGCGACGAGGTTCTGGCCTTCAAGAAGGCGGTGCAGACCTATCTGAACTTCTCGGACCACGATGTTCTGGACCTGTCGGGCCGGTCGATCTCGCTGACCGAGCCGATCGACATCCATGCCGCGGTGGGCAACAAGGACACCTCGACCATCCGCCGGGTGATCCGCAACGGGCAGTTCAACTGCGCCCCGAGCCCCGCCTGGGACACGGTGGAGGCCAGCTCGGCGGCGAGCTACACGGTCAACACGCCCTTCGAGCTGTTCGATGTGGAGAACATCGCGCAGATCCAGCCCGGCAGCCTGGTGGAGGGCGAGGGCGTGGGCCGCGAGGTCTATGTCCGTGACGTGAACGTGGGCGCACGGCGGCTGACCCTGAGCCAGCCTCTGTACGATGCGGAGGGCACGCAGACCTACACCTTCCGCAAGTTCCAGTATGCGCTGGATTTCAGCGGCTTCTCGCGGCTGGCCAAGTTCACCTTGCAGAATATCGACCTGCGGCTGAACGAGAACGCCTCGGGCATCCTGCTGGCGCCCGATGGCGACGTGTTCGCGGTCGAGGAATGCGATTTCACCAAGCCGAAGGATCGCGCGATCACCTCGCACGGGGTGGGGTGTCAGAACCTGCATGTGGATCGCTGCCAGTTCCTGTCGCCGGAGATCGACGAGGACGTGATCGATCGGACCTCCATCGGGATCAACATCAATGCCAACGATGCCAAGATCCGCGACAACCGGGCGGTGCGGTTCAAGCATTTCATGGTGGTGCATGGGGCCGGCCATATCTTCACCGGGAACCACTGGTTCCAGGGGGATGGCACCCTGGGCGGGCCGCGCACGGCGGGCATCGTGCTGACCAACCTGAACGTGAAGACCACCTTCACGGGCAACTACCTGGACAACAGCACCCTGGAATGGACCAACGAGCATGACGCGACGCCGGATTTCGGGGTCGAGCTGTCCTTTGGCGGGCTGACCATCACCGGCAACATCTTCACGGTGAACGGCGCCGGGCCGTGGTTCCGGTTCATCCAGATCAAGCCCTATGGCGCGGGTCATTTCATCCAGGGCCTGAGCGTGTCGGGCAATGTGTTCAAGTCGATCAATGGCGAGATCGACCGGGTCGAGGGGGTGGATGCCTCCATCGCGCCGCTGGATGTGGGCCGCACGCGGAACGTCACCTTCGACGCCAATGCCTATAACGCGATCACCCGGATCACGGTGAACCCGGTGACCCTGCCACTGGAGCAGAACACCGAGGCGCAGCAATGGGTGCTGGACACCGATGGCTACCTGCCCTTCGAGGGGCGGGCGCGGTTCGTCACCGGGGTGATCGCCGAGGGCAACATCACCGACGACACCGGGCGGCTGGTCTATGCGATGCCGACGATGAACTTCAACCACGGGCCGGAGCGCGACCAGGTGCGGCTGAACTGGCCCGAACCGTGCAAGGGCACCGTGCATGTGACCGTGCGCGCGGATCGGCCCGTCTGAGCCCGGGTCGGGGCGGGGTCTGGGCCGTGGTATCGGTCGCGCGCGCGTGTTAGGGTCGGGCAAAGACGTGCATTGCCACCCTCCCGAACATGACAGGCCTGCGTGACCGAACTCGCCATAGAAGACGTTCAGGACTACCCGCGCCCACCGGCCCTCGAGCCGGTGGGCGTGCGTTTGCGCGTGGTGTTCTCGGGGATGGTGGTGGCCGAGACGGTGAAGGGCCTGCGGGTTCTGGAGACCCATCACGCGCCGACCTATTACTTCCCGCCCGAGGATATCCTGAAGACCGCCCTGGTGCCGGCGCCGGGCAGCTCGTTTTGCGAATGGAAGGGGCGCGCGCGGTATTTCGACGTGAAGGCCGACCGGATGGTGAGCCACAAGGCCGCCTGGAGCTACAGCGCCCCGACCGCGCGCTTCGCGGCCCTCAAGGATTACGTGGCGTTCTATCCGGAACGGATGGAGGCCTGTTTCGTGGGCGACGAATTGGCGAGCGAGCAACCCGGCACCTTCTATGGCGGCTGGGTGACCTCGAACCTGCGCGGCATCGTCAAGGGCGGGCCGGGCACCGAGGGCTGGTGAGCCCCCTCAGCCGAGGCCGAGATCGGCGGGCGTCAGGGTGTAGGCCTTGCCGAAGCCGCCATTGAGCGCGGCACCGCTCACCTGGAACCGGGCGAAGTGGAAATCCGTGAAATCAATGTAGAGCTGCGCCTTGGGATGGGTTTGCAGGTAGTGATCGCGCAAGACCGCGTAGTCCGGCGTGCCGTGGCGGGTGAAGGCGGCGGTGGCCTGGAGCGTGATCCGGGGATGGGTGAGCGGGTCGCCCTTGGGCCCCGGCTCCCCCAGAAGAAGCGAGCAGCGGGCATCGGCCTCCAGCGCCCTGGTGTGGTGCGACAGCTCGGAGACCAGCGTCAGGGGATGGCCCGCCGGATCGAGCCCGACCGCGATGCGCGTGACCACCGGGGCACCGGTCGCCGGGTCCAGTGCCGCCAGCGCCCCGAAGCGCGCCCCCGCGATGAGCCCGCGTGCGAGATCGCGGGCCTTGGCGTCGGTGTCGCGGATCGGATTGATCTTGTCAGGCATGGCTGAATTCCGGATCATGATTTCAATCAAGGCGCGCGCCGCCCGGACTTGATAGCAGTGTCGCGGAGCCAAACACCTGAGACAAGGACCAATCTTATGTACAAACATGTGATGGTAGCGGTCGATATCGACCATGCGGAAACCGGCAAGGATGCCTTGGCCCTTGGCCGGGCGCTGTGCGCCGAAGGGGCACAGGTGACGGCGCTCTACGTGCTCGAAGCGCTGCCGAGCTATGCCACCCAGTACCTGCCCGAGGACCATACCGCGCACCGGATCGAGGAATTCGAGACGGCGCTCGCCACCGAGCTGGGAATGCCCGAGGACGTTACGGTCAAGGTCGTGACCGGGCATTCGGGCGCGACCCTGGTGGACTATGCCACCACCCACGGCGTCGACTGCATCGTGATCTCGTCCCACAAGCCCGGGTTGCAGGATTTCTTCCTCGGCTCCACCGCCAGCCGCGTGGTGCGGCACGCCCCCTGCTCGGTCCATGTGATCCGCTAGCCAAAGGGACGGAATTGGGTCTAGGCTGTCGGGGGAGGAGACCCCGACATGCCCCAGATTGCCAAGACAACGAACCAGCAAACCGTTCTGACCACCTTCGAGGTGACGCCCGGCACCTGCCAGGACCTGCTCGAAGAATTGACCGACGCCTATGCCAGTTTCATCTCGAAGCAACCCGGCTTCATCTCCGCCGGGTTGCATGTGAACGACGCCCAGACCCGGATCGCCAATTACAGCCAATGGGCCCGGCGGGAGGATTTCCAGGCCATGCTGCGCAGCGACGAGATGCGCGCGCGCAATCGCAAGATCAGCGACATGTGCCGCAGCTTCGAGCCGGTGCTCTACGACGTGGCGGCCGTGTTCGACACGCCCGGTTGAGCGCGGCTCCTAGAACTGCGACCAGACCCCGATCTTGACCTTGGCCACGTCGTCCCCGGCCAGGGGCACGGTCACGCCTGTTTCCAGCTGGAACCAGTCGGTGAAGTGCCACACATAGCTCGGCGCGAACTTGATCAGCGCGTCCTGCCCGCGCTCTTCGGAGGTCTGGATCTGCAGGATGGCGAGGTCGCGATTGTCGCGCTGCCAGCCGATCGTGGCGTCGAGCTTGGTCAACCGCGTGCTGGCGAAGCTGTTTTCCTCGCGGAAGCGGATGCTGGCATCCACCGCGGCCCAACCGTTTCCGAACGGGTATTGCAGCCCCCTGCCCCAGCTCGCCCCGATCACCCAGAGCGGCTGAACCCCGCGTTCGAGATTGCCCGAGGCCCCCACCCCGCCCAGGACCGCGAACCGGTTCGGTCCGTCCGATTGCAGAATCGGGTAGCGCAGGAACACGTAGCCCTCGCCCACGAAGGCCGTGACCGAACTGTCGAAGCCCAGGGTGATGTTCTGGGTCAGACCGTACTCGCCATAGCCGGTGCCGACCCAGTCATCGCCGCCAGCGTGTTCGACCGTTCCGGACACGAAGACCTGCCCGTCCGGTTGCGGCCAGGGTCCGGCCTGAACGGGTGCGGCGAGCAGAAGAGGCAGCAGGAGGAGACCAAGCCGTGTCATGTCCCGCCCAAATTCCCGACAAATTCACCCGCCTGTCCAGTGCCCTCCCACATTTCGCGTGCGTCTGGTTCGGAATCACCGCAAATTGTGTCCTGTGGAGCGCAGGGGACAGAGATGACAGGCAAGATCATAACCGTGGCACAGCAAAAGGGCGGGTCGGGCAAGACCACGCTGGCGGTCAATCTCGCGGTGGCGGGGTTGCGGGCGGGCCAGAGCGTGGCGCTGATCGACACCGACCCCCAGGGCTCGCTGGGCCGGTGGTTCATGACCCGGCTGGAGCGGCTGGAGGGGGTTCCGGACATGGAGTTCTCCACCGCCTCGGCCTGGGGGGTGGGCTATGAGGTGGGCAAGCTGTCGAAGGCCTGCGACCTGGTGATCATCGACACGCCGCCCAAGGTGGACAGCGATCTCAAGCCCGCCCTGCGCGCCGCGGACCTGGTGGTGGTGCCGGTGGCGACCTCCCATTTGGATCTGTGGGCGACCGAAGGGGTACTGGATCTCGCGGACCGGGTGGGCAAGCCGACGCTGCTGGTGCTGAACCGGACCCGGGCGGGCACGCGCCTGGGCGCCGAGGTGGCCGAGGCCGCGGGCCAGACCGCCGCGGACCTGGCGGACGCGCACCTGGCCAACCGCATCGTCTATGCCGAGACCCTGGGTCAGGGCCTCGGCGCGCAGGAGGCCGCCCGCAAGGGCGCCGCCGTGGCCGAGGTGGAGGCGCTGCACCGGGAGATCATGGAGATGTTCGAGTGAGGTCTTTTCATGGGACGCTCCGATCCCATCTGTAAAAGGAACAAACGGAGAGACGCCCATGAAATGCCCGATCGACGGAACCGAGCTCGTGATGACCGACCGCAGCGGGGTCGAGATCGACTACTGCCCAAGCTGCCGGGGGGTCTGGCTCGATCGGGGGGAGTTGGACAAGATCATCGAACGCTCCGTCCCCGCCGCGGCGCCGCAGCCGACCCGTGGATTCGACGACGACTATCCGGGTGGACGGGGCCCCAAGCGCAAGAAGAAGGAAAGCTTCCTGATGGAGCTGTTCGACTTCTGACCCTTGGGAAAGGCGCGGCCCCCGCGGCGCTCCGCGCGCCACCGGGAGATATGTCGAGACGTAAGCCCGCAGGCCTCGTCCGCATCTTCATTTGTGTGAAAATACTCCGGGGGAGGCGCGCGCAGCGCGGCCGGGGGCAGCGCCCCCCTTCAGCATCGGCCCGGCACTGGCCGCAGGTATGCGCGCGCAGCGCGCGCCGCTGGATCACGGCCCCGTCAGGCATACCGCGGGATCAACCGACCGGGTGCCGCGCGGAGCCTCTTGATTTCTTTCGGCCGCTCACAAATCCGCGACCCCGCCTCACGGCTGCGCGATATCCTTGCAATACCCATCGCTTTGGAGCACGTCGTGCCCATATCGAGGTCACGCAACCACAGGACACACCATGACACGCCCCGCCCCGCAACCCGCCCCGCCGTCGCATCCTTCGCAAGACGCGCCGCCGTTCCGCTTCGACGATTGGGCGGCCCTTTGAGGGGCCAGCCCTTGTCAGCACGCCGGGACTGCGGCTAAATCCGGCAAAACGTTCTCCATGAGGCTCCCATGATCCGCAGTGTTGCGCTTGCCCTTCTTCTCGCCACCCCGCTCCTTTTGTCCGCCTGCAACACGGTGGAGGGGATCGGACAGGATGTTTCCGAGGCGGGCGACGCCATTGCGGGTGCCGCGCGCTAGGCCTGCGGTTTCGGGACGGGGCGGGTCCGGCCCTCCTCGTCGATGGCGACGAAGGTGAACAGGGCTTCGGTGACCTTTTCCCGCGCCCCGATCCGGCCGCGCAGCACCCAGGCCTCCAGCGCCACGCCCATGGAACTTCGACCGACCCGCTCGATCTCGGCATAGATGCACAGCACGTCGCCGACCTTCACGGGGCGGATGAATTTCATGGCATCGATGGCCACGGTCGCCACCCGCCCCTGCGCCCGTTCGCCGGCCACGATCCCGGCGGCGATGTCCATCTGGCTGAGCACCCAGCCGCCGAAAATGTCACCGTTCACGTTCACATCCGCGGGCATCGCAAGGGTACGCAGGGTCAACGCGCCCTTCGGGGTTTCATCAGGGGTTTCCGGGGGGTTGGGCGCCATGACGGCCTCCTGCAGGTTTCCGCCCAAGTCCCCATCATCGTGTCTGGCCTGTCAAGTCAGTGCAAAAACCTCTTGCAATCTTGCCGGACCGTGCTCAATTCCAGTGTGCGAACGGTTCCGCACTTCGATCCACTGTCTCCCGATGGCTTCAGTTTCGACATGCTACCACTGACGCCGAAGCTGCCGCACCTCCGCGGGCAGCCACACCAAGGAGAAATCGGATGGCCACTGGCACCGTGAAATGGTTCAACGAAACGAAGGGTTACGGGTTCATTGCCCCCGATGGCGGCAGCCGCGATGTGTTCGTGCACATCTCTGCCGTGGAGCGCGCCGGGCTGACCGGCCTGAAGGACAACCAGAAGGTGACCTTCGACATCGAAGCCGGCCGTGACGGCCGCGAGAGCGCGACCAACATCGTTCTGGCCTGATCCCGGGCCGCTGCAGCTTTCCAAGGGCGCGGTCGACCGCGCCCTTTTCCATGTCCGCTCCAAAGGCTATATCCCCTGCATGTTTGGTGATTTGCTCAAGCGCCTGACGGCGCCCGCGCCCGAAGCCTTCCCGGAACCCGATGCCCGGCTCGCGCTCGCGGCCCTGCTGGTGCGTATCGCCCGGTCGGACGGGGATTATGCCGAGGCCGAGAAGGCCCGGATCGACAAGATCCTCGCGAAACGGCACGGTCTGTCCCCCTTCGAGGCGACGAAGATGCGCGGCGATGCCGAGGCGCTGGAGGCGCAGGCCCCCGACACGGTGCGCTTCACCCGCGCGATCAAGGATGGCGTGCCCTACGAGGACCGGACCGCGGTGATCGAAGCCCTGTGGGGCGTGGTGCTTGCGGACGGGGTGCGCGACCCGGAGGAGGATTCGCTCCTGCGGCTCACGGCCAACCTGCTGGGCGTGAACGATCGCGACAGTGCATTGGCCCGGCAGCGGGTCGAAGCCGGCGCCTGAGCCTTGCAGGCTGCTTCGGCCCCTGTACCAGCGGGCCCGCATCGCCCGCAAGCCGGGCAAATGGTCAGAAAATCACCGGGTTTCCTAGCGTCAATCCCGCCGCCCCATTGCAATCCCGGTCAAACTGGCTCCTACTTTGCGACGACCAGCAGAGAGCGCAGACCGTGACAGAGCCAACCGTTCCGGTGATCGAGATAAGGGATTTGCACAAGGCCTATGGCGCCCTGGAGGTGTTGAAGGGGGTCAGCATCCGTGCCGAGCGGGGGGATGTCGTGTCCCTGATCGGCTCCTCGGGGTCGGGCAAGTCCACGTTGCTGCGGTGCTGCAACCTGCTGGAGGACAGCCAGCGGGGCGACGTGTTGTTCTGCGGAGAGCCGGTCACCTGGACCGGCAGCGGTCTGGACCGCCGGCCTGCGGACAAGAAACAGGTGATCCGGATCCGGACAAACCTGTCCATGGTGTTCCAGCAATTCAACCTCTGGGCCCATATGACAATCCTTGAAAACGTGATGGAAGCGCCGGTGACGGTGCTGGGCGAGCCGCCCAAAGAGGTCGAGGCGCGGGCGCGCGCCCTGCTCGACAAGGTGGGGATCGGCGACAAGTGCGATGCCTATCCCGCGCAGCTTTCGGGCGGCCAGCAGCAGCGCGCGGCCATTGCCCGTGGCCTGGCGATGGAGCCCAAGGCGCTGCTGTTCGATGAGCCGACCTCCGCGCTCGACCCCGAACTGGAGCAGGAAGTGGTGAAGGTCATCAAGGACCTCGCCGCCGAGGGACGCACCATGCTGATCGTGACCCATGACATGCGGCTTGCGGCCGATGTCTCCGATCACGTTGTATTCCTCCACCAGGGCCTGATCGAGGAAGAGGGCCCGCCCGATATTCTGTTCGGACAGCCGAAATCGGCGCGTCTGAAACAGTTTCTGAGCGCAACAGCGCCAGCATGACAATCAATCACTACGTCTTTTTTGGGGAGACACACCACATGAAAACACTGATCTTCGGCACCGCCCTGGCCACGCTGATGGCTGGCGCCGCCTTTGCCGCGAGCGACGGAACAACGGTCCGCATGGGCACCGAGGGCGCCTATCCTCCGTACAACTTCCTCAACGACGCGGGCGAGGTCGACGGGTTCGAACGCGAGCTGGGCGACGAGTTGTGCGCACGCGCCGAGCTGACCTGCGAATGGGTCACCAATGACTGGGATTCGATCATCCCGAACCTGGTGTCGGGGAACTACGACACGATCATCGCGGGCATGTCGATCACCGACGAGCGCGACGAGGTCATCGACTTCACCCAGAACTACACGCAGCCCGACCCCTCGGCCTTCATGGGGCTGTCGGAAGACGTGGACCTGGAGGGCGGCGTGATCGCGGCCCAGACCGGCACGATCCAGGCGAGCCATATCGCCAGCACCGGCGCGACCCTGATCGAGTTCGCCTCGCCGGACGAGACCGTGGCAGCGGTGCGCAACGGCGAAGCCGACGCAGTGCTGGCGGACAAGGCGTTCCTCGAACCCTTCGTGAGCGAGAACGCGGACCTGGTGTTCGTGGGCGAGGATGTGCTGCTCGGCGGTGGCATCGGCATGGGCCTGCGCGAGAGCGATCCAGAGCTGCGCGCCAAGTTCGACGCGGCGATCCAGTCCATGAAGGACGACGGCTCGCTCAATGCGCTGATCGCGAAATGGCTGCCGGGCTCGGCCCTGTTCTGATCTGACGTGGCGGGACCCGGTGCGCCGGGTCCCTGCCCGCCTCTGGCCGTATTTCAAGGACGCCTTTTCCCCAGATGTTCGCCTATTGCGCAGATCCATCGACGCTGTCCGGCCTGACCTGGCTGTCGTGTTACCTGACCACGGGCAAGCACATGGCTTTTTACGGCAGTTTCGGGACGGTGATGCTGCTTCTGGCGGTGACGGCGCCTGCCGCACTCTTTCTGGGGTTCGGCGGGGCGATCGCGGCGCGGTCCCAGATTGCGCCGCTGCGCGGGCTCGGCAAGGGCTATACCTCGATGGTGCGGGGCATCCCGGACATCGCCTTCTTCCTCTTTGTGCCCATCGCGCTGGACCAGGGGCTCGAATACCTGCGTCACCATTGGAAATGCCCCGACTGGACGCAGGCCGTCCGGCAGGGCAACGATTTCGTGGTCTGCGCCGAGGCCAAGCTGCCTTTGTCCACGAGCCCGCAATGGGTGCATGAGACCTATGGCTTCACCTTGGCGGTGATCGCCTTTGCGGTGGTGTTCGGGGCCTTCGCGGCGAACGTCCTTTACGGCGCGATGACCGCGGTGCCGCGGGCACAGATCGAGACGGCCGAGGCCTATGGCATGACCAGGCGGCAGGCGTTCTGGCGGATCCTGGTGCCGCAGATGTGGGTCTATGCACTGCCGGGCCTGTCCAACCTGTGGCAGATCCTGGTGAAGGCGACGCCGCTTCTGTTCCTGTTGGGGATCGAGGACATCGTCTATTGGGCGCGGGAGCTCGGCGGGGTGCAGAGCGCGCGGTTCTCGGATTATCCCCATGGCGACTGGCGGCTGTGGTATTTCCTGGGTCTGCTGGTGTTCTACCTCGCCCTGACCTCGGTGTCTGAACGCATCTTTGCGCGTCTGATGCGGCGGTTGAGCCACGGTCAAGCCACCATGGCCGGGGAAGCCCAGCGCAAGGCGCCCGCGACATGAGCTGCTGGCAGACGGTTCAGGACTATGCGCTGCGGTCGATCGGCCATGGCGAGCGGCTGCTGCCGCGGTCGGATTTCACCCTGTGCGAGCAGTTCACCCTGATCGGGTCGGGCCTGATCTGGAACGTGTATTTCGGGGCTTTCGCGTTGCTGTTCGGATTTTTCCTCGCCACGGCGGTGGCCCTGGGCAAGGCGTCGGACCGCGCGGTGCTGCGGGTGCCCGCGGACTGGTTCATCTTCGTGTTCCGGGGCTCGCCGCTCTTCATCCAGTTCTTCCTCGCCTATTTCCTGTTCATCCAGCTCAAGGCGGTCTCGCCCGCCTTCGACCCGTTCACCTCGGCCTGGGCGGGGGCGCTGGTGGTCCTGTTCCTGAACACCTCGGCCTATGCGGGCGAGATTTTCTACGGCGCGCTGCGCTCGGTGCCCAAGGGCGATCTGGAGGCGGCGGATGCCTACGGGCTGGCCGGGTGGACGAAGTTCCGCCGGGTGACCTGGCCCACCATGCTGCGGCTGGCCTGGCCGTCCTATACCAACGAGGCGATCTTCCTGTTCCATGCCACGACGCTGGTGTTTTTCGCGGGCTTTCCCGCGTTTCAGCAGCGCGGCGATGCGCTCTATTACGCGCAGTATTTCGCGGACAAGACCTTCAACCCGTTCATCCCCTACCCCATCGTGGCGTTCTATTTCATCCTGCTGACCCTGGCGGTGATCTTCGTGTTCAGCCTTATCAACCGTCGGCTCAACCGCCATCTCGCGCCCCATGTGCGGCCGAAACTGCGCCTGCGCCCACAATTGGTCCGTTGACCGCAGGACACGCTTGCGGGATCGGAAAAATTGAGGCTAGGCTGAAGGTGGGAAACAACTGAGCCAAGATGGACATCGGCATTCTCCAATGTGGACAGCCGCCCGACGAGGTGCGTGAGCAGCACGGCGGGTATGAACGGTTGTATCCCACGCTTCTAACCGGGCACGGGTTCACCTTCACCACCTATGACGTCGAAAACCTCGAGTTTCCGCCCGGCCCGGACGCGCAGGAGGGGTGGCTGATCTCGGGCTCCCGCCACGGGGCCTACGAGGCGCATGACTTCATCCCGAAGCTGGAGCAGTTCATCCGCGCCGCCTATGTCGCCCATGTGCCGATGGTCGGCATCTGCTTCGGCCATCAGATTCTCGCAAAGGCCTTCGGCGGCGAGGTCTTGCCCTTTGCGGGCGGATGGGCGGTCGGGCGGCAGAGTTATTACGCCGAGGATATGGGGGCGCTGCATCTCAATGCCTGGCACCGCGACCAGGTGACCGAGCCGCCGGCCGATGCGCAGACCTTCATGTCGAACGCATTCTGCAAACATGCCGGGCTGATCTATGGCACCCGGGCCTGGAGCGTGCAGCCCCATCCCGAGTTCACGCCCGAGGTTCTGTCGGCCCTTCTGACCTCCCAGCGTGCAGTCGACAACGTACCCGCCAGCCAGCTGGACACCGCGGCCCTCCAACTCGATCAACCGATCGACAACATGGCGATCGCCAAGGCCATCGCCGCCTTTTTCCTCATGGACAGGACCCCCAAACATGGCCGAAACGCCGCTTGAGCGGATGCTCGCCAGCGTGCCCGAACCCGCCCGCGCCTACCTCGAAGGGCGGCGCCTCGACGAGGTGGAATGCATCGTGGCCGACCTTGCGGGCGTGGCCCGCGGCAAGGCGATGCCCGCGGCCAAGTTCGCGCGGCAGATGTCGTTCTATCTGCCCAATTCGATCTTTTTCCAGACCATTACCGGCGGCTGGGCGGAGGCGGCGCTCGACGGGTTCACCGAGCCCGACATGGTTCTGAAACCCGATTTCAGCACCGCGACCCCGGCGCCCTGGACCGCCGACTGGACCTTGCAGATCATCCACGACATCGAGGACCAGTCCGGCGCGCCCATGCCGGTGGCCCCGCGCAACGTGCTCAAGCGGGTGATCGCGCTCTACAAGGCGCGGGGCTGGAAACCCGTGGTCGCGCCGGAGATGGAATTCTACCTCACGGCGCGCAACATCGATCCGGCCATAGCGATCCAGCCGCCCATGGGGCGCACCGGGCGGCGCGCGGCGGCCCGGCAGGCCTATTCCATGTCCGCGGTGGACGAGTACGGCCCGGTGATCGACGATATCTACGATTTCGCCGAGGCCCAGGGGCTGGAGATCGACGGCATCACCCAGGAGGGCGGCGCCGGCCAGATCGAGATCAACCTGCGCCATGGCGATCCGCTGAAGCTGGCCGACGAGGTGTTCTATTTCAAAAGGCTGATCCGGGAGGCGGCGCTGCGACATGACTGTTTCGCCACCTTCATGGCCAAGCCGATCCAGGACGAGCCGGGCTCGGCCATGCATATCCACCATTCGGTGACCGACATCGCCACGGGGGAGAACATCTTCACCGCGCCGGACGGCACCGAGACCCCCGCCTTTCAGCATTTCATCGCCGGGTTGCAGAGCCATCTGGGCGATGTGGTTCCGCTCTATGCGCCTTATGTGAACAGCTACCGGCGGTATGTCCCGGAAAATGCCGCCCCCATAAACCTAGAATGGGCGCGGGACAACCGTACGGCGGGTCTGCGGGTGCCGGTGGCCAACCCGGCCGCCCGGCGGGTGGAGAACCGGCTGGCAGGCATGGATTGCAACCCGTACCTGGGCATCGCGGCTTCGCTCGCCTGCGGCTATCTCGGCCTGCTGGCCGAGAAACCGCCGAAGCCGCAATATGTGGGCGATGCCTATTCCGGGTCCGAGGACCTCGCCCCGGAGCTTGGCGCGGCGCTGGACCTGTTTTCCGAGGCGACCGCGGTGCACGATATTCTCGGGCCGGAATTCTGCCGGGTCTACGAGATCGTCAAGCGCCACGAATACACCGAATTCCTGCAAGTGATCTCACCCTGGGAGCGGGAGCATCTGCTTCTGAACGTGTGAATGGACCTGCTGCGCGCCAATGATCGGGACGGGGCCTACCCGCCAAGCTATTACGCCAGCACGGTGCCCGCGCGCCCCGCCCTGCCGGCAGCACAGGGGCCGATCCATACGGATATTTGCATCGTGGGGGGCGGATATACCGGGCTGTCGGCGGCCCTGCACCTCGCCCAGCGCGGCTATGACGTGGTGGTCCTCGACGCCCAGAGGGTCGGGTTCGGCGCGTCGGGGCGCAACGGGGGGCAGGTCGCCTCCGGTCCCCGGCTGGATCTGAGCACGCTGGAGGCGCGCTATGGCCGCGAGACCGCCCACGCCCAGTGGGCGCTGGCTCGCGAAGCGCGGAAGCTGGTCGATGAATTGGTCGCGCGAGGCCTCGACTGTGATCTGCGAGCCGGGGTGATCTATGCCACGGACCGCGCCGGAGACGTGGCCGGGTATCACGCGGAGGCCGCCCATGTGCAGGCGGCAGTGGGATATGACGGGGTCACGCCACTGGACCGGGACCGGATCGCCGCGTTGGTGGGCAGCGCGGTTTACGCGGGCGGTGTGCTCGACGCCGGGGCGGCGCACCTGAACCCGCTCAAGCTGGTTCTGGGGCTTGCCGATCTGGCGCAGGTCGCGGGGGCGCAGATCTTCGAAGGCTCCCAGGTACGCAGCGTCGCGGATGCAGGGCCCCATGTGGTCGTGACCACGGACGCTGCCACCATCGCGGCCGAGCAGGTCATCCTCGCCGGGAACGGGTATATCGGCGGCCTGGACAGCGCGACCGCAGCTCATGTCATGCCGATCAACTCCTACATGGTCGCGACCGAACCGCTCGGCCCGGACGCGGATGCGATCCTGCCCGAGGGGCATGCGGTCGCCGACAACAAGTTCGTGGTCAACTATTTCCGCCGCGCGCCGGACGGGCGGCTCCTGTTCGGGGGCGGCGAAAGCTATCGCTACCGGTTCACGCCGGATATCGCCGCCAAGGTGCGCGGACCGCTCGAGCGGATCTTCCCGCAGTTGCGCGGGATCGGGATCGATTACGCCTGGGGCGGAACGCTCGCGATCACCCGCAGCCGCCTGCCGTTTGCGCGCAAGGTCTCGCCCCGGGTATTTTCGGCAGGCGGGTATTCGGGCCATGGCGTGGCGCTGTCGCTGCTCTTCGGCAAGGCGATGGCGGAGGCCGCCGCGGGGGCGCCGGAGCGGTTCAACCAGCTTGCCGCCCTGCCCCACGCGCCCTTTCCCGGCGGCGCGGCCCTACGCGCGCCGCTGCTCTTGGGCGCGATGAGCCTTGCCGGCCTGCGGGATCGCTTGCCGTTCTAACGCAGGATTGTCTGGAAACCACCTGGCGAAACCTGTAGATTTCCTGAAATGAGTTTTCAGGAAAGGCGCAATATGACCCTTATCGCCCCGAACACCTATGATGCCGAACCGATCCCTGCCGCGGCCCGTGCCGAGATCGACGGGTTGCTGCAATCGGGTGATCTGTTCCGCTATACTGCGCCGGAGAATGCGCCTGTCTCGCTGCTGGAACAGGAATTCTCCGAGATGATGGGAAGCCGTTATGCCGTGGCGGTGGCGTCCTGTTCGGCGGCGCTGTTCCTGTCTTTGAAGGCGCTGGACCTGCCGCGCGGGGCCAAGGTGCTGATCCCGGCCTTCACCTTCGCCGCGGTGCCCTCGGCGGTGGTGCATGCGGACTGCACATCGGTGCTGGTCGAGGTGGGCGCCGATTACCGGATCGACCTGGAGGATTTCGCGGCCAAGCTGACCGAAGACATCGCCTGTATCCTGATCAGTCATATGCGCGGGCACACATCGGACATGGACGCGATCATGGCGCTGGCCGATGCGCGCGGCATCCCCGTGATCGAGGACGCGGCCCATTCCCTGGGCACGGTGTGGAAGGGGCGCAAGATCGGAACGATCGGGCGGATCGGCTGTTTCTCGTTCCAGTCCTACAAGCTGGTGAATGCGGGCGAAGGGGGGATCCTGATCACCGACGATGCGGATCTGGCCGCGCGGGCGATCATCATGTCCGGCGCCTATGAGCATGCGTGGAAGAAACACCCGGGCATCGGCTCGGCCTGCGCGCGGTGGCAGAACCAGCTGCCGCTTTACAACACGCGTTTGAGCAACATTTCGGCGGCGATCATCCGGTCGCAATTGGCGGAAATCCCGCGCCGGGTGCGGGACGGGCGCGCCAATCACGACTATGTCGCCGCCGCCCTGAACGCGCTGCCCTGGATGCAGGTGCCCAGCCCCCTGCCCGGAGAAGCCCGCGCGCCGGATTCGATCCAGTTCAACCTTGTGGGTTTGAGCGACGCAGAGGTCCGGGCGTTCTGCGCGGCGACGCAGACCCATGGCCTGTCGGTGCAGGTGTTCGGGATGAGCGCCGACAATGCACGGGCCTATTGGAACTGGCAGTTCCTGCGGGATCAGCCGGAGTTGCCCAAGACGCGCGAGATGCTGATGCGGGCCTGCGATCTGCGCCTGCCCGCACGACTGACCCCGGACGAGCTTAACACGATCATTGCGATCCTGCGGGAGGGGATTTTCGCGGTGAAGGAGCCCCAGCGGCTGAGCGCCTAGAGCATCTCGAGCTGGCCCCGCAACCAGGTCCAGCGCGCCAGCAGCGGATCGACCACCGCCGCGGCGACGCGCGCGCGCAGGGTCTCGGCCACGCGTTCCGGCATGTCGAGCAGGACATCCTGCCGCGCCATGACGGAAATGGTGCGGGCCAGCGGCGGGGTGTCGAGGGGTTCCAGATCGACCTGCCCGAGGAAGCGCTGCGCCGAGGCGACCCCGAGCGGGGTCAGGATGGTCCAGCCGCGCCCCTCCGCCACCATCGCGAGGATCGCCGCGTAGCTGTCGAGTTCGAACCGGGCATCGGACGGCTGACCGTGGCGGGCGAGATGCGCCTCGATCTGTTGGCCCATGACATGGCGGCTGGTGTACTTGATGTACTCGATCTGCGGCCCTGCGGATTTCGGTAGCACCCGCACGAAAGGGTCGCGCAGGATCGTATGCACATCCATCCAGGGGGGCGGCGCGGCCACTTCGGTGGCGACGACCATATCCAGCCCGCGACTGTCCAGCAGGTCGAGCAACCGATGGCTCGCGCCGCTTTCGAGGCGGATGCGGCTGCGCGGCAACTGCGCGACCAGGTCGAGCAGGACACCCGGGGTCACGGTGGCATCGAAATCCTCGATCACCCCCAGCCGGATTCGGGGCACCGCCCCTCTGCCGGTGCGGGCCAGTTCCATCCGGGCGAGCTCGGCCTCGTTGAGAATGGCCTGGGCCCGGGCACGGAACAGCCGCCCCGCCGGTGTCAGGGCCATGGGCCGCGCGGAACGGTCCAGAAGGTCCACTCCCAGTGCGGCCTCGAGGTTCGTGAGCTGCTGTGAGACCGCCGAGATACTCACGCCCAGACGGCGTGCTGCCGCAGAGATCGCACGTTCCTCCGCGGTGGCGAGGAACACCTCGACACCCCAAAGCGTGAATTTGCCACTATGCGCCAAGGTCGACACCATCCCGCGCGGGCACGGCGCGGCGGCCGGACCACTTTCGGATCATGCCTAGTTCAGTCCGGAAAGCTTCTTCTGCAGGTCGGCCAATTGCCGCTTTATATCGTCGATATCGGCTGTGGAGTCCTCGGGCTTTTCGCTCGCCTCCTCGGTCGGCATGGTGCTGGAAGGTGTCCACCCGCCCATCATTGTTTCGAGAAACGCTTTCTGCTGTTTCTGCATCTGCTCGAAACCCGGCACGGCGACCATGGGATTGGGCATGCCCCCGAGGTTGTTGATCATCTTCTCCTGACTGTCGCGCAGCATCTCGAAGGACGCCGCAAGGAACTGGGGCACCACGGAGGTGGATTGCCCCGCATAGCTCCGCACCAGGTCGGTCAACACCGAGATCGGCAGGACATTCTCGCCACGACTCTCATGTTCTGCAATGATTTGAAGGAGATATTGACGGGTGAGGTTGTCGCCGCTCTTAAGATCGACGATCTGCACCTCGCGGCCTTCGCGAATGAACTTCGCGATATCCTCCAGCGTGACATAGTCACTCGTTTCCGTGTTGTAGAGACGTCGGCTCGCGTACCGTTTGATCAACAACGGTTTTCCGGTTTCTGCCACAACCCCCTCCTTGTTTTGGCGGTGCAGAAAACTTTAGGGCACGTGTGCAGAAAAAGAAAGAGAAACCCGCGCATGAAAATGGGCGGGCACAGGGCCCGCCCGAACGCATAGCCGGGGCACAGGAGGGTGCGGTGTTACTTGCGCTTGCGCGGTGCGGCCTTCTTGGCGCCGGGCTGGGCCGCGCTCACGTTGGCCTGCATGTCCTGTGTGGCGGACATCAGCAATTCGACGGTTTCCATCTGCACCTTCTTGGCGATCTCCGCATAGGCGGACATCATTTCGGCGGACATCTCTGCCTGCGCGGCTGCGAAATCGGACATCGCCTTGGTATAGTCTGCCGGCGCGTCCTTGGAGGCCGAGACATCGCCCATCTTCGACAGAGTGTCTTTGGCCCATTGGGCCGAGACATCGTTGGCGCGCTCTGCTGCTTCGAGGGCCACCTGGGACATCCGGTCGGCCAACTCGGCACTGTTCTTGAACGCATCGGTCATGGTGGAGTTGTCCATCTTGTACGCGCTGAGCATGTCGGTGATGTACTTCGTGAAGTCGTCATTGTTTGCCATGGTCTGTGTCCTTGGATGCGGCCCTTCTGACGTGGGCATTGCGATAGGGTCAGTCTAAGGGAGGCTATGCTCTGAACCAAAGACAAATTCTGCGATGCAGCATTATGCCCCACCCGCTGCATGGGCAAAAAAAGAGGGTGAGCATGAAGCCCACCCTCTCTAACGGAACACCAGATTGGGAGGAGGTTGGTGTTCTGTTGGTCGTGCTTACTTCGCAGCAGCAACTTTCTTGGCAGCGGTCGTGGCCTCTGCGGTCGCCTTCTTGACGGCGGCAGTGGTCTCTTCCTGAACTTCCTTGCCGGCAGCCAGCATCAGCTCGACGGTTTCCATCTGAACCTTCTTGGCGACTTCAGCGAAGGCCGCCATGTTCTCGGAAGCCATCTCAGCCTGTGCGGAAGCGAAGTCGGTCATCGCCTTGGTGTAGTCGGTCGGCTCGGTCTTGGCGGCAGTGACATCACCCAGCTTCGAGATCGTTTCTTTGGTCCACTTGGTGGAGATCTCGGTGGATTTGTCGGCAGCTTCCAGAGCCACTTTCGACAGCTTCTCGCTCAGAGCGGCGGAATTCTTGAATGCGTCGGTCATGGCGGAGGTGTCCATCGGGAACGATGCCATGAAGTCGGACATGTACTTGGTGAAATCTTCGGCTTTAGCCATTGGTCTATCTCCTGGGCGCTTGCACCCGACCGCCGGGTGTTTCGTGCGTCTGACCAATGATATAGACGCTGCAGCGCAGCAATTCAAGTTTAAATTGCTGCGCTGCAGTATTTTTTATTTCCTTTGATATCAACCATCTACGCGCGCAACGACGTATTCACCTGGCGCCGCAGCGAGGGCTGGGTGAGTCGCATCGCCCGGTTGCCGGGCCGGGACCTGCGCCCCGGAGCGGCGCTTGAGCCATTCCGACCAGCGCGGCCACCAGGAGCCCTCGTGATACTCGGCCGAGGCCAGCCAGGTCTCGGGATCTTCCATCGGGCCGTCATTGGTATAGTGGCCGTATTTCATCTTGCTCGGCGGATTGACGATGCCGGCGATATGCCCGGATTCGGACACGATGAAAGTCTTGTCGCGACTGCCGAACTGCTTGAAGCCGTTGAAGCTGCCTTTCCAATGGGCGATGTGGTCGGTCTCGCAAGCGATGGCCATGGCCGGTGTCTTCATGTCCTTGAGCGACAGCACCTCGCCGCACAGCTCGAACTCGCCCTTGGCCAGCTTGTTGCCCTGGCACAGGTCACGCAGGTACTGCACCACCATCTTGCCGGGCAGGTTCGTGCTGTCCCCGTTCCAATGCAGAAGGTCGAAGGCGGGCGGCGCCTCGCCCATCATGTAGCTGCGGATCGCGGGGCCGTAGACCAGGTCGTTCGCCCGCAGGTAAGAGAAGGTCCGCGACATGAAGAACGAATGCAGGTAGCCCTTGCTCGCGACCTCGCGTTCGATCCCGTCGACAAAATCGTCATCGAGGAACACGGCCATCTCGCCTGCATCCTCGAAATCGGTCATGGTGGTGAAGAAGGTCGCCGAGCGTACCGACTTGTCGCCGCGCTTGTTCATCAGCGCCAGAACCGAGGTCAGAGTCGTGCCCGCGATGCAGTAACCCACGGCATTGACCTGTTTCTCGCCGGTGATCTTCTTCACTTCCTCGATGGCGGTCATGTAGCCTTCCTCGACATAGGTATCGAGGCTGACATCGGCATAGGTTTCGTCCGGGTTGACCCAGCTGACCACGAAAAGCGTATAGCCCTGCTCGACGATCCAGTTGATCAGGGAGTTCTTGGGCTTCAGGTCGAGGATGTAGAACTTGTTGATCCAGGGCGGGAACAGGATCAGCGGCGTCTTGCAGACGGTCTCGGTCTTGGGCGCATACTGGATCAATTCCATCATCCGGTTGCGATAGACGACCGAGCCTTCCGTCGTGGCGAGGTTTTCGCCCACGGTGAAGGCGGACGGATCCGACAGGGTGACGAGGTGCTCGCCCTGATGGGATTCGATGTCGCGCACCAGATTCTCCAGCCCGCGCACCAGGGACTCCCCGTTGGTTTCCACCGCCTTCTCGAGCGCATCGGGATTGGTGGACAGGAAATTCGCAGGCGAGAACAGATCGACGATCTGCTTGGAAAAGAACTCCACCCGCTTCTTGTCGTTGGGCTCCAGGTTGTCGAGATCGGCCACCGCCTTCTCGATCGATTCCGCGGAAATCAGGTATTGTTGCTTGACGAAGTTGAAATACGGGTGGGTATCCCAAAGCGGGTTCTTGAAGCGGCGATCGCCCGCATGTTCGTCACGGGGCGCCTTCAGCTGCCCCTTGGCCAGCATTTGTTGCGCTTCGACCACATGCTTGAGCGTCTTGCCCCAGTACTGGACCTGGTGCTCCATCAGCTTGGCCGGATTGTTGAGCACCTCGGCCACATAAGCGCTCGCGGCCTTCATGTAGACGTCGGTTCCAGGCCCCTGAAGGCCCTGGTCATGCGCCTCCCGCTGAGAGATGGCCCGGACCAATCGTTGCGACAGCTCTTCCATTTTCGCAACATTCGCATTCAGTTTTTCGAGATTTTCACCCATTTCTAATCCTGCGACTTCCCGCCCGCCCGACTCAGTTGTCATACCACCGCTTTCCCCGTATGTTCCGCAACCTGACAGTATCGTCGCCTGCACGGGGGGGCAAAGCGACGAATTGATCCGGGCGACCGGAAGTTAAGGAGACGTCGTGAAGTACCTCGTGACCTACGATCTTATGGAAAGCGCGCGAAACACCAATGAATGGCTGGGGGCGACCGCGAAGGCCATGGCATCGTACCCGGTGACCGGCATGGTTCCGAACCCCTTTTTCAAGGTACTGGCAGGCTGGGGTGAGGTCACGGAACGCACCTTTGCGCGCATGGTCACGAAACCCGACTGGGGCATCCGCTCCGTCGTGGCCGAGGATGGGCGCGATCACCTGGTCGAGACGGAGATCGTGGTCGCCCGCCCCTTCGGTGACCTGATCCGGTTCAACGTGCTCGGTCGGCCGAAGAAACGCCGCAAGGTTCTGCTCGTGGCGCCGATGTCCGGGCATTACGCGACCCTGTTGCGCTCCACCGTGCTGAGCCTGCTGCCCGATTGCGAAGTCTACATCACCGATTGGCACAACGCGCGCGACATCCCCGTGTCTCAAGGCAAGTTCGACGTGGAGGATTATACCCTCTACCTCGTGGATTTCATGAAGGAGATGGGGCCGGAGACCCATGTCATCGCGGTCTGCCAGCCCGCGCCGCTGACATTGGCCGCGACGGCCTATCTCGCCGCCGAAGAGCCGGACGCACAGCCGCGGTCGCTGACGCTGATCGGCGGGCCGATCGATCCGGACGCCACCCCGACCGAGGTGACCGATTTCGGCAATCGCGTGACCATGGGCCAGTTGGAGCAGACCATGCTGCAACGGGTCGGGTTCAAATACGCGGGTGTGGGTCGGATGGTCTATCCCGGGCTGCTGCAACTGGCGTCCTTCATGTCGATGAATGCCGAGCGCCACTCCAAGGCCTTCACGGACCAAGTTGTGCGGGCCGCCAAGGGAGAAGCCGCCGATCACGACGCGCATAACCGGTTCTACGACGAATATCTCGCCGTAATGGACATGACTGCGGAATTCTACCTTTCGACCGTGGAGCGGATCTTCAAGAACCGCGAAATCGCGAAGAATGAATTCGTGGTCAATGGCGTGCATGTGGATATCGGCAAGATCACGACCGTCGCGGTGAAAACCGTCGAGGGGATGGACGACGACATCTCGGCCCCTGGCCAATGTGTCGCCGCGTTGGACCTCTGCACCGGCCTGCCGCAGTCGAAAAAGGCAAGCCACCTGGAGCCGGGTGCGGGCCATTACGGGATCTTCGCGGGACGGTCCTGGCGGAACAACATCCGTCCTTTGGTGCTGGAATTCATCGACGCCAACAGCGACGTCGCGCCCACAGCCGCGAACAAGAATGCCGGGAGAGCCGCGAGCTGACCCGTCCTGCGGCTCGCCGCCTTGGAGCCGAAATGAAAAACGCCGCCCCGCAGATCTCGCCGGGCGGCGTTTTCGTGTTCGGACCCAGGCGTCAGCCCAACCGTGCGGAGGCTCGGCGCGCCCCATCACTGAGGGCGGCGAGCTTGGCATAAGCGATGTCCGGATCCACCGCGCCGAACCCGGCGAAGGTCCCGAAGCCGCAATCCGATCCCGCGATCACCCGGTCCGCACCGACGATCCCGGCAAAGCGTTCGATCCGCTGGGCGACGAGTTCCGGGTGTTCGACGAAATTCGTGGTGCTGTCGATGACCCCGGGCACGAGGATCTTGTCCTCCGGGATCTCGGCCTTGCGGTCCCGGAATACCGTCCATTCGTGGGCATGGCGGGGGTTGGAGGTCTCGAACAGAAGCTGCTGCGCCGACACCCCCATGAGCGTGCCGAAGACCTTGTCCATGTCGATGTCGCAGACATGGGGTCCCTCGTAATTGCCCCAGCAGATATGCACCCGTACCCGGTCCGGATCGATCCCCGCAAGCGCGTGGTTCAGCGCCTCCACATGGGCGCCGGCGATCTTGATGAACTCATCATCGGTCAAGTCGTTGAAAAGCATGTGCCGCGACAGCGCGAGGTCCGGGCAGTCAAGCTGCAGGTAGAGCCCCGCCTCCACGATGGTGCGGTATTCCTCGGCCATGGCGTCGGCCAGCGCGGCAAGATACGCGTCCCGGGTGGGATAAAAATCGTTTTGCAGAAACAGGGAGATGACCCCGGGCGAGGCGGCATTCATGAAGCCCTCGGATGTGCCATGGGCCGCCATCGCGGCCTTGAGGTTGGCGATGTCGGTCTGCAGCTCCCCCTGCCCCTTGGAACGCACTTCGCCCACGCACATGGGCCGGGCATAGGTGGGCGTGCCGCCTTCGTCCTTGAGCCGTTCGAGAAAGGCCGGGAACATCTTGAGATCCGCGGGGGCGTTGCGCTTGCTGTCCCCGGCAAAGCCCGTGTAGCGGTCCTTGACATAGGTGGCATAGCTGATCTTCGAGGTCTCGCCATCGCTGACCACGTCGATCCCTGCCTTGACCTGCTTGGCGACGGTTTCCTCACATCCCCGCGTCATCGCCGCCGCGAAGGCATCGGTGTCATATTCTGCGCCCTGCTCGCGGGCGAAGATGAAATCGACGACCTCCTGACTGCGCGGCAAGCTCCCCACATGGGTTGTGCGAATGGCTGTCATCTGTCTCTCCCTCAAGGTGTAGTCCGGTATCGCTTCGGTGGTGGTCAGGTGCGGCTAGCGCAGCTCCTCCAGACCGGTGCCGGTCCAGTACCACAGGAATTCACACGATCCGCCGCCGCGGTCCTGGCACATGGCGAGTGACCCGCCCGTCGCAACCCCTTGTAGCCCGTTCGACAGCGGTTGCAGCCGCACCCCGAGCGCCAACAGGGTCTCGGGCGCTCCGCTCCGGGCGCTCAGGAACACATCCACCGAACACATGGCGGCGCCACAGAACGGGCGCGCCGGACCGGAGCGGCAGGTCACGCTTCCCCAGTCCAGCACCACATCCTCGATCCCGTCCCCGTCGATCTGGCCGCGCAGGAGCGCAGATGGTTCCAGATCGAACGCCCCATTGCAGCCTTCGGTCAGGGCCGTGCGGGCACGCGCCTCCGTTCCATTGGCCTGCCAAGGGGCTGCCGGCTCCGGCAAGCCGACAACCCAAGGCTGACCGATGGCCGCAAAGCCCGCCGCGCAACTCTGGAGCAGCCGGGCATGAACCGAACCGAAACCGACGGCCGAGAGCGTCCGCATCTGCGCGTCAGACGCCGTATAGATGCCGAATACCTCCGCCTGCGCGATCTCGGTGAAAGCGGGATCGGTGGCCGACAGCTCCGCCCCCCAGGAGCCGTCAAGCTCATCCCAGATCAACTCCGGCAACTGGAAGCCCGCCCTGCCGACCACCAGCATCACGTCGCTGCGGCTGCCCTCGGATCGCGGCAGACCCAAGGTTGCGCTGCCGAAACCGATCCGGAGCGCGTCGGCGCGGGTGACCCGCGGTGTGGTATTGCCCGTCTGCAACGGTGACAGGCCGCGCACCGATTTTTCCCCGCATTCAAGAGCGAAGCTTCCCGCAGGGCCGCTCATGCTGTGCAGGAAGAAGGACCCGTCATCATGGCTGCGCAAGTTCCAGGTCTCGGCGCAAACCGCGGTACCGGTCAAAGTGAGCACGGCAGCTGCGAGACTGGACGAAATTGAAGGGAACGTCACGGAAGGCTCCTTGGCGGGGAGACCCACAGACCAGGCCTCGCGCCACGGCAGGCCAGAACGAGCTGATATCGCCCCACGCCCGTCATCCGGTCGCGAGCAGGATCTGCTTCCAGATCGCCGTCTCGTCATAGATCACGTATTCCCGGCGCAAGCGCGGTGCGGTGGCACCAAGGCTGCCGAACTCCGCATGGCTGAGCCCCAGGATGTAGACCTCTGCCCCGGTGGGGGGACCGAACGCGCCCCATCCATCGTGACGCCCGTGGAGCGACCAGCGCAGGGCCGCGCGCGGCGGCATCTGGGGGTCCTCGCGCCCGATCTGGTGCTCGATCCGGAACTCGGCCGACGGAAAGGACGCCCGCAGCCCCATCCAGAACCGATCCGCCGCGCCGAAGGAATGCCCGGTGCGGCCCCCGGGATGCTCCAACTGGCAGGCCCGGTCATAACCCTCTGGAATGGCGGCCATATCCGCGCCCATGATCCGCGTGAGCAGATCGGCATAGCGCGCGCCCCATTCATTGTCATTGCCGCGACCCGTGTAGGGCCCCACCCGGTCGGTCGCGGGTGTCAGGGGTTTGACACAGACCTCGGGACCACCTTCGCGCGCGATCTGATCGGCGGCGAAGGCTTTCGGCTCCCACCCCATCTGGCGCACGATAGCACCCTGATCCCGGATCAGCCATTCGTCATCGATCTGGTTGTTGCGCGCGTGGCAGTCCGCGATGATCCGGTAGACCAGCGGCTTTCCCGTGGCCGCCCCGTAAACACCGTCGCCCAGATGGGTGGCGGTGCTCAACAGGCGATGGGAGCTGAGCATCCCCTCCTCGGGCGTTCCGGACCAGATCACATCCTCGCCCAGCAGGGTGCGGTCGGGAAACTCCGCCAGTGTCGCCATGGTGGCCGCGATCACGCCCTGGTTGCCGATAACGACCGAGGCCGGGGACCGCACGACGATATCCGGCGCGTAATAGTGATGGAGGGTCGCGATGCCGCGATCTTCCCAGATCTCCTTGGTGATGCCGATGATGTAGTCGGGAAAATCCCGGAATTTCGGGTCAAACCCTTGCATTTTCACTCCAATCCGCGGGCACCCGCGCGCTGTCGCGCACGATCAGCCGCCCTGCGATTTCCAGTTTTTCGGGCGCGCGGTCCGCATCGTCGATCAACCCCAGCAGCAGCTCGACTGTCGCGGCCACCATGCGGTTCGAAGGTTGCCGCCATGTGGTCAGCCGGTACGCGCCCCAATCCGCCAGCGGCACATCATCGTAGCCCACGATGGACACATCCTCGGGGATCCTGACGCCCAGCTCCCCGCGCACGGTGTCCATCACGGCAAACGCCATGTGGTCATTGCCGACGAAGATCGCGTCCGGTGGTGCCGCGCCTGCAAAGAGCGCGTGCGCAGCCGCTTGCGCCTCCGCCCGCCGGTAGTGCCCGTCGACGATACCGTGAGCGGCGAGGCCTGCATCCTCGAGCCCTGCGAGGAACCCGGCCTTTCGGTCGCGTCCGGTGCTCGACCCGGTCCAGCCGGTGATATGGGCGATGCGTTCGTGCCCGCCCGCTGCGAGAAAGCGGGCGATCTCGCGCGCGCCGGTGAAGTTGTCCGAGGTGACGGAAGACAGGCGCGCATCATCCTGGCCGCGGTTGAACATCACCACGGGGATGCCGGCGGAGTTGCAGCGTTTGGTCAACTCGTCCGACATGCCGACCGAAGCGGTGATGATACCGTCGACCTGGTAATCCAGCAGTTCGCCAATCACCCGGTCCACCTGCGCGCCCGTGCCGGAGGCCATGAAAACGAGGATGTGATAGCCACGATCCTGCAGCGCCATGGACAGGCGTTCCAGCGCGTCCGGGTAGAACTGGTTGTCGAGATAGGCGACCACCAGCCCGATGATCTTTGACTGGCCCGTGATGAGCGACCGCGCAAGCACGTTCGGGCGGTAGCCCAGCTCCTCGGCGGCGGCGCGGACCTTCTTGGCGGTTTTGGGCGAGACGGATGCACCGGGGGTGAAGACCCGGCTGACCGCGGACTGGCTGACCCCCGCAACCCGCGCGACGTCCAGCGATGTGACCCGGTCCCGCGCCATCCTCAGCCGCTGGTCCAGCCGCCATCGACCAGAAGGCCGGTTCCCGTCACCATCGCGCTGGCCGGGGAGCACAGGAACACGACCGCGCCCATGATGTCCTCGATCTCGGCGACGCGGGGCAGCTTGATCTTGCCCATGATCCAGGCGCGCTTTTCGGGGTCGGCAAAGGTCGCCTCGGTCAGCGGTGTGCGAATGAAGGTCGGACACAGACTGTTGACGCGGATGCCGCGGGGGCCGAATTCCTGCGCCATGGCCTTGGTCATGCCTTCGACGCCGTGCTTGGAGGCGCAGTAGACCGCGCGGTCCAGCCCGCCCACATGGCCCATCTGGCTGCTGATCTGCACGATGCTGCCGCCGTCGGGCATGGTCCGGGCCGCGTTGGTGGCGAGGAAATAGGCTGCACGGAGGTTGACAGACATCACCGCGTCGAAATCCTCGGGGCGAGTATCGAGTGCCGGAGAATGGCGCGCCAGCCCTGCCGAATTCACAAGGCAATCGAAGGGCGCCTGTGCGCCGAAGAATTCGGCCTGCGCGTCCAGGTCCGCGATGTCCAGTACGGCGGTTTCCACCGACCAGCCCTCGGCGCGCATCTCCGTGGCAGCGGCGTCCAACTCGGCCTGTCCACGCGCGGCCATCACCACATGGGCCCCGGCCTCGGCCAGAGCGACAGCGCACCCCAGTCCGATGCCCCGCGATGCCCCCGTGACGAGGGCGCGCTGGCCGTCCAGCCGAAACGAAGGGGTGCGGGGCAACATGGGACCACCTGAGCTTGCATTCCTATGCAGTCCCAAGTGCTACCCTGCGCCCGCCAGCCTGTCGAGGGGTCAACGCGGATATTCGATGCCCCGAAAAGCGGGGAAGTCCGCGTAGTGCGCAGCCCGATCACGCGGCGAAGGGTGGTCCGGCGACGCCAGAAGCCCCTTTGGACGGATGTACGACAGGATGCGTTTGCGCGGGGCCTCCCGCCAGGTCAGGTTGAAAGCGGCGGTGTTGGGGAAAAAATAGACCTCGTGAAAGTCGAGGTGATCCCAGAGCCACCAGGCCAGGTCGCGCCAATCCCGCCCCTCGGCATAGCGCCGCGCGAACCACGGGATCGAGACGGACGCACAGGCGCCCATCCGCCCCGTCACGTCGCGCCGGTCCCAGATATGACCAGCGTAATTCTTGGGGTTGGCGGCGCATTTCTGCGGCTTGACCTGCGTCGCCCCGAAATGGTTCAGGTTCGGCGCGCGATAAGCGGAGCGGATGTCGATCGGCCCGAAGGTTTCGACCAGTGGATCGAGCAGGTTTTCCGCCAGCGCCTGCCCGGCCTTGACCGCAAGGTCGGGATCATCAGGAATACTGGATATTTGATGGAAATTGCCAATTTCCGAGCCAAGAAAGTCTCGAAAGGCAAAATATCTGCTAAGTCTGATCCGGCCCAAATCCTCGAGGGCGGTGTAGCTGCGAGGTTTGCGCATCCGATTACTCCGCTCAATCGCGCAGTTCGGCCATGCGCGCGAGCACATCCACACCGATCTGCGCATAAAGATCCAGAAGATCCACGAGCACCCAGTTTTCGCGGATCAGCCCTTCCTCCAGCCGCCAGAAATCCAGCGAGCGCAAGGTGACCTCCTGCCCGGCAGGCGCAATGCCGAGCCAGCCGTCCCCGGTCAGGGTCTGGGCCATGTTCGGCCAGCCGGTCACGCCCACATAGGCGCCCTCGGCAAAGAAATGGGAGGTTGTCTTTTCCGGCTGCTGGCCCCGGTCGGGCATTGCCTTGAGAAACGGGATCTGGTGGTGACGGCGAAACCCGTCGATCCCGCGCCCGGTGCCGATACCGGCCGGGCCGTACCACATCATCCTGGGGTGCCAGAAACGGTCCAACTCCATCACTTCCGGGCCGCCTTCTTGCGGGTGGCGGATCATCGCAGCGAGCATGGCGACGACATGGGCGCACGCCTGCGCTCCGTCGCCCGTGTGAGGCCCGAGCCCGTCGCCCGGAGCGGGGCTCGGTACGCACCATTCCCGCCCGAGGCTGGGCGAGAGCGGCCAGACCCCGGCTTGCATCATCATCTCCGGCAGGTCCCAGACCGCCTGCATCTCGACCACCTGCCCCTCCGCAATGCGGAAAAACTCGTGATAGCGCATGTGGACCACGCGCCGGGTCGGAGGGATACCCAGAAACGGAGCGATGAACGTCCCGAGATAGAGCCCCGCACAGCCGAGCCAGAGCGCGCTGTCATGGTCCTGTCCGGCGAGGACGATCTGGTCGCGCCGCTCGCCATCAGGCATGGCAGAGGCCAAAGGGCCGAGCGCGGTTTGCCAAAGCCCCTGCCAGCCGGTGACATCGCCGAATGGGTGACACAGGCGGATGCGTGCCTGCGGGGCGAACACGGTAGTCCCGGACCCGGCAGCCCCGCCCAGATCATGGTAAAGCGCCGCCCGAAGCGGCGCGAGCAGCGCCCGGGCTGCCCCCGGCGCGTCGGCCCTATTCGGCGGCGTCACGGTAGGGCGCGCCCTCGCCATAGGGCACGTTGATCCCGCCGTAGCGGCGCACCCTGACATTGCATTGTTCCGCATGACCGACGAAGCCTTCCAGCATGCACAACCGCGAGCCATACTCGCCCACGAGCGTCGCCGCCTCGTCGGTCATCACCTTCTGGTAGCTATGGGTCTTGAGGAACTTGCCGACCCAAAGCCCCCCGGTATACCGCCCGGCCTTCTTCGTCGGCAGGGTATGATTGGTGCCGATCACCTTGTCGCCATTGGCCACGTTGGTGCGCGGACCGAGGAAGAGCGCGCCATAGTTGGTCATGTTATCGAGGAACCAGTCATCCCGGTCCGTCATGACCTGCACATGTTCCGACGCAACGTCGTCCGCGACGCGCAGCATCTCGTCATAGTCGGTACAAAGGATCACCTCGCCGTAGTCTTCCCAGCTGACACGCGCAGTCTCGGCGGTGGGCAGGATGGCCAGAAGGCGGTCAATCTCGGAGAGCGTATCCTCGGCCAGTTTACGCGAGCAGGTGATCAGAACGGCAGGAGAGTTGTAGCCATGCTCCGCCTGGCCAAGCAGGTCGGTCGCCACCATTTCCCCATCCACGGTGTCGTCGGCGATCACGCATGTCTCGGTCGGCCCGGCAAACAGATCAATTCCCACGCGCCCGAAAAGCTGCCGCTTGGCTTCGGCGACAAAGGCATTGCCCGGCCCCACGAGCATGTCCACGGGCGCAATGCTCTCGGTTCCGAGGGCCATGGCGCCGACGGCCTGCACCCCGCCGAGCACGAGGATCTCGTCCGCCCCGCCCTCATGCATGGCCGCCACGATGGCCGGGTGCGGCGCGCCGTTCACGGGAGGTGCGGAGGCGACCACGCGCTTCACCCCAGCCACCTTGGCGGTGATCACCGACATATGGGCGCTGGCCACCATGGGGAACTTGCCCCCGGGCACATAACACCCCACGGAATTCACGGGGATGTTCTTGTGGCCCAGGATCACACCGGGAATGGTTTCAACCTCCACATCGGTCATGCTGGCGCGCTGGACTTGCGCGAAGTTGCGGATTTGATCCTGGGCGAACCGGATATCGTCCATCTCGCGGATGGTGACCTTCTGCATCGCGGCTTCGATTTCGGAGGGCGACAGCCGGAAGGCCTGTGGCGTATAACCGTCGAACTTCTCACTCAGATCCCGCACGGCGGCATCCCCCCGGGCCGAGATGTCTTGCAGGATGCCCGTCACGGTCGCCTGCGTGCGCGCGTCGTCCTCGGCGCGCTCGGTTTCGGATTTTCCTCGCTTCAGATACTCGGCCATATCCCCTCCAGAACTGCGGTGTTGACCTCAGGATAAGGTTTTGGCGCGGTGCCTCAAGCCAAAATGCATACGATTGCAAAATTGCTATGCTAAGGGATGCGGACCAGCACCTCTTCAACGGTGTCTGTGATCAGCGCGAGACAGGTCTCGTCGGAGAAGCGGTGATCGGCCCCGTCCACAAGGGTCAGCCGCATGTCCGGACCCTCGGCGTGCTCCAACAACCGCAAGGCGAGGGCCGTGGGCACGGTCGTATCGCCGGTTCCATGGAGGAACCGGACCGGCATGGACAAGGGCAGTGGGTCGCGCAACACGAGGTTGCGGCGGCCATCCTCAATGAACTTGCGAGTGATGATGTAGGGGCTGTCGTCATAGTCCGAGGGGCGTTCGATCCGGCCCAGTCGCGCCATTTCGGCCTTCTCGGTCTCGGTCATGCCGCCCCACCAGTCGTCTTCGGTGAAATCAGGGGCCGCGGCGATGGTCACAAGCCCTGCGACCCGAGCCCCAAGCCGGCGCGCCATGAGCAGCGACACCCATCCGCCCATGGAGGACCCCACCAGAACCAGCCGGTCGTCGGGCATGGCCGCAAGCATGTCCGCTGCGTCCTCCGCCCATTCCCCGACGGAGCCGTCCTCGAACGCGCCGCTGCTTTGGCCATGGCCGGAGTAGTCGAAGCGCAGGAAATTGCGTCCCCTGCCCTGCGCCCAGGCTTCGAGATGGAGTGCTTTCGTCCCCTCCATGTCCGATTTCAGCCCGCCGAGAAACACCACCAAGGGCCCGGTGCCTTCGGTTCGGTGATACGCGAGGCGGCGGCCCCGTGCAGTGTCGAGATAGCTTGGTTCAGGCATGATCCGCTCCCGTTTTTCCCCGTGGTAGACCGCGGGGGCCGAGGCGGCAAGCGGGTCAAGCCAGCGTCATCTCCGGGTCGCGCGTGGCCTGAAGCCTCAAGGCAGCGGCCCGGGCGAAGCGCTGTGTCAGGGCCCGACGACGCGCAGCGGGCAGCTTGTGGAGATCCGGCATCCGATGGATTTCGGCATCATAGGCATCGGCCAGGATCAGGCCAGTATTCTCGGGCAGCAGGTCGCAGGGAAAGGCACTGTCCACCGCCCAGAAATACCGGTCGCACCAGTCGAGATAGCCCTGCCATTTACTGTCGGAGGTGAAATCGGCCCGGCTGGATTTGCACTCGACCACCCAGAGCTCGCCCTTGGGGCCCAATGCCATCACATCGACGCGCAAGCCCCGGTCCGGGGTGAATTCCTCGACACAGGCGAAATCCAGACTGCGCAGATGGCGGCACACGCCCCGCGCCAGCCGTTGCCCCGGTTGCAGCAGATCAGTCATGGCTCGAATATGAACAAGAGGTGAACACCTGTCCAGACGCTTTGTCCCTTGTTCGGACAGGGCGCGGGGCCTATATGCGCAAGCAGGCGGGTACTGCTGTATTCGACATGGGCTAAATTCCAGTGGCCTTAAGCAATTCCGAGGGAGCTGGCTCTGTTTGGACCCTGGTCCACTTACCTGGCGCCCACCTGTATATACAGGTCCTCGGGAATGAAACGCCTCCCCGGTACGCGTGGTCCCGCCGCTTACCCTTTTATTCGATCAGAACGCGATGCGCTCCTTCGGGCGGGTGCCATGCCCGTCCGGGCGGCGGACCACGGGGATCGTACTGGCCTGGAGCCGAGGGTGCGGTCGGGCAGGCGTGCCGCCGTCCCGTTTGTCGTCATGCGGTTCCGCCATGCGCATCACAGCGATGGCGAACTGGACACCGCAGAACACGACCGCGTTGGAAATGACGAGCATTGCCGTCACCAACACACCGTCCTGGGAGGTCGACACCAGGGTCCACAGGTTTGCGATGTCGAAAGCATAGAGCATTCCGACGAACAGGATGGAAATTCCGAAGCCAATGAAACACTGGCGGATGTAGAGTTTGATCAATTCGGGCATTGGGGCCTCCATATAACACCTCAGATAGTACTTGGCGCTCAAACCGCCAGCCCCAATCCTGTCGCGTATCTCTCCAGCAACGGTGCAGGGACGCCATGTTGAAATAACCGGCAGGCGGAAAATGGACCCCGATTCTCCGCGCGCTAGATCAAAAGACAACTTGAGGAGAACCGATATGGCCTTTCAACTGTCCCGCGCTGCCCTTCTGACATCCTGCACGCTTGTTCTAAACGCGGGCACCGCCGCGGCGGATATGGCCATTGCCTTCGAAGAAAGCGCACCAAAGGACAGGTTCATGATCGTTTACACCGGGTCGTGCCCGCTTGGCCCGACGGAGGTTGTCGTCGATCTCGATGGCTCGGATGGCGCCCTGGTGTTCGACGTCGCCGAGGGGGGCCCGGGGGTCGATGTGTTCCAACCCGTCGATGTTATCCTCGGGGCTGAAGACATTGCGGCGATCAGCGAGGTGAAGGATGGCGACCGCAGCGTCACGATTCGCTTCGACCGTATGATGCCGATGCAACACGCCGCATTCACCATCGACGTGGATGACACAACGGGCGCAAGGCCCACCGTGATCGCCGGCGCGGAAATCAACGGCGCCAAGGCAAGGGTCTTGCAGGCCGGGGGCGGCGTTCTGGAAGGCACGTTCGGAACCGATGCCCGTGCCCGGGTCGCGATTCCCGGCTGCCTGAGCTGAGGCCCGGCTCAGCTGAACGCGTCGGGCTTGGCCTCGCGCGCCATGTGATCGAGCACGGCATTGACGAATTTCGGCTCCTTGCCGTCCGGAAAGAACGCGCGCGCCAGATCGACGTATTCGTTGATCACCACCTTTGGGGGCGTGTCGGCCCCCACCAGCTCCGCCCCCGCAGCCCGGAACAGGGCGCGCAGCGTCGGGTCGATCCGGTCGATGGGCCAAGCGGTCGCAAGGGCCCGGTCGGTCAGCTGGTCGATCTTCGCCTGCCAATTGACCGCCTCGCCGACGGTGGTGCGAAAGAGGGTGACGTGACCCTCGGCCATCTCGCCTTCCTCGTAGATCGCGCCGAACCGGTGATCCTCGAATTCCCGGATCACGCTGTCGGCGGACTGTCCGGCCGCCTCCATCTGAAAAAGCGCCTGCACCGCATAGAGCCGCGCGGCGGATTTCGCCTGGCGTTTGGCGGCCAGCTTGTCGGATTGCTTGCTCATGCGCGGCTCGGGCTTTCGCCCCCATCCGCCAGCTGAATGGTCTCGCCGCGCGGCTTGAACCCGACGCCTTTCGTCTGGGTCGCGTAGCGGCGCGACAGCGCGATCAGGTGCAGCGCGGCCGCTGCCGCCCCACCGCCCTTGTTCTGGCCTTCGGGATCGGCGCGCACCAGCGCCTGGTCTTTGTTTTCCACCGTGAGGATCCCGTTGCCCAGACACGCGCCCTGCAATCCCAGCAGCATAAGCCCGTGGGAGCTGTCGTTGCAGACGGTCTCGTAATGGCTCGTCTCGCCCCGGATCACGCACCCCAGCGCCACGTACCCGTCGAAGTTCGACTGCACATGGGCAATCCGAATGGCGGGCGGGATTTCCAGTGCGCCGGGCACATGCACCACCTCGAAGCTGGCGCCAGCCTCTTCGAGCACGGCTTTCGCGCCGGTCAGCAACCCGTCGGCGATATCCTTGTAATAGGGGGACTGGACGATCAGCACTTTCACCGGCTTTTCGAAGCGCGGCAGTGGCAATTCATGATGTGTCTCGGCTTGGGCCATGTCTATCTCTGCATCGGTATTTTTCGGGTGCCGGTGATGGTGAGGCCGTAAGCCTCCAGCCCAATCACCTTGGGCGACGGTGAATTGGTCAGAAGGATCAGTTCCGACAGTCCCAGCGACGACAAGATCTGCGCGCCGAGGCCATACTGGCGCAGGGTCTGGGGCGACACCTCTTCGCCACCGGCCGCGATTTTCATCGTGGTATCACGCAGCAAGACGACCACGCCGCGCCCCTCGTCCGCCACGATCCGCATGGCATCCCCGAACTCCCCGGCCCGCCCGGGCCCGCCAGTGCCCACAACATCGAGCATCGGATCGAGGGCATGCATCCGCACCAGCACCGGCTCCGGCGTGGAGATGTCACCCTTGATCAGCGCGATATGCTCGGCCCCCTGGGTCTTGTCAGTGTAGATCTTCAGTGCCCAGTCGCCTCCGAATTCCGAGGAGACCTTGGTTTCCTTGGTAACCTTCACCAGGTTGTCATTGCGGCGCCGGTAGGCAATCAGGTCCGAGATCGTACCGATCTTGAGGTTGTGCCGCTGCGCGAAAGCGATCAGGTCCGGCAACCGCGCCATAGATCCGTCGTCGTTCATGATTTCGCAGATCACGCCCGACGGGTTGAGCCCGGCAAGGCGACTGACATCCACGGCCGCCTCCGTATGTCCGGCGCGCACCAGCACCCCGCCATCCCGCGCCCGAAGCGGGAAGACATGGCCGGGCGAGGCGATATCGGCGGCGCCCTTTGCCGCGTCGATGGCCACCGCAACGGTACGCGCCCGGTCGGCAGCCGAAATCCCCGTGGACACTCCCTCGCGCGCCTCGATGGACACGGTAAACGCGGTCTCGTGGCGAGAGGAGTTGTAGGACGCCATCAACGGCAAGCCCAACTGATCGATCCGCTCGCTGGTCAGGGTCAGACAGATCAGGCCGCGGCCATGGGTGGCCATGAAGTTGATCGCATCCGGCGTCGCCATCTGCGCCGGGATCACCAGATCCCCTTCGTTCTCGCGGTCCTCATGATCGACGAGGATGAACATCCGGCCGTTGCGGGCATCCTCGATGATCTCTTCCACGGAAGAGATGGCATCTGAGTAGTCGGTCTTGAGTCTTTCGGCCATGGTCTGTCCTCTGAATCTGCGGGCGGGATAGCGCAGCCGGGCGCACAAGGCCAGAGGCAGCGGTCCGATCTTGCGCAATGCCCTAGTGCACCACTGGCTGTGCGACGGACGCTGCGCGCGGTCAGACGCCCGGGTCGATCACGGCTGCCACTCCTGCAGCCGCGCGACATAGCGGGCCAGCGTGTCGATTTCGAGGTTGATGCGGTCGCCGACCTTCACGCCGCCCCATGTTGTCGCAGATTTGGTATGGGGAATGAAATTCACGCCGAATTCCGCGCCATCGACCTCGTTGACGGTCAACGATGTGCCGTCGAGCGCGACAGACCCCTTGGGCGCGATGAACCTCGCCAGGGCCTCGGGGGCACGGAAGGTGACGCGCGTGCTTTCGCCCTCCTGCGCCATGGCGGTGATCTCGGCCACGCCGTCCACATGGCCCGACACGATATGCCCGCCAAGCTCATCCCCGACCTTCAGCGCCCGTTCCAGGTTGACCCGTGCGCCGGGACGCCAGTCGCCGATATTGGTCTTGTCGACGCTTTCGGCGCTGATGGTCACGTCGAACCACGGGCTGGTATCGTCCTGCCCCTTGTCGACCACTGTCAGACATACGCCATTGCAGGCAATGGACGCGCCCAGCGCGATGGACTCCGGTGTGTAACTGCATCCGATGCGCGCGTGCAGGTCGCCTGCCTGTTCGAGGGCGCGCACGGTGCCGATATCGGTGATTATTCCTGTGAACATGTCAGAACCTCCGCCGTCCATGGGGTTGTGGGCACAGCTAGCGGGGCAACCGGGCCACAGCAACCCCTGCGCAACGGCGGAGAATGGACGTTGAGAAATTTACCACTTGGAAACCGTTGTGATCTCTTCATTAATCCAAGAATACCCGTTACCCGGATCGCAGTTGTCTCGAGGCACAGAAACACCATGACCGGATCGCCCGCGCGGCGCTTTCTTTTCCTGCAAGGTCCCCACGGACCCTTCTTCACTCAACTCGCCGCGATGCTGACCCGCGCAGGCGCGAGCTGTTGGCGTGTGGGATTCAATGCCGGAGATGCGCGGTTCTGGAAAGACAAGCCCCGCTACATCCCGTTTACCGGGCCGCGCGCCGACTGGCCGCAGACCTGCGCCCAACTGCTGCGCAGCAAGGCGATCACGGACATCGTGCTCTACGGCGACACCCGGTGGATTCACCGCACGGCCGTGGAAGCCGCCCGGCAGCATGGTTGCCGCATCCATGTGTTCGAGGAGGGCTATCTGCGTCCCTCCTGGGTCACCTATGAGCGGGGCGGCTCCAACGGGCACTCGCCTCTGATGGACACCACGATTCCCGAAATGACGCAGGCCCTGCGCGGCCATGCGCCCGAGTTGCCGGGTGCACCGGCGCGCTGGGGCGATATTCGCCAGCACATGTTCTATGGCGCGGTCTATCACTTTCATGTCCTGTTCCGGAATTCGGACTACACCGCGTTCAAGCCCCACCGCGCCCTGACCGTGCGGCAGGAATTCCTGCTCTACCTTAAGATGCTGCTGCGTCTGCCACTGACCATGGTGGAACGGGCGCTTGCAACGCGCCGGATCCGGCGAGGTGGGTTCCCCTATCACCTTTTCCTGCTGCAACTCGAACATGACAGCGCATTTCAGGCCCACAGCCCGTTCGCATCCATGACCGAGGTGCTCGCCGATGTCATCGGCGCCTTTGCGCGCGCAGCCCCCGCGCATCACCACCTCGTCTTCAAGGCGCATCCGCTCGAGGATGGTCGCGCGCCTCTGCCGGCGGTAATCAAGCGCCTGTCCCGCGAGACCGGCATCGCCGATCGCGTGCATTACGTGAAGGGTGGCAAACTTGCCCGCCTGCTCGACCAGGCGCGCGCAGTTCTGACGGTCAATTCCACGGCTGCACAGCAGGCCTTGTGGCGCGGCCTGCCGGTCAAGACCCTGGGCCAGGCAGTCTATGCCAAGCCGGAGCTTGTCTCGGCCCAACCCCTGGAGGCGTTTTTTGCGGACCCTATCCCGCCCGACATGCGCGCTTATCGCGACTTCCGGCACTACCTGCTGGAAAGCAGCCAAGTGGCCGGAGGGTTCTACTCGGCGACCGGGCGGCAACACCTTCTACGGCAGGTCACGGACATGGTGTTGTCCGACCAGGACCCCTATGGAGCCCTCAAGATCGGCGCACCACGGCGACGCTTCCCGATACGCGTTGTGAAATAACAACGCTTTTGTCTCACGGTGCACCTGATTCGGCTTGCTGTCTTCCCAAACGAGGTCCGCTTAACTAGCCTTTGTGAAAAAATTGCGCTTTGCGCCTTGAGGAGCAGAAAACGTGACATTCGGCAAAACAGCTGTGCTTTCGCGTCTTGCGCGCGTGGCCCTGATCCTGGTCACCACCGGCGCCTTGGCAGCATGTGGCCTGCCCCGCAGTGGTCCGGTAAAGAACGAACTCTTCGACGCTTCGGTGTCCGAGGCTGGCAACGCCTTCATCGTTCCAGTGACCGACGTGGTGGCGCAACAGACCTTCTCTCGCCCGGCAACGGGCTTTTCCAGCAGTTTTCTGAGCGCAGGCACAGTGAGCCCGGACGCGATCCGGCCCGGTGACATTCTCGGTCTGACGATCTGGGAAAACGTGGTTGAGGGGCTACTTGCTCGTGGCGGCGCGGCCGCATCTGTGATCGAACAGGTGCAAGTCGACAGCGCCGGTTTCATCTTCGTGCCCTATGCTGGCCGGATCATGGCCGCCGGAAACACGCCCGAAGCCTTGCGCGGCATCATCACACGGCAACTGGAAACCCAAACGCCCGACCCGCAAGTCAGCGTCCGTCGGATTGCCGGGGACGGCGCGACGGTCACGGTGGTTGGCAACGTCAATGGGCAGGGCGTCTATACAATCGAACGACCAACACGAACCCTGTCTTCGATGATTGCCCGGGCCGGGGGTGTGAACGCGGAATTCGCCGAATACGACATGATCCTGGTCCGGGTCATCCGCGGAGGCGAAATCGGCACGATCTGGCTGACCGATCTCTACCGCGATCCGTCGCTGGATATCGCCCTGCGCGGCGGCGACAAGATCATCATCGAACAGGACCCGCGCAGCTTCATCGCACTCGGTGCGACCCGTGGCCAGACCCGCGTGAACTTCGATGCCCAAGACCTGACGGCCCTGGAGGCACTCGCCCAGGTCGGCGGTCTGGACCCGAATCTCGCGGACCCAACCGGAGTGTTCATCCTGCGCGACGAGAGCGAAGACGTCGCCCGCACGGTTCTGGGGCGGCCGGACCTGCAAGGTCCGCAGCGCGTCGTCTACGTGCTCGACCTGACACAACCGAACGGGTTCTTCACTGCGGAGGACTTCATGATCAAGGACAGTGACACGGTCTACGTCACCGAAGCGCCAATCGCGCGTTGGAACAAGACTGTCAGCCTGCTGTTCGGGGCCGTGATCCAGCCAGCAGCGAATATCGAAACCCTGACAGCCAACTGATCGCCCTGACCGGCAAGGAAGCATCCGAAAAAGGCGCGCGCGGCATATCGCGGGCGCCTTTTTCCTTGCCGGACGAGATGTGCGTTTCTTCGCTCAGCCACCTGCGGGATCGGGACCTCCGCCGCATTCTCATCCTTGCGGGCTCGCGATTGACCATGGCCAGACCGGGGAGCACACGCCCGCTTGCGCTTTGGGGCAATGGCGGCAAGAGCGCGCGGCGCGGAACCGCTCTTGCCAGATGCCTCGGCGCGCCTTGCGTCTATCTCGAAGACAGCTTCCTGCGCTCGGTTCTGCCCGGGCGCGCGGGCGCACCGGTCCATGGTCTCACCTTCGACCGGCAACGCCCGTTTTATGACAGCACCGGTCCCAGCGATCTTGAGGACATGCTCAACACCGCGCCCCTGTCGGACACCGTGCGGGGGAAGGCGATTATAGACGCGCTGATCGAAGCCGATCTGAGCAAGTACAACACCCACGATCCGACCCTGCCCGCTCCGGCGGGGCCCTATGTCCTCGTGATCGACCAACTGCGCGGCGATGCATCGATTGCCGGCGCGGGCGCGGATGCCGCGCGTTTTACCGAGATGCTGGAGGCCGCACGCGCAGACCACCCGGGCAAGCAGATCATCGTGAAGGGTCACCCGGCAGCGACCGACGCGCGGCCGGGGCATTTTGGCTCCGCATTTTCGGACCCGGTCTCGCCCTGGACCCTGATCCGGGGCGCCGATGCGGTCTATACGGTCAGCTCGCAGATGGGGTTCGAGACGATCCTATCCGGCAAGCGGCCGCAGATCTTCGGCACACCTTTCTATGCGGGCTGGGGTCTCAGCGACGATCGCGTCCCGGTTCCCCGGCGCAAGCGAACTCTCGATCGCGCGCAACTTGCACTGGCTGTCCTCGGTCTCTACCCGATCTGGTATGACCCCTGCCGCGACCGACTCTGCACGGTCGAAGAGGTGATGGCGGCCCTTGCGGCCCGCGCCCGCGCCTGGCGGCAGGATCGGGCCGGATATGTCGCCCATGGCATGCGCCTGTGGAAACGCGCATCCATGACCGCCTTCCATGGGGACGGACCTGTGCGCTATGTCTCTGGCGAACAAGAGGCACTGGACCTTGCCGACCGCAGCGGTCGCCCGATCCTGAGCTGGGCCAGCCGCACGCCACCGGCCATTGTCGATGCGGCGCGCCAGCGCGATGTGCCTCTGCTGCGGGTCGAGGATGGCTTCCTGCGCTCCCGCGGACTGGGCGCGAACCTCGTGCCGCCGCTGTCCCTCGTCCATGACCGGCGCGGCATTTACTATGACCCGACTGTCCCCAGCGATCTGGAGCATCTGATTGCGCGCCGTGCCGCAATCGGCAGCACTGCCCGTGGGCGCGTCCTGCTGCACCGGCTGCGGGCCTCCGGACTGAGCAAATACAATCTCGACCTGCCCGGCTACAGCCCGCCTGACGCGCACCGCCGCTGCATCCTGGTCATCGGACAGGTCCGCGATGATGCCTCCGTGTTGCTCGGACAGAGTGGGGTTATCCCCGACATCGAACATTTGCTCTTGGCCGCCCGAACCGCCAATCCCGACGCCCATATCGTCTACAAACCCCACCCGGACGTGGAGGCTGGCCTACGAGACGGGTCGATCGAGAGCGAACAGGCCAATGAGATCGCGCGGCGGGTCGACCCGGTATCGGTACTGGCAGCCGCGGCGGAGGTCTGGACCCTGTCATCGCTCATGGGGTTCGAGGCACTTCTTCGGGGCAAGCCGGTGGTCTGTGCAGGGATTCCCTTCTATGCGGGCTGGGGTCTGACCCGTGACCTCGCCCCTGCCGATCACCCGGCCTTCGCGCGGCGAACGGCTCGACCGGATCTGGCGGCACTGGTCGAAGCATGTCTGATCGACTACCCGCGCTATCACGATCCAGTCGCGAACCTGCCCTGCCCTGTCGAAACCGTGCTCGATCGGCTGGAACAGGAAACAGACGCAGCGCGTAAGCCGTCCTTGCGTTTTCTTGCCAAGCTGCAGGGACTTCTCGCGTCGCAATCGTGGATCTGGCGTTAGGTCCGGGCCCATTCGGTCAGGACATCGCCGCCCACTTGCCGCACCCCGAGCCGTCTGAAGCGCGGCGCATCTGCCAGCAGGTTCACCCCAAGATCACCGAGCCCCGGCATCCCGTCCGCCCCGATCACGCAGCCCGCGGAAAAAACGGCGAGCCTGTCAACGCAGCCCGCCCGCAGCAACCCCGCCGCAAATGCGCCGCCGCCCTCGCAGTAAACGCGCGTCAGACCCCGCTGCGCCAGGGTCCGGAGCAAACTTTCGACAGAGACGCCTTCGGCCTCTGCGGCCACTTCCACACACTTCAGTCCTGCCGCACGCGCCCGCGCGATCCGCTCCGCGGGCGCCTCTCCACCGTGGCAGAGCCAGACCGGCGCGTCGGCTGTCACGCTCTGGGAGAGGCGGGAGGGAATGGGCACGTCCAGACCCCGGCTCGCGACCACCCGCACCGGTTGCCGCACAACGCCGAGACTGCGAACCGTCAACGTGGGATCATCCGTCCGCGCAGTCCCGGCCCCGATCAGCACGGCGTCATGCCGTGCCCGCAGGGCATGGCCGTACCGGCGCGCCTCGGCCCCCGTGATCCATTGGCTTTCCCCTCGCGCGGTTGCGATGCGGCCGTCGAGTGTCAGCGCCAGTTTCAGGGTCACCATTGGGCGGCCAAGGGTTACACGGTTCAGGAAGCCCAACTGATCCTCCCTCGCCGCAGCACGTCCGACGCCTTCGGTGACGGCAACGCCGGCGGCGCGCAGGCGGCTATGCCCCTGCCCTGCGACACGTGGATCGGGATCTTCCAGCGCCGTGACAACACGGGCCACACCAGCAGCGATCAGCGCATCGCAGCACGGGCCGGTCTGTCCGTGGTGGGCACAGGGTTCGAGGGTCACATAGGCCGTCGCACCGCGCGCTGCCGCCCCGGCCTGCGCGAGGGCCACGACCTCCGCATGGGGGCGCCCGCCGGACTGGGTGCGACCGCGCCCGACCACGCGTCCGTTCGGCGCAACCAGCACGCAGCCGACCGCCGGGTTCGGCCAACACTGGCCGAGACCGCGCCGCCCCAGGGTCAGCGCAACCTGCATCCAGCGCAGGTCGTCGGACATGTCAGCTGTCTTTGCCGGTCGGCGGCCGCAACTCGCTCACGAACTTGTCAAAGTCATCCGCCGCCTGGAAATTCTTGTAAACGCTGGCAAACCGGACGTAACCCACCGTGTCGATCCGGGCGAGTGCTTCCATCACGATCTCGCCGATGGTGGCCGAGGGAATATCGGTCTCGCCCATGCTCTCCAACCGCCGGACGATGCCGGAAATCATCTGATCCAGACGATCAGGCTCCACCGGCCGTTTCTGCATGGCGATGCGGATTGAGCGTTCCAGCTTATCGCGGTCGAAATCCTCGCGTTTGCCGGAAGATTTGATAACCACAAGGTCGCGCAACTGCACCCGTTCATAGGTGGTGAACCGCCCCCCGCAGGCCGGGCAGAACCGGCGCCGCCGGATCGCGACATGGTCCTCGGCGGGGCGGGAGTCCTTGACCTGCGTGTCTACGTTTCCACAAAATGGGCACCGCATCGGCGTCTTCCCTCCACGTCCTTATGGCCTGTTGGCGCGTTATCCACAGGCACCATAGGCATATCCCAATCCGTTGGGTAGAGGGCAATTCGACCTGCCGTATCTTGTGTGTAATCTGGGCGACACAGGCGCGAAAGTGCCTTTAATCCCGCCTCCCGGTCAGCGCAGGAGCGCCACGATCTGCCGGGTCTGCGGCCGGTCGCGATGCTCGACGACATAGATCCCCTGCCACGTCCCCAAGGCCATGCGTCCGCCGATCACCGGGATCTGAAGCGATGTGGGCAACAAAGCCGCCTTGATATGGCCCGGCATATCATCAGGCCCCTCATAGGTGTGGGTGAGATACGCCATGGATGGGTCGGTTGTGGGCGGCACAAGACGTTGAAAAAATTCGGTCAGGTCCGTGCGCACCTCCGGGTCCGCGTTCTCCTGAATCAGGAGCGAGGCGGAGGTGTGCTGGATATGCAAGGTGAGCAGGCCCTCTGCCACGTCTTGTGCTGCGATCCACGCCGCCACGTCGCGCGTGATCTCGGTCAGGCCCGGCCCGGAGGTGTCGAAGGTAAAGCACTGATGGGACATGGTGCTGGTCCAGAAGGGCAAAGGCCAAGCAAAGGGCCGCAGCGCGGCATCAGTCGTCGCGGCGCCGCTTGTTCGGAGGTTCGCAAAAAGAAAGGCCGGAATTCACGCTGCGATGCTCCCCAGCCTTGCGCGGATTTATCGTCAGACCCGTCGGCGGCAGGCTGCCGGATGCCGATCTCGGAACGATCCCGAACAGAACGCTTTTCGCACCGGAGCGCGTGGCGCTTGCTCCTTCGGGTCGTACGATGACGAGCCGATCAGATGGACTGGCGCCCAGAAACCGCTTGGAGAACTCGGCCGCCGCACAAAAATACTTCGGCCCCGACGCGCCCGGCTTGGCATACACCTCTACAACGGCCTCCGGCTCTGCGCTGAGGACCACGCCAAACTCGTTAATGGCACGATACGGCGTGTCTGGCGTGTAGCGCTCTGCAAGCTCTCGCGCACCTGCCGTCGAGACACCGCCCCCGAACAAAATCACCATAATAAAAGCCAGCAAATTGCGGGGCATGATTTCTCCTCCTTCGGGCAGATGTGGCGGTGGTCTGCCGCCCATGTTTGCGACAGCTTACATGCCGCATTTCCGAGCGAAAACCCTCAGGGGAGAGTAATACCCGCGGCGGCGAGCACCATGAAGGCGCCGATCAAACACAGGAGTCTATGGGTCTGGGTCACAGGACGTCCTCACATCAGGTGCAACGCAACCTACGCGGCAAGTGCGCAAAAGCCAGTGTGCAACCCGACGAATGCTCGGCAGCTACGCATTTCAGGCGCAAAACTGCCGAGAAACGACTATCGAACGGCTTTCCCCGGTTTGGTCGATACGAGGTGCTGAAATATTGGTCGTTTCGGAATCCGCGACTTCCGCAGCAGGGACCAACTCGAACCCCACCGCGCGACGGTTGTCTTGGGTCTGGCTGGGCCCGAGTTCTGCAATCACGCGCACGTGGTCCCTGGTTTCAGCCCGCAAGACCGCCTCCGCGTAGCGTGCGGCAGCACAAAAATATCCTCGACCCATGGCCCCGGGGGTGTCCAGAACCTCGAACCTGCCAGGGCCATTTCCCAGGGGCACCACCTTGTGCCCGTTGGGCGCCGAGTAAGGGCGCTGTGCACTGACGGAGGGGCTGGGGATACGATCCCTGACCGTGTAGAGAACCAGCGCCAGAACGGCGATGCCCAAAACGAACAAGATCGTTTTGCCGCTCATCTCAAATGCCTTCCGCCAGCCGCGGCCAAGCCTTTACTGGTCCAGGAAACTGCGCAGCTTCCGGCTCCGGCTGGGATGCTTGAGCTTGCGCAGAGCTTTCGCCTCGATCTGCCGGATGCGTTCGCGGGTCACGCTGAACTGCTGACCAACCTCTTCGAGCGTATGGTCGGTGTTCATCCCGATCCCGAACCGCATGCGCAACACGCGTTCTTCGCGCGGGGTCAGCGAAGCCAGCACCCGGGTCGTGGTCTCTTTCAGGTTCTCCTGAATGGCCGAGTCCAGCGGCAGAACCGCATTCTTGTCCTCGATAAAGTCCCCAAGCTGGCTGTCTTCCTCGTCGCCGATGGGCGTCTCGAGGCTGATCGGCTCCTTGGCGATCTTCATCACCTTGCGCACCTTTTCCAGCGGCATTTGGAGCTTTTCAGCCAGTTCTTCCGGCGTAGGCTCCCGACCGATTTCGTGCAGCATCTGCCGCCCTGTCCGAACCAGCTTGTTGATCGTTTCGATCATGTGCACCGGGATACGGATCGTGCGCGCCTGATCCGCGATGGACCGGGTGATCGCCTGACGGATCCACCACGTCGCATAAGTCGAGAACTTGTAGCCGCGGCGATACTCGAACTTGTCGACGGCCTTCATCAGGCCGATATTACCTTCTTGGATAAGGTCCAAGAACTGCAAGCCGCGATTGGTGTATTTCTTGGCGATGGAAATTACGAGACGCAGGTTTGCCTCGACCATTTCCTTCTTGGCCTGCCGGGCTTCTTTCTCACCCTTCTGAACCTGTTGTACGATGCGACGGAACTCGGTGATGTCCACACCAACATAGGTGCCGACCTGCGCCATGTCGGATCGCAGCTCTTCGATCTTGGTGGTAGAGCGTTCAATGAACGCTTGCCAGCCACGGCCCGGCTTCTCGGCCATCCGCTCCAGCCAGGTCGGGTCCAACTCGTAGCCGCGATAGGCTTCGACGAACTCGCGGCGGTTGATCCGCGCCTGATCGGCAAGCTTCACCATGCTCGAGTCGATCGCCATGATCCGACGGTTGATCCCATAAAGCTGGTCGATCAGCGCCTCGATACGGTTGTTGTGCAAGTGCAACTCGTTGACGAGGAGAACGATCTCTGCCCGCAGCTTCTGGTAGTTCGACTCGTCCTCGACCGAGAAGCTCTCATCCTCGTTCAGCGTGGCCGAAATGCGCAGATCCTGCATCTCGCTCAACTGTGCATAGTCGCGCGCGATCAGGTCGAGCGTCTCCAGCACCTTGGGCTTGAGGGCCGCTTCCATGGCAGCGAGTGACATGTTGGCCTGATCGTCCTCGTCGTCTTCATCGTCGGTCTTGGCAATCGGGTTGCCGTCCGCGTCCAGTTCCGGCTCGTCGGACTTCTCCGACGGGGCGGCCGGGCTGTTGGCTGCCATTTCCACGACACTGGAACTGTCTTCGTCCTCGTCCATGGCCCCACCCATGGTGGCCTCCAGGTCAATGACGTCCCGCAACAGGATGTCCTCGGACAGCAGTTCGTCGCGCCAGATCGTGATCGCCTGAAAGGTCAGCGGGCTCTCGCAGAGCCCCGCGATCATGGTATTTCGGCCCGCTTCGATCCGCTTGGCGATGGCAATCTCGCCCTCGCGGCTCAGCAGTTCGACAGACCCCATCTCGCGCAGATACATCCGGACCGGGTCGTCGGTGCGGTCGAGCGTCTCCGACGAGGAGGTAGAAACCGCCACTTCGCGGGAACTGGAGGATTCGACCACCTGCGTCGATGCATTCGCGGGCGCATCGCCGTCCTCGGCCTCGTCTTCCTCGATGATGTTGATGCCCATCTCGGACAGCATGGACATCACGTCCTCGATCTGTTCCGAGCTGACCTGATCCGGCGGCAGAACCTGATTAAGCTGATCGTAGGTGATGTAGCCGCGCGTCCGCGCTTCGGCGATCATCTTCTTGACCGCCGCTTGGCTCATGTCGAGCATTGCCTCCGCGTCTTGGTCATCGGTCTTGCGGTCGTCAGTGTCTTTGGCGGCCATTCAGATTTCCTTGATTAAGGGAGCGTGCCGGTTTCGCGGGTTCCCACCCAAAAACGAATCAGGTCCAAAGTGATTCGCGCTCTCCACTTTTACCCGTGTTTACTTAACTTTCCGTACGGGGTCAGCCCCCGTTCGACCGTCCTTTTGCAAAGCTGATCCCATTTAACAGGTTATCAAGGGCATTTCGCTCGTCCCGACTGATTCGTGCCCCGTTGTCGGCAATGTCGTACTCTGTCGTGTCCGTTTGCGAGATGCGTCCAGCCGCCTCCCGCGCTTCGGCTGCCTGTCCCAGCCGCCATGTGAGATCCTCATCGGCCACGGAGGCGAAATCCTCGATCGCGTCTTCCATCTCTCGCTGCCAACCGGTCCGCGCAGCCAATTTTGCGAACCCCTCGGCGACGGTCATGCGCGCCACTTCGGGATCGCAGCCCGGCCGCAGCGAAGGTGAAATTGTCACATGGCGCTCCGAAAGGATCGCTTCAAGGGTCTGAGCGCAGCTTGTTCCTTCGAGCGAGATCTCCGGCGCATCCGGGTCCGGCATCATGCTGGCCAAACGCGCAGCCATGCGGGCGAAGGCCTCGGTTCCGAACCTGTGGTCGAGAAGATCGCTCTCGAACTCCGCGATCAAACCGGGATGGGCACAGAGCGTGGCAAGGATAACGCTCTCCTGCAGCAGGTCTTCACGGTCGGCAGTGACGAGGGCTGAGCTGCGCGTGGTCTGTGTCGGGCCCTCTTGCCCACGCTTGCGCCACGGGCCTGCAGGCCCCGAACGCCCCTTGCTCGGCCCATAGCCGAAGAGCGCGTCCAGCCGGGTTTTGATTTCCTGGCCGTAATGCTGCTTGATGGTGGGGTCGGTAATCTTCGCCACGGCCTGCCGCAGCGCCTTGCCCAGCGCGGCCTTGCGCTCGGGACTGTCAAACACCTTGCCCGCAGTTTCGCGCTGCCATAGCAGCTCCACCATGGGCTTGGCCTGATCCAGCAGGGCAACCATGGCCTCCGCCCCGCCAGCGCGGATCACGTCGTCGGGGTCCTGTTTCTCCGGCAGGATGCAAAAACGCATCGACTTGCCCGCGGTGATCAGCGGCAAGGCAAGATCCACGACCCGCTGACCCGCCTGCAGGCCTGCGCGGTCCCCGTCCAGCGCGAAGACCGGCTCGGGCGAAATCCGCCAGAGCAACTCGAGCTGCGGCTCGGTCACCGCCGTGCCCAGAGGCGCCACCGCCCCGGCGAACCCGGCCTCCGATAGGGCAATCACATCCATGTAGCCCTCGGCCACGATCAGCGGGGAGGACTTGCCTGCCGTCTCCCGGGCCCGGGCATGGTTGAAGAGCACCCGGGACTTGTCGAAAAGCTCGGTTTCCGGGGAGTTGAGGTATTTTGCCCCGTCTTCGGGGTCCATGGCCCGCCCTCCGAAAGCGATCGCCCGGCCTCGCGCATCCCGGATAGGAAACATGATCCGGTTGCGAAATACGTCGTAGGGTCGACCGCCCTCCTTGCGGGACGGCTTGGCCAGCCCCGCATCGAGTATCAGGTCCTCGGCCACGCCCTTGCCGCGCAGATGGTCCCAGAGGTGTTGCCATCCGTCGGGCGCAAATCCGATCTCCCACCGCGCCTGCGCCTGTTCCGACAACCCGCGGCGCACCAGATAGGCGCGCGCCTCCGCCGCCGCGGCGGTTTTGAGGTTGAGACGGAAGAACTGAACCGCCTGCTCGGCGACCTCGCTGAGTTGCGTGCGTCGGTCCGCCTTGGCGGCCGCTTGCGGATCGCGGGCGGGCATCGGCATTCCGGCTTCGGCGGCGAGGATCTCCACGGCTTCCATGAAGCCCACATTCTCGGTCTCGCGCACGAAGGAGATCGCGTCCCCCTTCGCGTGACAGCCGAAGCAGTAGTAGTACCCCTTGCGATCATCGACGTGGAAGCTGGCTGTCTTTTCCTGGTGGAAGGGGCACGGGGCCCACATGTCGCCCTTGCCCTGCTGGGATTTGCGCATATCCCAGATCAGCTTGCGCCCGGCCACCTGCGCCATGGAGACGCGGCTGCGCAGCTCGTCAAGGAATCCCGGTGGAAGGCTCATGCTCCATCATATCGGGCGCTAGGGGGGGCAAGTCCAGAGCCACCGCGCGATGATTTCACGGCGCAGCATCTCCGGTGTCGCGGTCACGCGCGGCACGCGCGGCCACGGACTTCATCGCTTGAGATAATTTGTCGAGGGCCGTCAACCGCATGGACCGCATAAGCCAGATCTCCACTGCAGCGGGCAGCGCAACCAGCAAGACCGCCATATGAGCGAGTTCTGTGCGCGCCGTCTGGCCCTCCGTAAAGGCTGTGTCCCGCAGATCAAGCGGCGTCAGCCGTGCAAGCACCTCGCGGGCCTGCGACCCGCTCAGCCGCAAAACCACCCAAGCGTCCGACTGATCCGTGAGCGCGGCCTCGCCGCACAACAGGTCAAGCGGTGGCACCTCGCCCACCAGGAACGCTGTGTCCCGCCCTGCCCAGAGGACACGCAAGTCTTCAAAGTCGGCCGATCTCCCCGGCTCCGGGAAGGGTATCCCGGTCAACTGGGCCAGTTTGGTAGAGACCGCTTGCCCCGCGCCGGGATAGGGCTGTACCGACATGACGGTTCCAACCGCGACCTCGGTCAGCGCGACCGTTCCGATCTTTACCGCGGGCAAAGGACATGCGGGTGCGAGTGAAGCGGGGTCAGCCACGGGCGCGCCCTCCGTCGGGATCAAAGAACACGGGATCCGTCACCTCACACTCAGTGGTCACCCCCCGCAAGTGATCGACCATCATCACCCGCTGCCCATGCCGTGCCCGACCTCGGCGCAGGAAGCCGAGCCCAATAGGCGTCTGTAGCGTCGGTGAGAAACACACGCTAGTCACGTAGCCCTGGTCGGTGACCCGCACCGCCTCTGCCCCGGGCTCGAACAGGTGCGCCCCGGCCAACAAAGCGGTCCGCCCGTCGCAGGGCCGCAGGCCCACAAGTTGCTCCCGGTCTGGGTCGGTCAGGCCCGGGCGCTGACTGGCGGTCTTGCCGATGCAGTCCTTCTTGGCTGACACCATCCGCCCCAGCCCGACATCGTCCGCGGTGACGCGGCCGTGGATCTCCGCATGGGTCACGAACCCCTTTTCGATCCGCAGCACGTTGAGCGCCTCCATCCCGTAGGCTCCGCCGCCCATGGCCTCGGCCCGGGCAACCAGTTGCTCGAACAGCGCAGCACCGTAGCGGGCCGGGATAGCGACTTCATAGGCGTGTTCTCCCGAGAACGAGATGCGGAACAAACGACCACCCACACCCCCCAACCGCACCGCCCCACAGGCCATGAACGGAAAGTTGGCATTCCTCACCGGCGCGTCCAGCAGATCGTTGAGCAACGCGCGGGCTTGCGGCCCCGCCACGGCGAATTGCGCCCAATTCTCGGTGACGGAGGTAAAGCGCACCCGCATCGTCGGCACCAGGCATTGCTGCACGAATTCAAGATGCTGCATGACCTTGTGCGCTGCGACGGTTGTTGTTGTCATCACATAGTGCCCCGGCCCGAGACAGGCTGTCGTGCCGTCATCCATCACATGCCCGTCCTCGCGCAGCATCACCCCGTAGCGCACGCGCCCCGGTTTCAGGGTCGAGAAGGTGTTGGCATAGACCAGGTCGAGAAACGCCCCCGCATCGGGGCCCTGCAACTCGATCTTGCCGAGGGTGGAGACATCGCACACCCCGACCGCACTGCGAACATGGCCGACCTCCCGGTCGCAAGCTTCGCGCCAGGTCGTCTCGCCGTCTCTGGGGAAGTAGCTCGGGCGATACCACAGACCGGCTTCGACCATGGGTGCACCGCGCGCGAGGCTGCCTGCATGAGACGTGGTCAGCCGATCCGGCGCGAACCCCTTGCCCTGCGCCCCTGCGCCCAGCGCGGCGAGGGAAACGGGCGTATAGGGCGGGCGGAAGGTGGTTGTCCCGGTCTCTGGGATGCCCCGCCCCGTGGCATCGGCGAGCACCGAAAGCGCCAGCACATTCGACACCCTGCCCTGATCCGTGGCCATGCCTTGGGTGGTGTAACGCTTCATGTGCTCGACGCTGGTCATGTTCTCGGACGCGGCCTGTCGGACATCCTTGACGGTCACATCGTTCTGGAAGTCGAGCCAGGCTCGGCCCAGTGCGCCCTTGGCACCGTCGACCGCATAGATCGGCGACAGGACGTAAGGCGCGTCATCTGCCTGCGGGATCGGCATGGAGGGCGGTGCCAGCCCCAGCGACTCCAACGCCTTGCGCGCCCGGAACACCCCCGATTTCAAGGCCCCATGGGTGGAAAACACCCCCGCGGCCGCCCCGGCCACATCGAGACCTGGCACCGCCCCAGGCGAAGGCACGAAAGCATGCAGCGCAGGGTTCCAGGTGGGGCGCTCGTTCATGTGGCAGGTCAGATGCAGGTTTGGGTTCCAGCCGCCAGAGACGCCAAGGGCGTCCACCTCGATCTGCCGCCGTCCGTCCGGGCCATCGACGGTGATCCGGCGCAGGCCATGGCGGCCCCTGGTGTCAACCACGCGTGCCTCCCGGAAAACCGGGTAGTCGCCCTCGGGCGTCTCGGCGCGGGTATCCACCACGGCAGCCACCTCGACCCCGCTGGCGACAAGGTCCCGGGCCGTGCGGTACGCATCGTCATTGTTGCAAAAGAGCGCCACGCGCGGCCCCGGCACAGTGCGATAACGGTTGGCGTAGGTTCGCAGGGCTGCGGCTGACAGGATGCCGGGACGGTCGTTCATCGGGAAGGCGATGGGCCGCTCGGACGCGCCGGCACACAGGATCGCGCGCCGCGCCGCGATGCGCCAGAAACACTCCCGCGGCAGGGCGGGCGCCGGGTCGGCCAGGTGCAGGCCCACCCGCTCCAGCGCTCCGTAAATGCCGCCGTCATAGGCCCCGGTCACCGTGGTGCGGGTCATGACCCGGACCCGCCCACTCGCCACCAGCTCCGCCACTATCCGGCTCACCCAATCCTGCCCTGAGGCCTCGTCGACTTCCTCCTGCTCGGAAAGGAGCCGCCCGCCACAACGGTCACCCTCCTCTGCCAAGATCACATCCGCACCCGCCCGGGCCGCGGTAAGGGCCGCCATCAGCCCCGCAGGCCCGGCGCCGATCACCAGCAGGTCGCAATGGGCATAGGCCTTCTCGTAAGGCTCGGTGTTGGTCTGACCCGACAGGGCACCCAACCCTGCCGCCCGCCGAATTGCGGGCTCATAGAGCTTTTCCCAGAAGCTGCGCGGCCACATGAAGGTCTTGTAATAGAACCCCGCCCCGAGGAAGGGCGCCGCCAGATCATTCAACGACAGCAGGTCGAGGGTCAGCGACGGCCACCGGTTCTGGCTGGTGGCGTAGAGCCCCTCAAAAAGTTCGGCCTGCGTCGCACGCACATTCGGCACCTGGCGCGCGAATTTGCCCACCTGCACTAGGGCGTTGGGCTCTTCGGAACCCGCCGACCAGATGCCCCGGGGGCGGTGGTACTTGAAGGACCGAGCGACCAGCTTCACCCCGTTCGCCATCAACGCCGAGGCCAGCGTGTCCCCAGCAAACCCGCCCATCCAACGGTCGTCGAACTGAAAGCGCAGCGGCGTGTCCCGGTCGAACAGGCCCGCACCATCGAGCCTCATGGCGCAACCTTTTCCGACGCGAGGGTGACCGCTCCGATCTCGTGGGTGACGGTGTTGCGCTGCACATGGAGCCACGCACCACAGCCCAGCCCGTGATACCAAAGCTCTCCGGTCTCACCTGCCGGATTGTCCCGGAGATGCAGGTAGCCATCGAGCCCCTCCGCATCGCCGGGTGCAGGGCGGTCGAGGTAGGTCTCGTGCCCCAGATAGGTGAATTCCCGCAGGTCGCGATTGCCACAAAGGGGACAGGGAATGCGCACGTCGCTTGCCTTTTCGGTTGCACCTCCCGGGTACTAAAGCGCGGCCGAAGCCGCGTTACAACATCGTCGCGACACGGAATGGAAAGGTTTGCGACGTTGTGGAGAAAAATGCGAGGCGGACACGGACCGCGCGACGGTCAGCCCGTTGAAGCTGCGCTGGCCTGCGTGCGGGACCATGGCTGTCGTAGATTTTCAGCGGAACCACGGCTTGGAGAGCTTGCCGCCAGGGCTTTGACCGCGCTCCCGGGCTTTCGCAATGCCAGCGACTTCAATGGTACGGCTCTCGGTCGATCGACAACAATGTGCCGGGATGCGCCACAGATGGCGCGTTGAGGATCTGCGGGTTACTGAAGTCCGTCGACGGGCTATTCGACATCGATTTTACGCGCACGGATATGGCGGGGCCGGGCCAGTGCCGATCCTCGGCTCAGTGTAGATTGTGCTGACTGCCCGTGGCTTCCTCGTCGATCAGGTGCCCCGTGCGGAACCGGTCGAGCCGATAGCGTCGAGCGATCTCGTGTACCGTATCCGTGGCCATGAGATGCGCCATGCACCAGCCTGAGGCGGGCACTGCCTTGAACCCGCCATAGCACCAGCCCGCGTTGACATAGAGCCCTTGTACGGGGCTGTGGTCGATGATTGGCGAGCCGTCGGGCGTCATGTCCATGATCCCGCCCCAGGAGCGCAGCATCTTCGCCTTGCCGATCATCGGCATCAGGGTCATTCCCGCCTCAACAACGTGCTCGGCCATCGGCAGGTTGCCGCGCTGCGCATAGGAGGCGTAGAAATCCAGGTCCCCGCCAAACACCAGACCGCCCTTGTCGGACTGGCTGATATAGAAGTGACCCATGCCATAGGTAATCACCTGGTCGATGCAGGGTTTCAGCCCTTCGGTCACGAAGGCCTGCAGGATGTGGCTCTCGATGGGCAGACGGAAGCCCGCCATCTCGGCCACCTGCCCCGAGCGACCCGCCACGACCATGCCGACCTTGGGGGCGCGGATCTCCCCGCGCGTGGTCTGCACGCCCTGTACAGCGCCGTTCTCGATCAGAAATCCGGTGACTTCGCAATTCTGGATCAGGTCGACACCACGCTGGTCGGCTCCGCGGGCATAGCCCCAGGCGACAGCGTCGTGGCGCGCGGTCCCGCCGCGCTTGTGCCACAGCCCGCCATAGATCGGATATCGGGTCTGGTCGAAATCCAGATAGGGCACCTCGCGGCGCACACCCTCCCGATCCAGCAGGATCGCATCGTCACCCTGGTTGATCATGGCGTTGCCGCGGCGGGCAAAGGCATCGCGCTGCCCGTCGGAGTGGAACAGATTGATGATCCCGCGCTGGGAGTGCATCGCGTTGAAGTTCAAATCCGTCTCCATCCCCTCCCATAGCTTCAAGGAATGGGAATAGAACTCGGAGTTGCCGGGCAGCAGGTAGTTGGCACGTACGATAGTGGTGTTACGGCCGATATTGCCGCTGCCGAGATACCCCTTTTCCAGCACCGCAACATTGGTCATCCCATGATTGCGCGCAAGGTAATAGGCCGTGGCGAGCCCATGCCCGCCCCCGCCGATGATGAGCGCATCGTAGGCGGGCTTCGGCGCGGGGCTGCGCCACAGCCGGGGCCAAGCCTTGTTGCCTGAGAGCCCTTGTTTAAGAAGTTCCAGCGCGGAATAGCGCACCCTGCCCTCGCTCGGTTTGTCTGCGGTCCGGTGTCCGGCCGCGCGGGTACCTTGGGCCGCCTGGCGCAAGTTCCGCAGGATCACAGTCCCTAAACGACCTGCGAACTGCAAGCTTCTGACGCGGCTTAACCGCAAATTCATGATCCACGGTGCAAGTTGGGATCGCCTGTCGGGCGGCGCGAAACGTTCAAACCCGGCACAGACTCCTTTGTTTGAGCCGAGTTGTGCCAAGCTTCTGCCCGATTTCGGGGTGACATTGTGGGGTGAGCTTCTGCGTCCGGAATGGGCGCGTGCCAATAGGTGTCCCATGCGTAAAACCGAAACAGATCAAAAATCCGTCTCTTCCCGGCTCAGCGCCCTGAAACTCGTGATCGCTTTCTGTCGTGACGAAGCAGGGGTTCTGACGGGGTTCTCCCTTTATATCTTCATCCTGATGATGATGATCGCTGGCCTGACCATCGATCTGATGCGCTACGAGGCTGTGCGCACACGGTTGCAGGCCACCTCGGACCGGGCCGTTCTGGCCGCAGCGGATCTTGACCAGACCACCAACGCCAAGGCGGTTGTCGAGGACTATTTCGCCAAGGCGGGTATGTCCCAGTATCTCGATGGCGTGCAGGTTTCCAAAGGGCTGAACTTCAAGGAGGTGGAGGCGCAGGTCAGTGCGACCATTCCGACCTGGTTCATGAACATGTCCGGCATCGAAACACTGGATGCCTTCGCCCGCAGCAAGGCAGAAGAGCGCATCCAGAACATCGAAGTCTCCCTCGTCCTCGACATCTCAGGATCCATGGGGTGGGACGGCAAGCTGGCGAACATGCGGACAGCTGCTGACCAGTTCGTCCGGACCATGATGGCCGGCAACGACAACGTGGCAGCCGATGGCACCGGACTGACCTCGGTCTCGATCATCCCCTATCATGCAGTGGTCAATGTGCCGGATGAGCTACTGGCCGAGTACGCTGTCTCCACGCAACAGACGGTTTCGAACTGTGTGCGGTTCACGGCGACGGATTTCCAGTCGATTTCGATCGACCGGACCAAGACGCTCGACCGGTTGGCCCATTTCGACCGCAACAACAGTAATCTCCACACCTTCAACGGGGACCGGCTCATCGGTCGACCGTGGTGCCAGGTGGGCACCTATGGCGCGATCCTGCCTTGGTCGACCAGCGTGACGGACTTGACCAACAAGGTGGCGGAGCTTGGAGCGAGCGGGAATACGGCCACGGATATCGGCATGAAATGGGCAGCGGCCCTGTTGGATCCCGGTACCCAGAACATCGTCGATGACATGATCGACGGAGGTCATCTGGAGGCGGATCTCGCCGGGCGGCCTGTGATTTACAGCGACCCCGAAACAATCAAGGTCGTGGTGCTGATGACAGATGGGGAAAACACCTCGCAATACGATCTGAAGAACGAGTTCAAGGGAACCATGTCGCCTGTCTGGTGGGACGAGGCGAGTGACAGCTATTTCGTCTACTTCCAGAACCGTGCGAACAATGACAAGAAACCCTGGTGGAACGTCGGGCGCACTCCGGAGAGCGACACCAACGGCAACGACTCTGACAAGGGGTCCTGGGAGTGGGAGCTGGGAGAACCCTCGGCACGGCAATTGAGCCATGCGGAGCTCTTTGGGACGTTCAGCGTGCGCTTCATCTCGGAGTTCTTCTTCAGGGTCAAGAACGACAACCAGAAGACCATCCGCGAGAAATACCGCAACGCCGTCACCAGGTATACTGGCAACAGCACGGCGGACGGATACACCGAACAGATCTGCGACCAACTCAAAGCGCAAGACGTCGTGATCTTCACGATCGGCTTCGAGGCGCCGCAGCGCGGACAGGATCTGATGCGCTACTGCGCGTCTTCCTCGGGGCATTATTTCGACGTGGAGGGGGTCGAGATCTCCGAAGCATTCAGCTCGATCGCGAACACGATCCAGCAACTTCGGTTGTCGCTATGATCCGGGGCTTCCGTAAATTTCTGTGTCGTGACGAGCGGGGCACCGCAACGGTCGAATTCGTGATCGTCTTCCCGCTGATCATCGCGGTTTTCATGTCCACCTTCGAGGCAGCGATGCTGACTGCGAAATACACCATGATGGAACGGGCGTTGGACATCACGATCCGGGAGTTGCGGCTCAACGCGAACGCGCCCCTGAGCGAGTCGGATGTGAAGGACCGCATCTGCAACGAAACGCTGCTTATCTCCGATTGCCGCTCCACCATCGTTGTCGAGATGACGACGATCAACCCGCCCGTCTGGAGCTGGCCCAACACCCGCGCGGCCTGTGCCGACAGGATCAACAACACGCTGCCAGTCGTCACTTACACGCAGGCACAGGCCAACAGACTGGTTCTCGTTCGGCTCTGTACCGTGGTGGACCCGTGGTTCCCGCTCACTGGTCTGGGTCTGGCCCTCTCGAAGGATGCCAGCGGTGGCTACCAGATGACCACGGCCTCCGCTTTTGTGGCCGAACCCTAGGAGAGCGGCATGAAATGGTTTCTTCTCAAAACCTTACGATCCCAGTTCGCCCGGGACGAAAAGGGACTGGTGATCGCCGAATTTCTATTTGCCATGTGCTGGTTATGCTGGTGGTACGTGGCCAGCTTCGCGATCTTCGACGGGTTCCGGCAGTACAACGCCTCGATCAAGGCGACCTACACGGTAGGTGACATTCTCTCGCGACAGATGCTGGTCGTGGACCGGAACTACCTGGATGGGCTGCGCGGGCTCTACGAGTACCTGATAAAGTTCGGCAGCGACGCAGACTTGCGCTACACATCGTTGAAATGGGTTGCCGACGAAAACCAGTATGAGGTGCACTGGTCCTATGCCACCGGCGATCGCACCGCGCTGACGACCGCAGATCTGGTTGCGATGGAGAGCAAGTTGCCACTGCTTGTGGATGGAGAGCACATCCTGCTGGTCGAAAGCTGGTCGATCTACCACACGCTGTTTCGCGTCGGCGTGCGCAACGGCCTCGAGTTCAACAACTATATGGTCACGTCGCCCCGGTTCGCCGCCCGTGTGGATTACAGCGGCTAGGAGGCTGTGCGCTGTTCCAAGATCAGGGCGATGGCCTCGGACATCATGTCCGCCTGCGCCTTGTGTGTCGCTCCGCCAACTCCAAGGAACGGGCCCAGCCGCCAATAGAGACCTGGCGCCCAGCATCTCTGCCCGGGTACCTTGAGACGCAGCAGAAAGCCGTTCGAGGGCTTGAAGGCAAACACCCCGCGATTGACGCTCGCGATCTCGTCGAACCCACACAAGAGATCCTCGCCGTTCCGGTAAAGACCATCCTCGCGCAATTCGAGCCAGTGGCGCGTTGCCGCCTGGGTCCGAATGGCCAGCCAGACCGTTCCCGCCAACATCGCTCCGAGAAACAGGGTCCAGACCAGGTCCCCAGGCGGATGAACCAGCAGAACGAAACCCAACAGAACCGCAAGGAGATACAGGATCAACACCGAAAAGACGCGTTTCACAGCGCTGGTTTGCAAGACCAGCACCACGGGCCTGCGGATATCCTCGTCTGTATCTCCTGCGCCGTCCATCAAGACACCGCACGCACCGCGGCGATATCCGATGGTATCTCCCCGGAAGTCACGGTCTGGTGCACCAAAGCAAGATAGATCCGCTCCACCTCCTTGCGATCAAGCCGCCCCCCATCCCGGAACCAGGTTGTCAGCCCCGTCAACATCGCAATCAACGCCATGGTGGCGAGCTTGGTATCGGGCAAGGCGAACTGCCCGCTCCGATGTCCCCGTTTCAGAATTCCCTCCAGCAAGGCCTCATAGCTTCCGCGTTGCTGCGCGATATGGGCGAAATTCTCCGGTGTCAGGTTGCGCAGCTCCATGTAGGAGATGAACACCGCCTCCGCGCGATCGAGGTGGAAAGTGATGTGAAAGCGCGCGAACCGGTCCAGTGCCTCTGCGGGATTCCCGTCGAGATCGACCTCCGCTACGGCATCGAGCAACTCTTCCATATGGACCCTCATCAGGTCGAAGAGCAGCGATTGCTTGTCGGAGGTATAAAGATAAAGCGCCCCGGCCTGCACGCCGACCTCGCGCGCGATCTGGCGCATAGACACGGCCGCGTAGCCATGGCGCGCAATCAGGCTCTGCGCGGCGGCCCGTACACGGGGCCCGGTGATTTCCGAATGCGAACCTGTTTTCCGTGCCATGGCGAAGAGGCTATATGAACAGATGTTCAGTTGACAGGGATTTTTTCCGCTTTCGAGGCACGGACAACGGCACTAGCGTACGGCTCATGCGCCTGCCCTTTCTTTCACTTATCGGACTGATCCTGCTCGCTGGCTGTTCGGACCTAAGGTTCCTCGACACTGCCATCTCCGAGGCCGCGTTGGCTGCAGAGGCGCCGGAGCTTGCACCATTGTCGGAACTACCGATTGCGGTTTCGACAGGCACCGCAGATACCGATCCGACCGAGGCACTTCTGGCGCGGGGGGCCGCGCTGCGCGACAGGGCCGGACAGAACCGGTAAGCGCTTCGCGTTGCACCTGACTTCGCGATTGATTACGAGGGCGCAAACCATGTTTGGCCATTACTGACGGAGCCTGCCCATGTCGTCCCCTCTTCGCCTTGGTATCGCCGGGCTCGGCACAGTGGGTGCCGGTGTGGTCAAGATCATCTCGCGCAAACAGGAGCTTCTGGCCGCGCGCGCTGGACGTCCCATCGAGATCACCGCCGTGTCAGCGCGCAGCCGCGACAAGGACCGAGGCGTGGATATGTCCACCTATGGCTGGGAGGATGACCCCGTAGCTTTGGCGCGGCGCGATGACGTCGACGTGTTTGTCGAGCTGATGGGCGGCGAGGACGGCCCGGCGAGGAACGCAACCGAAGCGGCGCTGGCGGCGGGCAAGGACGTGGTGACCGCCAACAAGGCGATGCTGGCCCATCACGGCCAGGCCCTCGCCATGGCCGCAGAGGACGCCGGGCGGGTGATCCGCTTCGAGGCGGCAGTTGCCGGCGGAATTCCGGTCATCAAGGCGCTGACCGAGGGGCTGGCCGGGAACGAGATCACCCGCGTGATGGGTGTGATGAACGGCACCTGCAACTACATCCTGACCCGGATGGAGGCCGAGGGGCTAGGCTACAACATCTTGTTCGAAGAGGCCGGGAAGCTGGGCTATCTCGAGGCCGATCCGACGCTCGATGTGGGCGGGATCGATGCGGCACACAAGCTGGCGCTGCTGGCCTCCATCGCCTTCGGCACAAAGGTGGACTTCGACGGTGTGGAGTTGGAAGGGATCGAGCAGGTTACCCTTGAAGATATCCGGCATGCGGCCGACATGGGATTTCGGATCAAGCTGCTCGGCGTAGCCCAGCGCAGTGGTCGCGGGCTGGAGCAGCGCATGCGTCCCTGTCTTGTGCCAGCGACTTCCCCGCTTGGGCAGTTGGAGGGGGGCACGAACATGGTGGTGATCGAAGGCGACCAGGTCGGACAGGTCGTGCTCCGCGGGGCCGGTGCCGGCGAAGGTCCGACCGCCTCGGCGGTTCTATCGGACATCATGGACATCGCGCGTGGCGACCGAATTTCCACGTTCGGCCAGCCGGCCTCGGGCTTGGTAACGCCGATCCGGGCACAATCCGCGGTGGCGGCGCCCTACTACCTGCGGATGGAGTTGGAAGACAAACCGGGCGCCTTGGCCAAGGTTGCGACAGTCCTCGGGGATTCGGGCGTCTCCATCGACCGGATGCGTCAGTACGGGCACGAATCCTCCTCTGCGCCTGTGCTGATCGTGACCCACAAGGCAGCTCGGAACGCCGTGGATGCCGCGCTCGAGGCATTGCCGAAGACAGGCGTCGTTCTCGGCACGCCCGTTGCTCTGCGCATCGAAGCGGTTTGAGCCTGCCCTGAATGTGACCTGATCGCACTTTCCTGCCGGTCCCGCGCCGGTGGCGCTTTCCAAGTCGGGACCGCCCCGGTATCCATGCGCCAGCCGACGACGTTTCTGTTGATGAAGGATATCCGATGAACGCCCCTGCCGATTTTTCCGACCGCATGCTGTCCTTGGGACTCGCGCGAGTGGCCGAACAAGCCGCGCTCGCTTCTGCAAATCTGATCGGGCGCGGGGACGAGAAAGCGGCAGACCAGGCGGCCGTGAACGCCATGCGCGACCAGCTTAACCTGCTCGACATCAACGGCGTCGTGGTGATCGGCGAAGGCGAGCGGGACGAAGCCCCGATGCTCTACATCGGCGAGGAAGTGGGCACCGGCACCGGCCCTGCGGTCGATATTGCGCTCGACCCTCTGGAAGGCACCACATTGACCGCCAAGGATATGCCCAACGCGCTGACGGTAATTGCCATGGGGCCGCGCGGCTCGATGCTGCACGCGCCGGACGTCTACATGGACAAGCTGGCGATCGGCCCGGGGTATCCGGTGGATACCGTGACCCTGGCCATGAGCCCGGCGGAGCGGGTGCATGCCTTGGCCAAGGCCAAGGGCGGCGGGGCCGAGGATATTACCGTCTGCGTGCTGGAGCGCCCGCGCCATGAGGACGTGATCGCCGAGATCCGCAGCACGGGTGCCGCCATCCGGCTGATCACCGACGGGGACGTGGCAGGCGTGATCCACTGCGCCGAAGCCGCGATTACCGGGATCGACATGTATATGGGCTCCGGCGGGGCCCCCGAGGGCGTGCTGGCCGCGGCCGCGCTCAAATGCATGGGCGGACAGATGTACGGCCGTTTGCTTTTCCGAAACGACGACGAGATCGGGCGCGCCCGCAAGGCCGGGATCGAGGATCTCGACCGGATCTACACACGCGACGAGCTGGTCACCGCAGATGTCATTTTCGCTGCGACAGGTGTGACCGACGGCTCGATCGTGTCGGGAATCAAGCGCGAGGTGGGCTACTTGACCACCGAGACGATCCTGATGCGCTCCAAGACCGGGTCCGTACGGCGGATGATTTACCGGAACCCGACCTCCGCGACCTGACGTGACCGATGGTCCCGCGTTTCTCGGCGTCGAAAGCTCGCTCACCGGACGCCGCTGGATCGGGTTGAGCCCGGACCAGGACCGCGCGGCGGAGCGGCTTGTGCAGATCACCGGCTTGCCGGATGCCGTTTGCCGCACGCTTGCCCGGCGCGGAGTGGCCCCGGAGGAGGCCGAGGATTTCCTAGCCCCTACCCTGCGCGCGCTGCTCCCCGATCCACGCTCCCTGCGGGACATGGAGCGCGCAGCCGCCCGCGTGAACGCAGCCATCGCGCGGAATGAACGGATCGCGATCTTTGCCGATTACGACGTGGACGGAGGCAGCTCGGCCGCCCTGCTGATCGACTGGTTGCGCGCGCAGGGCCGGACGGCAACGCTTTATGTCCCGGACCGGATCGACGAGGGCTATGGCCCCAACATCCCTGCCATGGAGGCGCTTGCCGACGCACACGACCTGATCATCTGCGTCGACTGCGGGACCCTGTCCCATGACCCGGTGGCGGCGGCGCAAGGGACGGATGTGGTTATTCTCGACCACCACCTCGCGGAGGAATGCCTGCCAGCGGCCCATGCCGTGGTGAATCCCAACCGGCAGGATGAGGATGGCAGTCTCAGCCACCTTTGCGCGGCGGCGGTGGTGTTCCTGCTGCTGGTCGAAGCGAACCGGCAACAGCGCGCGGCAGGTCAGCCGGGACAGGACCTGATGGCGCTCCTTGATCTGGTGGCGCTTGCGACAGTGGCCGATGTCGCGCCGTTGTCGGGTGTTAATCGGGCCTTCGTGCGGCAGGGGCTGACGGTGATGGGCCGACGCGAACGCCCGGGCCTGACCGCACTGTCCGATTCCGCCGGACTGGACAGGGCACCCAGTTCCTACCACCTCGGTTTCGTGTTGGGGCCACGGATCAACGCAGGTGGACGGATAGGGGCGGCGGATCTCGGAGCGCGGCTTCTGGCCACCCGCGATCCGCACGAGGCGGCTGCCCTCGCCGAGCGGCTGGAGAAGCTCAACGCTGAGCGGCGCGATATCGAGGCCCAGGTAAGGGCCAGCGCACTGGAGCAGGCCGAAACCCGGGGCCTGGATGCACCGCTTGCCTGGGCCGCCGGCGAAGGCTGGCATCCAGGCGTGGTCGGCATCGTCGCTTCTCGCCTGAAAGAGACCGCCAATCGGCCAGCCATCGTGATTGGCCTTGAGAGTGACGAGGGCAAGGGATCGGGTCGGTCAGTACCCGGCATTGACCTCGGCGCCGCCATCCAGCGTTTGGCGCATGAGGGGCTGCTCCTGAAGGGTGGTGGGCACAAGATGGCCGCGGGCCTGACGGTGCGCCGTGATCTTCTGGAACCGGCCATGGCGCGGCTGTCCGAACTACTCGCAGCGCAAGGCGCGGATCGGTTGGGTCCCGAAGGGCTGCATGTCGACGGCATACTAAGCCCCCGCGCGATCACTACGGAGCTGATCACCCGGATCGAGGATGCCGGTCCCTTCGGCGCTTCTGCCCCGGCACCCCGCTTTGCCTTGCCAAGCGTCACGATCAGATATGCCAAGCCCGTGGGTGAGAGCCACCTCCGCTTCAGTTTCGCGGGGCCCTGTGGCACCCGAATGGACGGCATCGCCTTCGGCGCGTTCGATACCCCGATCGGCCCTGCCCTTTCCCAATCCGCACGGGGCACGTTCCATCTCGCCGGGCGATTGGAGATCAACAGCTGGGGCGGACAGCACAAGGCCCAGCTGCGTCTGGACGACGCTGCTGCTGCCGAGGCCTAAGCCGATAGCATCGGCAATAAACCTGCATTTTTCGCTTGCGCGCACGGCACGGTTTGCCTAGTAACCCCCCACGTTCCTGATGGCCCGTTCGTCTATCGGTTAGGACGCCAGGTTTTCAACCTGGAAAGAGGGGTTCGATTCCCCTACGGGCTGCCACTTTTTGATAGTTCAATCCCCTCCCATGCGGCCACTCGATCGAGTGGCGAGCATGATTTTTGGTTTCGCGACGCGCCCGATGTGCTGCATTTGGCTGTCTTGTCTGAACCTCGGGCGCAAGACCTGTCGTCTCCGCGATCTCGGCTGGCGGACATGACGACTCCAAGCGGCTTTTCTGGCGAAGCGCAGCGGCTGCACGAGGCACAGGGTTCATCTTGGTCGGACAGAAAATGTCTCCTTCCCCGTAGCAAGGACAGGTCGCACAGGAGCGGATTTCACCATGCAGGCAACCTGTGCTGGTTACGCCGCAGAAGCACAGTCTGGGTGAATAGCGTCGAACCAGTGCAGCGCAGCCTCCAAGCTCATCGCGAGATCAGCTGCCGCCCCGGCCCCGAATTCCGACCAACTCTCGACATAAGCGGGTCGAACGGCGGTCAGCACCGGTATGTCGAGCGCGAGAGCCCTGATCATAAGATCCCGAAATCCGCGTCCTTCGCTTTCACCGCGACCGAACCGGTTAAGGATCAGCAGGTTGGGTCCCTTTTCCAGCTCTTGCTCCAGAAATGCGGAACACTCTGCCAGGGCTCCGGGGTGCAAGCGGCAACCCCGCGATCCGTTACCCAGCGGTTGCGAGATGCGGAATGTCCGATTGGAACCGAACGTGGTGAGGTCCATGTCGGCGCAATGACATTCGCCGCCAGCCTCACCCCGGGTTTGCACCACGCCGCAGACCACGAAGCCGCGTTGCGTAAACGCCTCCGCGATATTGCTGAAAAACGTGTCGATATCGCCGTGATCGAAATGGACGGCAGCAAGAGGAAAGAAACTCATTGGGGATTTCCTTTGTCGCAGAAAGGATGCCAGGCAAGCGCCGTGCCCGCCGTGATCCGAGAGGTGTTCGGTGGCACGATGGCCAGCCCATCTGCCTCGCTCAGCGGTAGCAGTGTGGCCGAAACGCTCTTGCCGAGCCGCCCAAGGATTGGACAGCCTGCAGTGTCATGGCCGACAAGCCGGACCGGAAACACCTCCGCCCGCCCAGCCTTGCGGGTCCAGTCGAACCCTGCAACGGCCGGAACAGGCGCAAAGGCGGTCTGCCGCGCGCCCAGCAGGCGTAGCAGCTGCGGCAGCACGAAGAGATGAAAGCCGACATGCACCGCAAACGGGTTTCCCGGAAGGCCTGTAAAGCCCGCCGCACCCAATTGGCCGAACATCACCGGTTTGCCGGGCTTGATGGCCACACGCCAGCCCTGCACCGTGCCACCCGCCGCCTCCAGAGCGCCACGGATGTGATCCTTGCCGCCCATCGACACCGCGCCCGAGGACAGGACGAGGTCAAACCGCGTACCGATCCCGCCCAAGGCGTCAGCAGTCGACCGCGGATCATCGGGCAAGATACCCAGGTCGCTGACCTCTGCCCCTGCCTGTCGCGCCAACGCCAGAAGCATAGGCCGGTTGGCATCCGGGATCTGGCCAGGCGCACAGGGGCCCGCACAAAGCTCATCGCCGGTTGAGAACACGGCGACACGGGGGCGGCGAACGACCTCGATCTCATAAATACCGTTGGCCGCCAGCAGGCCGATGTGGTGAGCATCGACGTACTTTCCCGCCGCGATGAGGCTTTGACCCACGAACTGATCGCTGCCGGCACGGCGAATATTCGTTCCCGGCGCGTGGACTTGGGAGATATGGACCTTGTGCTGCTTGTCGATGCAAGCCTCGACCATCACGACTGCATCGGCACCGGCCGGCACCGGCGCACCGGTGAAGATGCGGACCGCCGCACCCTCGGGCAGCCGCATGGGCGCATCGCCTGCGGCAACCGTGGCGCCAACCGGCAGGCAGCAGCGATCCGCCAGATCCGCGCAGCGCAGTGCGAACCCGTCCATGGCCGCGTTGTCGAAAAACGGCATCTCGCGCGGGGCGTGCACGGCGCGCCCAATGGTTCGGCCAAGGGCCTCCGACAGGCTCACTCGTTCGGTTTCTTCGATCGGTTGCACCAACGAGATGGCAAGATCGCGTGCTTGTGCAACGCTCATCATCTCCATGCTTGCAGAAAGGCTGTCGCAGCCACAATCACCGGGAACGGGAGCAATGAGCATCTTCCAGGACCTCGAAATTTCGAAAGAATGGCAATCATCGAGAGGGCCGGGCAACCGGCCCACTCGAAGCGTATCTGAGTGCGCTTATTTCGGCGCGTCGGCGGCGTTCTCCATCAGATAGTCCATGACCAAGGCCGCCTCGTCCCCCTCCAGCCCAGCACGCGGGAACATCGAAGGCGTGATGCCGCGCCATTGCTGCTGGGTGAAGTGGGTCACTTCGCGCGGCGCGTGACAGACCGTGCAACGTTCGAAGTAGATCTTCTCACCAGGCCCCATATCTGCCAGGAGTTTCTCGGTCAGATCATAGATCCGATCGAGCCCCAGCTTGTCCTCGTCGATCGCAGCCAGTTCGTAATTCTCGATGATCGGAGGTTTTTCATATGCCGTGTTCGGACCCTCGGGATCCTCGCATTTGCGCATGTAGCACAGGGTCGTATTCGCCGTGGTCGCTTGGGCAACGCCTGAAGACCGCTGCGTCGAGGTAAGGAAGTTGACCAGCCCCGAGTTGCACCGGCCCTTGCTGTCGAGCTGCGGCCATGCCCCCTCGTAGATCGAGACGACTCCGGGCATGATCTCATCGCTGACCACGGCGCCGGCAATGACTGTGCCCCGATCGTTGTAGAGCTCGACCAATTCGCCATCCTCGATTCCGCGTGACGCGGCATCTTCGGAGTTGATCCGCACCGGTTCGCGACCCTGCACCTTGTAGAGATTGCGCAAGTTTTCCGACTGGTCCATCTGGCTGTGCAGGCGGAACCACGGGTGGGGCGAGACAACGTGCAACTGGCCTTCCTTGGCGTTGCCAAGATACTCGTGTTTCTCCATCCAAATCGGCATGCCGGGCATGTCATCGATCTCGAGTTTCGCGAAGTCTTCGCAGAACATCTCGATCTTGCCCGATGTCGTGTGCAGTGGGTTTGCTTCGGGGTCGCTGTAGAAATCACCGTGACGGGTCCATTTGCGGGCCTCTTCGGGCACTTCTTGACGGGCGAATCCCTTTTCCCAGAACTCCTCGAATGGGGTATGCGCAGAGGCGCTGGATTTCTCGTAGGCAAGCTTGATGTGATACATCTTGTCTTCACCATCAGTGAATTGCATCCAGAGGCCAAGCTTGTCAGCCAACCCTTCGAAGATTTCGTAGTCCGGCAGGCTCTCGCCCACAGGCTCGATGACCTTCTTCATCGCGTAGACCTTGTCATTGGAATAGGTGCCGCCGGAGCTGATATCGTCCTGTTCCAGGGTGGACGCCGCAGGCAGAACGATGTCACACCAACGGGTCGCCGCAGTCCACCACACGTCCACACTGACAACGGTTTCCACCTTCTCCAGCGCCTTGATCAGCCGGTTGGTGTCCTGCTGGTGAGACATGAAGTTGTTGCCCGCGTTGAAGACGACCTTCACATCCGGATAGGTGTGGGTGTTCCCGTTGTAGAAAACCTCTTTGCCGGGGTTCTCCAGCATGTCGGTGATCCGGCTGGCCGGGCAGACGGTTTTGACGAAGTTCCGACCCTGAGACAGTCCTGCGGGGTTGGATTTGCCAGAGGCCGGCATACCGCCGTTGCCATAGTGCCAGCTGAAGCCCACACCCTGGCCGGGTTTGCCGATCTTGCCGGTAAGCGCTGCGAAGTTGATTATGGCCCAGTGGGTCATCTCGCCGTGCTGGGCACGTTGAAGCGACCAGGCGCCGGCGATTTCGGTGTTTGACTTCGCGAAAAGCTCTGCCATCTCACGGATCTTCTCAGCGGCGATGCCGGTGATCTGCGCAGCCCATTGAGGTGTCTTCTCGACGCCGTCGGTCTCTCCTTTCAGATAGGCGACCCACTTCTCGGACCCAACGGTATACTTATCCATGTAGGCCTTGTCTTCGAGGCCCATCGCCAGAACATGGTTCGCCATGGCACAGAACAGCGCCACATCTGTGTTGGGCACGATCTTGACCCATTCGGCATTGAGATAGTCATCGGACGCCGTTTTCTGCGGGTTGATCGAGATGAACTTGACGCCGGCATCGCGAATGGTTTCCCAATGCGCATACATCCCGTGGTCGGCCACGCGGTACTCGACCCGGTTGTTCTTGATCGGGTCACAGCCCACCAGCACGAATACCTCGGTGTTGTCGCGGATGGTCTCCCACGCGGATTGCGTGGAATAGACTTCCATGTCGCCGATGATATGCGGCAATGCCACCTGGGACGCCCCCGCCGACCAGTCACCTGCCGTCACTGTGCAACCGCCGATCAGGTTCATCAACCGACCCTGCAGCACGTTGGGACGGAAGGTGCCCGCGTTGGACCAACCGCCGTAGGACGAAGAGAAAATCGTCTCGTTGCCATGGTTGGTCGCCGCGTCGAGAAGGGCTTTGGCGGTCAAGCTCCAGGCGGTATCCCAATCGACGCGGACATATTCTTCTTTGCCACGCAGTTCAGGTTTGATGTCGCCGGTCTCCCAACCTTCGAGATAGGATTTGCGCACCATCGGGTAGTTGATGCGAGACTTGTCATAGGTCCGGTCGATGACGCCAGTGGTCAACATTTCGGTCGGCCGGGCATCGATATCCATTATGGTATTCAGACCCACGAGCTTGCCATCGCGCACAACGCCCTCGAACGGGCCATAATGCGTTGCATGGAAGACCCGGCTGTCGAACGAGTTCGGGTCGAGCGCGGCGAATGCTGTTGTGCCCAACAGATTGGCACTGCCGAAAAGGGCGGCACCGCCCTTGATAAAAGCGCGGCGGGTGGGTTGCGTGAGTGACATTCTGGCCTCCTGAGGATGCGGACTGGGCCAACCTTATGTTCCGGCAACTGCGCAGACCTTGATCCGCCGCAGTTAGGATTGTTCGAAGATGTAAAGAAATGTAACAGTCGGTGCATGACCGGGCACATACTCATTGTCGAAGATGACCGCACGACTCGGATGCGCCTTGCCGCGTATCTGAGGGAACAGGGTTACCGTGTCAGCGAAGCCGAGAACGCCGAACAGATGGAGCAGACCCTTCACGACGACCCGGCTGAACTCTTGCTGGTGGACATCAATCTCGACGGAAAGGACGGGCTGACCATCACGCGGGAGCAACGGGCCGTGTCCCGCGTCGGGATCATCCTTCTGACCGCCCGAGACGATCAGGTGGACAAGATCGTCGGGTTGGAGATGGGAGCCGACGATTATGTGACGAAGCCTTTCGACAAGCGCGAACTGGCGGCGCGGGTCAAGAACCTGCTGGCACGGATTACCGATATCGGTCAGGCCCCACAGGGCGCGCCCGCCGTTCACGATTTCGGGCCCTGGCGTTTCGACCGCATACGCCGCAGGCTGATCTCGGCAGCCCGCATCGAGCCCCTGTCAAAGCAGGAATTCGATGTAATGTCGGCCTTGGCCGACCACCCCGGCCAAACCCTCAGCCGCGCGCGAATTGCCGAGATGATCGGACGACCCGCGGGGCGCGGAAACAATCGCATGATCGATGTCGTCGTCGGGCGCCTGCGAAAAAAGGTGGAAAAGGATCCCGCGAGGCCGGAATGGATTCTGACCGAACACGGCAAGGGTTACCAGTTCGTCGATCCGGCCGCGCTCTGAAGTCCTGTCGCGACAAGCGCGGCTTCGAGGGACTCGGCGGCCTCCATGGCACGCTGCTCAACTTCACGGAGCAACTCTTCATCCAGATCGCTATCGGCTTTTTCCACTGCTGCCAGGACCGCGCAGAACGCATCAAGGCGGAAATTCGACGCTGCCCCCTTGAGCTTGTGCGCTGCCTTGCGCCTGTCCTCTGCTGCGCTTGAGAACAGATGATCGACCGCCCGCGGCAGGTCATCGAGAAACTCCCGCACGATGGCAGCCGTGACCTGCGGCCCCAGGTCCTCTGTATCGGCGCGCAGACTCTCGATGACCGACATATCGTCTCGAATTGCCGTGTCAGGAACGCATTGCTCCAGCACCTCCGCAAGTGCACGCGGCGAGATCGGTTTCGTGAGGATACGGGCAAAGCCAAGGCGCGCGCGGCTCTCGGCAGTGTCTTGCGCCAAGTGAGCCGTCAGGGCGACCAACATGGGCGCATCTTCGCGGCGTCGCAACTCCGCCGCGACCTCCTCCCCGCGCATGTCGGGCAAATCGAGATCGATCAACGCAAGATCGAAACGCTGCGCCCGACAGAGCTGCAGTGCCGCACGTCCGGTGCCCGCTTCGGTCACACGGCAGCCAAGCTTTTCGAGGTAGCCCCGTGCAACCATCAGGTTCACCCGGTGGTCGTCGATCACAAGCACATCGCGGGACATCTTCAGCCCGGGCAGCCAGTCGTCCCCGGCCTGTGCGACCTGTTCAGGATCGCCCAACGAGAGCGGGACGGTCAGCGAAAACCGGCTTCCGACCCCCGCTTCGCTCTCGACGCTCAGCGCGCCACCAAGTGCTTCTGTCAGGCTCCGTGAGATGGCCAGCCCCAGCCCCAGTCCCTCAATGCCGGCTTGCCGCGCCGAATCCGCCCGCGCATAGGCATCGAACGCGCGCGCTAGCGCCTGCGATGTCATCCCGGTACCGGTATCCGCGACCGTGAAACTGAGAACGGGCTGCCCGGACCGCTCATCCATCGCGTGATCGACAGTCAGTGTCACGGTGCCTTCCCTCGTGTATTTGACGGCGTTCGAAATCAGGTTGCCAAGGATCTGACGGATTTTCACTGCATCGCCGTAAAGAACAACGGGCGCGGACTCTGAGAGATCAACCACCGCGGCCAGCCCTTTTTGAGCCGCAAGGGATTGCAGGTGGTGTCCCATCTGGCCGACCAACTCTCGCAGAACAAAATGCACCGGATTGCCGCGGTCCGCGGTGGTTTCCCCGCTGGCGAAGGTCAGGATGTCATTGGTGATCTCGCGCAGGTCGCGCGCAGAGCTCAGCGCCGTCTTGGTGCGAGCCTTGCGCTCGGGGTCCTCTGTCTCCGCTTCCAGCAGGTCCAGCATGCCGATGATGCCATTCAGAGGCGTTCGGATCTCGTGGCTCATACGGGCGAGGAAGGCGCTTTTGCTGCGGTTTGCGGCTTCGGCGTCGGCCCTTGCGGCATTGGAGGCGCGCATTTCAGCCACAACATCGCCCGTACGCGCGATCACCGCCTCTTCGAGACTGTCACGGAGCCGAGCCTCGTCCTGCGCACGACGGCGCAGGATGTTGAGTGCCTTTTCCATGCGCCCGATCTCATCGTGGCCGCTGATCGGCATGGGGTTGCCGTAGTCGCCGCGCGCCACGGCCACGATGCGCTGCGAGATTTCGGAAAGACGACCGATGAGGCGCCTGCGCGCATAGACAAGCAGCATTGCGGCGACCAGCGCGACGCTCACAACCGCAAGGAACAACCCGGACACAAGGACCGATGAACGCTGGCTAGCCAGAGCGATCTGAGCCGCGCCGTCCGCCTGAACCGCATCGCGGGCGAGGCGCGCGCGCGCTGCCAGCTCGGCAATTGTGCTTTGCAGAAGCGCGCTGTCGCTTGCAATGCCAGCCCGGAGGGCCAGCCTTTCCAGGGCCATCGCAGTGAGTCCTTCGGAACCGATTGCCGCCTGCTGTCTTTGCAAAAGCGAGGTCGCATCCAGGGCTACCTGCGGTGACGGCAAAAAAACCATGCGGCGCTGCACCAGGACGAGCGTCCGCGCTAGGCTCTCGTGGGCCGCCTGCACGTCTTCGGGCGTGTTCAGATCTGGCACCTGCTGAAACTGGATTCGCATGGCATCAATCAAGCGTGCCAACTCTGTCAGTCGCTCGAAACCAAAAAAGTAACGATCGGCCAATCGGTCCAGGCCAGGGCGCGGGTCTTCCTCCGGGCTCGCGTAAAGGTCCGCGATGCCAGCGGTGATCCGCAGCCGCGCCAGATCTGTCTCGGCCTCGATCAAGGCGTCCAGCCGCGCACCATCCAGCGCGACGTGTTCGCCGACTTGCTGGATCCGTGCTGCAAGCTGCAACTCTGCACCGGCATTCACGGTCATGCGCTCGAGAATATCGCGAGTCCTCGATGTCTGCGGAAAATCGGCCTCTGGCGGAGCGATGGCCGCCAACTCCTGCATGCCATCTTCGATATCGTCCACGGCCAGTTTGAGGGTCTCTGCAATCTGCGCGAGGTCCTCTTGTGTATCCACTTGCACGAATGCCGCGGCCAATGCGCCGACCAGCTCGCTGGAGGCACCGATCCGGCTGGCGAGCGTTGTGGCAGGCAAGGTCGTTTCGACAAAGGCATTCTTTGTCGAAATAAGATAGCGATTGACGCCGATTGCGGCCAAACCCACGATAATGGCCATGGCAGCCATGGCACTCAGGACCTGGATCAATCGCGTGTCAAAACTCGTGCGTCGCATCTTCCGACAGTACGGGGGCCGTATGCTGCGCACAATCATCTCTATCGGTCTTGCCGCTGGGCTCTGGGGGGTGGGACCTCCGGTTTCCGCTGCCGCAGCCGACCGACAAGTTCTTTGCGTGCTCGTGCCCCATTTCAAGGACGAGTATTGGCTGAGTGTCGGGTTCGGGTTGGAGGAAGAAGCCAGGAAACAGAACGTCGAGTTGTTGTTCTTCGAGGCCGGAGGCTATCGTGCCAGGGCGACACAGATCGCACAGCTGGAACGATGTGCGGCTTTAGGGGTCGATGCCATCCTGATCGGGGCAGTCAGCTCGGACCATCCTGACCTCACCGAAACACTTGCCCAAGTGTCGGCGGACACCCCCGTCTTCGGGCTGATCAACGAAATTCGCAGCGATGCATTGAGCGCCCGGATCGGCGTGGACTGGACGGAAATGGGGCATATCCTGGGAACGTTCCTGCGCGACCGCCATCCCTCGGGTTCAGAACCGAAAACCGCGGTCCTTCTGACCGGCCCCGCCGAATCCGGGTGGACAGGGCCGCTCGAAGCCGGTCTGCGGGACGGGTTGACCGGAAGCACGGTCACGATCCTCGACATCTACAGAGCGGATACCGGGCTGAGGCAGCAACTGCGCCTTGCAGAAGAGGCATTGGAGCATCACCCCAAGGTCGACTACCTGATCGGCAGCGCTCCGGCTATCGAGGCGGCGATCGGTCTCTTCGCCTCCCATGCGGCGCCGCCTGACCGACCGCAAATGCTGGCGACCTATGTCAGCCACACGATCAAGCGCAGCCTTATGAATGGCAATGTCCTGGCAGCATCTTTCGACGACCCGATGTTTCAGGCCCGTCTTGCGATGCTTGCAGCTGTATCGGAAGCGCCCGGTCAAGCACGAGTGGTGGGTCCGGAGGTGCGGTTGCTGAGGGCCGGGGACGAAACGCTAGGACAGATACCGACCTCGCCCGCAGAGTACTTTCCGACACTTCAATAGAGTACGCTGTCTTCGTCTTCCCTGACGTAAACTGCGACTGTTCGGAGATCCGGAAATGCATGGCGCAGAAAGCCGCTAGCATTGCGTTCACGTTTTCTGATGATGGCTGTTTGCTGCGGAGCCTTCGAGAAGAGCAGCAATGTAGAGAACGCGCCAGCGGGAAGCGGCTGACGGACAACGCAATAGGTGCTTTGATCCGCCTGTGCTATATCAGGAGATCGCGAATGAGCGGGCCTGCGCAAGAATCGTGCGCGGGACATATTCCAGACAGCCTTCAGGGGGGAGGATGGTTGATGGGAGGATTGATACCGTTTGAAGAATTGCCCGACCATGTACCGGGCAAGGTGCTTCTGGCAAGCGATGGCCAGAACTGGAAAGACGTGGCGTTGCGGTCCTATCATTACCATGGTCAGGACGTTGTCGTACCTGCCATGCGCGACTTCATGCTGGTCAGCTACAAGTCCGGCACCACACCGATGCAGCGTCGCTTCGAGGGCAAGTGGCAGCGCGATACGCTGGGGCCTGGCGCGACCTCGCTGCTGACCAGGGCCCAGCGCGCCTACTGGAACTGGCACGATCCGATCGACGTGACCCATGTGTACCTGTCGGGGGATCTTGTGGCCGAGGTCGCGAGCGAACTTATGGACTGTGCCGTAACCGAGGTATCGCTGCACGACGTGCTCCGGACGGATGATCCGGTGATGGCCAACGCCGCAGAGGCGATTGCGCGGGAGGCCCGCTCACAGGCACTGGGCGGTGCGCTTTATGTCGATGCAGTGGCACGGGGCCTAATCATCCACCTGCTGCGAAGCTATGCTTCCGTTCGCCTCTTGGAGACCCGCAACAACGACGAGCTCTCCTCTTGGCAGGAGCGGCGGATCGTCGACTTCATCGAAGCGAACATGGCGACATCGCTCGACCTCAAGGCTATGGCCGGGGCACTCGACATGACGACCTGCCTGTTTGCGCGGAAATTCCGACGCAGCTTCGGCAGGCCGCCCTACGCCTTCGTCAAATCGAAACGATTGGAGCGTGCTCGCCGTCTGCTTGCGACCACCGGGTTGCCGATCAAGGCGATCGCCGCCGATTGCGGTTTCTGCGACCAGGCGCACCTGACGCGGATGTTCTCCGCCGAATTCGGAGAAACTCCGGCCGTTTTCCGTCGCAAGGCGCATTGAAACCAACGCGTCGGCCTTCGTGGCCCCTCGGTAGTGTTTCCCGGAGGGGTCACAACTGTTTCCCATTCGGAAACGTACAACAATCGATCCGGGAACGTTCAAGACGCCCCTTCAATCTGCAGTCAGACTTCCTGCACGCGCTGGAGAGAAACTCCGGCACGAGAAGACCAAGTGGCCGGAAAAATGGCCGCTACAGAGGAGGATACGATTGATGCTGGACGAGACAAAGACCCGGAAAAGAAACCCGCTGCCGACCGAGATCGACGCGCTGGTCATCGGCACCGGTGTCGCCGGATTGTATCAACTGCACCAACTGCGTGAGCTTGGGCTGAACGCGCACGCCTGTGATACCGCAACCGATGTGGGCGGCACCTGGTACTGGAACCGCTATCCCGGCGCCAAATTCGACAGCGAGTCTTATATCTACCAGTACCTGTTCGACGAGCGCCTCTACAAGGACTGGACCTGGAGCGAGCGCTTCCCCGGCCAGCGCGAGATCGAGAGGTGGCTGCACTACGTGACAGACCGGCTGGATCTGCGGCGCGATATCTCTTTCTCGACCACCATCACCAGCGCGCGCTTTGACGAGGTGCGCGGGCTCTGGACGGTCGAGACCGACCAAGGTGATGTCGTGACGACACGCTACCTGATCGGGTGCACCGGCATGCTGTCGGCCCCCCTGACCGAGCGTTTCCCGGGACAGGCGAGCTTCAAGGGAAAGATCGTCCATACCGGGCGCTATCCAAAGGAAGGCCTTGCGCTGGAAGGCAAGCGCGTCGCCGTGATCGGAACCGGCGCCACCGGCATCCAGGTGATCCAGACCATCGCGCCCGAAGTGGCTCAGCTGACCGTGTTCGTGCGCACCCCGCAATATGTCCTGCCCATGAAAAACCCCAAATATGGCCCCAAAGAGGCCGCTTGGTACAAGGACCGCTTTGATGAGTTGAAGACCACCATTCCCCATACCTTCACCGGGTTCGAGTACGATTTCGAGAACACATGGGCTGATCTGACACCGGAGCGTCGCCGCGAGATCCTCGAGGAGATTTACGCCGATGGCTCGCTCAAGCTCTGGCTTGCTTCTTTTGTGGAGATGTTCTTCGACGAAGAGGTCAGTGAAGAGATCTCCGAATTCGTCCGCGAAAAGATGCGTGCGCGCCTCAAGGATCCGCGCCTCATCGACATTCTTGTCCCCAAGAAGGGGGATTACGGCTTCGGCACCCACCGCGTGCCATTGGAAACTCAATACCTGGAGGCATATCTGCGCGACAACGTCGAAGCCGTCAGCGTACGCGACAACCCGATTGCCGAGATCGTGCCCGAGGGGGTGAAACTCGAAGATGGCACTGTCTACGAAGTCGACACCATCATCATGGCGGTGGGTTTCGATGCCGGGTCAGGCGCGCTGGCGCGGATCGACATCACCGGTCGGGGCGGAATGAAACTGGCCGAGGAATGGCGCAAGGACATCCGCACCATGCTCGGGATGATGAAACATGGCTTTCCGAACCTGTTCATGACCGGCGCACCGCTCGCGCCTTCTGCGGCGCTCTGCAACATGACCACCTGCCTCCAGCAGCAGACCGAGTGGATCACCAACTGCATCCGCGACATCCGTGCCAGCGGCAATGACGTGATTGAACCGACCAAGGAGGGCGAAGACGCCTGGGTGCAGCATCACGACGAAACCGCCGAGGCCACGCTGATCGCGAAGACCGATTCCTGGTACACCGGCTCCAACGTGCCGGGCAAACCGCGGCGTGTGCTGTCCTATACTGGCGGAGTTGGAGTTTATCGCGACAAATGTGAGGCGATCGCCAAGGAGGGCTATCCCTCCTTCAAGATGAGCAAGGCCAAAACCACGAAGGTGGCCTGAAACCAACCAACCGTGCGCCAGGGTTGACCGGGGCGCACGGCTGTTCACATATCTATTCGGGAGGAAAACATGGGTCATACTTTCAACGCGGACGACATTCTCAATCGGGTCGTCACCTCCGAGCCGCGCGTGCCGGGCGTCGTCGCCATGGTGACGGATCGCGATCGCAACATCTATGAAGGCGCCGCCGGGGTGCGCCGGATCGACGGCGACACGGCCATGGGCGTGGACGACGCGTTCGCGATCTTTTCGACCACCAAGGCGATCACGGCGACGGCGGCACTTCAACTTGTAGAAGAGGGCAGGCTGGATCTCGACGCGCCTGCCAGCGATTATGCCCCGGACATCGGCAAACTTCAGGTGATCGAGGGCTTCGACGACGCGGGCGAGCCGATCCTGCGCGCGCCCAAGCGCCCGGTGACCACAAAGCACCTGCTGCTGCATACGGGCGGGTTCGGCTACGACTTCTTCAGCGAAACCTACAACCGGCTTGCGCAGGAAAAAGGCCAGCCCAGCGTCATCACCGCCTCGAAAGCATCGCTCATGACGCCGCTGCAATTCGATCCGGGCGACAAGTGGGAATATGGCTCAAATATCGACTGGGTCGGACAGGTCGTCGAAGGTATCACAGGCAAGCGGTTGGGCGAGGTTTTCCAGACCCGGATCTTCGATCCGCTTGGCATCGAGGACATGACGTTCGAGTTGAACGATGGCTTGCGCTCGCGGCTCGCGGGGATGCACGCGCGCGGCGAGGACGGCTCGCTCACGCCGATGGAGTTCGAGTTGACCGACACGCCCGAGATCCACATGGGGGGGCACGGCCTCTATGGGACCGCGGGCGACTACATGAAGTTCATTCGCATGTGGTTGAACGACGGCATGGGCCCCAACGGCCGCGTGCTGAAACCCGAAACAGTCGCCATGGCCGAGAAGAACCACTTGGGCGAAATGAAGATCGGGATGCTACCGGGGGTGATCCCTTCGCTTTCGAACGATGCCGAGTTTTTCCCGGGGCTCTCGAAATCCTGGTCCTACAGCTTCATGGTCAACGACGAAGAAGCGCCGACCGGTCGTCCCGCCGGTGCATTGGGCTGGGCAGGTCTGGCGAACCTGTTCTACTGGATCGATCGGACAAACGGGTTCGGAGGGTTCTGGGCCACACAAATCCTTCCGTTTGGCGACCCGGTTTCCTTCACCGGCTACGTGGATTTCGAGACCGCGTTCTACGCGTCCCTGCGCGCTGCAAAGGCGGCCTGATAGACATGGCGGCCGCCGTCAACCGGCGGCCGCCCCGAGCAGCGAGACGCTGACTGGCCCGTCTCAATCAGAAAAGTAGTCGACGATATCGGCTGTCATCATATAGCTCACCGACACGGGCGCCTGACCGTCGGAAAAGCGTACCGTGGGTCGAGAGCTTTGTGCAACAAGCGCCCCGTTGATCCAGACAGGCGTAAAGAGACCGGTGACCTCGACACCTTCGGGATAGACAACGTGCACGACCTGATTGGGGGCCGGCGGTGGCGTATGAATGCAGGCGCCGACCGTAGGCACCAAAAGAAACTCGGTTGCCCTTTCGCCTTCGAACGAGAGGGGCAAAACAAAACCCGCCATCCGAACGGGGGCGCCGAGGACGCCTTCGTTGACGCGCGAAGCAGCAGCTTGCCGGTGAGCGATGATGTCCAGGCGCGCCTGGAACAGCGCATCCACGTCGACCCCATCCTTCGCCAGCGTGTCTCGCAGCTCCTGCACACGCAGGGCCGCTTCGGGCGCAGAGGTCGGCGTGGGCCGCGTTTCGTGCCGCAGAATCAATCGGAGCGCATCCATTTGCCCGGGCGTCAGCCGCTCGAACGGGTTATCTATGGCCGCCGCCGGCGGGGCCAGGTCGGCCCAGGTGACTTCGCGCGGCTCCACAGCAAAGGCTGCCGCCGGGGCGAAGTTCAGTACAAAACCGAGTACAAGGCTTAGGGACTTGAACAAGGGGGCTCCTTTGATGACGTGCCTGGTCTGACGGAACCCCTTCGGCGCAGACGCCCGCGCAGGCCGAGATCGTGAAGACCGCCACGCCAAGAGCCGCCGAGGCGACTCACAGCTGCCACGTCCGCCCGCCTGCTGCGTTGCTTTTTTGCGCCGGATCGACGTTTTCTGACGACAAACGGGCGGGAGGACTGATGGTTTGCGTCTGGCGCATTGCATCGACACTGTTCCGTACTGGTATCAGGCACAATACTGTTGACTAGGTCAACACGTGTCGTCACAAAAAATTTGAAAAAGGAGTGTGTATGATCCCGCTGCCGAAATCGACGGAACGGCCGTCCGTTCACCCCGAGATCGCGGACATCACCGACGCGCTCAGCTTCAAGGTCGCGCGGTTGAACGCGATCAACGACCGGGCCGGGAGCTATCATTACAAGCTCAACCATAACGTCACGCTGAATCAGTGGCGGATCCTTGGGCTCGTGTCCGCCTTCGGGCCAGTTCCCTCACGGGAAGTGCGCGAAAGGCTTTACATGGATAAGGGGCAGTTCAGTCGGATCGTCAATCAATTGGTGGATCGGGGCCTGATCCACAAAAGACCTCTTGCATCGAATGCGAGCGCGCTCGCGCTGGATCTGACCAGCGCGGGGCGCAAGCTGCACGATGTGTTGATCCGGTTCACCGCTGAGCGGAACGCGGTGACCGCGTCGGTGTTAACGGCGAGCGAATGCGAAACCTTGCTGCGCCTGCTCGACAAGGTTGGCGATCATGCCCATGCCCTGCTCATGGAGCGGCAGCGCGAAGGATGAATCAGCCGGCGACCATACCAGTCGCGAACCCGGCGCCGGCCGGCGGGCTAGGTGCACCCCTGGGCGGGCTTTTCGCGCTGTTGGTGATCTGTGTGATCGCCTTTGCAACTCTCGATGAGGCCACGGCCCGGTTCGGGGCGATCGCGCTATCCGTGGCTATTGTGGGTCTGGCACACCCCGCCAAGCGTGGCAGGCCGTCGGGGCGGGCGGTCGACGCTGCTCTCCTGGCCGGTTTCGGCTGCGCGGTTTGGTGGTTTCACGCGGTCAAGGCGGAATTGTGGACCGGGTTTTTCGTGGCGACGCCTTTGTCCATGCTCGCGGGTCTGGCCGGGGTTTTCACCGTGATCGTGCTGGCAGCACGGGTTTGGGGCAGATCGCTGGCGATTCTCGCCGGGGCCTTGATCCTCTATGCCTTCGGCGGGCCTTACCTGCCCAACGCGGTCGCCCATTTCGGCGTAGGCTTGGGCGATTTCGTGCAAATCACGTGGTACTCCTTCGACGGGGTCTTCGGGCGCATGACCGGTCTGGTTGCCAGTAACCTGCTGATTTTCCTAATCCTGGGTGCGGTGCTGCAGCAAACGGGCGCAGGCGAGAGCCTGATCCGGCTGTCAACGGCACTGCTTGGGCGGGTGCGCGGCGGCGGGGCCCATGCCGCCATTGCTGCCAGCGCGGTCTTCGGCATGATGAACGGCTCCGTTGCCGCGAACATCGCGGGCACGGGCGTCTTCACCATTCCGATGATCAAGCGGCAGGGGTTTTCAAGCCGCTTTGCCGGAGCGGTCGAGGCCGCGGCGTCCTCAGGCGGGCAACTTACCCCGCCCATCATGGCAGCCACGGTCTTCGTGATGGCCGACCTCGTTGGGCTGCCGCTGCTGATGGTGATTGCTGCCGCCGCCCTGCCCGCCCTGTTCAAATATCTCGGCCTCTTCGCGCAGGTCTATGTGGAAGCCTTGCGCCTGGATATCCGCCCCTTGGCTGCCGAGGATATTCCCAAGCTCACGCGGCAGGACTGGCTGCAATCGGCCCTCGTTCTGGTACCGCTTGCCGTACTGATGATCGCGTTCCTGTCAGGCAACTCACCCGCCATGGCGGGGCTTGCCGGTACGATCGCGGCCCTTATGACGGGCCTTGTGTTGACGCCCCAGCTCCGGCAGCAACCGATCCGGATCTGGTGGGCGCTCTGTGCAGGCGGGCTCGCGTCGGCACGGATCCTGCTATCGGTTGCGGTCATCGGGATAGTGCTGGCCGTGGTAAACGAGACCGGCATCGCGATCCGCTTCGCTGTCGCGCTCTCCGAGGTCGGCGATGCCTATCTGCCCCTGGCATTACTGATGGCGATGCTTGGGGCGCTTGTCCTCGGGATGGGGTTGCCGACACTGCCGGCCTACCTGATCGTCGCGATCATGATCGTACCAACGCTCATTGAGGCAGGCGTTCTGCCCCTCGCCGCGCATATGTTCGTTCTGTACTTCGCGGTGTTTTCCTCGATCATGCCACCCATTGCCTATGGCTGTTTCGTGGCGGCCCCCATTGCGGGGGCGGATCCCCTGCGGATCTCGTTTACGGCTCTGCGAATTTCGATCGTCGGCTTGATCGTGCCTTTCGCCTTCGTCTATGCGCCGTCGCTCTTGCTGGTGGCGGGCAGCTTCAGTTGGGCGGAGCTTCTGACTACGGCGCTGCGCCTGTCATTGGCCAGTTGGCTGCTTGCCACTGCTCTGGGCGGCGCGGACCCGGTGCTGAGACGTTTGTCACGGCACAATCGCATGCTGCGCGGGGGCGCCGCCTGCGCCGTGATGGCGCCGACGGTCGCCATCTGGGGACCCGGACTGGCATTGGGTATCGCTATGGGGGTGCTGCACCCCCTGCACCGGGCGGGCTGGTTCAAGCGGGTCTCCCTGCGGGCGCATGGCACATGATCCGGTCGGGTGCCAAAAGAATGCTGGGTGCGGGCATCCTCGCGGTTGCGACGCTCCAGTTCCCCGGGGGCGCCTTGGCCGAGCGGTACAAGGTCACCTCCCTCGCACCGGGCCTCACGCCTTTCGTGGTCAACACGACCATTGCCAGGGTCGTGAACACCCATGTGGACGGAATCGAGTTACAGGTCAGCGCCACGGGCACCGCCACACGGCACATGATGGACGCCGCAACCGGACGCGTCGACTTTCTGTTCGGTGCACCCACCATCAACTGGATGATGGTCAATCGCCTCGGCCCATTCCAGCATTTCGAGACGGCACCCGCGCTGGAGCAAAACGTGGGCATGATCTTCGCCTACCAGATGGGGCCTTACCACTACATCACGCGCGCAGGGTCCGGCATCGAGAGCCTGGCCGATCTGCGACGTCGGACCGTGTTCGCGGGCCCTCCCGGCGGCGCAGCCACCGAGGTGGTCCTGCGTGTCATCGAACAATCCACCGGGATCACGCCGGGCGAGATGAAGCTCCAGGCCTTCGGGTTTGACGCCGCGATCCAGGCATTTCAGGATGGCAAGATCGACGTGATCGTCCTGCCCACGAACCTGCCAAGCGCCGCGGTCCAGCAATTCGCCCTGACAAGCCGGATACGGTTGCTGGATGTCGATCTGCGCAATGTGACGATCCGGGCGGAAACCGGCGGAACCGCCAACGAGATACCCCCGGATGCCTACGGGCCGAACCAGGTCAACGACACGGCCACGCGCACCCATGGATCGATCGTGAATTTCAGCGCCGGAATGCATGTGCCGGAACATGTCGTCTACGAAGTCACCCGGGCGATCTGGGAAAACCTCGGCGACATCCATGGCGCCGCCGACTGGATGCCCGGCACGATCACGCCTGAAATGGCGCTCTCTCTGGTCTCTGGGCGGCTGCATCCCGGGGCAGAGCGCTACTACCGTGAGGCCGGCTGGCCGATCCCCGAGGCCATCACATTTCCCCCACCGGGCTGACCCCACCCCCCAAACAAGGACCACTCCCCCATGACCACCACCAGACCCAACACAGTCAGCCGCCGCGCCCTTCTGGGCGGCGCCGGGGCGCTTGGACTAACGGCCGCCCTGCCCCTGCGGGCCCAGGAGGCCGCAAGCCCGGCTGCCACACTCATCAAGGGGGCCGCGATCTTCGACGGACGCGCCCCCGATCTGATCACCGGCGTGGATGTGTTGGTCGAGGACGGGATGATCGCAGCCGTGGGCGCGGGCCTGTCGGCGCAAGAGGCTACAGTGATCGACGCGACAGGCCTCACGCTGACGCCTGGCCTGACCGACGCGCACACGCATATCATGTGGCATGACGAGATCGAGGAGCTGATCTACGGCTCGCCCCATGAATACACCGGGGTGATGGCGGCCGAAGGCGCGCGGCGGATGCTGATGCGCGGCTTCACCACTGTTCGCGACGCGGGCGGGCCCGCCTTTGGCCTGAAACGCGCCATTGACGCAGGCGTCATTGCGGGCCCCCGCATCCTTCCCTCGGGCTTCTTCATCTCTCAAACCTCCGGGCATGGCGATTTCGAGCCGCGGATGAATTACCTTTCGCCGCATTTCACCGGCCAGCTCGACCCGGCCTATCTGCGTGGCTGGACGATCACCGCTGACGGCAAGGCGGAGGTGATGAAGGCGACACGCGAGGCCCTGCGCTACGGCGCAACCCAGATCAAGATCATGGGCAGCGGCTCGATCACCGGGGCGCATGACCCGCTCGACGTGACGGAATTCACCCTCGAGGAGTTGCAAGCCATCGTGGCCGAGGCGCAAAAATGGGGCACCTACGCGAAGATCCATGCCTATTCCGACGCCTCGGTCCAGAACGCCCTGACCGCCGGCGTGCGCTCGGTCGAGCATGGACTGTTCGCCTCGGAAGAATCCATGCAGATGATGAAGGACAAGGATGTCTTCTTCTCGACCCAGTACCTGACCTATGCCGCCAATCCGGAGGACACAGGGCTGACCGGCGATGCTTTGCCGAAATTCCTGCAAGCCAAGGCGGGCGCCACCGAAGGGTATGAGCGGGCCAAGGCGTTTGGCCTGAAAGTTGCCTGGGGGACCGACATTCTCGGCACCATCGACAAAGGCCCGTTCCAGTCGCTCGAATTCGTCGCGCGCACTGCCTATTACACCCCGACCGAGATCCTGATGCAGGCCACCTCGGGCAATGCCGAGTTGTTCGCGCGCAGCGGAGCGCGCCATCCCTACCAGGCAGGACCGCTCGGGGTGATTGAACCCGGGGCCTATGGCGACCTGTTGCTGGTGAACGGCAACCCGCTGGACGACATCTCGATCCTCACGACCCCCGAAACCTCGCTGGCCCTGATCATGAAGGGTGGCGTGATCCACAAGAACATCCTGTGAGCAGACCGATGCCAACCGCTTTTCCACCCCCCGACACATGCCCCGCGACGCCGCCATGCCGGTCTCTGCGGCTCCCCTCGCTTGCCGCATCCACTGTGTTGTTAGCATTCGGGCCTTCGAGCCTCGCGCAGGCCGCGAACGTGGCAGAAACCTTGTCGGGGCCTTCCGCAACTCCGAGCACACTGAGCTATGACGCGCAGGACAAGGACAGCCTGCTCGCCGTCGACATCCAGGAGGGGTGGACCCAGTGGAAATCCGACCTCGAAGCCCGCACCGGGCTGACCCTCGGGTTCGATTACAATGCCCTGGGTTTCCGGGCCAGTTCCAGCCCTGGCGACCGGACCGCCGGCAGCGGCGTGTTTCGCGCTTTCGGGAAATGGGCCCTGGTTGGCAGGGACGGCCCCAACACCGGTAACCTCGTGTTCAAGCTGGAACAGCGCCACGCCTATGGCGATCTCGCAGTGACGGATTTCGGCACCGAGCTTGGCTATGTCGGGCTGGTCAATTCGGTCTTCAACGACCAGGGATGGCGGGCCACGAACCTCTACTGGCAGCAGAATCTCGCGGATGGACAGGCCGTGGTATCAGTCGGATGGCTCGACGTGACCGACTATGTCGATGTCTTTGCCTTGGCGAGCCCTTGGACCGGGTTTTCCAACTTGGCGTTCCAGACCGGCTCCGGCACCATCGGCGGCCTGCCTGATGGTGCCTTGGGTGCGGTCGCGGCCGGATTCCTGACCGACAGGGTCTATGCGGCGGTTGGGATCGTGGACGCCAACGGGGACGCCACGGACCTGCTGGGCGGCTTCGATACCCTGTTCGACGAGGGTGAGACCTTCAAATCTCTGGAACTGGGTTGGACTTCCGGACCGAAGGCGCTCTTCATCGACAACGCCCATGTGACCCTATGGCAAATCGACGAGCGCACCAAGGCCGGCAGTGACGATGGCTACGGCATCGCCTTCTCTTATACTCGCGGTATCGAAAACACATGGCTGCCATTTGTGCGCGGCGGCTGGGCCGATGCGGGCGGCAGCCTCTACGAGGCGGCACTCAGTGTCGGCGTCGGCTACACCCAAAACCCCGGTCGCCAACTGACCGGCCTTGGCGTGAACTGGAGCCGCCCGAACGACGACACGTTCGGGGTCGATCTGGACGATCAATGGACGGTGGAGGCGTTCAGCCGCTGGCAACTGACCGAGGGGATCGAAATCACGCCGAGCGTGCAGATCATCCAGAACCCCGCCCTGAACCCCGACAAGGACACCATCGCCCTGTTCGGTCTGCGGCTGCGCGCCGCATTCTGACAGAATGGCCCGACAACCGCAAAGGAAAGTACCATGATCCTCCCACGTATCGCCTGCGTCGTCTTCATAGCGACGACCTTTGCCGCCACGACCGTCAGCGCTCAGTCGATGGAAGCCGTTCCATTCACCTGTAACGATGGGCGCAGCCTCGTCGCCGAATTTGGACAGGACAGCGTACGGGTCACCATGGAGGTCACGCTTGAAGCGCAGCCTTCGGGCTCCGGGTTTGTCTACTCGGGCACCCCCGGCACTTTGCGGGGGCAAGGCGACGAGCTCAGATGGGAAAGCACCGGCACCGATCCCGTGATCTGCACCGCGGTGCCCGGAGGCGCAGCACTTGTGGCCGGTGTGTGGGAACTGGTTCAGGTTGGTGAAGCCGAGATCGAGAAAACCGGGCATCACACGATCGGCTTTCTGGCCGATGGCGGCCTCGTGCTGCGCGCGGACTGCAATCGCGGACGGGGGACCTGGGAGGCCGAGCCGGAGACGAACAGTGCGGGTGCGCTGAGCGTCGGACCGGTGGCCCTCACCCGCATGGCATGTGCCGCGGACCCTGTCCCACAAATGGCGGCGGATCTCTCGCAGGCGACATCGTACAGGGTCGAGGAGCGCACGCTGCGGATCGAAACCCGAGCTGGTGTCACATATTCTTTTAGCGTCCAAGCAGAGTAACGGTGCCTGCCGCAGGGGGTGATGGCTTGGAATCCCCCCTGCATCTCACGACAACGCGCAAGGATGGAGCGCGCGGGATCAAATCGCACATATGACAACATGATAGGCGCGCATCGTATGTGGCGAGTTGCGCACGGCGAGCTCTATCCTCCGGCTGAGGACGCTTGTGCGGTGCCTGCGGGGCCGGGGTCCTGACGCCAGCCGGTGAGCTGGTCGAGCAGGGCTACGGCATAGGCTGCGGTGAACGCTCCGACCAAAGTCAGCACCACGCGGGACAGGATGGCCGCACCGGGGTCTTGCGTGCTCAGCGCCCCGGCCACCAGCGCCATCGCCGCCGGATAGGCGTTCTGATAGGCGAAATGGGGCCGCGGGTCGAAGAGCATCCGTTGCCCCACCCAGAGCCCGGCGAGGAAGATCAGCCCGAGCAGGATCGGCAGGTGCGGTGAGAGCAGGAATACCCCGAGAATGATCGCCGCTAGTGCACTGCCGTAGAGCGTCGCGCGCATGCGCTGGCCCGCTTCGAAGAAGACCGCCCGGCGGGTCGGGAAGACCAGCACCAGCGCCGCCATGATCGCCATCATGATGTCAGAGGGCGGCATCACCGCATAGAGCCAGAAGCTCAGTCCCAGAAGGACGAATGCCCGGATCGCGGCACCGACGACCACGTTGCCCTGTTCGGGCCGCGGCGCATCGACCTGCGGCGCCGCCGTGCGCGTGGGACAGATCGCATAGACCAGAGGCGCGATTACCAGGGTCAGCAGCGCCCCCAGGATGAACTGGTTGCGCAGCACCTCGACCGCAGCAGCCCCGCTCATGCCGATAACCGAAAACAGCACGCCCATGATCACGATGAGCATGCCTGGCGCCGCCCCGGTCCGCAGGATCAGCCCGAAGCCCACAAAATAGACAAGCCACATTGCCCCGGCATAAACCACCGCCATAGGCTGGAGCCAGACCACGAACCATGCCATCAGCACAGCCATGATGCAGGCCGCGATAGGCCCGGCGAAGACCCGGACCGGAGAGAAGGCCCGCCGCTGTGCCGCGATCAGGCCAACGGGCAGAGCCGCGACGATGGTTGGCATCACCGGATCCAGCAGCGGTATCGCCGCAAAGGCGAGCGCACCGGTCAGCCCCAGGCGGATGCCGTAAAGCGGGTCCTCGGCGGCATCGGGGCGGGGGGCGACGTACATCGCAGCCCCCTCAGTGCAGGTAGCTGAGCCAGGAGCGCAGCCGTTGCAACCCGCGCGCCACCCAGGCGATGGGGCCGGTTTCGCTCTCGGAAAAGATCACCGCATGGACCTTGCCGCCGACGCGGACGGCATAGGGCCAGTTCTCCATCCCGCCTTCCAGCTCGATCCGCACGGGGATTGTGCGCGCCGGCTCGAACCACTGGGTCGTCTGCTGGTTCGCAACCAACCCGCCCTGCACCGTGCGCCTTGGCGCGATACCCCAGGCGATACTCTGGACCCGTCCTTCGAAAATCCGCCCCGGAAGCGCATCGAACAAGACGCGGGCCGGATCTCCCGCCTCGATCTTCTGAAGCTGGTTCTCGCGCAGATCGACGGTGATCCAACCGGCCTCGGCGTCGATGAAGGTCAAGGCCGGGCTTCCTGCCCCGATGAACTGCCCCTCCGACAAGGTCACGTTGGTTACAACCCCAAGGTGCGGCGCGGTCACCGTGGTCGAGGCCAGGTCATACTGCGCCTGTTCCAGTTGTGCCGTGGCGGCCTGGATGGTGGGGTTGTCTGCACCCTCGGGGCCAAGCTGCGCTCGTGCGCTGTCGAGATTGGCCTCCGCCTGATCCAGCTGGGCCTGAGCGGACTCGACCGCGGCGCGGGCGTCATCGCCGCGGGCGGTGGCCACGATGCCGCGCTCTTCCAGCTGAAAGGTCCGGTCGGCCTCGGCCTGAGTGTTTTCAAGCGCGGTGCGGGCCTGGGTGACGGCGGCCTGTGCCGCGACCAGCGACGCGCCCGAGGCATCTACGGTCTGAAGCGCGGTGTTCAGATTCGCCTCGGCCTGCCGCACCGCCAGCTCGAACGGGCGAGGATCGAGCGAGAAGAGCGGATCGCCCGCCTCAACGATCGCATCGTCGGCCACATGAACGCGGGTGATCGTGCCCGAGACCCGCGGAGCGATCTGCACCACGTTGGCCGACACAATCCCGCGCGGGCTGCTGGGCACATAGCGATCCATCAGCGCATAAAGCCCCGCGATCAACACCAGCGCCACGACAACCACCAGCGCAACGGTTCTGGCCGGGCTGCCTCCGGAAGGCGGGGATGTCTGGGTCTCGCTCATGTCACGTCCTTTGCCAACCGATCTTCACATGCGACCACACCGCCCAGGCCCTTTCACTCCTCTGGCAGGGCAAAGGCCATCACGATATCGCCGCGTCCCATGATATCGTTCAGGCCGCCTACGGTGACAACGACATACTGACGCCCATCTGGCCCGATATAGGACATCGGCGTGGATTGCGAGCCGAGCGGGAGCGCCCCGCGCCACAGCTCTTCGCCGGTCTCGGATGAGAACGCCCGCAGGTAATAGTCCTGCGTGCCCGAGTAGAAGGTCAGGCCGCTCGCGGTGGAGATCGGCCCGCCCACCAGCGGCAGGCCCACGGGCATGCGCCAGCCGGTGCGGATGCCGAAGGGACCGGTCTCCTCGATGGTGCCCACGGGCCGTTGCCACAGAATCGACCGGTTCGTCAGGTCGATGGCGGTCATCGTGCCATAGGGCGGCTCCTGACAAGGGACCCCTACGAAGGAGAAGAAATTCGAGCGCATCGCCCCGAACGGCGCCCCATCCTGCGGCGCCAGCCCGTCATGGGGGCCGACGACTTCGACGCCCAGGGCATCAGCCTCTTGACGTGGGATCAGTTGCAGCAGATGCGCGACCCTTGTGTCGTTCACGATCAGCAGGCCGCGGGCCTCGTCGATGGTGCCCGTGCCCCAGTTCATGCCCCCGAAATAGCCCGGCCAGATCAGCGTGCCCTGTTCGGACATGGGTGTGAAATCGCCCACGTAATACGCCTGCCGGAAACGGATGCGGCAATAAAGGTGATCGAGCGGGGTGGCCCCCCACATCCGCGCCTCGGTCAAGGGCTCCGCCCCGATAACCGGCATGTCCACGGAGTAGGGCTGCACCGGCGACAGGTACTCGGGCTCCACCCCGCCGGTCGTGGGCACGGGCAGGTCGCGCACCTCTGCGATCGGGGTGCCGTCGCGCCGGTCCAGCACGAAGGTCTGGCTGCGCTTGGTCACCTGGATCAGGGCGGGCACGACCTCGCCGGTCTCGGTGGTCACGTCATAGAGCATCGGCTGGGCCGGCACATCGTAGTCCCAGATGTCGCGGTAGGTTGTCTGGAAACTCCAGACCACTTTGCCGGTCTCGACATCCAGCGCGACGATGGAGGAGTTCCAGTCATTCGCCGCCTCGATACGCGAAGAGCCGTAAAAATCCGGCTGCGCATTGCCCGTGGGCAGGTAGACGAGGCCGAGTGCTGCGTCGAAGGCCGGGGTGGACCAGACGTTTGGCGTGCCGCGGGTATAGGTCTCGCCCGCGGGCGGAACGGTGTCGATGGCCGGATTGCCGATATCCCACGCCCAGGCGATCTCGCCGGTGCGTCCGTCGAAGGCGCGCACTACGCCGGAGGGTTCGTCCACGGCCATGCCGTCCCAGACCCAGCCGCCGAGGATGATCCGGTCGCCCATCACCGTGGGCGCCGAGGTCGGGAAATAAAAGCCAGGGCGCACCTCGCCCATGTTGCGCGTCAGGTCCACCGCGCCGCCGTCGCCGAAAGAGGTGCAGAGCGCGCCGGTCTTGGCGTCGATCTGGATCAACCGCGCATCGACAGAACTGAGCACGATGCGCGCAGCACAGCTGCCGTCCCCGGGAGCGTCGTCGAGAAGCGATGGCTCGTAATAGGTCACGCCCCGGCAGCGCTGCCACAGGGGAGAGCTGGCCTCGGGATCGAACTGCCAGACCTGCGCGCCGGTGACCGCGTCGATGGCGCTGACGATGTTGTTGGGCGAGCAGTGATAGACCAGCCCGTCTACGTAGAGCGGCGTGTTCTGGTCCTGCCCCGTGCCCGAAGGCGCATCGCCATGGTTGAAGGTCCAGGCGACCTCCAACTCACCCACGTTCTCGGGCGTGATCTGGTCGAAGGGCGCAAAGCGCGTGCCGCTCGGGGTGCGCCCGTAATGGGTCCAGTTCTCGCCGTCGGACGCGACCTCGCGGACCGGGACCGGATCCGCGTTGGCGATGACGTTCTGCGGCGTGGCCATGCCCCAGAAGAACCCGGCGATCCCCAGCGCAAGCACCCCGGCCGCCGCGAGGCTGGCTTTGCGTCCGCGCCCCTCGTTCAGGGATGGCACCAGAAGGACAGCGAGGATGGCCAACACCATGGGCGCGACCAGGCGCGGCACCAGCGGCCAGAGCTCGAACCCGACTTCCCAAACGGCCCAGAGCGCGGTGCCGGCGAATACCGCCCCGAAAATCCAGGCCCCCTGGAGCTGTCCCTTCCAGTAGTAAAAGCCCGCGGCCGCGAGCCCTGCGCCCGCAAGGCTGTAATACCACGATCCGCCGAGTGCGATCAGCCAGATGCCGGGCACGAACATGAGGGCCCCGACAAGGACGAGAATGGCTCCGAAAAGCTTGGTCAAGATGTTAGCTCCGAGTTGGGTTGTGTAAGCTGGCGCAACTTGGATTCGCAGTCTATGCGCAAACGAAATGATCCCGACCGGGGCAGCGGAAATCGAAGGCGCGACCCGTCCCCGGGTCAGTTCATCGTGTTCTTGAAGATCCGGCCGTCCTTCATGACCAGCGGGATGTTCGCGCCGTTGCTGCCGAGGATGGAGACATCCTCCAGCGGATTGCCGTCCACGAGGATTATGTCCGCGTAGGCGCCTTCCTCGATCACACCGAGCGGGCCCTCCTGATACGGGTTGCGCGGACCGCTAAGCGCCAGGATCTCGGCATTGGTCGAAGTGATCATGCGCAGCATCTCGATATTGCTGAACCATTTGCCGAAACGCGCCAGGAAGTCGGCCTGCTGCCCGTTGGTATCCGGCGCAAAGACCAGGTCCGTGCCGAAGCCCATCTTGATATCGTATTGCTTGACCAGGTCGGCGGTGCGCTGCCAGCCTTCGACGACTTGCAGGTACTTGGCCCACTGGATGTCGTTGGCGAGCGCGCGCAGGTTTTCCTCGGCCTCGAAGGGCTGGGTGATGAGGTAGACGCCACGCTCGGCCATTTCGCGGGCGGCTTCTTCGTCCATCAACTGGCCGTGCTCGATGGTCTTCAAACCGTTCCTTATGCCGCGCAGAACTCCCTTGGGCGTGTAGACGTGAGCGGTGACATAGGTGCCCCAGTCCGACGCGGCATCGACAGCCGCCCGGATTTCGTCCTCGGTGAACTCCGTCACGTCCAACGGATCGTAGAGCGAATAGACACCGCCGCCGATGGCGATCTTGATCTGCGTTGCGCCTTGCTTGAGGTTCTGGCGCGTTGCCGCCAGCACCTCGTCACGGCCATTCACCACCCGGTCGAGCTTCATCACTTCCTCACCCACGGGCGCGCGGCCGCTGAAGATGCGGGGCTCCTCGAAAGGCAGGGTGCGGTCCGCGTGTCCGGAGGTCTGGGTGATGAGCGTGCCGGACAGGTACATCCTTGGGCCGGGGATCATCCCTTCGTCGACCGCCTTCTTGATCCCGAAGCCCGGACCAGCCGTATCGCGGATAGATGTGAACCCGCGCTGCAGCAGGTTGTTAGCCTCGACCACCATGGTTGCATGGGTGTAATCGGGTTGCTCGAGGCGCCAGCTATCCCCCTGGCTGGCCGCGAGCATCAGGTGATAATGCGCGTCGATCAGGCCCGGCATCAGGGTTCTGCCGCCGCCCTCAATCACGTTGACAGCGACCTGCTGTGTCTGTGTCTCGACACCATCCGCATCGCGGATCGTGATCGAGTAGCCGTTGACGCCCGATCCCGGCAGGGTCTCGACGCGCTCCAGCGCACCAGTGCTCACTTCAAGCTCATAGGTGCCCGAGACGGGGATATCCTCGGCGATCTGCTGAATCAGGTTCCGGACTACGAGGACATCATACCCCTCGAGAAGCGCGTCATTCTTGCCGTCGAAGATGTTCACATCCTTGAACAGCGTCACTTCCGAAGGAATATCCTGCGCCAGTGCTTGGACGGCAACGAGCGCGGACACCGCGGTACCGAGAAGTACTGTCGTTTGGACTTTCATGACCGATCTCCTTGCTCGAAACACGTCTGGGATGTCGGACCTTGAACGGGAATGCTATGACTTTGTCAACGCTTTTAAGAAAAGGAGTTCACTCTTACGACCGCGTTGGATATTCGGGTCAGGCCTCATAGCCAATAAATGAGGTTGCTGCGAGGGCGACGGCTGATAGGAAGACCTTCGGGCACCTGTCGTAGCGGGTGGCAACGCCTCGCCAATCCTTGAGCCTGTCGAACATGATTGCGATCCGGTTGCGCCGTTTGTAGCGGCGCTTGTCGTATTTGACGGTCTTCTTCCGTTGCTTCCGACCAGGGATGCAGGCGCGTATCCCTTTGTCCTCTAACGCTTCTCGAAACCAGTCGGCATCATATCCGCGGTCCCCGAGCAGCCAGTCGACATCCGGCAGGCTACTCAGCAATGCTCGTGCGCCGATATAGTCGCTGACCTGGCCAGCGGTCACGAACAGGTTCAGCGGGCGTCCTTGTCTGTCGCAGATGGCGTGCAGCTTGGTGTTCATGCCGCATTCGGTGCGGCCTCCCTCTCGGGACATTTCCTACGGAAATACCCTGCCGGGCGGTGATCAGGCGTCCACGCCCCACTTTTTGACGCCCAAACTCATCGCTGTGCGGTGGGCCTTCAGGTCGGTGGCGTCCACTGCCCGGCAGTCGAAACGCAGTTTCGATGAGAGGGGATCATCACAGTCTGCTTCTCGCCGTGTTCGACAGCAAGACCCGCCATCATGCGAGCGAAGATGCCCTTGTCGCTCCAGCGCTTCCAACGGTTGTAGAGCGTCTTGTGCGGACCGTAGGCGGCGGGCGCGTCGCGCCACCGCAAGCCATTGCGGTTGATTAAGATAATCCCACTCAGCACACGCCGATCATCGACCCGTGGCTTGCCGTGTGACTTGGGAAAGAAGGGCTCAAGACGCGCCATCTGGCGTCGGTCAGCCAAAACAGATCAAACATGTTCACCGCTCGTTTTGTGGACCGCGAGTCACGCCATCCCAAGGAAATCAATGGGTCCTGACCCTAGACCGCTTTGGCAGCCCGCGTCTTGCGCGGCGGTTTCGCAGGTTCTGCCGGCGTGTTGGCCTCACGCTCGAGGCGCGCGCTGCGCAAGCGCGCGTTCTTGATCCTTCTCTTTTCGGCTTCTTCGTCAGCGATTTCGCGGACAATACGGGTGGTCTTGTCCATCGGCGTTTCCGCTCTGGGCGTCTGGGTCTTGAATACACTCGATTTCGGGCGATTAACCATGGTTTGGCCTCCTCAATATTGGTGATGTCAGTGTTGCGCGAGTACAGGGTCTGCGACGGCATAGGACGCATCCGTTGGTGGCCGGTCACAGCGAAGAACCGTCTCGACGTCCGGGGCTGCCATTGCCCGCATCAAGGCACTGTAATTCAATTGGAAGCGCATCTCACCGCCCGGCCTTGGCAGTGCGTTCTGTGTAACGACGACGAGGTGACCGCTGGTCGCCCCCACAAAGGTGGTGCCGACGGGCATGACCAGCCCCTGCACATCCGTGTCCTGCACTCCAAGGGCAAGGATGAGCCACGTTGTCCGGCTGGGTCGGATCCTGCGACCAGACGCGGTGGCCTTGATTGCCCGGCTTGGCAAGGACTTGAAGCCCGCCTCGATAACTTCGGCGACAAGGGTATCGGTACCGGGCAAGGTTGCCCAGCCGGTGTCCATCAAGACCCTGCTGCGGTTGAATGTCGACGCTTCCTGGACGAGGGCCGTCTTCTCCACGCGCGCAGGATCGGCCGCTGCCATGCTCAGGCAGACTGGCACCATGGCGGTGGTTATCGCCTCGCCTGCCATGTCCTTCGCCATCTACTGCGCGCTGCCGCCGGTGCTCCAGCCACCGAAGTTGAAACCAAGGATCGATGTCGCGATCGCTCCGCCGAGAGCGTTGTAGATGCCGGGTTTCGTCCATTCTGGAAAAGTCATGCTGAATCCTTTGACGGAGGAAGCGCCGCCATACTTTTGTCGAACTACGTGCGCAGGCCCGATCCCGGGCCAACGCGCTTTCCTGGTCGCTGTAACCGATGCAGCATGACAAAGCTCGCCTGCACACCTATCTGGCGCGACGTGGCCGTAGATGCCTTTGGCAGACGAGCGCTCCCGCACTCGCGGCCGACACCAACCGCGATCGGGTCTCGGCCCCAGGTGACGGTTTGGTCCGATAAAAACGAGGTAGATAGGCCTCGCTGGGGGTCCGCGGCAAAGCGTCTGCGAGCGGCAGATCAACGCGCCCAATGTCGAGGCGCCGACCACCGGATGTTCAAGATGGACACACGGTCAGCAAACGTACGGCGCGTTACTTGATCCTGCACCCAACGATGACTGATCTTCGGTCAAGGTACCCTAACAACAACAAGATTGCAACGATGGCAAAACTGGCAACGTCCTGTCTGTGCGAGCGCCTGCAGCGCCGGGGCGCGTGCGAAGGTGAAGGTGCCGCCCCTGGCCAGATCCAGCCTTTCGCCCTCGGGGGCCGGACCGACCAGTCCCAGCCCGGTGAGGTTACCGGACAGCGTGTCATTGGCCGGCACGGTGCCGGTCAACACGTCATCTTCCGACACGGTAAACGCGTCGTTGCGAACCACGCCCGCGGCGCTCGCGCCATGTCGGTCAGTCGCAGTCAGCTCCACAAACACGTCGCGGGTCCGGCCCGGCGCCTATGCGGCTGGTTTAGGGCGCAGAAGCAATCCGCCATAGAGCAGCGAGAAACCCCCGAAAGCCGCGATCCAGAACACCGCCGAAAGCGCGTGCAACATGCTTGCCCATGCCGGCCAGACGCCCGCCAGCGCCCGCAACAGGACTGCCGCCACGACCAGAAGATAGATCGCCGTCGTGCCCCTGTCCGCTGTGAGCGCCCGGCCGGTGTGGCCCAAGGTCGCCCGTGTCATGACCGCAAGGGTCATCAGCCCGATACACCCCGCCATCCAAACGTGCTGTGCCGGTGCCGTGCCGATGAGTTCCGGCCAAAGGGTCGCCAGACCCTGCAGGACCGCCCCCATCGGCAGGAACAGGTACGCGAGATGCAGCACCCAGACCAACGGTTCGGCCGCCGTGCGTTGCCATGACCACCGGGCCAGCCGCGCCAGATGAAGCAGGCCCGCCGCGACAAGTAGCCCACCAGTCAGAATATGCAGCGGCCAGCCCACCCAGGCCAGCAGTGCGCCCAGCAAGACAAGAAGTGTCAGTTTATCGAACACCTGCATGGGCGGCGTGGGAAGGACCGTATCGCCCCGCTTGACCAACCAGTTGCGGGTGAATGACGGAATGATCCGTCCCCCGATCACGGCGATCATCATCAACCCGGCCGCCAGCCCCAGGCGCAGACCAGCGCTACCGGCCGCATAACCTCCCCGGGCCGCCTCCCAGTGAAACAGGCCATTGGCCAGGATGAACGTGGCCAGAAGCGCCAGGATCGTCAGGTTGCGCCAGTTACGGCCCGCCACGATCTCGCGCGTCATGGCCAACGCGAGAAGGACAGCAAAGGAAAGATCGGCGGCGGCAACCACAAGGGCCGGAAGGACCTCCGAAATCGATACCGCCAAGCGCCCCGCAAGCCAGAGCGCAAACAGTCCCGCCAGCGGCCAACCCACAAGGGGAAGCCGCCCGGTCCAGTTCGGCACAGCGGCCAGCATGAACCCCGCGACCACGGCCCCCAGATACCCGAACAGGAACTCATGGGCATGCCACGACACGGGATCGAACGCAGTGGGCAGCACATCCTGCCCGGAAAGCATGGCGATCCAAGCGACCATGGCGGCGGCGGCCCACAGGCCGGCAACCAAAAAGAACGGTCGGAACCCGTAGGACAACACCGCAGGCCCCGTCCAGGCACGCATCTGTTCGCTTGTGGTCCTCACGTCACGCGCTCCTTCTGTCGAACTTCGCTTTCGATCCCATGATTTCGCGGGCTGTGCCAAGGGGGTGCAGCAGAAGCCCCCCATGGGATCTTGCGCCATCGCAGCTCGTCATCGGCTCCTTCGGCAGCCGCGTCGCAAGGTTCGCGGCCTCTCAGCGCCAACTCATGAGGCAATGCGCTAGATCCACCTGATCTGTCGCCGGTCATGGCGCTCTTCCCTCTGCGGCTGCCCGGCGGCCTTCGGGCGCCTGGGCGCGACCGCCCAGACTCCCTCTGCGGCCTGTTCTCAGGCCTCCAGCCGCGTTTTCCTCTCGAACTGCGGAAACAGCACGTCGTTCTCCAGCCGGATATGCTCCTGCAGATCGTCCATGAACTCTTCGAGACCCATGTAAAGGCGCGTCCAGCTTCCGCAGGCATCGTCGGGCAGGTCCGGACCACCCGTGATACGCCGGATCTCGGACAGCTCGAACGCATGGTTATCGTGATCGGCGCGCATCGCGGCGATGGGGTTTTCGATACCAGGGCCGCCCCCGTTGCGAATGGCGGGAAACAGGATCAACTCCTCTTTTTTCATGTGAACTTCCATGTCACCGATCATGCGATCGAGCACTGCGGCAAGCCCGGCAGGCGCACGAGGATCATCGATATGCACCGCTTCGACCATCGCGGACAATTCCGCCAGCAGCGGCAGCTGATCTCGGTGACGGGCGTGATACCGTGTCTCGATGTAGCGGGTCAGCTCGGCTGGATCGTGGAGGGGAGGCTGGTCAGTCATGATGACGTCCTTTCGTCACTGCAGGCTTGGGATGGCATGGGGGCAGATGGCTTGAGCATTCTGCACAGCCATGTGCAGAGACCGCGCAATGCGTTCGGCGCGGGAGATGACGTGGTCCGCGCCTTGCGGCGTGCAGACCTCGCGCGCAGTCTCGCGGAAGAGCATGAGCCAGTGATCGAAATGCGCCCGCGTGACCGGCAGGCCCGTATGCGCCGGCACAGGTGCACCGTGATACCGCCCGGTCATCAGTGCGACCGAGGACCAGAAATCGACCATGCGGGCCATATGTGGGTCCCAGTCCGAGATGCGGTCCGCAAAGATCGGTCCGAGCGTGCCGTCGTCACGCACCTTCTTGTAGAAGCGGTGGACCAACTCCCGGAGCTGCGCCTCGTCCAGGCCGGTATCACGCATGACCGTGCGTGTCATTTCGGGGCGCGCCGAGGCAATGCGGGGTATTTGTTTTTTGAACTCGGCCAAACGGGCCTCCGGGGTCAAGTGCCTTGCATCCAGCGGTAGACCTGTTAATACGCATTGTAAATACCAATTGAACGGAGTGCGACCCGATGCGCCTGACCTCCTTCACCGATTACGGACTGCGGATGCTGATGCGCATGGCCAGTGCGCCAGAGCGTGCCTTCTCCACGGCAGATCTGGCGGAGGAGTTCGAGCTGTCGCGCCATCATCTGAGCAAGATCATGCAGCGGCTGTCCCGGGCCGGGATCGTCGAGACCCGGCGCGGGGGCGGCGGCGGCGCGACATTGGCGCAACCGGCGTCGGAGCTGCGCCTTGGACGCGTGATCGCCGTGCTGGAACAGGATCAGCCCATTGTGGAATGCTTCGGCTCCGGCCCGCATAGTTGCACGATCGACCGCCAGTGCGGCCTGAAGGCTCGGCTTCGTGCGGCGGAACGCGCCTTTCTCACCGACCTCGATCGTTCCACCCTGGCCGATATCGCGTTGTCGGAGCCCCGCAACGCCGCCTGACACCCTGAAACGGAAGGAAACTCCATGTCATCATGGCTACCCACCCTGACCACCGCCACCCCCGAGGAGGGCTATGATCTTGCCGTCAAACTCGCGCGCGTTGCCATCAAGCTGACCCAGCCGGATGCGGAGGCCCGCGATCGCATGCGCCCGGAGTATGCCGAAGACGCCGACGCGCTGATCGCCGTCAGCCAGGTGGTCGCGACTCATTTCGCAACCGTGGCGGCCGCCAACGGCTACTGGAGGGACACACCATGATGCAGGTGGAAGTCGGAGCAGACGGTATCGTCGTGGACGCGGAACTGCTGGCCGAAGCCTTCGGCATAGCGCCGTCCATGGTGCACCCGGGCATGAAGTCGGGAGACATCACATCGCTCTGCGAAAAGGGCGAGGGATCGGATGCGGGGCGTTGGCGCCTGACCTTCTATCACGCCGGTCGTGCGTTTCGACTGACCATCGACGATACCGGTCAGGTTCTGCGGCGGACCCGCTTCGACGCCCCGAGACCGGGCCGGGCAACCTGAGAAACAGGCTCTGCCCAACGTCGTCTTTAACCTCAGTCCGCGCGGCACGCTATCCGCCCGAGTCCAGCACCTTTCCCGGGGCCACATCCGCAGGAGCAGTCGAAGCCCGCAGCCTCGGCCCGGAGGCAGGCATCGCAGTGTGATGGCCCTGTCCCATGGGCAAAGATCCGACCTGCGTCACCCAAAGACCGGCGAACCACATCACGCAGGGACGTATCGCCGACACCGGCACGGCTCAAACAACCATTCTCGGGACGATACTGAAAACCGCGCGCTGGCGGAGCATCAGCGTCAAATGCACTGTTACCGGTAAAAGATTGGTTTCTGCTCTTCGACGTCCCCGGCGGACAGCCCGATCAGCCAAGCGCCGCAGGCAAACCGTTGACCCACCGGCGCTCCGTGATACAGCGGGTGTAAATGCGGGAATGAGCCGGATGGTAAGGCAAAATGGCTCTGTCGACATATCTGTGAATTGACTTCGAAACATCATCCCCGATTGGGAGGTGCCATCCTGCCCGCTGGCCTATGTGCCCCGGATACGAAAAGGCGGTTCGGGACGCTCGGGGTTTGGAGAGACTGCCCCTCGCACGCCCCTGTGAAGGCGCGCAGCAAACCGGCGCGGCATGTATGGTAAAGGGGCGATCACCGCAGCACGCGGGGAAGGGACCAAGGCATGCGCACGCAGAAATGCATTCTGATCGGGGCCGGCATGGATTGCGGCAAGCGCCGCCGTGGCTGCATCATGGGCCCGGACGCGTATCGCACCGCCGGACTGATTGACACCCTCGGCGATCTGGGCTGGCAAACAGAGGATCGCGGCAACCTGCCGGGCCCAACCTGGGTGGCCGACACCCCACCCGGAGAGGTGCACGCGCTTTCGGAAACGATCACATGGACAAGACTGCTGTCGGAGGCCGCGCAGGCGGCCATCGGGCAAGGCTTTCCGATCTTTCTGGGGGGCGATCACGCGCTGTCACTGGGCACGGTTGCCGGCGTCTCAGCTCATGCCGCGGGCCAGGATCGTCCGCTTTTCGTGCTCTGGCTGGATGCGCATCCTGATATCAACACGCCGACAACCACCCTATCGGGAAATCTGCACGGCACGCCTGTCGCCTACATCACGGGTCAAGCCGGGTTTGACGGATTCCCGACACTCACCGCGCCAGTACCGCCGGAAAACATCTGCTTCATCGGATTGCGCTCGGTCGATGCATCGGAGCGCAATTTCATAGCACAATCCGGCATGACTGCGATCGATATGCGCCAGATCGACGAGCATGGTATCGCCGCCCCACTAAGCGCGTTCCTGGCGCGAGTCGCAACGGCGGGTGGCATGCTGCATGTTTCGCTCGATGTCGATTTCCTGGAACCCGCCATCGCCCCCGCCGTCGGCACCACCGTCCCCGGCGGCGCCACCTTCCGCGAGGCGCACCTGGTGATGGAGATGCTGCATGACAGCGGACTTGTCTCCTCCCTCGACCTTGTGGAACTGAACCCCTTCCTCGACGATCGCGGGCGCACCGCATCGCTCATGGTCGATCTCACCGCGTCGCTTTTCGGTCGGCGAGTGTTCGACCGCCCAACCCGCAGCCATTCGTGAGCAAACTCATGTCCGCATCTGCCAACGACCCGGTCCCTGGCCCCTCCGACCTTGCCTATATCCGCTTTGTCAGCGTCGAGAACATGATGAAGCTGGTCCACAGTATCGGCATCGAGACCATGCTCAGGGACCTTGCCCGCTATATCGAAGACGATTTCCGCCGCTGGGAGAAATTCGACAAGACCCCGCGCGTTGCCAGCCATTCGCCGGAGGGGGTGATCGAACTGATGCCGACATCCGATGGTGAGGATTACGGTTTCAAATACGTCAACGGCCATCCCAGCAACACGAAGGATGGGCTACAGACCGTGACCGCTTTCGGTCTGCTCGCGCGGGTCGATACCGGCTATCCGGAACTCCTGACGGAGATGACGGTGCTGACCGCGCTTCGCACCGCGGCGACATCTGCCATGGTCGCCAGCCACCTCGCGCCGAAGGGCAGCAGGGTCATGGCGATGATCGGCAACGGTGCACAATCGGAATTTCAGGCGCTGGCGATGCGCGCGATCTGCGGCATCGACACGCTGCGGCTTTACGATATCGACCGGGCGGCGACAGAAAAAGTGCGGCGCAACCTGACCGGACAAGGTTTCGAGCTGATCCCCTGCGCCACGCCGGAAGAGGCCATCGAGGGCGCGCAGATCATCACCACTTGCACCGCCGACAAGCAATTCGCCACGATCCTGACCGACAACATGGTCGGCGCAGGCCTGCACATCAACGCCATCGGAGGCGACTGCCCCGGCAAGACAGAATTGCACCAGGATATCCTGACCCGGTCCGACGTCTTCGTGGAGTATCCGCCACAGACCCGGATCGAGGGCGAGATCCAGCAGATGCCGGAGGACTTCCCTGTGACCGAGATGTGGCAAGTCATCACCGGAGCGGCACCTGGGCGCATCAATGACCGCCAGATCACGCTGTTTGACGGCGTGGGCTTTGCCATCGAAGATTTCTCGGCCTTGCGCTACCTGCGTGACAAGCTGAAGGACCATCCCTTCTACGAGGACCTCGACATCATCGCCGACCCCGACGACCCCCGCGATCTGTTCGGCATGATCCAGCGCGCGCGACCTCGCTGAGCGGCCATCAAGACGCAGCTTTGCACGTCGCCGCGAGCCGATCGAAGAACGGCAGATGCGCAACCCGCGCGTCCACGTTATGCTCCCGAATTGCAGGCGGGACGTCAACCTGTCCGGTCGGGAGGCACACCGAGCAAGGGGCAATCTGGCAGGGCCGGAGATCAAGGCACCTTTGGGAGAGACGAAAATGAACAGGGCGTTCGACATATCCAGTCAGATCGACAATCCGTTTCGCGCCCAGGTGCGCGCGCATTACACCGCCGAGGAAACCGCGCTTCTGAAATCTCTGGCCGCCCGCATCAAACTGTCGGCACACGAACGCGAGAAGGCCGCCGCTGCCGGGGCCCGATACGTGACAAGGGTCAGAAACGAGACCAGGCCCTCTATGATGGAGGCGTTTCTGGCCGAATATGGTCTCTCGACATCCGAAGGCGTGGGCCTGATGTGCCTCGCCGAAGCGTTGCTGCGCGTCCCGGATGCGGACACCATTGATGATCTGATCGAGGACAAGGTTGCGCCATCGAATTGGGGCGCGCATCTGGGCCATTCCTCGTCTTCTTTGGTGAATGCATCGACCTGGGCGCTGATGTTGACCGGCAAGGTTCTGGATGAAGACCCCAGGGGGCCGGCGCGCGCCCTGCGCGGGCTGGTCAAGCGCCTGGGCGAGCCGGTCGTGCGCACCGCTGTCGGCCAATCGATGAAGGTGCTGGGACGACAGTTCGTTCTAGGTCAGACCATCGAGGAAGGCCTGAAGAACGCCCGCGAGTTGGAAAAAAAGGGGTTCACCTATTCCTACGACATGCTTGGCGAAGCGGCCCGCACCGACGCCGATGCCAGGCGCTATCATGCCGCCTATGCCCAGGCAATCACGGCAATTGCCAGGCAGGCCACGGGGGATGTTCGCTCCTCGCCCGGCATCTCGGTCAAGTTGTCGGCCCTGCACCCGCGCTACGAATACACCCACCGACATTCGGTGATGGCAGACTTGGTGCCCCGCGCGGCGGCACTGGTAAAACAAGCCGCCCAGGCCGGTATCGGCTTCAATGTCGACGCAGAGGAACAGGACCGGCTCGATCTCTCGCTCGATGTGATCGAAGCGATGATGTCAGACCCGGATCTCGACGGGTGGGACGGGTTCGGCGTTGTCGTGCAAGCCTATGGCCGCCGTGCCGGGCCCGTCATCGAGACCCTGTATGACATGGCAGAGCGGTATGATCGGAAGATCATGGTGCGGCTCGTCAAGGGCGCCTACTGGGACACCGAGATCAAACTGGCGCAGGAATTGGGGGTGGAACGGTTTCCGGTCTTTACCCGCAAGAACAATACCGATGTGAGCTATATGGCCTGTGCACAAATGCTGCTGGACCGGCGCGACCGAATCTATCCGCAGTTTGCCACCCACAACGCCCATACCTGTGCCGCCGTCTTGCAGATGGCCGGCAACGCCAGAGACTGCTTCGAATTCCAGCGCCTGCATGGAATGGGCGCGTCGCTGCATCAGATCGTCAAGGAGACCGAAGGCACCCGGTGCCGGATCTATGCGCCGGTCGGCGCGCATCAGGATCTTCTGGCCTATCTCGTCCGCCGCCTTCTCGAAAACGGGGCCAACTCATCCTTTGTGAACCAGATCGTCGATCCCGACATCCCCGCCGAGGCGATCTCCGCCGATCCGGTATCCGAGATGGAGAAGCTGGGCGATCAGATCCCGAACCCGGCGATCCGGCAACCATCCGACCTCTTTGCCCCCGACCGGCGCAACTCCAGAGGCTACCGCGTCAACGAACCGGCATCGATCCTCCCGCTGATGACTGCGCGCGAAGCCTTCGCCGAGACCACCTGGCATGCACGACCGATGCTGGCCGGGGGCCGTGACCCGACCGGGCCCACGCGCGAGGTGCATTCGCCCGCGGACAAGACCCGCCTTGTCGGCACCGTTCAGGAGGCCTCCGCCGAGGATGTCGCCTGCGCGCTCGATGCCGCCGAAACCGGCTTCAGAGACTGGTCGGCCCGGCCCGTGTCCGAGCGCGCCGATATGTTGCGCAAACTGGCCGACATGTACGAAGACAACATCGCCGAACTCACCGCGATCACCACGCGCGAGGCCGGAAAGACCGTCCTCGACGGCATTGCCGAAGTGCGCGAAGCAGTTGATTTCCTGCGCTTCTATGCGAACGAGGCCGAACGTCTGGAAGAAGAGGATCCGGGCCGTCCGCGCGGTATCTTCGTCTGCATCAGTCCTTGGAACTTCCCGCTGGCCATCTTCACCGGCCAGATCGCGGCGGCTCTCGTCATGGGCAACGCGGTGCTGGCCAAACCGGCCGAACAGACGCCGATCATCGCCGCTCGCGCGGTGCAGATGATGCGCGACTGCGGCCTGCCCGACGCCGCCCTCCAGCTTTTGCCCGGCGACGGTCCAATGGTTGGCGGTCCGCTGACCAGCGATCCGCGCATTGCCGGGGTCTGTTTCACAGGCTCCACCGAAGTGGCGATGATCATCCACAAGGCACTGGCGAAGAACGCCGGACCAGAGGCGGTTCTGGTCGCCGAAACCGGTGGTCTGAACGCGATGATCGTCGATTCCACCGCCCTGCACGAACAGGCCGTGCGCGATATCCTGATCTCTTCGTTCCAGTCGGCTGGCCAGCGCTGTTCCGCCCTGCGCATTCTCTACGTTCAGGAAGACGTGCATGACAAGCTGATGGAGATGCTGTCGGGCGCGCTCGATGCGCTGGTGATCGGCGACAGCTGGAACCTGGATGTCGATGTGTCCCCCGTGATCGATGCCGACGCCCAGAGCGATATCCTGGGCTATATCGACCAGCACCGGAAAGCGGGCACCCTGATCAAGACGCTCGCCGCACCCGACGGCGGTACCTATGTCACCCCGGCCATCGTCAAGGTGGGCGGCATCGCGGACATGGAACGCGAAATCTTCGGCCCCGTTCTGCATGTCGCGACCTTCAAGGCGAACGAGATCGACCAGGTGGTGGACGCCATCAATGCGCGCCGCTACGGCCTGACTTTCGGCCTTCACACGCGGATCGACGACCGGGTCGAACAGATCGTCGAACGAATCCAGGTCGGCAATGTCTACGTCAACCGCAACCAGATCGGCGCCATCGTGGGCAGTCAGCCCTTTGGCGGCGAAGGGCTTTCGGGAACCGGTCCGAAGGCGGGAGGGCCGCTTTACCTGACCCGCTTCCGCAAGGTCGGAAAGTCCACCAGCCATCCCGCCCCGCAAGGGGCTGTGCTCGGCAAAGCGGCGCTGAGCACGGCCCTGTCGTCGCTCGATGCGCGAAACTGGGCCGCACGGCCGGACCGGGTGCACATCCTGCGCATGGCGCTCAGTGGCAGTACCGGCGTGGTGCGCCGCGCCTTGTCGGAAACCGCGGCCTTCGACATGTCCCCGCAGACGCTGCCGGGGCCGACCGGCGAGAGTAACCGCCTGAGCATGGTCCCGCGCGGCACGGTCCTGTGCCTCGGCCCCACCCCGGAAATCGCGATGGCCCAGGCGGTGCAGGCACTTGGCGCAGGATGCGCGGTGGTGATTGCCCTGCCCGACAGCACGCCCCTGTCCCAACCGCTCTCCGACGCGGGCGCCCCTGTCGTGACCCTCGACGGCACGGTCGACTGTGTAACCCTGACAGAGCTCACAGGCATAGAGGTCGTCGCCGCTGCCGGCGCTTCGGATTGGACGCGCACCCTGCGGGTCGCCTTGTCCCAACGCGACGGACCAATCATCCCGCTGATCGTCGACGAAATCGCGCCCGAGCGGTACGTGCTCGAACGCCACCTGTGCATCGACACGACGGCGGCAGGCGGCAATGCCAAATTGCTGGCCGCCTCGTCGTGAAAGAAGACCCGATCCCTCCGGAATTGGCCCGACGTTGCCCTCGCCCAGCATCGCACAGCGCGTAACCTTGCGGACTTGGACGATTCGGAGCCATTCATTGGATTTGCATATGCGCCATCCGACCAAAGCTTGTGAATTCGTGTTTCTTTGGAAAAAGGACCTTTAGGGTGTCGAGTCTCGCACTGCGCTCGCGATTCCGTGGGTGGAGTGCCTTACAGCAGGTCAAGGGTCCCGCCCATCTCGTCGCGGCTTGGCAGGCGAGCCATTAGGACCTGGTCTGCCGAACCCGTAATCAGGCCCGAACACTTTCAGAGACTTCTTGCGACACCCGCGCACATGTCGCGCAGATCGAGGCCGGGCTGACGATCAAGCAACAAAAGACAGGCACAACGGTACACTTCCCTGTCCTGCATCAGCTGCTCGAAGTCCTTGACACATTATCTTCGGGACAACTGACATACATCGTGACAGCACAGGGCAAACCCTTCACCCCGGCAGGCTTTTCGCTCTCGTCGGACAAGCTGTTCGATGTCTTCGATGAGACCAGGATCGATGCACTCAAGCGGGACTGGAAGCAGTTCTCTGAACTGAAGCGGTCTGTCCAGCTTCGCTACCAGGAGACGGTGGACGTCCGCGAATTCGAACCGAAAATCCAGAAACTGCTGGATGACCATGTCGTTGCGATGCCGGCGGAAACCATCATCGAGGTGGTGAACATCAACGATCCCGACGCGCTTAAGGCAGTCGTCGAAGAGACCGGGGTCTCCGAGGCTTCAAAGGCCGATCGCATCGCCAGCGCGACCCGCCGGGCTATCACCGAGAAGATGGATGAGGATGCCCGATTGGGAGCGTCGGAAGCAAAGGCTCGAATGGGCCATGGCCTGAGAAATTCCGAAACCGGTCGCAACAAACGCAAACGCGACTTCAATCCAAGCAATTTCGGACGCTGGATTTTCTTTATATCTCACGTGTACCTATAAGAAATTCACCAAATCGGCGTAGTCATGAGGTCCGGAGAATATCAGCCCGTAGAGAACGCTTTGCGCCCTCTTCGCACCGGGGCCGGTGAACGGCCCCTCGTGCATAACCCTCGAAAACAACGGAAAAATCCGGCCGCAGCCGGATCGGGAGAACACTTTCTCAAGGGCAAGTGGCGGAGAGACAGGGATTCGAACCCTGGAGACGGTTTCCCGCCTACACACTTTCCAGGCGTGCGCCTTCGACCACTCGGCCACCTCTCCGTGCGAGGGGTCTTACCGCCAAACCCGGGGCGGGTGCAAGTCCCCAGGCCGAGGGTTTTCCTACGGATCGAGCAGCAGATTGACGCGCCGGTTCTGGCGGCCCTTTTTCTCGATCTTGCCGAGGACCACCCGGCCGATCTCGCCCGTGCGTGCCACGTGGGTGCCGCCGCAGGGCTGCAGATCGACGGTGTCGGCGCCTTCGCCGATGCGCACCAGGCGCACCTGCCCCGATCCCAAGGGCGGTTTCACGGCCATAGTCTTCACCAGCTCGGGTTTGGCGAGCAGTTCGGCCTCGGTAATCCATTCGTCGGCCACGGGCAGGTCCCGCTCGATCAGGGTGGCGAGTTGGGCTTCGAGGGCGTCGCGATCTTCGGGCGCGTCGGGCATGTCGAAATCGAGCCGCCCTTTCTGGGCCGAGATGCCCCCCCCGGTGACTGGCAGGGGGATCACCACCGACAGAAGGTGCAGCGCCGTGTGGATACGCATATGGCTGTGGCGGCGGGCCCAGTCGAGGCTCAGTCGAAGCCCGGCGCCCACATGTGGCAGGGAGGCGGCCTCTGCGGGGACATGGGCGATGGCGCCGGTGTCCAGCTTGACGGCGGTCGCAATCTCGATCTCGCCGCCGTCCCAGGCGATCCGGCCCGCGTCGCCAGGCTGGCCGCCGCCCGTGGCGTAGAACACGGTCTGGTCGGTGACGATACCGCCTTCGGGGGTCAGGGCGGTCACCGTGGCGGTGCACTCCTGCAGATAGGCATCGTCGCGAAACAGGAGCCGGGTCATGGAACCTCCTCGAAGACCGCGGGCAGGCTGCGCGGGTTTGCGTCGAGCCAGTCGGGCACGGGCAGATCCTTGCTGCGCAGGAAGTCGGGATTGAAGAGCTTGGACTGGTAGCGCGTGCCGTAGTCGCACAGGATCGTTACGATGGTGTGGCCCGGCCCCATATGCCGCGCCATGCGGATGGCCCCGGCGATGTTGATGCCCGAGGAACCGCCGAGGCAGATCCCTTCGTGACGCAAGAGGTCGAAGACGATCGGCAAGGCCTCGCTGTCGGGCACATTGCATGCGAAATCCGGGGTGAAGCCTTCGAGATTGGCGGTGATGCGCCCCTGTCCGATCCCCTCGGAAATCGAGGAGCCTTCGGATTTCAGCTCGCCCTGCGTGTAGAAGTTGTAGAGCGCCGCGCCGTCGGGGTCCGCGAGGCCGACCTTCACGCCCTTGGGCTGGAGCGCGAGGCCCACCCCCGCCACGGTGCCGCCGGAGCCTGCGGCACAGATGAACCCGTCGACCTTGCCACCGGTCTGGTCCCAGATTTCGGGGCCGGTGGTTTCCACATGGGCCTGGCGGTTGGCGACGTTGTCGAACTGGTTGGCCCAGATCGCTCCGTGCGGCTCGGTCTCGGCCAGTCGCTTGGCCAGCCGTTCGGAATAGCGCACATAGTTGTTGGGGTTGCGGTAAGGCGCGGCGGGCACTTGCACGAGGTCCGCGCCCGCCAGGCGCAGCATGTCCTTTTTCTCTTCGGACTGGGTTTCGGGGATGACGATGACAGTCTTGAACCCCATCGAGGCCCCGACCAGTGCCAGCCCGATACCGGTGTTCCCGGCGGTACCTTCCACAATTGTGCCGCCCGGCTTCAGGGTTCCGCGAGCCACCGCATCGCGGATGATGTAGAGGGCGGCGCGGTCCTTCACCGACTGCCCGGGGTTGAGGAATTCCGCCTTGCCGAGGATCTCGCACCCGGTCGCCTCGCTGGCCGCGTTCAGGCGGATGAGCGGCGTGTGGCCAATGGCCTCCGCAAGGTCACGATAGCTGTGCATGGCGGTCTCCCTCTAAGCCGTTCCCGGGTGATACGCGCCGCGTTGGCGGACCTCAAGTGTCGGGGCGCGGCAGGGTGCGCAGGCGGGCGCGTTCGGCGGCCAGCCAGAGGGCCGAGATCATCAGCGGACCGTTCTGCACACGGCCGTCGCGGGTCATCGCCATGAGCGTGTCGAAACCCACGATCCGGGTCTTGATGTCTTCGGCCTCATGATCGACGCCGTAAAGGCCCACGGCATCATCGGGCAGATCGGTCAGCCCAACATAGGAGGCAAGGTATTCGGTCACCGCCCCGGGGGAGGGGTAATAGGTGCCGATCCGCTCCAGGTGCCACATGGTCAGCCCCGCCTCTTCACGGGCTTCACGGTGGACGGTCTCTTCCCAGGTTTCGCCCCCGTCGACACGGCCTGCGATGGGCTCCAATGTCCAGGGCTGGGCATCGCCGCGCACATAGGGCCCGATGCGGAACTGGTCGACCAGGAGAACCCGGTCGCGCACCGGGTCGTAAGGCAGGACCGTGACCGCATCCACCGCCACGAAAGCCACGCGGGAGACCGGATCGCTCAGACCGCCGTCGAAATGGGGAAAGCGCAAGTGGTGTTCTTCGAGGCGGAAGAACTTGTTGTAGGGGATGTCGGTCCGCTCCACGACCACCGCGTCGCGGGACGGCAGGTCGTCGCGGACAGGCGCGGGTCGGGTGCACGCGGCCAGCCGGGATTGCGCGCGGGCGCCCATCACCGGCCAGAGGGCAGCCATCTCGGCCGAGGTCAGGCTACCGAAATAGGACATCGCCTCCAGCGCCGTTTCCCGCGTGACCGCGCCATGTCGGTCCTGCCATGCGGACAAGTCCCACGAACCTCCGGGGCGCAGCGCGCCGTCGGTGGGTCGGTAAAGCTGCGCTTGCCGCAAGGTTCCATCCGCGCAGGTGACGGTGGCCGTCCGGCGCAGATAGCCGAAGCCGTACTCGTAGAAATCGAGCCGGGCGATATCGTCTGCGCTCAGGCCGATGAGCAGCAGACCGGGGGACCGGTCCGACGGTGCGGCGGGGATCGAGATCGGGAAATCATGGCCCGCGGCGCAGACGGTGCGCGCGCCGAGCAACCAGCCCTCGCGCCGCTCGGGCAACTGGCCGAGCACGATTTCCAAAAGGGACAGGTCGCGCAGGGTGCCGAAGACGAAGATATCTGTCATGGCCGCGGGCGGGTCATGCGAGGCTGCGTCCCGCCCAGCGCACGAAGACCGTGCCGATCAGCACCCCGAGGCCGAGGACCGTGAAAACCGGGCCCTGGATCGCCATTGCTCCGAAGAACAGCATGAGGTTGGCGATATCGGTCACAGCCTCGATCGGACCATCATAGCGCAGTTTGATCGAGCGTTGATAGGCCTCTTCACCGGCGATCAGGAACAAGGTGGTCAGCATCATCAGCGTCACGGTGCGCACCGACAACGCGAAGGACCGCCGCAGGCTCGGCCCCGCATGGGCGCCCGCGAGCCGCCAGCCGAACCAAATGCCCGTAAGTGCCGACAGCGGCACCAGCACCCCGGGCGCGCGTTCATCGGGCAGACCCGGAATTCCGATCCACGCCGCCAGCGCGCCGGTCAGACAGAAAATGATTGCCCCGAAGAGTTTCGCGCCCGTCGGCATGCCATCCTCTCACCTGCCCCTAGCCCGGTTTCGTCACCGTGATCTGCGTGACATCGCAGTTTCCGTAGTGGAACGTGGCAGCACAAGATGTCAGATAAAAGTTCCACATGCGGCGAAATCTGTCATCGAACCCGAGAGAGGCGACCTCGTCCCAGCGGTCATTGAAGGTCTCGTGCCAGCGGCGCAGTGTCTGGCTGTAGCTTTCGCCGAACTCGATGGAGCGCTTGACCTCCAGCCCGGCGCGGCGGGCCTGCTGTCGCAGCACGCTCGGACCCGGGAGCATGCCACCGGGAAAGATGTATTTCTGAATGAAATCAACACTCTTGCGATAGGTTTCGAATTTCGAATCCTTGACGGTGATGATCTGCAGCGTGGCATGTTTGCCCGGCCGGAGCCGCTCGCGGACCGTATCGAAATAGACCGGCCAGTACCGCTCGCCCACGGCCTCGAACATCTCGATGGAGGCGATGCCGTCATAAAGCCCGTGCTCGTCGCGGTAATCCTGCAACTTGATCTCGACCCGGTCCGACAACCCGGCCTTGGCGATCCGGGCGGTGGCGTAGTCGAATTGCGCCTGGCTGATGGTGAGGCCGGTGACCTTGAGCCCGCGTTCCTTGGCGGCATATTCGGCAAACCCGCCCCAGCCACAGCCGATCTCCAGCACATGATCGCCGGGCTGGGCGCCCATTTCATCCACCATCGAGGCGTATTTGCGGCGTTGCGCGGCCTCGGTGCTCTCCTGCCCGGTCTCGAACATGGCCGAGGAATAGGTCATCGTGTCGTCGAGCCACAGCGCATAGAACTCGTTGCCCAGGTCATAATGGGCGGCGATGTTCTTCTTGGCCTGGGTCTTGCTGTTGGATTGCAGCCAGAAGCGCAGTTTCTCGACAATCCGCACCAGTGCAAACCCGGTATAGCCGTCGAACAGCGCGTCGTTATCGGCGGTGATCAGATCCATGAAACCCTGCAGGTCCGGCGTGCTCCACCAGCCGTCGAGATAGGCATCGCAGAAGCCAAGCTCCCCCTCGCGAACGAGCCGCGCGAACACGTCGTCGTTATGAATGGCCAGTTCCGCCACCGGACCGGGTTTGGGCCCTTCGACGCGAAAGCGGCGTCCGTCCGCCAGCACGAAATCGAGCCGTCCGTGTTCGATCTTGGAGGCGATGTCGAAAGCTGATTTGAAGTAGCGCGGCAGGTCTTTCTGCCCCTTGGGCGACGTCAACACGGGTTCGGCGGCACCTTTGGTTCCGGTAAGCAGGGTCATCTTTATCCTCAACTGTCCGCCGCAGTAACGCCGCGAAAAGGGCGGTGTTTCAAGGGCGTGTCGGCTTCGTCCTAGGGGGTTTACAGGCCCGGTGTCAATTATGCAGCATCCTTGCGCGCCTGGTAGGCGTCGAGGGCGCGCTTGCGGCCTTCGTCCAGCGGTACGATCGGATCCGGGTAGGCGTCGTCGGGCGACAGACCCCAGCTGCGCGGGATCGCATCGAAATACGCGCGCGCATCCTCGGGCGGCGTGCCCTGCCCTTCGGCGATGAAACGGCGCTGGTAGGACTGGTCGCGGTCGAATTTGTCGAGCTGGGTGTCGGGGTTGAACACCCGGAAATAGGGCGCGGCGTCAGGGCCGGAGCCCGCCGCCCATTGCCAGCCCATGGCGTTGGAGGCCGGGTCCCAATCCACCAGGCAATCATCGAACCACGCCTGCCCGACCCGCCAATGGGTCATCAGGTGCTTGGTGAGGTAAGACGCCACGATCATCCGGCCGCGGTTGTGCATGGTGCCGGTGACATACATCTCGCGCATGGCCGCATCGACAAAACGGATGCCCGTGCGGCCCCGGCGCCAGGCCTCTGCATCGGCGTTGTCATCGCGCCAGGGGAAGTCGTCCCACTCCGCGCGCCAGTTCTTCTCGATCAGGTGGGGCGTGTGCCAGACCAGGTGATAGGCGAACTCGCGCCAGACAAGCTCCTTGAGGAAGGTCTCCGCCCCGGCCTTGCCCTCGGCCAGCGCGCGCTGGCCCGCTTGCCAGCAGGTGGCGGGGCCGATCTCGCCATAGGTGAGGTTTTCCGACAGGCGCGAGGTGCCTTCGATGCCGGGGATGTCGCGGGCGCGGTCATAATCCTCGACCCGGTGGGCGATGAAGGCGCCGAGCCGACCGCGGGCCGCGTCCTCACCGATGGCGAGATGCGGCGCCACGATGGCCGCGCCGCGGTTCATGGCGGCCCCCAGTGCCCAGTAGTCGAGCCGGTCGCTCTCGGGCCAGTTGTCGGGGGCGGGGATGCGGTCGGGGGCGGGCTGCGGCTCGGGCATGGCGCGGTCACGGACCGCTTTCCAGAACGGTGTGTAGACCTTGTAGAACCCGCCCGAGCCGGTCTCGACCGTCCAAGGCTCAATCAACAGGTGCCCGGTGAAGCTGCGCGCGTCCACGCCGTCGTCCTGCAACCCGGATTTGACGGCCTTGTCGCGGGCGACCTGGTCGGGGTCGTAGGCGCGGCTCCAGTAGACGGTCTCGGCACCGGTTTCCGACACCAGAGCGCGCAGGGTTTCGAGCGCGTCGCCTTTGCGGTAGATCAGCCGCGAGCGGCGGTCCCGAAGGGCTGCGTCCAGCGCCGCCGCCCCGAGCCCGAAGCGCCATTTGGGAGCCGCGCCGAGGCTGTCGAGAATGGGATCGCAGAGGAAGACCGGGATCACCGGCGCACCGGTCTCGACCGCCGCCACAAGCGCCCGGTTGTCGCTCAGCCGGAGGTCCCGGCGCACCCACCAGATCACCGGCGCCCTGTCGGTCTGACTGCTCATCTCCACTGTCCTGTCCTGTGTCGTCCTCCCTGCCGGAGATGGCGCAGGCGCGCGGCAGGTCAAGCAAAGGTGCCGCGCATGCAACCACAAGACCCAGTCGAAGCCTGGGCGCAGAGCCGGCCACGGGCCAAGCGGTTTCGAAACCGCTTGCTTGCGGCGGCTGCGACGGCAGCGCCGGCCCCCCTGCCCCGGCGCGGACTTGCGCCAAGGGGTGGTTTTCGCCGCTCCGCGGGGATTGCGCGCCAAGCGGTTTCGAAACCGCTTGGACCAGGCCCGGCGGTCAGGCGCGCACGTCCACCACCACGCGGCCCTTGACCTGGCCCTTCAGGATGTCGCGCCCGAGGGCCGGTAGATCTTCGAGTGTCGCGGGCTGGATCATCGCTTCGAGCTTGTCCATGGGCAAGTGCTCGGCGATCTCTTTCCAAGCCCGCATCCGGTTCTCATAAGGCTGCATCACGCTGTCGATTCCCAGCAAGTTCACGCCGCGCAGCAGGAACGGGATCACCGTGGCGGGCAGACCTGCGCCCCCGGCCAGACCGACCGCCGCGACCGAGGCGCCGTATTTCATCTGGCCCAGCACGCGGGCCAGCATCGCGCCGCCCACGGCATCGACGCAGCCCGACCAGGTCTCGGATTCCAGCGGGCGTTTGACGGTCTCGGCCACCTCTTCGCGCGCCACGATCTGAGTTGCGCCGAGCGATTTCAGATACTCTGCCGTCTCGGGCCGCCCGGTCACCCCGGCCACCTCATAACCCTTGGCCGCCAGGATCGCGGTCGCCACGGACCCGACTCCGCCGGCGGCCCCGGTGACCAGCACCGGCCCCTGCCCCGGGGCCAACCCGTGATCCTCCAAGGCCATCACCGCCAGCATGGCCGTGAACCCGGCGGTCCCGACCGCCATGGCCTGCCGCGTGGTCAGCCCCTGAGGCAGCGGGACCAGCCAATCGGCCTTGACCCGGGCCTGCTCGGCATAGCCGCCCCAATGGGCCTCGCCCACGCGCCAACCGGTCAGCACCACCTTGTCGCCCGGCGCGTAGCGGTCGTCGTCGGAGCTGGCCACCGTCCCGGCGAAATCGATCCCCGGCACATGAGGGTAATTCCGCACCAATCCGCCCCCCGGCCCGATGCAGAGCCCGTCCTTGTAGTTCACGGTAGAGAACTCGACATCCACCGTCACCTCCCCCGCAGGCAGGTCATCCGCGGTGATCTCTTCGACCGCCGCGACCGGTTTGTCGTCGCCATCCTTGCGCACCACCAGGGCTCTCATATCGTCTCTCCTCAGATCCAGAAATTTTCCTGCACGCGGGCGGGGCGCAGCCCCTCCTGCGTCTCGACCATCAATTCGGTGTCCGGGTCCCAATGGGTCATCCGCACCATGCCGATGGCAACATTCGTGTCGAAGTCCGGCGACCACGCGGCGGAGGTCACCTGCCCCACATGCTTGTCCCCGGCCAGAAGGCGCCAGGCCCGGTCGCAGACCGGCACCCGCTCGCCTTCGATCTCGATGGGGCGGATCTGGCGGTTCGGGCCGTCCATGGACACCCGCAGGAGCGCATCGCGCCCCAGGCAGCCAATGGCCGTCTGCACGTTGCAGAACCGCTCCAGCCCGCATTCGAAGGGGGTGTTCCAGCGGGTCATGTCGTTGCCGTAGCTCAAGAGCCCGCCCTCAACCCGCTCGATCCCGTTGGGGCAGCCCGCGCGCACGTCGAGATCAGCGCCCGCCTCGAACAGGGCATGCCAGAGCGGCATGCCCAGATCGCTGCCTTCCACGTAGATCTCGAAGCCGCCCTGCCGGGAATAGCCCGAGCGCGCAACGACCAGGTCATGACCCTGGAACTGGAAGAACCCGAAGCGGAAAAACCGCAGGCTGACCGCATCCGCGCCGAACACCCGCTCGACCAAATCATCGGCGAGCGGGCCCTGGACCGCCAGGGGCGAGACATCGGGCTCTTCGACCAGCACTTCGAGCTGGCGGGCATTGGCCAGCGCCTTCACCCACAGGAGCAGATCACTGTCGGCGATCGAGATCCAGAACCGGTCCTCGGACAGCTTCAGCGCCACGGGATCGTTCAGCATGCCCCCGGTCTCGTCCACCATCGGCACATACAGACACTGCCCCGGCAACATCCCGCGCAGGTCCCGCGGGGTCAGAAGCTGCATCAACTTGCCCGCATCCGGGCCGCGCAACTCCACCTGCCGTTCGCAGGACACATCCCAGACCTGCACCTTCTGCTTGAGATGGTGGTAATCCTCCTCGACGGACTCGAACACAGTCGGCAGCAGCATGTGGTTGTAGACCGTGTAGGCGCGCACCCCGGCGGCCTCCACCCCTTCGGAGAACGGCGTGCGCCTCAGCCGGCGGGCAAGGGAGAGCAAAGGCGTCATGGGGCCTCCGGCATGGCAAAGAGATCCGTGTCGCCGGGCCGCGCCCCTGCCGCGGTCAGCATCGCGTGGATCTGTCCCCGGTGGTGGGTCTGGTGGTTGAAGAAATGCGTGATGCACACAGCAAGCGGTTTCTCCACATCACGCCCGAGCGCCCCGGAATGCCACGCCAGCCTGCCCTCGACAGCGCCCTCATCCAGCTTCTTGGCCCAGTTGCGGATCATCGCATCGGCATCCGCACGCAGCGCGCAGAGCTGATCCCAATCCTCGACGAATTGGACGCTCTCGGCGATCCCGCCCGCGGGCTTGTCCCAGCCGTCAAATCGGCTCATCCAAAGCGTGTCGGCCCACAGAAGATGGGAAAACGTCCGTTGTATCGACCCGAAGAAAGCCGCGCGATCTTCCTGCCGCGCGGCCTCGGTCAAGGTGTCCGCCGCAGACATCAGCGACCCGTTCTGCCAGGCGTTATAGGCCGCCATGGTTCGGCAGAACGCAGCGGTGATCACTTGCCCGGCCCCTGCCAGTGGATCGGACAGATCTCGGCGGATTTGCCGCCGAAATCCCACATCCGACCGTAGTCGCGCACCCGGCTCTTGAGGCCCTTGGCGACGATGATGTCCGGGCCCATCCAGTATTTCGAGTTCGACACCATGACCGGATGTTCAGGGTCCGCGCCGCCCACCATCTCGATCTCGCCCTCGATCTTGCGCCCGATCCGGATCGACCGGCGCGCGCCGTCGGTGACGATCTCTACCGGCGCGCGTTCGGCCCCGATGATGTCGGAGACCAGCAAGGTGAAGAGCCCGGTGGTCCCCCCCGCCGCGCCGGAGAATATCTTGAGAATACCGTTATAGGCCTTCTGGCTGGAGCGTTCGTCCACATAGGCCGCCACGCGCCAACCGCCCTCGGCCATCCGGCCCGGGATCTCGACCATCAGCCCGACATTGAGGCCCGAAAGGCTCTCGCCCTCGAAATGCCCCTCATCGATGCGGATCGCCATCCAGGCCTTGCAGTCGCCTTCCGTGGGCGGGTGCTTGCCGAGCGAGACCACGCAGGGGCAGAACACGTCGCAGGAGCAATTCAGAAACAGCTCCCCCTTGATTTCCCAGTTGGTCGGCTCGGCGCGGCGGCGGCGCGGGTTCATTCGCGCGTCAATCCGCTCCATCACCTGCAACCGGTCGCTCTTGCGCGGTGTCTTGGCCATCGTTTTCTCCCTCACATCCCGGTCGCGGCATAGGCAATCACCCCGAGCCCCGCCGTCATCAATACGATCCCCATGGGTTTGGTCACATGGGTGCCAAGCTCCGGCAGTTTTTCGACCACCATGAAAAGCGTGGCGAGCCCCATCCACACCAGCGACATGGTCCCGCCGACAAAGCCCAGTGCCATCAGGCCCCAGCAGCAGCCCGCGCAGAACGCCCCCATCCCGGCGCCCATGCGCAGCCCGCCCGCAAAGCCCGTGCGCCAACGGCCGAGAAAATAGCTCATCGGGCTGTGGCAGACCCCGTGGCAGACCGCCTTGAGGCGGCTGAACTGGAAAAGCCCCACCGCCAGCAGCAAAAGCCCGCTCAGCCAGAGCGACGTGAACGCCCCCAGCCCGTTGACGATCCCGGTATTCAGGAACGCCACTTGCACCACCGCCAAGAGCGCCGCGACCGCGACCCAGACCAGAAAATACCCCAGAAGCACCCCGATCCACCCCGCGCGCGTCCCGTCCGCCGACCGGATCAGCGCATCATAGGTGCCAAGGGTTGGAACAAGGGTCGGCAGCATCATCGCCGCCATCATGATCGCCCACATGGCAAAGAGCGTGCCGAAACTTTCCATCGGCATCATGTTCATGCCCACGGGGCGGCCCCAGAGATCGACACCACTCATGCGGGCCATGTCGAACATGACCCACCACGCCAGCAGGATGATGGCGAAAAACGCAAGCCACGAGAGACCGCGCAAGGACGTGCGAAGAGCTGTCATGGATCCTCCCTCTTGCGCCCGAAGATTTAACGGGCCAATCTAAATGTCAAACAATTAATGTCAGACGTATGAAAGGCGGGATCGGACCGCATGGAATACCAGCTTGAACCGGGGCGCGACCTTGCGGTGCAGATTGCCGACCAGATCCGGGCGGCGATCCTGCGGGCCGATCTTCTGGTGGATGCGCGTCTGCCTTCGGAGGCGGAGCTGGCCGAGCGATTCGAGGTATCGCGCCCGACGGTGCGCGAGGCGCTGAAACGGCTGGCGGCGCAGAACCTCATCCGGACCCAGCGCGGGGCCACGGGCGGGGCCTTCGTCAACCGGCTGAGCTTTGCCGAGGCCGCAAGCCAGCAGGAGATCACGGCGACGCTCGTGCTGAGCATGAATGCCGTGGATTTCGAGACCGCCTGCGAAGCCCGCTACGCGCTGGAGCGGGCCTGTGCGCCGCTGGCCGCCGCTCGGCGGACGGATTCGCACCTCGCCGCCCTGCAGGCGGAGTTGCGCCGTCAGAGCGATCCGGGATTGGACGATGCAGCTTTCTGCGCCTCCGACGTGGCCTTCCACCGGGTACTGGTGGAGGCTGCGGACAACCCGGTGCTCAGCTACCAGTTGGCCGGGGCGGTGGAAGGGATGCAGCCCCTGATGAACATGATCACCCATAGCGAGCGATCGCGCGCGCGGATCGTGGATCTGCATGGCGACATCCTCGACGGGCTGGCCGCCCGCGACGGCGCGCGGGTCGATCAGGCCCTGAGCGCACTGGCGCTTTATACTGCGGAACTCGGCTCCCAGAGCCGCGCAAAACGCGCCGCCGGCTGAGACCTGCCCCGGGGGTGCAAACGCGTTGTTGCACCTGCCTTGCGTTCTTTCTACCGTGAAGCGCGTGATGCATTTTCCTGGAGCTTGGGAGCCCAATGAGCACAGCCTTCCGCCTGACCGCGACGACAGCGCTCGCCGTCCTCGCCACCCCGATCTCGGCCGCTGATGGCGACCTGATCGTCTTCGACTACGCCGGGTTCGAATTGCCCGAATTCCACAGCGCCTATGTCGACGCCCACGGCGCGAGCCCGGAATTCACCTTCTTCGGCGACGAGGAAGAGGCCTTCCAGAAAATGGTGTCCGGCTTTCGCCCGGATGTCAGCCACGTCTGCGCGGGCTCGGTGACAAAATGGGTCGCCAGCGGCCTGCTGGAGCCTTGGGATACATCCCGCATCCCGGCCTTCGCGGACCTGAATGCGGATCTGACCGGGCAGGACGTGACCGAAGGCACCGGAAACACCTACTTCATCCCGCTGGATTTCGGATCCACCGGCATCGCATACAACATGGACGAAGTCCCGGCAGAGGACGTGGCGAGCCTCGACGTGTTCCGCAACCCGAAATACGCCCAGCGGATCACCCTGCCGGACAATGTCGACGATGCCTACGCCCTTGCCTACCTGGCGACGGGAACGACCGACTGGACCACCGCCACCGATGCGCAATTCGAAGCGGCATCGGCCTGGCTGCGCGAGGTCCATTCGAACCTGCGCACCTATTGGACCGACCCGGCGGAGCTGGCACAGCTCCTGGCCACGGGCGAGGTGCTGGTGGCCTGGGCCTGGAACGAAACGCTGCCGACCATGACCGAAGAGGGATTCCCCATCGGCTATCAGCAGGAGGCTGCGGAAGGGTCCTCCCTTTGGCTGTGCGGCTATGTGAACCTCGCCGAGGGCCAGGGGTCCGAAGACAAGGCCTATGATTTCATGAATGCGATGTTGGACCCATCCTCGACCAGGCCTTTGCTGGAAGCGGGCTACGGGCATTCCAACGCCGCGGCCATGGCGCAGATCAGCGCCGAAGAACTGGCCTCAGTCGGGTTGGGTGAGGTCAACGCGCCGGTGCTGGCACAACTGCCCATGAGCAAGGAGTTGCGCGAGAAGCAATCGGCCACGTTCGAGCGGATCAAGGCCGGTTTCTGATCCTACGGATCAAGGCCGGTCCCCGAAGACGACCGGACGAGATGACATGGAACACCGCGCCGCCGCGCGGTGTTTGCCATTGAAGACCCCGGTTTCGGCGGTCTTATATCGCAGAAAGGGACGGACCCGTGATCGACATTCTCAACATCTTCATTGCGCTGATCAGTATCGGTCTGGGGCTTTTCGGCTGGCTGGCGCCAAAATACACCATGGAGGCGCTGGACCTGAAGCGGGGAGAAACGACCATGGGCGTGTCGGAGATCCGCGCCTCGGCGGGAGCGCTGTTCGTCGGCTTGGGCATCGGGGCGATCCTGCTTGGAACACCGACGGCTTACGCCATGATCGGGTTCGCCTGGGGCGGGGCGGCGGTGGGGCGGATGACCTCGATCCTCCGAGACGAGGCACCGACGCGCCGCACTTGGGGGTTCTTCGCAACCGAGGCCTTGGTCGCCGCTACCGCGCTCGCCATCAACCTCTAGGACGGTCCCGCGAGGCCAATTTCCTTGCTCAAGGATTTTGCACCTTTGCATCCGGCGCGCTCCATACCTATATTTATCGTGTCCTTCGGGACTATGGACATAAACGCGCTCGTAATAAGCGGATCGGACCCGGGGGCGGTACCCGGCGGCTCCACCAACAGCCCTGTCGTTTGCAGGCAGAGGGGGCCGAAACAGGATCGACGAACGTCTAAAGGGGTTAGCTTTGTCTCGGCTGGGTGCCACCGTTATCGGCCTAAATTGTACAGTTGCAAACGACAACCGTGCTCCGGTGGCCGTTGCTGCGTAAGCAGTAACAACACCGAAACTTAAGTCCTTGCGCCTAGCAGCGTAAGGCGGGGTTCGCAGGCACCTGGCAACAGAAGCCTGCACATCTCTCCCGAACAAGACAATTTGCAACACAAGCCTGCCCCTTGTCCGCAACACCCTGATGCCCGACTTTGGCCGAGCACCGGTGCCCCTTGAGGACGCAGGCTGCCTGGTCTCGGAGCCAGTCGATCAACCGACCCCGCGCACCGGCGGTCAGAAAACAATTGAAATCAGTGCAAAAAAATGGAATGATTTTTGAAACTTTACCAAAAAATTCAGGGATTTTCCAAATGAAGATGCGTCCATTTCTTGCCGCGACCGCCGTCACGGCCCTTCTTCCGTTCAGCGCAACCGTGGCTTCGGCCGTCACACTCGACCAACTGGTCGCGGGCTCCACACTCACCCAGGGCGATGTCACCTTCAGCGGCTTCGCGTTCCAGGATTTCTTCGAAACCAGCCCGTTCAGCCCTGTGTCCGGCGACCGCGTCGTCGATGCCTCCGAAGTCGACATCTCGACATCCGCCACGGCGTCAACCGTTTCCCTGACGGCCACCATCGACCCCGCGATCAGCATCGCCGGGGCAGACGCCGCAAGCGGCTTTGGGCATCTCTACGAGTTTTTCCTGGATTTCACCGTGTCCGTGTCGGCAAGCTCGGCCCGCACCCTGGAAAGCGTGACACTCGGAGGGGGCGATCTCTTCGCTACAAACGAAGGCGTCAGCGAGGTGATATTTGACATCGTGGGCATCGGCGGCGGAGTCGATCTGGAGATCTTCGAAGCCCCGGGGTTCACCGCGGCCTCGGCAACATCCGATACCGAAACATTGTCGTCTCAGACCAGCCTCGACTTCCTCGGACAGATCGAGGGCGACACGAGGGACGGCGACACGGCGGGTATCTCGACCTTCACGATCACCTTCGATCTCGGTGGCATGGCCCCGCCGCCGCCCCACGTGATTCCGGTCCCTGCCGGTCTTCCGCTGCTGCTGACCGGCCTGGTCGGGCTCGGGTTGGCCCGCCGCGCACGGCGCGGCTGAGCCCACCGACTTTCACATAACGAGTGCTTGATTTGTCACCGCGGGGCTCGCGCCCCGCGACCATGACCGGCGTGCATTGACATGCCCATGACAGAGGTCTTTTCACCCATGTTGAACACACTCAAATCTACATTCGCCATCGGCGCCATCGCACTGGGGCTGTCCGTCTCCGCGCCGTCCTCGGCTCAGGCGCAGGATTACTACATCGGACAGATCATCATCGGCGGCTGGAATTTCTGCCCGCGCGGCACCTTCCGGCTCGATGGCAGTTTGCTGTCGATAAACGAAAACCAGGCTCTCTTCTCCCTGCTGGGCACGAATTATGGCGGCGACGGACGCACCACATTCGGGCTGCCCGACATGCGCGGTCGGGTTCCCGTTCACACCGGCCAGGGCCCCGGCCTGTCGGACCGCCGGTTGGGCCAGACGGGCGGGAGCGAGGCCAACACTCTCAGCGTCGCGCAACTGCCCGCCCACAGCCACGCCCTGAGCGGCACGGCAACCGCGGCGAACACGCCGTCTCCGGCAGGCGCGCTCCCGGCCACCACCGGGCGCGACTCGACCTATGCCGCCGGAACCCCGGATACCGCCATGGCCGCTGGCGCCATCGGAAGCACTGGCGCAGGAAGTGCGGTCAACAACATGCCTCCGTTCAACGTGGTGACCTACTGCATGGTGGGCTTCGGGATCTACCCGAGCCGGAACTGACCCCAACCCAGCGACACCGCCTCCCCCCCCCTGCACATCAATGACAGGTGCAGGACGACCCTTCGCCTGCCACCGCGGGCGCACCATCATAAAAAGGTTTACCCATGTTCAATCCCCTCAAATCCTCCCTCGCCGCCTGCGTCCTGGCCCTTGCCACATCCGTTTCGGCCCCCGCACACGCGCAGGAGGCCTACCTCGGACAGATCATCATGGGCGGATGGAACTTCTGTCCGCGCGGAACCGCGCCACTCAACGGACAACTGATCCAGATCAGCCAGAACTCTGCCCTGTTCTCCCTGCTGGGCACGCAATTCGGCGGGGACGGGCGCACGACCTTCGCCCTGCCCGACATGCGCGGCCGGGTGGCCCTGCACAACGGAACCGGGCCGGGCCTGACCAACAAGCGCATCGGCGCCCGGGGCGGCAGCGAAACCAACACGCTGACCGTCGACCAACTGCCCCCACACGCCCACGCGCTGACAGGCACAAGCACGGCTGCCAATACCCCCTCGCCCGCCGGTGCCCTGCCCGCCACGACGGGGCGCGATTCCAGCTATGCCGCCGGCAGCGCCGACACCGGGATGGGCGCGGGCGCGATCGGCAGTACCGGCGGCGGACAGCCGGTCAACAACATGCCGCCCTATACCGTGGTGCAGATGTGCATCGTGACCCAGGGCCTGTTCCCCTCGCGCAGCTAGCGCCGGCACACTCCGTGATTGCGCGCCGCCCCTGCGGCGTGCAACCTGCGACCATGCTCGCTCCCCTGCGCCCGCTCGCCTTGGCCCTGACCCTGCTGGTCCCCGCCCTGCCCGCGCGGGCCTGCCAGACCGCGCTTTTGCTGGCCATCGACGTGTCCCAATCCATCGACAGTGCCGAGTACCGGTATCAAACCGAAGGGCTGGCCGATGCCTTGGCCGATACCGAGATCGCCGAGGCCCTGATCCGGGGCCGTATGGCGCTGGCCGTGATGCAATGGTCCGGACGGGACGCGCAGAACCTGTCGATCCCCTGGACACGCATCCACAGCCAGGCGGACCTGGCGGCCTTCGCCGCCCGCGCCCGTGCCATACCGCGCGCCTATGTCATGTCAAACACCGCCGTGGGCGAGGCGCTGAGCTTCGGGCTTGCGCAGTTCGCGGCCGTCCCGGACTGCGCGCGCAAGGTGATCGATGTGTCAGGCGATGGGCCTGACAACGCGGGCTCCGACCCGCGGCTGGCCCGCCGCGCCGCTGAACGCGCGGGCATCGAGATCAATGCGCTGGCGATCGAATCGCTGGGCCTGTCGATCACCAATTACTTTCGCCGCGCGGTCATCACCCGGGGCGGCTTCGTGATGACCGCCCGCGGCTATCGCAGCTATGCCCGCACCCTGCGCGAGAAGATTCGCCGCGAAATTTCCCAGATCATGTTCTGACCGGAGCCCCAGATGATTGCCGTGATATTCGAAGTCCATCCCGCCGAGGGCCGCAAGGACGCCTATCTCGCCATGGCCGCGGAGATGCGCCCCCTTGTCGAGCAGATCGACGGGTTCCTGTCGGTCGAACGCTTCGAGAGCCTGACAACCCCCGGCAAGCTCTTGTCGGTATCGTTTTTCCGGGATGAAGCAGCGCTGGATGAATGGCGCCGGCTGACGCAGCATCGGCGGGCGCAGACCGCGGGCCGCGCGGGCATGTTCGCCGACTACCGGCTGCGCGTGGCCCATGTGCTGCGCGACTACGGCATGACCGACCGGGCCGAGGCCCCCGCCGACAGCGTGGCCCTGCACGGATGAGCCCCCGCCCCGCATCCATGCCGCACCCGGCCCCATGACGCCCCCCTCCCTGTCGAAGCTGACCCGCGTCTTCGGTCGCATCGGCCTTCTGTCCTTCGGCGGCCCTGCGGCCCAGATCGCGCTGATGCAGGAAGAGCTGGTCGAGCACCGCGCCTGGCTGACGCGGCCGCAATTCCTCAACGCGCTGTCCTTCTGCATGCTCCTGCCCGGGCCGGAGGCGATGCAGCTGGCCACCTATGCGGGCTGGAAGCTGCGTGGCACGCCCGGCGGGTTGATCGCGGGGGGGCTCTTCGTGGTGCCGGGGGCCTGCGTGATCTTCGCGCTCGCCTATGCCTACGCCGCATTCGGCGATCTGCCCCTGGTGGACGGGGTGTTTCTGGGCATTCAGGCGGCCGTGATCGTTCTGGTGTTCAAGGCGCTCCTGGGTCTTGCGCGCAAGACGCTGACCTCGCGGGACCGATGGATGCTGGCAGCGCTCAGCTTCACGGCGCTCTTCGTGTTCGGCGTGCCATTCCCTGCGATCATCGCCGCGGCGGCGCTTTACGGTGCGTTGAGCGCCCGCGGGCCCGTGACGACGTCCGCTGAGAGCGAGGCCCTACCCCACCCTGCCATCGGCACGATTCTGACCTGGTTGACTGCTTGGCTCGCGCCCATCGCGGTGCTCTGGGCCAGCGGTGCCGACCTGCTCAGCCAGATCGCCCTCTTTTTCGCCAAGCTCGCGGTGGTCACTTTCGGCGGGGCCTATGCAGTGCTTGCCTACATGACGCAAGAGGTCGTGCAGGAACGGGGCTGGCTCACGCCCGAGCAGATGATCGACGCGCTGGGTCTGGCGGAGACGACGCCGGGGCCGCTGATTCTGGTCACACAATTCGTGGGCTTTCTCGCAGGGTTCGCCGAAGGCGGGCTCGGACTGGCACTGATCGCCGGGCTCATCACGCTGTGGGTGACTTTTGTGCCCTGTTTTTTGTGGATTTTCACCTTCGCACCGTATGTGGAGTGGATCGCCACACGGCCCCGCCTGACCGGCGCTCTGCAGGGCATTACCGCCGCCGTGGTGGGCGTGATCCTGAACCTTGTGCTCTGGTTCGCACTGCATGTGCTGTTTGACAGTTTGCGCCCGGTGGCGGTGCCGGGTGTGGTGGCCGAGCTTCCGCTGCTGGCCTCGTGGAACGGGGCGGCCCTCGGCCTGACCCTGTTCGCGGCCTACCTGATGTTGCGCCTGAAGCTGGAATTCCCGGTTGTGCTTGCCTTTTGCGCAACCGCTGCGGGGGTCATCACCCTGATCTGATACCGCCTGCGCGGCAAATGTTCTTTTTGACGACCGGACCTTTCCATCCCAAGTGACTTTACTTAACCTGAGACTGCACGCGATGAGGATCTCCCGAATGGCTGAACGCCTCGATTACGGAAACCGAATGCACCGGGCGATGCGGGCGCTCATTCAGGATGTCCTGCGTGAGGTGGCTGCTGACGGATTGCCCGGCGAACATCATTTCTTCATCACCTTCGACACCCAGCACCCAGGGGTCGAGTTGTCCGACTGGTTGCGCGAACGCTACCCGGACGAGATGACCATCGTGCTGCAGCACTGGTTCGACGGGCTGGAAGTGCGCGAGGCGGATTTCTCGGTGGTGCTGAACTTCGGCGACCAGCCCGAAGCGCTGACCGTGCCGCTGGATGCAATCCGGACCTTCGTGGACCCCTCCGTGGAATTCGGTTTGCGGTTCGAAACCCAGGACGATGCCGATTTCGAGGACGAGGAGGATGACGAGGAAGAGACCCATGAGGTCACGGCCCTCGTTCCGCCGCCGGAAGCGCGCCCGCACAAGCCGACCGCCAAGGACACCACCGAGAAGAAGCCTGGCACGTCCAAGGACGCCGAGATCGTCAGCCTCGATTCCTTTCGCAAGTAAGCGCGCCTGCTGCCCTGCGCCAATTGGCCCGGGCGCGCGGCACCATTCCCCGATTGCCCGGACCTGTCCTGAGCGGTAAACGGCATGCGAACGTATACGGAAGGGAGTGTCCCCCCATGACCATGACCGAGACCCGCACCGAAACCGACAGCTTCGGCCCGCTCGAGGTTCCTGCCGACAAGTATTGGGGCGCGCAGACGCAGCGCTCGATCATGAACTTCCCCATCGGATGGGAAAAGCAACCCGTGGCGATCGTTCGCGCCCTCGGCGTGATCAAGAAGGCCTGCGCCATGGCCAACAAGGAAAGCGGCAAGCTCGACGCCCGCCTGGCCGATGCGATCATCCAGGCCGCGGGCGAGGTGATCGACGGCAAGTTCGACGACAACTTCCCGCTGGTGGTCTGGCAAACCGGCTCCGGCACCCAGTCCAACATGAACTCCAACGAGGTGATCGCCAACCGCGCGATCGAGATCCTGGGCGGCGTGATCGGCTCCAAGGACCCGGTGCATCCGAACGATCACTGCAACATGGGTCAGTCTTCCAACGACACCTTCCCCACGGCCATGCATATCGCCGCCGCGACCACCGCGCGCGACGTGCTGCTGCCCGGGCTCGTGAAACTCGCCGAGGGGCTGGAAGCCAAGGCCGAAGAGTTCAAGGACATCATCAAGATCGGTCGCACCCATACCCAGGATGCCACGCCACTCACATTGGGCCAGGAATTCTCCGGCTACGCCAAGCAGATTCGCAACGGCATTGCCCGGATCGAGATGGCCCTGCCCGGCATCTACGAACTGGCCCAAGGCGGCACCGCCGTCGGCACAGGGCTGAACACCTCGCCGGGCTGGTCCGAAACCGTGGCCGCCAACATGGCCGAGATCACCGGCCTTCCCTTCGTGACCGCCCCCAACAAGTTCGAAGCACTCGCCGCCCATGACGCCATGGTCTTCATGTCCGGCGCGATCAAGACGACCGCCATGGCGGCCTACAAGATCGCCAACGACATGCGCTTTCTCGGCTCTGGCCCACGGTCCGGACTGGGCGAGCTGATCCTGCCGGAAAACGAGCCCGGGTCGTCCATCATGCCGGGCAAGGTGAACCCGACCCAGGCCGAGGCGATGACCCAGGTCTGCGCCCATATCCTGGGCAATGACGCGGCCATTTCCTTTGCCGGCAGCCAGGGCCATTTCGAGCTGAACGTCTACAACCCGATGATGTCCTACAACCTGCTGCAATCCATGACCCTCCTGGGCGATGCCGCCGACAGCTTCACCGAGCGGATGCTGATGGGCACACGCGCCAATGAAGAACGGATCGACAAGTTGATGAAAGAAAGCCTGATGCTGGTCACGGCCCTCGCGCCCACCATCGGCTACGACAACGCCACCAAGGTGGCCAAGACCGCTCACAAGAACGGCACCACCCTGAAGGAAGAAGCCATCGCGCTGGGGTTCGTTGATGCGGAAACCTTCGACAAGGTCGTGCGCCCGGAGGACATGATCGGCCCGAGGTAAGGCGCTGCGCCACCGACCAATCCTGTGTACCGCATCGCCCACCGGGCTGACACGTCCCTCTAATGCCTGGCATCGAAAAACCGGTGCCAGGCGCCTGCATCCACTTGTGATCCGGAGCGGAGATGCGCATCCTGCGACCATGGTCCAGGTCACGAATCTCCGCACGATCAGAAAGCAGAAAGCACGTGTAGAAAAGCGTGTAACTGCCTCGGAAAAAGCCACTCTTCATGGTGAGAGCAAGGCTGAACGCCTGCTGCGTATCTCGCGGGCCGAGCGCGAGAAGAAGCATCTCGACCAGCATTATGCCGAGGATGACTAGACGCCCGGTCAAACGCTCCCTGACCTTGCGCGGGCACCGCACCAGCGTGTCGCTGGAGGACGAGTTCTGGACTGCATTCCGCGACATGGCGGCCGACCGCAACATGCCGATCAACGCCTTGGCCGCAGAAATCGACGCCGAACGCGGCGCGGATCTGGGGCTGGCCTCTGCCATTCGCCTGGCGATTCTACGGCACTATCGCGATTAAGGGTCTGTTTACCGTGGCGCGGCATGGTTTCGGCCATGCGATGCACGCGACCGATCCCGAGATCCCCGGAGACATGGATGCTCCAGGTCTTTTCTTCGAAAACAGCCCGCCAGGGCGGCGTGGTGCGGCGGCGCATGCGGGATGTGGAGAGGATCGTCGGGCGCGCCGAATTTCTGGCCGAGATCCGAAGACGCGGCTTCCATGCGGTTGAGAATGGCGGGCATATCGTGATCTTCTGCAATGCCCAGCCGATCCGCCGGGTGGTCTGACGCAAAATCCTTGAGCAAGGATTTTGCCAAGAGTTTTGCTCAAAACTCTTGGCCGGCGGCCCCGACGCGCAACCAGATCCCATGGCGCGCGCGCACGGTCAGATGCGCCTCGGGCACCGGCACGTGGTTCGGGTCCGCTTCGAACCGGAACGCCTGCAGGAACGCCGCCAGCATCAAGGTCCCTTCGGCCATGGCGAACCCCGCCCCCGGACAGACCCGGCGCCCGGCGGAGAACGGCATATAGGCGTCGCGCTGGCTCTGTTGCGTCTCCTCCCGCTGCCATCGGTCGGGATCGAACACGTCCGGCGCGGTCCAGAGCCGCGTGTGGCGCTGCAGATGCCAGGGGCTGAGCACCACCTGGGCGCCGCGCCGGATTTTCCGGCCCCGCCATACGCGCGCCGCCTCCACCTGCCGCACCATCATCGGCACCGGCGGGTAGAGCCGCAGCGCCTCGCGATAGACATCCCGCGTGCGCGGCAATTTCGACAGATCGGAGAATGTCATTTCAAGAGGCGCGACCGCCGCCACCTCCGCCCGAACCCGGGCTTGTACGTCGGGCGCGGCGCCCAGCAGGTAGAGCGCCCAGGCCAATGCGCTGGCGCTGGTCTCGTGCCCGGCCAGAAAGAAGATCGCGACCTGGTCCACCATCTCGTCGGTCGAGAATCGCGCGCCGGTCTCCGGGTCCGGCGTGGTCATGATCTTCGTGGCCAGATCCTGCGGGGCGGTTCCAGCGGCGATTTCCGCCTGCCGCCGGGCCGTCATCTGCGCGATCAGCGCCCGCAGATGCGCCGCGGTCTCCTTTGTCTCGGCCCGGTGCATCCGGGGCATCCAGCGCGGCAGGGGCAGGAACGCGCCGAGGTTCAGGATCGGCTGGCTGCGTTGATGGGCGCGGAAGGCCCGGTAGACCTCTGCTGCCAGCGCATCATCTATGGGCACCGAGAACAGGGTCCGAAAAATGACATCCGCTGCCGCATGGGCGCAGACCTCCTCGATCTCGACCAGATCCGCCGCGCGCCGCGCCTCCAGCCGCGCCACGGCATTGCGCGCCGCGTCCTGCATTGCCGCGAAACTCTCGCGCACGCGGCCCCGCTCGAAGGCCGGATCGATGATCCGTCTCTGGCGTGCCCAGGTCGCGCCATTGGTCAAAAAGACACTCTCGCCCAAAAGCGGGCGCAACCCCTCCGCGATCCGGTCGGATTTCGGAAAATCCTCGAGCGCATCGTGCAGCACCTCGCGCACCAACACAGGGTCGTTGACCAGGTAGGAGCGGAAAAACGGCGTCCGGAACTCCGCCATCCACGCGCGGTAAAGCCGCGCGGGCTGCGCCGACAGGATGTCCTTGCGAAAGAGCTTCAGGTACTGCCAGAGCGACACCCGGTCCTGCCGCGCCACGGGTTTCGGGGCGGGCGGTCTCATGCGACGACGCGTCGGCGCAGCACGCTGGGCGAAGGGGCCCGCGCCTCGAACCGGTCCTTGAGCCGCAGCGGCCCCGCCGTGATCTGGAAATAGTCGTAATCCCCGGGCCGGTCGAACGCATGCAGATACTGGAAATGCAGCCGATAGAAGCGCCAGCGCAGCTTTGCCCAGGTTTCCGGCGCGAGCGTCTCGCTGAAACGCGCCGAGATGATGCGCGGCCCGGTCTGGTCTGCGCGTGCCATGCCGCTCACGGCCACCGGATCGCACAGCGCGAAGGCGCAGCCATCGCCGGGCGCAGTCACATCCAGCCAGAAGACCCGGGACTGGTGGCCCAGTACCGCCAGATCGCCGCGCAATTCCGTCGCCTGCGGCAGGGCCGACACCATGGGCGTGACGTGACCGAGGCTGAGAAACCCGACCGTCACGCCGCTCTCCAGGCGCCCGGCACGCAGCAGTTCTGCCAACACCGTCACCCCGAGATACGCGCCCGAGGAATGGCCCACCAGCAGCACTTCGTCTACCTCTCCGCGCGCCGCCTCGGCCAAACGGTCCGCGAACCCCGACAACCGGGCGCGCAACTCCGGCGGATACGCCCCTCCCAGCCCCGCCGCATAGGCATAATCCCGCATCAGGTAATGGGCATAGAGCCAGCGATCCGCCCGGTACCCGGCCTCCAGCACCAGGGCGAAGACCCCGACCGCCAGCAAAAGATCCAGCCATGGCACCGGGACCAGCTGCAGACACAGCACCCCCGCCCCCAGCGCCAGCAGCAGCTGCGCCAGCAAGGCCACCACCGGATAGAGCGCGGCCAGCACCGGCCCCTTGCGCAACCGCGTCAGCCGCCAGAGGGCGCCACTCGCCAGGTAGATCCACGCGGTCCGCACCAGCGCCGCGTAGGACCGCAGCACATTGCCCGTCATGGACGCCTGCACCAGATCGGACCAGACCAGCACCTCGATCTGCGTCACGACCTCTCGCGCGCCGTCGCGGAAGTCCACCTGCCAGGCGATCCCCCCGGGCAGGCCCGCGACCTTCAGGCCATAACCCGACAGCTCGGCCTGCTTGCGGCCCTCGCGGCGATACATCTCGCGGTATCGCCGGGGCGGAAACGGGTCATACCCGGGCAGGTAGAACACCTTGCGGCGCCGGACCTCTGGCGCCTGTTCCGTGGATGTCATGGCTCGCATCGCTCGCGTTTTGCGCGACCCTAGCCCGCGCTCCGGGGCTTGGATAGATCACCAGCGCCGAAAGCGGCGTAAGGGCTGCGGAATTTACGTGCAGCGCGGGCGACAGGCCGGTATTCAAGGGCCATGTCCGATCAGACCCATCTCGATGCCCGGGGGTTGCTGTGCCCCCTACCCGTCCTGAAAGCGCGCAAGGCGCTGAAATCCCTGCCCAAGGGCGCGGAGTTGCACCTGCTGGCCGATGACCCGGCCGCGATCGTCGATGTGCCCCATTACTGCGCCGAGAGCGGTCATGAACTGCTGCGCCAGACCGACCGGGACGACGGCCAGCTCTACGTGATCCGCAAAACCTGAGCCGATGAAAAAGGCGCCCCGAGGGACGCCTTTGTCGATTGAGATAGGCGCCAGTTCAGCGCGCGAGCGACCACCATCCGCGCCGCTTGGGCTTGGTGTCGTCGTCCTGCGCGGGCGCAGCCTCGTTGGCGGCCTCTGCAAGCTCGGGTTCAACGGCTTGGGGGTCTTCGGCCTCCGCTTCCGGTGCCTCTTCGGAGACCGGCTGGCCGGTGTCCTCATCGGTCGTGTCGGATGCCTCGTCTCCCTGTTCGACAGGGGCCGTTTCGGCCGTCTCCGGCGTGGGATCGACCTCCGGGGCACGCGCCTCGGACTCTGCGGTTTCAACCGGCGCTTCGGCCTCCGCTACAGGCTCGGCTTCCGCCGCAGGCGCGTCGGCCTTGGCCTCCGCAACCGGCTCGGGGGTCGGGGCGGGTTCAGGCGCAGAGACGTCTTCAGAGACAGCATCCCCATCGGGAGCAGCTTCACCCTCTTCTGCGTCGGACTTCCGGCGACGACGCCGACGACGCTTGGGTTTCGGGGCCTCTTCTGCCTCTGCCTCAACCGCCGGTTGGGAGGACTCCGCTTCTTCGGAAATGTCAGCTTGATCCGAGGAGTCCGCGTCTGCGGCGGATTGTGCCTCGTCGCTGCCATCTCCGTTGGACTCGCCGTTCTCGGTCCCACCGCCCCGGCGGGAGCGACGGCGACGGCGGCGGCGCTTGCGCGGGGCCTGCTCTTCGCTGGTCTCCTCGGTGGCGGCAGTCTCTGCCTCGGTCTCGGTGTCGGCCTCTTCCTCGTCGGGCTCCTCCACGATCTCGGCCTCGTCCACGCCCGAGGTGTCGATCGACACAACCGGCGCGTCAAGCTCGACCACCTTGCGGGTCGCGGTCTTGAACTTGTCGATGGTGAAGTCCGCCCCCGAAAGTTCGTTCGAGGCCTCCAGCCGCACGGACAAACCGTAGCGACCCTCGATCAGCGCGATATGCTCGCGCTTTTCGTTGAAGAGGTAGTTGATGACATTGACCGGCGCCTTGACGAGAACCTCGCGCACGCGGCGGCGCATGCCCTCTTCTTCCAGCGCGCGGACGATCGACAGCGCCAAGGAGTTGTCGGACCGGATCAGGCCAGTGCCATGGCAATGGTTGCAGGGCTGTGTCGTGATCTCCAGCATCCCCGGACGCAGCCGCTGGCGCGACATCTCCAGAAGGCCAAAGCCGGAGATGCGGCCTACCTGGATGCGCGCGCGGTCGGTCTTCAGCTTGTCCTTCAGACGCTTCTCGACAGCGGTATTGTTGCGCCGCTCTTCCATGTCGATGAAGTCGATCACGATCAGACCGGCGAGGTCGCGCAGGCGGACCTGGCGGGCCACTTCCTCGGCGGCCTCCAGGTTTGTCTTGAGCGCGGTCTCCTCGATCGAGCCCTCCTTGGTGGCCCGGCCCGAGTTCACGTCGATCGCCACCAGCGCCTCGGTCACGCCGATCACGAGGTAGCCCCCGGATTTCAGCTGCACCGTGGGGTTGAACATGCCCGCGAGGTAGCTTTCCACCTGATACCGCGCAAAGAGCGGCAGGTTCTCGTTGTAGAGCTTCACGTTCTTGGCGTGGGACGGCATGAGCATCTTCATGAAGTCCTTGGCCACCCGGTAACCTTCTTCCCCCTCAACCAGCACCTCGTCGATATCGCGGCTGTAAAGATCGCGGATCGAGCGCTTGATGAGGTTGCCTTCCTCGTAGATCGGGGCGGGCGCGATGGATTTCAGGGTCAGGTCGCGGATCTGCTCCCACAGCCGCTTGAGGTAGTCGTAGTCCCGCTTGATTTCGGTCTTCGTCCGCTTGGCCCCCGCCGTGCGCACGATCAGGCCCGCGCCGCGCGGCACCTCGATCTCGGAGGCGATCTCCTTGAGCTTCTTGCGGTCCACTGCATTGGTGATCTTGCGGCTGATGCCGCCGCCGCGGGCGGTGTTGGGCATCAACACGCAGTAGCGGCCCGCGAGGCTGAGATAGGTGGTCAGGGCCGCGCCCTTGTTGCCACGCTCTTCCTTGACGACCTGAACCAGCAGGACCTGACGGACCTTGATGACTTCCTGGATCTTGTAGCGGCGCTCCCGGCGCTGGCGGGGGCGGCGGATCTCTTCGGCCACATCCTCGTCGGCCACATCCTCGATACCGTCATCCTGGTCTGCGGCGTCGCTGTCGGCCGCCGCGGTCTCGTCCGTGGCCTCCTCGGACACCTCGACATCGGTTTTCTTGCGGCGTCGGCTGCGACGGCGCTTGGGCTTCTCGGCGGTTTCCTTATCGCCATCCGCGGCTTCGGCCACGAGGATCGGACCGTCCTCGGCCTCGCTGTCGGTCTCGACCACGTCCATGCCGGGGATGGACTGTGTCTGGCGCGGCGCGGCTTCGGCGACCGGCTTGTCCTCGGCAGGGGCGTCCTCGGCAGGGGCCTCCTCCGCTGCCGGGGATCCGGGCTCGGCTTGCGGGTCCGCGTCGGCCTCGCTCACCTCTTCGGATTTCACGGTCGGGTCATCGCCCTCTACCGCGTGCGGCATGGGGGGCTTGGCGGTATCTTCGTCCGCCTCGGCGGTCTCGGCCGGTTCGGCCTCGGCTGTCTGCGCTTCGGTCTCGGTTGTCGGCGCGTCCTCTGCGACATCTTCCGGCGCAGCCTGCGCCGCCTCGACTGCCGGGGCGTCTTTTGCATCCGGGCTGTCGGCAGCGTCCGCGTCCTGTGCCGTCTCGGCCTCGGCGGCATTGCTGTCGGCAGTGACCTCGGCCGCGTCCTCGTCCGACGTCTCGACCTTCTTCCGGCGACGGGAACGGCGCTTCTTCGGCTTGACCTCGTCCTCTTCCGCATCGGCGGTTGCAAAGGCCATTTCCTCGGCCAGCAACGCCTCGCGATCCGCCACCGGGATCTGATAGTAATCCGGGTGAATTTCCGAGAAGGCGAGGAACCCGTGGCGATTGCCACCATAGTCCACGAAGGCCGCCTGCAGGGACGGCTCGACCCGTGTCACTTTCGCCAGATAGATATTTCCCGCAAGTTGCCGCTTGTTTACCGACTCAAAGTCGAATTCCTCGACCTTCGTTCCGTCGACCACCACAACGCGGGTCTCTTCCGCGTGGGTGGCATCGATGAGCATCTTCTTTGCCATGTTGTCTTTCTGCACGACAGAAATGGCCCGGGTGGCGCAAGCCCCCGGGGTGTCAGCCGTGTATTTTGCTGTGCAATGGATATCGCGCGGCGCAGCGCGGTCGGGGACAGAACCCCGGTCACCTCGGCTGCATGTCTTGCAGCCTGCCTGCTCGCCTTGTCGCGTTTCATCGCGTTTCTCCAGCTCCCGAGGGAGCAAACCGAACCCGCAAGAGCCTTGCGGAATGAACAGGGGATGACGGCCGCGTAGAGTGCGCAGAGCGGTCAGCCCCTTGAAAACACTGCACCCTGCAAAGGATCGGCGTTGATGCCTTGGTCCATGAAGCGGGGGCAGGTAAACCTGAAACCGGACGGCATCGCCATACGCTTGGCGAACGCCCGTTCGCCTAGATAAATCCAGTGGAGGCCAAAACACAATGATTGTTTTGCCCGCTCGGACCAGTTCGCCTGCAAAAAGGGCGCCCCCTCGGGCCGCCCTTTGGCTTGTTAATAAAGGTTAATCAGTTGCCCAGCAGGTTCGGCACGATGGTCACAACGCCCGGGAAGGCAAAGAGCATTCCCAGGGCCGCCACCTGGATCAACACGAAGGGCAACACCCCGCGATAGATATGACCCGTGGTCACCGAAGGCGGCGCCACCCCGCGCAAATAGAACAGCGCAAAGCCGAAAGGCGGTGTCAGGAACGAGGTCTGCAGGTTCACGGCAATCATGATCGTCACCCATTTCGGGTCCATTGTGCCGCCATAGATCACCGGACCCACGATCGGGATCACGATGTAGATGATCTCCAGGAAATCGAGCACGAAGCCCAGGATGAACAGCACCAGCATCACGATCAGGAACACCACCAGCTCGTTGTCGAAACTGCGCAGAAACTCTTGGATGTAATGCTCTCCGCCAAAGGAGATCACCACGAGGTTCAGGAGCTGCGATCCGATCAGGATGGTGAAGACCATCGAGGTGACCTTCGCCGTCTCGCGCACCACCGGGCTCAGAACCCCGCGGGTGAACAGCACCCAGCACGAATAGAGCAGCCCCAGCACCGCCACGTGATAGGCCGCCTGGGCGATGATGATCGCCACCCAATCCTGGAAGCTCACATCCGCCACGCCCGTCCGCAGGTCGAAATTGATGCCGATGACGATCAGGATAACGAGCGCGAAGGAGGCCCCGATGATCAGCTTGGCGTTACGCTCCTCCTCGCGCAGCTTGCGATAGGCCGCGAGCATGATCGCCCCGCCCGCGCCCAGCGCCGCCGCCGGGGTCGGGTTGGTAATCCCGCCCAGGATCGAGCCGAGCACCGCCACGATCAGGACCAGCGGAGGGAACACCACGCGGATCAGATCGTTCTGCGCCAGCCGCGCGATCGCCGCCCGGCAGCCATAGACGACCATGGCGAAAGGGATCGCCAGCAACGTGAACGCGCCGCCGGGCGACATGGTCGCGGGGATCAGCAACGCATCCGTCAGGAAGGCCAGCACCACCCCCGCCCCGCCGATCAGCAACGGCACCGGGTTGGCGAGGGGGGCCACGCCGCGGGCCACGATCAGCACGAGCGCGAAAAGCAGGAAGAACACGCTCAGGCCCGAGCCGATCGGCGCGATTTCTTCCAGACGCTCGGCCTGAGCCACCTCGAGCTCTTCGGCCGTCAGGTCGCGGCGCTCTGCAGCCCCGCCGCCTGCGGCGATCTGTTCAGCCTGCGCGACGGCCAGGTCCCATTTTTCCTGCCCGTGCAGCTCGATCATCGAGGCCTGGCAGGCCGGGCTGACATTTGTGCGCAGCTCCGCTGTCTCGCCCAGCTCCGTCATGGTCGACACGGCGGTCGATTGGGAGCCGATCACGCCCACATTCATCGACAGGATGATCGCCGCAATCAGACCGAAAGGCGCCACCAGAAACCAGGTCAGCGCCTCGTTGCGGGTAATGACCTCACCGGCGGGTGCATCACTGACCACGGGTGGAGCCTTGGAGGGATTGAAGGCCGCGTAGCCAAAAGCATAAAGCGCATAGAGCACCGCCAACATCACCCCCGGCAGCACGGCCGCCTGGAAGAGCGTGCCCACCGACAGAACCGCCGGCTCGCCAAGGAAGGTCAGCGCGTCGGTGCACCCCGCAAGAACCGCGCGCTTCTCCTGCCCGGTGGCGTACATGTCGCCCGCCAGTGTCCCCAGCAGGACGATCACAATGGACGGCGGAATGATCTGGCCCAGCGTGCCCGAGGCCGCGATCACGCCGGTGGACAGCTCCTTGGAATAGCCGTTGCGCAACATGGTGGGCAGGGCCAGCAGCCCCATGGTCACGACGGTCGCGCCCACGATCCCCGTGGAGGCCGCAAGGAAGGCCCCCACCACCACGATGGACACGGCCAGACCGCCGGGCAGCGGGCCGAACACCCGCGCCATGGTGGTCAGCAGGTCATTGGCGATCTTGGAGCGCTCCAGCGTGATGCCCATCATCACGAACATCAGAACCGCCAACAATGTCTCGATGCTCTGGCCCGCGATCACCCGCTCGTTCAGGCGGTTGACGATGAAGGACAGGTTGCGATCCATCGCCTGTTCCCAACCGCCGGGAAAGAGCGCCTCTTCGACCCTAGGCAGTTCGGGGTAGCGGAACACGCTGATCGCCTCGCGCGCCACGCCCTCGGCCAGCAGGGCCGCGTATTCCGCGCTGCCCGTGTCGATTGCCTGGTGAATGAGCAGCCCCGCGCTGTCCAGTGCCGCGATGATCCCGAAAGAGATCACCCCCGCCCCGCCGATGGCGAAAGCCACGGGGAAGCCCGACATGATCCCGCCAAACAGGCACAGGAACACGATGATCAGGCCAATCTCGATGCCGTCCAAACCGAAAATCATTATGTCAGCCCCATGCCCTAGTGGATTTCCGCGACGCGTTCGGCGTCTTCGTCACCCAAGGCATCCTTGTCGTGATACTTGCCAGCGCTCTCCTCGCCCTCGCGCCATTCCTGGAAAGAGCGAAAGAAGAACGCCACCGCCTGCAGGAAGACCATGGCCACGAACAGGCAGATCAGGATCTTGAACAGGAAATATCCGTCGAACCCTTGCGGGCTGAAGCCCACGGTTTCGACATTCCAGCGCACCGCGCGCGCCTTCAACATCATCCGGTCGAACGGGTCGGACGCGCTGATCTTGGGTGTGATCAGGTGGCGCCACATGAAAAACCACGAATAGAGCCAGATCAGCACCATGGCCGGCATCATGAACAGAAGGCTGCCCGCCATGTCGATCACCTTCTTGGTTCGGTGCTTGACCACCGAATAGACCAGATCCACGCGCACATGCCCGCCCTGAACGAACGTATAGGCGCAGCACAGGCAGACGACGATCGCGTTATAAAGTTTAAGTTCCTCGCCGAACCAACTGAGATCCTTGGTAAATGTATACCCGAACGGCCCGATTGAAATCTGGCTGACGAGGAAGAACCGCTGCAGCATCACGATCAGGATCTGCTGAACCACCATCAGCAAACCCGCCCAGGCCGCGACGCGCCCGACCACGTTCGCGAACCCTTCCAGCCCGATCACCATGCCCCACATGGCCCGGGGCCGCGCGATGCCGATGGCAAGGGCCACGAGGAAAGCCGTCAGCAGGAAAAAGAAGAACTCCACCGAGGCGCCGTAATAGGCAAAGCGCATCAGCGCTTCCTTGTCTTCGGTCGTCTCCAGCCCGCCGATCCAGCCAAGCCATTGGCCCGGGTTCAGGATCGCCCAGGCGGTGTTGTAGAAAGCCAATCCGATATTCTGGAGGACCCACCAGACCCCGCCTGCGATACTCGCCAGAGCACTGACTTGCGCTTCACTCTCCATGGGAGTTCCCTCATCGTCATCTCGGGGCGCGACGGACAGACCTCGCCGTGCCACCCCGGTCTGTCCATGAGACAAAGGCCCCGCTCGGGGGCCCTTGCCGTTCGTCTTGTCGCTTTAGCCGAGCACGCGGTTGCGCTGCTCCACGAAATAGGCGTCCGACTTCAGCAGCCAGTCCGAGCTCTTGGCCAGCGAGGCGTCGAAGCTGTTGCGGATCTTGGCATAGAGCTCGTCGCCCATGTTTTCGTCGAGAACTTCCTTGGAGGCCGCGCCGAACGCATCCCAGACATCGTCGGGGAATTGCAGGGTGCGCACGCCCTGGGCCTGCAGACGCGCGAGGGCTGCGCCGTTCATGGCCAGTGTCTGGCTCAGCTGGTAGTTCGTCGTGGCCTTGGCCGCGTTGTCCATGATCGCCTGATGTTCCGGCGACAGCTCGTTCCAGACGTCCAGGTTGACCGACGCGGTCAGTCCGGAGCCCGGCTCGTGGAAGCCCGCAGTGTAGTAGATCTTGGCGACCTCCTGGAAGCCGGCCTTCTCGTCCGCGGCGGGACCGACCCACTCCAGACCGTCGAGCGCACCTGAAGACAGCGCCTGGTAGAGCTCGCCACCGGGAATGTTCTGCACCGAGGCGCCGAGCTTGCCGAGCACCTGCCCGCCGAGGCCCGGCATCCGGAACCGCAGACCGTTGAAGTCTTCGGCCGAGGTGATCTCGTTGCGGAACCAGCCGCCGGACTGGGAGCCGGAGTTGCCGCACTGCATGGAGTGCATGCCGAAGATCGCGCCAAGCTCGTTGTGCAGGTCCTGACCCCCGTCATGGTAGTACCAGTTGGTCAGTTCCTGTGCCGTCGCGCCGAAAGGCACCGCGCAGAAATATGCGTAGCCCGGATGCTGTCCGATCCAGTAGTAGTCGGCCGAATGGTAGATGTCGGCCTGACCTGCGGCCACCGCGTCGAATACCTCGAACGCGCCGACAAGCTCACCCGGGGCCTTTTTCTCGATGATCAGGCTGCCGCCCGACATCGCATTGACCGCCTCGTTGAAGTAGGTCGCAGCATCATCCAGAACCGCGAAGCCGCGCGGCCAGGACGTCACCATGGTCAGTGTGCGCGTGCTCTGCGCGATGGCCGGTGCGGCCAACCCTGCGCTTGCCGCAGCCGCGGTCCCGCCCAGTGCCGATGTCCGCAAAAAAGAACGACGATCCATAAAATCCTCCCCTCGGGTTTGTCGATGCCCACCCTTTGCAAGATGGGCGGATCGTTAACAGTGGCGCGAACCTAGACAATCCACCTGCAACGCGGAATACCCACCAGTCGGTATTGATGAAAATAATATCTGAAGGGCAGGCTTCCGTAACGTCAAACGGCCGAACGCGACGCTTGGCATCGGTCCGCGGAAGGCGCTAGAACCTGACATGGCCCGGTTCATTGCCCCGTATCTGAAGCGCTTGCAGGTCAGCTATGGCCAGAAGCTCTTTCTGCTGGCGACCATTCCACTCGTGCTCGCGGTGGCCGCGATCTCGGTCGTGGTGGCCGACCAGGGCCGCCAACTGGCGGAGCGCGAGATCTCGGGGCTCGAAACCCAGCTGATCGAGGCCAAGAAGCGCGAGCTGCGCAATTACATCCAGCTGGCCCGCACCGCGTTCTTCGCCGAGTACGGCCGCGCCGCCCCCGATGACGAGGCCGCCAAGGAACGGGTGACCCAGATCCTTGCCGCCATGCTCTATGGGCGCGACGGGTTCTTCTTCGTCTATCACTATGACGGAACCAACCTCGTGAGCCCGCGCCAGACCGAGCTGATCAACCGCAACTGGACCGGCCGCACCGACAGCAACGGTGTCCCCGTGGTGGACGAGTTGGTCCGCATCGCGCGCGCCGGGGCGGGGTATCACACCTATGACTGGGTCAAACCCTCCACGGGCGAAGAGGCCCGGATGATCACCTACGTGGTCGGCCTGCAAGACTGGCAATGGGCGCTGGGGACCGGCATCTTCATCGACGACGTGCTGACGCACGTGGCCGCGGCGCGCGCCGCGACCGAGGCCCGCATCGCGCAGACCTTCTTCTGGATCGGGGCGATCACGCTGGCGGCCCTGCTGGCGGTGTTTGCCTCCGGTTTGCTGATCAACATCCGCGAGCGGCGGCTGGCAGACGCCAAACTCAAGGCGCTGACCCAGCGCGTCCTCGACACCCAGGAGGAAGAGCGCGGCCGCGTGGCCCGCGAGTTGCATGACAGCATCAGCCAACTTCTCGTGGGCATCCGCTACGCGCTGGAACTGGCCCGAAGGCGGGTCCAGACCGGCGACGCGCGCGCCCAGGAGAATATCGAGAAGGGCATCGATGGGCTGAACGGCGCCATCCAGGAGGTCCGCCGCATCAGTCGCGACCTGCGCCCGGGACAGCTCGACGATCTTGGCCTCGGCCCTGCGATCCAGGACCTGGCCGAGGAGTTCACCAAGCGCACCGGCATCCGCGCGGAAATGAAAACGGTCGTGTTCCGGAATCGCCTCGACCCGGAGGCCAAGATCGCGCTCTACCGTATCGCCCAGGAGGCCCTGACAAATATCGAACGTCACGCCCAGGCCACCGAAGTGCATCTGGACCTCTTCGGACACCAGACCGGCGCGACCCTGCGGGTGGCCGACAACGGGCGCGGCCTGGCCAATGTCTCCCGCGGCGCGGGCGGGCTCGGCCTGCGCAACATGCAGGAGCGGGTCGAACAGCTCGACGGCACGCTGCAGGTTTTCTCCTCGGAGGCTGGCACCCGAATTGACGCCACCGTGCCACTCAGTCACATCCTGCCCCCAGAACCGGCCGCCCGCAGCACCGCGGCCCCCGTCCGAAAGGTCCGCGCATGACACTCGCACCCGATACGCCGCCGCGCACCAAGGTCGTTATCGTCGATGATCATCCGATGGTCGCAGAGGGCATCGAGGCGATCCTTGAAACCTACGACGACCTGCAGGTCATCGGACGCCTCTGCAATGGGCGCGAGCTGGTCGAGCAGGTTGAAACCCTTGCGCCGGACGTGATCCTGCTGGACCTGAACATGCCCGAGATCAACGGGCTGAGCGCGACCGAGATGGTGCTGGAAAAATGCCCCGACACCCGGATCCTGATCCTGTCGATGCATGACAGCGCCGAATACATCTCGACCGCCATGAGCCACGGCGCGCGGGGCTATATCCTCAAGGATGTGCCCACCGACGAGATCCGCCTCGCCATCGAGGCCGTGATGCGGGGCGAGACCTACATGTGCACAGGCGCGTCGGCCTCACTGGAGCCCAACACGGCCGACGGGCGCGAACCGCTGACCTCGCGGGAGCAGACGATCCTGCTGCAACTGGCCTCGGGAAAGTCCAACAAGGAAGTGGCGGCGACATTGGACATCTCGGTCCGGACGGTCGAGACCCATCGCAAGAACATCAAGCGCAAGCTGGGCATATCGTCCACCGCGGGGCTGACCCGCTACGCCATGGAGCATGGCGTTTTGCAAGGCACCGGCGTCGATCTCTGACACGCTCCCGCAGCGCGCCTGCGACGGGCCGCGAAGGGCACAGGCGGATTAAGATTTCCCTAGCCCTCCGCACGGTTAAATTCTTGTAAACACGCCACAAAACCTTCCCCGCGGGGAAGGTTTCAGAGGCCAGATCGCCGCCCGAAGCGGATCATTCGTCCGTTTTGGGCGTTTACGCCTCCACGCGCCTCAGGGCCGCATCGCAGCGGCCATACCGGCCCCGCCCCTCAAACCGGCGCGATATCGCCTTCGGCCTGCTGCGCCAGAAACCGCGCCTCGAACCCTGCGAAATCCCCGGCGCCGATCGCATCGCGCATCCCCTGCATCAACTCCTGGTAGTAATGCAGGTTGTGCCAGGTCAGCAGCATCGAGGACAGAATTTCACCGGCCCGGAACACATGGTGCAGATAGGCCCGGCTGTAACTGCGGCAGGCCGGGCAGGTGCAATCCTCGTCCAGCGGACGCGGATCATCCGCATGGCGCGCGTTCTTGATGTTGACCACCCCGCGCCGGGTGAAGACCTGCCCCGTGCGGCCCGACCGCGACGGCAGCACGCAGTCGAACATGTCGATGCCCCGCTTGACCGCGCCCACCAGGTCGCCGGGCTTGCCGACCCCCATCAGGTAACGCGGCTTGTCCTCGGGCAGCATTCCGGGGGCGTAATCCAGCACGCCGAACATCGCCTCCTGCCCCTCGCCCACCGCGAGCCCGCCGACCGCGTAGCCGTCGAACTCGATGGCCCGCAGCGCCTCGGCGCTCTTGCCGCGCAGATCCTCTTCCAGCCCGCCCTGCTGGATCCCGAAGAGCGCATGCCCCGGCCGGTCCCCGAACGCCTCGCGCGACCGCGCGGCCCAGCGCATGGACAACTCCATGCTCTCGGTGATCCGCTCCCGCGGCGCGGGCAAGGCCGGGCACTCGTCGAAGCACATGACGATATCCGATCCGAGCAGTTTCTGGATCTCCATCGACCGCTCGGGGCTGAGCACGTGTTTCGAGCCGTCGATATGGCTCTTGAAAGTCACGCCCTGCTCGGTGAGCTTGCGCAACCCGGTCAGGCTCATCACCTGGAACCCGCCGGAATCGGTCAGGATCGGCCGGTCCCAGTTCATGAACCTGTGTAACCCGCCGAGGCGCGCGATCCGCTCCGCCGTGGGGCGCAGCATCAGGTGGTAGGTATTGCCCAGCAGGATGTCCGCCCCGGTCTCGCGCACGCTTTCGGGGCGCATGGCCTTGACCGTGGCCGCCGTGCCCACCGGCATGAAGGCCGGCGTCCGGATCTCTCCGCGGGGCGTGTTGATACGGCCAAGCCGCGCCGCCCCGTCCTGTCCGAGGCGCGTGAAGGAAAATCTCTGTGTCATGCCCTGCTGTTAGGAGCCTTGTCCGCTCTCGTCACGCGAAAACCGGAGGGGACCCCCGCTTCCGACCTGCGTCCCGCCGCCGCGGTGATCGAGTTCGACCTGCGCACTTCGGATCGCGAAACGCAAGTCGCGCGCCGTTGCGGTCATACCCGCACGCGCGACAAGAAAGAGCAGATTTTCCAACTCGTCCGGGAGCCAGGCAAGATCAACCCTCTTTCGAGCATCTCGCTTCTTTTCGGGGTCCTGCAAGAGATTATTTTCCATGCCTTGCCTATTTTATCATTCCATTCTGCCGTCTGACGGAATTGCCTCATCCCGTAACTGCGCGACACTGGCCTGACATTCACACTCTTGTTTGATGAGATCAATTGATGCATGATATTATATGTATCGGATTAATCGATACGACCCATCGGGCACGCCGCATCCAAGCCACACTCACGGACGCATGCCCACGCATATAAAATGCGGTGTTTGCACGGTTTTCCGTGCGCGCACCCCTTCAGGGACTCGAGCGAGGGTATGAAGGATCTGGATATCTACGGCCTCGACGGCCGTCAATTGAAGCTATTCCTGTGTGTATTCGATACTGTTTCGGTCAGTCGGGCCGCGGATCAACTGGGGATCACGCAATCTACGGCCAGCCATGGGCTGGAAAGGTTGCGAAAAGCACTCGGCGATCCGCTATTCGTAAAATCGGGTCGTGGCATTGCGCCGACCGACACGGCAAAGGAATTGGCACCCCGGGTGCGCGCGGTTCTGATCGGTCTGGAGGGGTTACGCACAAGCGCCACCTATGACCCGGCCCAAGACACCGGGGCCTTCCGGATCGCGACCAACGTGACCGAAATCCTGCCCAAGCTCATCGAGATCAAGGCCCGGATTTGCAAGGCCGCCCCCCATGTCACCATCCACTTCCACGACATGGGTTCACGGGTGAATGCCGGCGAACTGCTCTCTGCCGGGGCGGCAGACCTGGTGATCGCCGTGAGCCTGCCGAGTTACCCGTCCCTGTTGCTGGCCGAGCGGCTCTATTCGGACCGATCTGTCTGTTACTACTGCCCCAAGCAACGTGGCCCGGTCGAAAGCGTCGAGGATTTCGTGGAAGCCAAGCATGCGGCCCTCGACTTCGGAGCATCCATAAAGAGCTCGGTCGGACAAGAACTGGAGCGACAGGGCATCATTCGCCGCATCCGGATGACCGCACCCAATTCCCACACACTGGCGGAACTTATGCGCGATTCCGATTACGTGGCGACGATGCCCCTGCGACTGCACAAGACCGTCTTCAAGGACTTCAGCTACAGCACACCGCCAATGGCGCTGCCCCCGATCACCCATGACATGCTCTGGCATGTGCGCAACGACAATGCTGCGCGGAACAGCTGGTTGCGCGAGGTGGTTCGCTCCACACGTTAGCGCCCCTTTACGGGCGGGACGCAAAACCTTATATCTTTGGTCAACAATCCTGAGAGATAGATATGAGCGTAGAGACCCCCCCGATGGAAGGTGCGCCGCTGATCCGGCCTTCGAGCACGGACCACCCCTTGCACGAGCAGATCGTCGAGGCCTGCCGATCGGTGTTCGACCCGGAGATCCCGGTGAACATCTATGATCTCGGCCTGATCTACACGATCGAGATCAGCGACGAGGCCGAGGTGGATATCATCATGACCCTCACGGCCCCGGGCTGCCCCGTGGCGGGCGAAATGCCCGGCTGGGTCGCCGAAGCGGTCGAGCCGCTGCCCGGCGTGAAGCAGGTCAACGTGGCCCTGACCTGGGAGCCGCCCTGGGGCATGGAAATGATGTCCGACGAAGCCCGGCTCGAACTGGGCTTCATGTAACCCGTCCGCCTCGGACTTGTGGCACGCATACGCGGCGCCTACATCTGTTCCAGACGCAAAGGACCCTGATCATGTTTGGTATCCCCGGCAAGGCCCCCGTGACCATCACCGACCGTGCGGCGGCGCATATCGGCAAGCTCATGGCGCAGGGCAACAAGCAAGGCCTGCGGATCGGGGTCAAGAAGGGCGGTTGCGCGGGCATGGAATACACCATGGACTACGTGGACGAGATCGACCCCCATGACGAGGTGGTCGAGACCGGCGAAGCCCGGGTGATGATCGCGCCCATGGCGCAGATGTTCCTGTTCGGGACCGAGATCGATTACGAAACCTCCCTGCTCGAATCCGGGTTCAAGTTCCGCAATCCGAATGTGGTCGATGCCTGCGGATGCGGTGAATCGATCAAGTTCGACGAAGCGCTCGCCGCGAAAACCTGAGCCTGCGCGCCTGCGCGGTCACTCCGGCTTGCGCCGGGGACGGCGCGGTTGCGGGCGGCTGGGGATTTCCTTCAGAAGCCCGCCAACCCCCATGGCCGCGATATCCGCGCCCGTGACCTGCAACCCGCACGCCACCCTCTCCAGCACCCAATCCGCGCCATTGAGCGCGGGCGACCGCGCACAACCCGGCAGCCCGATCACCGGCCGCGGCCCGATCTCGCCCAGAAACAACAGGTTGCCCGGGTCCACGGGCATGCCGAACCGGGTCACCTGTCCGCCTGCCGCGCGCACCCCTTCCGGCCCGACATCCGCCGGGTCCGAGGTGGCGGAGGCGGTCAGCAAGAGCGCCATCTCACCATCGAGACCGGCCAGGGCCGCCCCGATCTCGGCGGTGTTGTGGCCGGTCACGCGGGTCTCGGCCAATGACATGCCCAGCTGGATCAGCCGCGTCTCGATCGCCGCAATGCTCTTGTCGCGCAAACGGGCATCGGCGGGCCCGAACTCCGTCAGAACCAGCCCCGCGGAGCTGTAGCGGGCCGGGCGCAGACGCAAGCTGCCCGCGCCACACTGCGCGGCCTGCTGCGCGGCGTCGGCGGCCACGCCATAGGCAATGATCTTGACCGTCCCGACCAGCATACCCGGTGTAACGCGGGCATATTGCGGCACGGTGGCCAGGGTAATCAACGGATCGACGGAGTTCAGCGCCTCGATGGCCGGAACATCTATCTCAATTATTCCAGAGGCTTCCGCCACGATATTCACCCGACCTGTGAAGGGCTCGGTGATCCGCAGATGCGGCCGGGAGGCCTCTGGCACCAGCGCGGCGGCCACCCGCGCCGCAGCGGCGTTCTCATCGATATCCCCCGGCTCGAGCCGGGCGACGATCACCTCGTCGAGACCGGTCTGCGCGATCTCGGCCAGCATCTGCGAGGTCAGAACCGTCCCCTTGGACAGCTTGCCCGACGGCAGCCGCAGCGCATGGGCCAGCAGGGCGCCTTCCGCCTTGGTCAAGGGAACCGCTCCGAACTTCATGGCGCCTTCCGCAGCCGGTCCGTGATTTCGGCCATGATCGAAATGGCGATCTCGGCGGGCGATTTTGCCCCGATGTCGAGACCCACGGGCGCGTGGATGCGCGCGATCGCGGCCTCGTCGAACCCGGCCTCCTGCAAGCGCGCGACCCGTTTGGCGTGGGTCCGCGTCGAACCGAGACAGCCCAGATAGAAACACGGCGCGCCGAGCGCGACCTCGATCGCGGGGTCGTCGAGCTTGGGATCATGGGTCAGGGTGACCACCGCCGTGCGCGCGTCGAGCCCATGCGCCTTCAATGCGGCATCCGGCCATTCGTCGAGGATCGTTTCGCCGGGAAAGCGCGCCTCCGAGCCGAAGGCCGCCCTTGGGTCGACCAGAACAGGATCGTAGCCGGCCAGCCGCGCCATGGCCAGCAAGGGCTGGGCGATATGTACGGCCCCCACCACCACCATGCGCAGGGGCGGATTATGCAGCCCGAGAAACCAGTCGCCTTCGAAACCGGACTTGTCCGCCCGTGCGCGCGACATCAGCGCCGGGCACAGCGGATCATCGGTGTCCGGGCGGACAAGGCGTCGCTCCCACGTGTCCGGGTTCACCGCCAGCGCGACCGGGGCCCGGGCGGCGCGGGCCGCGACCAGGTCGGCCAGCATGTCCTCGGAAATATGTGGCCCCACCGGTTCGACGATCACGCGAATTTGCCCGCCGCACGCCAGGCCGACGGCAAAGGCCTCGTCGTCGCTGACCCCGAAGGTCATGGAACTGGCCTTGCCGCTCTCGATGGCGTCGAGGGCCTCGGCCACCACCGCACCTTCGACACAGCCGCCCGAGACCGACCCGGCCAATTCAGCCTCCCCCGAGATCACCAGCTGGCTCCCGATGGGGCGCGGCGCGGAGCCCCAGGTCTCCACCACCGTGGCGATCACGGCACCCTTGCCCTGCCGGTGCCAGGCCAGTGCCTGCTCGGGCATCTGATCGTGCGATATCGTCATGGAGCACCTCCCGCCGCGACTATGACCCAAAGGCCAACGGGGGACCAGAGGCCGCGCGGAGCTGCAAACACGCGAAACCCTGCCGGACGTCGGTCCGGGGCTCCTCCCCCTCTCGCGCTGCGCCCGGCGCATCCTATATGTAGCAGGAACACTCGCCGCTGGAGGCCAGGATGGTCAGCGCCGCAACCCTCGCCGCGTTCAGATACGGCTACGGCCCCCGGCCTGACGGGGCGAAGGTGCGCGATGCCGCGGGCCTGCTCGCCAGCCTGCCGGACGCGGGCCTGCCGTTTACCGACGACTGGGACACGCGCTACGCGATCTTCGAGATGATCCGGCAGGCCCGCCGGGACCGCGACAGGGGCGTGGACGGGAGCATGCAGCGCAGCCGCAGCGCCAACCGGGCTTTCGCACAGTATCTGCGCCGGGACCAGCGGCGCGCCGTTCAGGCCGCGATGGAATCGCCCACGGGCTTCGATCAGCGCCTGCTCGCGTTCTGGATCGATCATTTTACCGCGGCTCAGACCTTCCCGCGCTTGTCCCTGGCCTTGCCGCACATGCACGCGACAGCCATCGGCCCGCACATTACCGGCCGCTTCAAGGACATGCTGCGCGCGGTGATCACGCACCCGGCCATGGTGATGTATCTCGACCAGGGGCGGAGTTTCGGCCCCAACAGCCCCGCAGGGCTGGAACGCGGTCGGGGGTTGAACGAGAACCTCGCGCGGGAGCTGTTGGAGTTGCACACGCTCGGCGTTGACGCGGGCTATACCCAGACCGATGTGCGCGAGCTGGCCGAGTTGCTCACCGGGCTTGCCCATGGACCCGACGGCTACGCCTTTTACCGCGGGCGGGTGGAGCCGGGGCCGGAAACCGTGATGGGGCGCACCTATCACAGCGACCGGCCGGGCATCGAACCGATCGCGCAGGTTCTTGACGATCTCGCCGCACATCCCGAGACCGCCCAGCACCTGGCGCGCAAGCTCGTCGTACATTTCCTTGGCGCCCCGGCACCACGGGACCTGGTTGCGGATATGGCCGATGCCTATCTCGCCGCGGACACGCGCTTGACGGCGCTCTACGATGTGATGTTGCACGACCCCCGAGCCTGGCACCCGCAGGCGGTGAAGGCACGGACGCCCTTCGAGTTCGTGGTGGCGGCCCTGCGCGCCGCAGGCACCGATCCCGCGCAGCTCAGCGGCCTGCGCCCGCGCGAGGTCAACCGGGACTTCCTGCAACCGCTGGCGCAAATGGGTCAACCGCTCTGGCGGCCCCAGGGTCCCGACGGATGGCCCGAAGCACCCGAGGCATGGATCACGCCGGTGGGCCTTTCGGCACGGCTGCGCTGGAGCGACGGGTTCGCCAAGCGGATGCTCGGCGGCTCGGACCCCCGCGACTTTCTCGACACGGCCGTCGGGGATGCCGCGTCGCCCACCCTGCGCTTTGCCGTGGCCGGGGCCGAGGATCGCATCGAAGGCCATGTGATCGTCTTGGCCAGCCCTGAATTCAACCGCCGGTAAGGAGCCTGCACATGGACGTCACGCGACGAAAACTTCTGCGGTCGGGCCTTGCGGTGGGCTGCTCGCTCGCGGCCTCGCCATTGATCACGCCGGTGACCTTGGCGGCGGTGCCCGGCGACGCGCGGCTGGTGGTGATCGTGCTGCGCGGGGCGATGGACGGGCTCGATGTCGTGCGTCCCGTGGGCGACGTGGATTTCAAAACCCTGCGCCCTTCGGCAACGGATCACGGCCCCGCCCTCGACACCCGGTTCGCGCTGCACCCGGAACTGGCCCCCCTTGCCCCCTGGTGGCAGCGGGGCGAGTTGGCCTTCGCCCATGCGGTCTCGACCCCGTACCGGGATCGGCGCAGCCATTTCGACGGGCAGGATGCACTGGAAAACGGCAGTGCGGCCACGAACGGCGCCTTGACCCCCGAGGCCGATGGCTGGCTCAACCGGGCATTGGCCGGGCTGCCGGATGTCCGCAGCGAGACCGGGTTCGCCGTGGGCCATGAAACACTGCTGCTGCTGCGCGGCGACCAGCCTGTTTCCACCTGGGCACCGGACGCGGATCTTCACCTGTCGCCGCAGGCGCAGGCCCTGCTGCGCAAGATCTATGCGGGCGATCCCCTCTTCGCCGCCGCCCATGCGCAGGCCGCGGCCCTGTCGGAGGCGACCGATGCGGCCGAGATGAGCGCGAGACAGGCGCGGCGGGGCGAGGCGCTGGCCCGGTTCTCAGCCGCACGGCTGCGCGAGGAAACCCGCGTTGCGGCCTTTTCCCTCGGCGGTTGGGACACCCATGCGCGCCAGGCGCCTGCCCTTGCGCGCGCCCTGCGCGATCTGGTCAGCGCGTTGACCACCCTGAAGACCGATCTGGGAGCGGACTGGTCCCGCACGGTGGTGATGGCGGTGACCGAATTCGGCCGCACCGCGCGGGAGAACGGCTCGCAAGGGACCGATCACGGCACGGGTGGGGCGGCCCTGTTCGCCGGCGGCGCGCTGGCCGGGGGGCGGGTGATCACCGACTGGCCGGGCCTGTCGGATGCGGCGCTGTACGAAGGGCGGGACCTGATGCCCACGCGCGATTTGCGGGCGCTGGCGGCCTGGGTGCTGCGCGACCATATGGGGATCGCGGCCAGCCACCTCGACCGCGTCGTCTTCCCCGGGCTGGAGATGGGCAGCTCCCCGCGCCTGATCGCCTGACAGGGCGGTTCTACGGGGGCAGACGCCGCTTCGCGCGCATGCTAGACCGCGCGGCGGGGTATTCCCCCGATACCCGGAGCCCGCGATGGACGCCCGTCTTTATTACCTGACCCTCGGCAACGTGATGATCGGCACCGGCACCATGGTGGTGTCGGGCATCCTCGACCCGATCGCCGCCGATCTCGCGATCAGTGTCTCTGCGGCGGGCCAGGTCACGACCGTCTATGCCCTCGCCTTCGCGCTCGGGGCCCCCGTCGCCGCCGCCTTTACCGGCCGGTTCGACAGGGCGCGGGTGCTGGCCCTGTCGCTTCTGGTCTTCGCCGCCGCCAGCCTGCTCAGCGCAGTGGCGCCGAATTACACGACGTTGCTGATTGCGCGGGGGCTGGGCGGGCTGGCCGCCGCAACCTTCTCGCCCACGGCCGTGGCCGTGGCCGCCTCGCTTGTGCCCCCGGCGGAACGGGGCCGCGCCATCGCCCTCGTCTTCGGCGGGATGACCATCGCCAGCGTGCTGGGCGTGCCCCTCGGCACCTGGATCGGGCTGAATTTCGGCTGGCGCATCCTGCTGGCCGGTCTCGGGGTGCTCAGCCTCGGCGCGGTGATCGCCCTGTGGCGCGGGGTGCCCGGTGGGCTCTTCCTGCCCGCGGCCACGCTGGCCCGCTGGGACGAGGCCCTGCGCCTGCCCATCATCCGCGCGCTGCTTGGCGTGACGCTGTTCCAGATCGGCGGGAGCTTCGTACTCTTTGCCTTCTTCGGCCCCTATCTCGGCACGGTCACGGGGGTCGGCACGGACGGGATCGCGAGCTTGCTGTTTCTCTTCGGGCTCGCCAGCCTGATCGGCAATTTCGCCGCCGGGTGGGCCGTGGACAGGGTGGGGGCAGGCCCGGTGGCCCATGGCGCGATCGCGTTGACGGCGCTCAGCATGGTCGCGCTTCTGGGCACCGCGGGGGCGCCGGTGCTGGCGGGTCTGGCGATCATCCTGTGGGGCAGTGCCGTGTTCGGCATCAACACGGCGCAGCAGGCCCGCCTCGTTGACGCCGCGCCAGGGCTGGCCACGGTCGTGCTGCCCGCCAATTCCTCGATTCTCTTTGCAGGACAGGCGCTGGGGGCCGCGCTCGGTGGCGCGGTGCTGGCCATGGGCGGGCTCGCGGCCTTGCCGCTGGTGGGCGCGCTGGTGGTGGGCATCGCCCTCGTTCTGTCCCTGCGTGCCATGCGTCAGACCGGGCGCGCGCCGGTTTGAGGGGTCACGGTCACGCGGCGCGCATCATTGCCATCAGACGGGCCTTTTCCCCCTGATCGTCGTCACGTGAAATAGCTTCTGCAAGCGCCTGCAAAGACGCGATATTATGCCCCGCGCGGAAGCTGTCCACATGGGGCAGCATCGCCATGATCCCGGCGGCCTTGGGCGCAAACCCGTCCCACCGCAAAAGCGGGTTGATCCAAACCAGCTTGCGCGACGACAGATGCAGCCGCGTCATCTGCGCCTCCAGCGCCTCCGGGTCGTCCCGGTCCAGCCCGTCGGTGATCAGCAGGACCATGGAGTTCGAGTTCAGCACCCGTCGCGACCAGTCATGGTTGAACGTCTTCAGGCACTGCCCGATCCGCGTCCCGCCCTCCCAGTCCTGCGCCTCGGCCCCCGCCGCAGTGAGGGCCGCGTCCACGTCGCGCTGGTGCAGGTGGCGGGTGATGTTGGTCAGGCGCGTGCCGAAGGTGAAGGCGTGGACCTTGGCCCAGCCCGCGCCCTTGGCGTTGCTCACCGCATGCAGGAAGTGCAGCACGGCGCGGGAATATTGCGACATCGACCCCGAAATATCGCACAGACACACCAGGTTCGGCCAGCGCGTGCGCGGCGCCTTGGTCGCGAGCGACTGGATCTCGCCGCCCCTGCGCATGGCGTCGCGCATGGTGCGTTGCCAATCGGCCCGGGCGCCGTAGGGGTCGGCCTTGGTCCGGCGCGCGCGGATGGGTTTCACCGGCAGGGTCAGCTTGGCGATCTGGCGCTTGGCCTCGGCCATCTCGGCATTGGACATCTGCTCGAAATCGAGGGTCTGGAGTCGCTCCTGGCTCGACATGGTGCGCGAGGCGTCGATCTCGATCTCGGTGCCCTCGTCCTCCATCTCCGGCATGTCCGGCAGATCCCGGTCGACCCCGTCGAGCAGGGCTTCGGCGGCGCGTTTCTCGGCCGCCTTGGCCTTACGCTCCTCCGAGACGCCGCGGACCATGGGCGTCAGGAAGGACATCATCTGCTCCATGTAGCGCGGGTCGCGCCAGTAGAGCCGGAAGACCTGGTGGAACACCGCGCGCTGCTCGGGGCGCGAGACGAAACAGGCCTGCAGGGTGAAGTAGAAATCCCGCTGCTCGGTGAAGCCCGCGGCCTGCACCGCCTTGACGGCATCGATCACCCGCCCCGGCCCCACGGGCAGCCCCGCCGCCCGCAGGGCCCGGGCGAAATAGGTGATGTTATGGCTCAGCTTGGGATCGTCGGGCAGGTCGAGATCGCGGAATTGCGCCATGGTAGACCCCGGCTCAGACGGAAAGGCCGGGGGGCTGTCTGCCCCCCGGACCCCCCGAGGATATTTGCAGACTTGAGAATGAGGCGTTGCGCGGCATCGCTCAAGCCGGTGCCAGTTCGGCGCGGACCTCGTCGAGGATCTGCTTGGCGGCGGAGCCTTCGATCTTCTGGATGTCGTCCTGGTATTTCAGGATCGCGCCCAGCGTGTCGGCGATGACCTCGGGGCTGAGTTCCATCACGTCGAGCGCCAGCAGGCATTTTGCCCAGTCGATGGTCTCAGCCACGCCCGGTTTCTTGAACAGATCCTCCGTGCGCAGGCGCTGGACGAAGGCGACAACCTCGCGGCTGAGCGCGGCGGCGGCCTCGGGCGCGCGGGCCTGCAGGATCGCGATCTCCCGGTCGAAGGTCGGATAATCGACCCAGTGATAGAGACAGCGGCGCTTGAGCGCGTCATGCACCTCGCGCGTCCGGTTGGAGGTCAGCACCACCAGCGGCGGCTCGGCGGCGACGATGGTGCCCAGTTCCGGGATCGTCACCTGGTAATCCGACAGCGCCTCCAGCAGGAAGGCCTCGAACGGCTCGTCCGTCCGGTCGATCTCGTCGATCAGCAGCACGGGCGCGCCGCCTTCCTGCGGGCGCATCGCCTCCAGCAGGGGCCGCTCGATCAGGTAGTCGTCGGAAAAGAGTTCCGCCTGCAGAGCCTGGCGGTCCGCACCGCCCGAGGCCTCCGCCGTGCGGATCGCCACCATCTGCGCCGGGAAGTTCCACTCATACACCGCCGAGGACGCATCCAGCCCCTCGTAGCACTGCAGCCGGATCAACCGCTTGCCCAGGGCCGCGGCCATCGCTTTGGCGATCTCGGTCTTGCCGACCCCCGCCTCGCCTTCGAGAAAGATCGGCCGGCCCAGGGTCGCAGCCAGGAACACGACCGTCGCAAGGGGGCGTCCGCAGACATAGTTCTGCGCAGAGAGCACCTCTTGCACATGGTCGATGCTGGTAAACGTATCGCTCATCAAATCCTCCGTGCCCCCACCCTGCATGGGGCCGAGGGCGGGTCAAGCCCCACATCAGGCGCAGGTCGCGGCCCCGCAGCGGCGCGATGGACGCCGCCGGGTCCTGGCGCTATGTTCCACGCGGACCGCGAGGAGAACCGTGATGAACATCGAGACGCCGATTTCCAACAAGGATGCCCCGGACCTGGCCGGGTTCGATTGGCCCGATCCCCTGCGGCTGGAAGACCAGCTTTCCGAAGAGGAGCGCATGCTGCGCGACGGGGCGGCGGCCTTTGCCGCGGACAGGCTGGCACCGCGGGTGATCGACGCCTATCGCGAGGCCACCGTGGCGCCGGAGATCTTCTCTGAAATGGGCGCGGCAGGGCTGCTGGGGATCACCGTGCCCGAGGCTTATGGCGGGCTCGGCGGCTCCTATGTGGCCTATGGGCTCGTGGCGCGGGAGATCGAGCGCATCGACAGTGGCTATCGATCGATGATGTCGGTGCAATCCTCGCTGGTGATGTACCCGATCCATGCCTATGGCACCGAAGAGCAGCGCCAGAAGTACCTGCCTGGCCTCGCCGCGGGCACCCTGATCGGCTGTTTCGGGCTGACCGAGCCGGATGCGGGCTCGGACCCCGCGGGCATGAAGACCCGGGCGGAGAAGACGCCGACGGGCTACCGGCTGACGGGGTCCAAGATGTGGATCTCCAACAGCCCGATTGCGGATGTCTTCGTGGTCTGGGCCAAGTCCGAGGCCCATGGCGGCAAGATCCGCGGCTTCGTTCTGGACAAGGGCACGCCAGGGCTGAGCGCGCCCAAGGTCGGCGGCAAGCTGTCCCTGCGCGCCAGCGTGACCGGCGAGATCGTGATGGACGGGGTCGAGGTTGGCGAGGACGCGCTGCTGCCCGGGGTCGAGGGGCTGAAGGGGCCGTTCGGATGCCTGAACCGCGCGCGCTATGGCATCGGCTGGGGCGTGATGGGGGCATCGGAGTTCTGCTGGCACGCCGCGCGGCAATACGGGCTGGACCGGCATCAGTTCAAGCGCCCGCTGGCGCAGACGCAGCTCTTCCAGAAGAAACTGGCGGATATGCAGACCGAGATCGCCTTGGGGCTGCAGGCGGCACTGCGGGTCGGACGGCTGATGGATGAGGGGCGTGCGGCGCCGGAGATGATCAGCCTGCTGAAGCGGAACAATTGTGGCAAGGCGCTGGAGATCGCGCGGGCGGCGCGGGACATGCATGGCGGCAACGGGATCTCCGAGGAATTCCAGGTCATGCGCCACATGGTGAATCTGGAGACGGTGAACACCTATGAAGGCACCCATGACGTGCACGCGCTGATCCTCGGGCGGGCGCAGACCGGGTTGCAGGCGTTTTTCTGAAACGTTGAGCCGGGCCAAGGATTTTCGAAAATCCTTGGACACAGAAGGCTGGCGGCAGCGCCCGGTTGCTTTACGCTGGGACCGGGCCGGGGCGTCTGGCGCATAGGTTTGGACGGGGCGGAAGGATTTTCGAAAATCCTTCCAGTTCTCCGCGGCGCAGGTCCGCCATTATACTCGCAGTAGCGCAACACCCTCGGAGACCGCCCCATGCCCCTTACCATCATGCCGATCGAGACCTGGCTCGCCTTCGTGGCGGCCTCGACGCTTCTGCTCCTGATCCCCGGCCCGACGATCCTTCTGGTGTTGAGCTATGCGCTCAGCCAGGGGCGACGGGTCGCTCTGAGCACGGCGGCGGGGGTCGCGCTGGGGGACCTGATTGCCATGAGCGCCTCGCTCGCGGGTCTCGGTGCGCTGGTGCTGGCGTCGGCCACCCTTTTCACGGCGCTGAAATGGGTGGGCGCGGTCTATCTGATCTGGCTCGGGATCAAGTTGCTGCGCAGTGCAACGGGGGCCGCATTGGCGCCTGATCATGTGCAGGGCGCGGGCGAGGTCAGGCCGCGCGAGACCTTCCTCCATGCCACCACGGTCACGGCGCTCAACCCCAAGAGCATCGCCTTCTTCATCGCGTTCGTGCCGCAGTTCATCGATGCCAGCGCGTTGCTGCTGCCGCAATTCGCCCTTCTGACCCTGACCTTCGTAACGCTCGCGACCCTGAACGCGCTGGCCTATGCGCTGCTGGCCGATCGGCTGAGAGGAGCCATACGGCGTCCCCGTATGCTCGCCTGGATCACCCGCGCGGGTGGCGGAACGCTGATCGGCATGGGTGTGCTGACGGCCACGGCACAGCGCGCCTGACCGGGCCATTTGCCCGACCTGCGGCGCGACATCCCTGGAGGCGCGTGTCCTGCGCGCTTCAAGCCACCACCAGAACATGCCCGGTTTGACCCGGCACTGATCGCGCGCATCGCCCTGCCCGGCGACACGCGCTTCAGCTGCCGCGGGACGTGGCCGCCATGCCGGGGCTGCCGCCCTTAAGATGCACAGCATTGTCCTGCCACGGTGCGACAGGGCCAAGGTCAGCATCGAGTCGCCCCCAAAGCCGCGCAACTCCTGCCTGTGACGGCGGACGCAAGAGAAGCCCGCGCATAAGGTTCCAATTTCAGACCCTTACAAGGCTTTCTTCTAACTCACAGCGCCACGCGCACTGCAGCCAATGCATGACGTAACGAGATCGCGATGCTCCTTGAGGTTGATTTATATTCTTTAATATGAATAACTGAATCTATTGGGCGCTTTTGGGGGAAGGTGGGTTCAATGGCTCATGAGGAAACTCTCCCGGCCCAATGGGTAGTAACAAGGGAGAAAGTTCTATGCCCCGAACAGACGATTTGAAGCGCAGGGTCCAGCCTGCGCTTTTGTGCGCCATGACCGCGCTGGCCCCTGTTGCGGGTCACGCCGCCACGATCGTGCAATGGAATACGGGCAATGTCGCCGTAGATCCCAACGCGGCACCCGGCGTGACCGGCACCAGCGAAGTCTACGACCGCACCCTGAACCCCGATGGCAGCGTGCCCACAGGGGCGACCACCAGCGGCACCATCACTTTCGCGCCGCCCGAAGCCGGCAGCCCGGGGATCAAGGTCCAGAGCCAGACATATGACGACACCGGCTCCAGCGCGACGCTGGAGTTGTCGGGGTGTCTGATGACCTCCAACCCGAGCGCGGTCTGCACCAGTCCGTTCCAGAGCGGCAAGCGCATCAAGCAGAACATCACAGGGTTTGCGCCCGTGGACCTCGTGTTCGACATCGACGCGTCCGACACAGGCAGCAAGGCCTACCAGGTCTTCGGGCGGCTGATCAACGACTCCGGCGCGGCGCTGGAAGGCGTCACCGTCGAGTTGGGCTTCGGCATCGGCGAGGACTTCGTGGCCGCCACGACCGACCAGCTGGTGTTTTCAACCGAGTTCACGGCCCAACCCAACAACAGTGGGAAATCGTCGACCTCCCAGATGCCCTTCGGCCTGTTCGGGGATGCCGGCGACAATGACAACTTCCTGATCGACGGGTTCTTCTCGGACGAACGCACCGGTTTCGACCTTGTCCAGACCGACCACATGATCACCACAGCGGGCTATTACGGCGCGTATGAAGACATCTTCGGCGACTGGAACACCAAGACCGATGTCGCCCAGGGGCTGTTCTGGGACTTCGACGACGATGCGGAAACCGACAACCTGCTCATGGCATGGCAGATCGGCGACAATCTGTGGGAGCTGCGCCGCACGGTTGGCGAAACCTGCGATCCGGACGATGCGCTGAACTGCACCTTCGGACAAACGCTGGATACCTTCGAGACCGGCACCTTCGACCAGATCGTCGAGGCCCTGTCGAACCCGGACGATCCGTGGATCGACATCTTCGAGGAGGGGGAGATCGAGGATCTCGCGAACCTCAACCTCAACTACGCGATCGAGCTTGGAAACCTGACGGGCCAGTCGTCTTTTACCATCCGAACCACTGCGATCCCCGCGCCGTCGATTGTCCCGCTGCCGGCGGGGGCTCCGCTGCTGCTGGGGGCTTTGGGCCTGCTTGGCTGGGTGCGTCGGCGCAAGACCGCCTGAGCGGCAGTCGATTAAAAACCTCGATCCCGGGCGTTCCTGCGCCCGGTTTTCTTGTTTATGGCGCGCTGTGATCCAGGCCTTGGGTGCCTAGCCAATCCGGCACGGCGGTCACTCGAGGGACCCTTTCAGAGCCCGCCCTCACGTTCCAGAAACGCAACAATCTGGGCAATCCCCTGTCCCGATTTCAGGGCCGCCATCACGAAAGGACGCGCGCCGCGCGCCGTGCGGGCATCGGACTCCAGAAGTGCGAGATCCACATCCACATGGGGCGCCAGATCGGTCTTGTTGATCACCAGCAGGTCGGACCGGGCCAGCCCCGGCCCCTTCTTGCGCGGGATGTCCTGGCCCGCCGCCGTATCGATCACGTAGATCGTCAGGTCCGCGAGTTCCGGGCTGAAGGTGGCGGCGAGGTTGTCGCCCCCGCTCTCGATCAGGATCACGTCGAGATCCGCGAAACTCGCCCGAAGATCGGCCACGGCGGCGAGATTGATCGAGGCATCCTCCCGGATCGCCGTGTGCGGACAGCCCCCGGTTTCCACCCCGCGGATCCGCTCCAGCGGCAGGGCCTGGGCGCGCATCAGGTACTCGGCATCCTCCGAGGTGTAGATGTCATTGGTGATCACCGCCACGGAGTAGTCGTCGCGCAACGCAGCACAGAGCCTTTCGGTCAGTGTCGTCTTGCCCGCACCGACCGGTCCGCCGATCCCAACGCGCAGGGGGCCATGCTCAGACATCCTCGGCACCTTCTTCGTCGAAAACTTCAAGTGCAGCATTCAACGCATTGATCGCGGATGGAAAACCGCCATAGAGCGACATCTGCCAGATGACCTCACCGATCTCCTGACGGGTCAGGCCCGCCTTGCGTCCGGCGGCGATGTTGACCTTGAGCTGCGGCCGCGTCTGACCACCCAACGCAGCGAGGGCCGCGATGGTCGCAAGGTAGCGGTCGCGCAGCGAAAGACCGGGGCGGGCATATTGACGGCCATAGGCGAAATCCACGATCCCCTCGGCGAGGCCGGGCACAAGGTGGCCATAGCTCGCCTCCAGCGCGGCCTCCATCCCGGGGTTGAGCGCCTCGGAGAGAGCGCGTCCGGTCTCGGTCGTAGTCATGTGCGGAAGATCCTGACCTCTTGGGTTTCATGGGCCATCGCCGCGAGCTCGGCACGGACTGCACCGGTGCCGATTTCCGACAGCGGGCGCGTGGCGAGGCGACGGGCTTGGGTGGAAATGGTCGGATGCAATCTCTGGCTGACCTGCTGACCCTCGGTCTGGCCGAGAGGGATGAGCCGCACCGCCCCGGAGATGAGATTGCCGAGAAAGGCCTGCAGGTAAAGGGCGACGACTTCGCCGACAGGCAGGCCAAGCGCCCGCGCCCGGGCGCCCACGGCCACCGGATAGGGCATTGGCCGCAGCGCCGTGTCGCAGAGCGCGTTCGTGGTGCTCACGAAGGCCGCACCCTGATCTCGGGTCTCGGACCAGCGCTCGGCGGAGCCTGCGAGCGCCTCGGCCGCCTCGCAGAGAGGCTCCAGCGGGTCACCCGCGGCGGCCCGCGCCACCAGCACACCATCGGCCTGGCACGCGCCGGACGTGAGCAGCGCCTGGAGCCATGCCAACAGGTCCTCGGCATCCGCGATGTCGCCGGCCGAAATGGCCTGCTCCAGCCCGTGGGAATAGGCGTAGCCCGACACCGGGAAACTCGGTGACAGCCATTGCGACAGACGCAGCCGGGCCGCGATCATGTCAGTCATCGGACGCCCCATGGGCATGGTCATGGGTGTGCCCGTGTCCGTGCTCATGGCCCATGGTGCGACCGTGGCCATAGGCCCCGCCCTCCGGGGTGAATGGCGCGGTCACCTGCGTGACCTCGGCACCAAGCTGCCGCAGCATGTCGGCGAGCACATGGTCGTGACGGATATAGAGGGCATCCGGCGTGATCTGGCAGGGCGTGTGCCGGTTGCCGATATGCCAGGCCAGCCGGGTCAGATCCCCCTTTACCGCCAGCAGCGCTTCGGGGGCCGCCCTCACGGCGATGCGGGTCCCGTCGGGCAAGTCGATCCCATGCTCCGGGCCCAGGCTGACCACCTCGGGCAGATCCAGCAGGAAGGCGCGCCCGCCATCGGACACAAGGCGCTTGCGGCGCAGAAAGCGCGCTTCGTAATCGAGGCTCAGCGTGTCCGTCGCCCCGTGGGCTTTGCCAAGGCGGGTGATGCGCGGCAGGCTCATGTCGCCCCCGCCTGCTGGGCGATCACTGCCGCGTTGCGGTGCGCTTCTGGTGCAGGTGGCGCCGAAGGACCGAGCGGGTCAGACCCATTCTTTGCAGTTCCGCATCGGACAGGGCATTGAGCCGATCGAACTCGGTCGAGGGTGGTGGCATCGCCCGGGGGTTGCGCAACACCTCGCGCAGACGGGCGAGCAGTCCGGAAGAGCCTGGCCTGAGGCAAAGCGGCATGGTCATGAAGTGGTCTGAACCTGATTGTCGTTCGGCCCGTTCGTTCGCACATTGCGACATACGAAGAGCCTCTGGGATGCACAGCCGAAGGACAGTCAGGCCGTGAGTTTGGGGACGGAGTGCCGTACGGCGCCCTCAGACCCGCTGAGCGATATTCCGCAGCAGGGTCTCGCGCGTTGTCTGCATGGCGCCGATCTCTGCGTCCGTCAAAGCCATCACATGCTCGATTTCCGCGCGCATCTCGTGCGCATGGGCAACCCGCGCGGGCACATAAAGGACGGCGTCGAAAATGGACGATGCGATTTCGGCAATCGCGGGACGGTCGAGCGTGAGGGTCGCCATGGGAGGTCTCCGTTTTTGCAGACACGTCAGTGCCGCTTTCGACCTCGTAAATGGCCTCTCCCGCGCGGCTGAGGTAGACCCGCAACCGCAAGCCCGGTTTGCACCTGCAGCATAGGCCGCCGCGCACTTCGGACATGTTCATTGAATGTGCCGTCAGGCTGACCTGAGCCTGCGGCCGCACTGGCGCCTTGAGCCGCCTACCAAGATCTGGAATTTTCACGGCTGGGGAAGGGCAACTCCGCACCTGGGACGGAGTCCACGCACCGTCGCCATGCGGTTTGATCACCGCGCCAAGATCCAAGCGCCCCAGGAGGGCGCCCTTGCGGCTGGCGCACGCCGCAGGACGAAGTCGGTTCAGGCGTCGAAGCTGCGCAGGTAGCTGTCCACCAATTGCTTGCGGCTCAGTCCGCGCCGCTCCAACTCGCGATCGGAGCGCTGGAACAGGCACATGAAGCGATAGGCATTGCGGAACGCGCCTGTCACGCCGTGCATCCATGCAAGGTTTGCGGGGGGCTGGAGGGGTGCAGTCGGCATGTCTCACCTCTGAATACGATTGTATACTTAGATCGTATATAAGATGTGCCCCAAATGCACCAAAGCTGGTAGCCCTCCAGATGCAAGGCTGCATTGCGCTCCGTGCATACCTTGGTATGCAGAAAGGTACTGCGTCAACGCTGTCAGTATCCGACCATGCGCGCCGCGCCCCCCTCCTCGGGCCGGACCCCGTGTTCGACTGCTGTTGAAACATCGCCATGGATCAGAACAGGAAGTAACGCTGGGCGAGCGGCAGTTCTGTCGCCGGCTCACAGGTCAACAACTCCCCATCGGCGCGCACTTCGTAGGTTTCGGGATGCACCTCGACCTTTGGCGTGGCGCTGTTATGCACCATCGAGGATTTGCCGATATCGCGGCAGGTCTTGACCGCGAGGGTCTGTTTGGCGAGGCCGAGGCTGGCGCCGATGCCCGCCGCCTGCCCCGCCTGGCTGACGAACAGGACGGCGGAGTTTTCCACGGACCGTCCGTAAGCACCGAACATGGGCCGGGTATAGACCGGCTGCGGCGTGGGGATCGACGCGTTGGGGTCGCCCATCTGAGCGCAGACGATGGTGCCGCCCATGAGGATCATCTCGGGCTTCACGCCAAAGAAGGCCGGGTTCCAGAGGCAGAGATCGGCGCGCTTGCCGACCTCGATGGACCCGATATGGGCGCTGATCCCGTGGGCGATGGCCGGGTTGATCGTATATTTCGCGATGTAGCGGCGGACGCGGAAATTGTCGTTGTCGCCGGTCTCCTCCGCGAGACGCCCGCGCTGCTTCTTCATCTTGTCGGCGGTCTGCCAGGTGCGGATGATGACCTCGCCCACACGGCCCATGGCCTGGCTGTCCGATGCGATGATCGAGAACGCGCCCATGTCGTGCAGGATGTCCTCGGCAGCGATGGTTTCCTTGCGAATGCGGCTCTCGGCGAAGGCCACGTCCTCGGGGATGGCCTTGTCGAGATGGTGGCAGACCATGAGCATGTCGAGATGCTCTTCGAGGGTGTTGACCGTGTAGGGCATGGTCGGATTGGTCGAGGAGGGCAACACATGCTCGAAGCCCACGACCTTCATGATGTCCGGCGCATGGCCGCCCCCCGCGCCTTCGGTGTGGAAGGCGTGGATCGTGCGGCCCTTCATGGCGGCGATGGTGTTCTCGACAAAGCCGCTCTCGTTCAGGGTGTCGGTGTGGATCATCACCTGCACGTCCATGTCGTCGGCGACGCTGAGACAGCATTCGATGGCGCCGGGGGTCGTCCCCCAGTCCTCGTGCAGCTTCATGGCGCAGGCCCCGGCCTCGATCATCTCGACCAGCGCGCCGGGGCGAGATGCATTGCCCTTCCCCGCCAGCCCGAAATTCATCGGAAACGCATCGAGGGATTGCAGCATGCGCCCGATATGAAACGCGCCGGGCGTGCAGGTCGTGGCGAGGGAGCCATGGGCCGGGCCCGTGCCGCCACCGATCATGGTGGTGATGCCAGAATGCAGGGCATCCTCGATCTGCTGGGGGCAGATGAAATGGATATGGCTGTCGAAACCGCCCGCGGTCAGGATCCGCCCCTCGCCCGCGATCGCTTCGGTGCCGGGGCCGATGATGATATCCACCCCGGTTTGCGTGTCGGGGTTGCCCGCCTTGCCAATGGCCGCGATCACCCCGTCGCGCAGGCCCAGATCGGCCTTGTAGATACCCGTATGGTCCACGATGAGCGCGTTGGTGATGACGGTATCCACCGCGCCTTCTGCGCGGGTGGCCTGGGACTGCCCCATGCCGTCGCGGATGACCTTGCCGCCGCCGAACTTGACCTCTTCGCCATAGGTGGTGAGGTCGCGCTCGACTTCGATGATCAGGTCGGTATCGGCAAGCCGCACCTTGTCGCCCGTGGTCGGCCCATACATGTCGGCATAGGCGGCGCGGGAGATCGTGGCGGGCATGGGCAGTCCTCGGGTTTTTCGTCAGCCCGAAGATGAGGTGTTTTGCCCAGCTCCGCAGCAGCAGGCCCGAAATGATCGGCGCGGAGCGTACTCAGAGCAGAGCATTTGCCCAAAAAACGAGCGCCGCGCCCAAGATCAGCTCAGTTTGCGCAAACCGCGATCCACAAGGCGCCTGCGGTTCTCGTTGGTGGCGTCGTTGAGATGCTTGATCGAGGCATCCATCACCTTGGCGGGGTCCTTGCCCTCCATGGCAGCGACCATCCCGTCGCGGCCGGAATTGATGAAAACCTTGGGCTTCTCGGCCATCATGCGCCAGTTCTCGTCGAAGGGCGTGTTCCAGATCCCGGCCATGCCCATCATCCGCAACAGAATCACGGAATTCGTCTCGACCCCCAGGCGCCAGACATTCGCGCCGGTGCTGAGATAATCGAACATGTTGGATTGGGTCTGAATGGCATGGTGCATGGGGGGCTGACTTTCGGAAAAGGGGCGTCCCCGGAACGGGGAGAGCGCTGAGCGCAGCGAGGTGCGGCCCCCTTGGGGGCCAGCACGGGATCTGATCGGTGCTGCGCCGTCCTCAGGAGGGCGACTTGGCCGCTTTCGCCGGGGCCTCTGCCGGAGTGGCCTCGGCCTTGGCCTTGGCCTTGGCAGGCGCGGTCACGGCCTCTGGCATCGGCGCAAGGCTTACGGTCTTCTTGCGCGGCGGTGCCCGACGACGGGAGGGCTTCTTGGGCGCCTCGGTCTCCTTGGCGGCAGGCTTGGCTGCGGTTTTGGCCACCGCCTGGGGCGCTGCATCCTGCGTGACGGGCTTGGGCGCCGCTTCCGGCGCAGTCTGCTTGGCTTTCGGCTTCGCTGTCGGCGCCGAGGCACCGGCCTTCGGCGTAGCCTTGGCGGCCGGTTTGGCCGCTGCTTTCCGGGCTGTCTTCGCCTTGGGCTTGGGCGCGGCCTTCTTTGCCGCCGGTTTCGGCGCGGCCTCCTCCGCTGGCTCGGGCGCAGGTTTGGCTGCCGGCTTCGCGGCGGGCTTGAGTTCGGTCACAGTTGCGCTCGCCTTGGGCGCGGGGGCGGCGGGCTTCGGCGCCACCTTCACCGACGGCTTCGACACAGCCTTGGGCGTGGGCGCCGCGCGCTTCAGAACCCGTGTTTTCACCGTCATCGTGTTGGGCGAATAGGCATTGGCCAGCTTGAAGGCGCTCTCAGCCATCTGGATTTGCATGTCCAACGACATTTTCCAGAATTTCATGCCACTGGCCCAGAGGTCCAGCGGCGTTCGAAGGTTGGTCATTACAGTGCTCCCATAATACCCTGATTGAATCCGTAAATCTTGCGCGCCCCCCCAAACGGCACAAGCGTGATGTCGCGGGTTTGTCCGGGTTCGAACCGGACCGCCGTTCCCGCAGCGATGTCGAGCCGCATCCCCCGCGCCGCGTCGCGATCAAAGGACAGTCCGGCGTTGGTTTCGGCGAAATGATAGTGGCTGCCCACCTGTACAGGTCGGTCGCCGGTGTTGGACACGGTGAGGGTCAACAGCGTGGCCCCGGCGTTGAGCGTGATGTCGCCCGGTGCCGCCATGATCTCTCCGGGGATCATCGGCGCGGCCCCCCGCGCGGCCGGTCGTCCTTGACGCGCACCGGCACGGGCCGGGCAGCAGGCACCGGGAAAAGACGGTCCAAGGCTTCGCGCAAACGATCGATCAGGTCTTGCATGGTCGGGCTCCTTGGTCAGCGAATGGGGTGGTGCACGGTGACGAGCTTGGTGCCGTCGGGAAAGGTCGCCTCAACCTGCACGTCATGGATCATCTCTGGAATGCCCGGCATGCATTGCTCGGCCCGAACCACCTTCGCGCCGGCCTGCATCAGGTCTGCGACCGAACGGCCATCCCGTGCGCCTTCGACCACGTAGTCCGTGATCAGCGCGATGGCCTCCGGATGGTTCAGCTTCACGCCACGCTCCAGCCGCCCGCGGGCCACCATCGCCGCGAGACTCACGAGCAGTTTGTCTTTCTCCCTTGGGGTGAGGTTCATGTCCTCTCCTCTCGTCTGCCTTTCGTCACTTGGGCGTCACCGCCCCGCTCTGCAATGGGACGATGCGCCATGTCGCAGGATGCTGCACACCCCCTCACAACTGCCACACCCGCGGCAGAGGCGCGCCCTCGCGCAACACATGCAAAACCTGCGCCAAAGCATGCTTGAGCGGCTGCGCGTCCGGCGCAAAGGCGCGCAGAACCAGCTTGCCATCCCAGGCCGAGACCGCCCAGTCCACGCCCTCCGGCGCGAGCCGCCGCACCGTGTCGCGCGCCGCCTCCGCATCCGGCGCCAGGAACGCCACCGTCGCGATCGCGCGGGCCCCGCCGAGGCAGGCCCGGGGCGCCAGATGGGTCGCATCCAGGGTCAGCGGCTCCCACAAGACCAGCTTGCCGTCCCGCCGCACCTGCCGATCGTCGCGAAACGCGAAACGCGACAACGCCTCGCCCATGGCGGCGCGACCGAAGACCAGCGTCTCGCACCACAGAAGCGTCGCGTCCGCGGCCATCTCCACCTCCGTGCAACGGCAGGTGGCGCTGCCGTCGAAGAGGATCGTCTCCTGCGGCAACCAGTCGAGCCGCGCACCGGACGCGAGCGTCAGATGCACGCGCATCTCGCCCGTACCGGCACTGCTGCGATAGGTGCGCTCGGCCGTCTGTGTCGCCCCTGTCGCCTGCGCGCCAGCCTCTAGGTCAAGCCTGTAGCTCAGACTGTCGCCACCGGTCACGCCACCGGCGGTGTTCAGGAACACCACCTCGGGCACCGGCGCATGGACCCGGGGCAGCATCGCCTTGGCACATCCCTGTTGCGCCAGATCGGCCAGCGCCGTTGTCCCATCGGCTTTGCGCCGCATCACGACACGGGCACTTCCCGTGCTGCGTTGCAGGCGTGGGGAAAGTGCGTCCGTTTCGCAAGGCTGCGGCTCTAGCGTGTTGAGCATGTCTGCTCCTTTCGCGGCCACCCTGCCCCGACAGAGCGGCGGCTGCAATCCGACCCCATGCCGCAGCGCAGAAACTTGCCAGCCTGTTGCCCCTGCATGTCTCCAAATCGCCTAATGCCGACGCATATCGACCAAGAAACGGGCATTCTTCCGAAAGTCTGACTCTGGCCGCGCGGCGCATGCTGCGCTAGGACCGACAAAAGCGCCGCACCGGGCGCGCCGAGACGAGGACTTCCCATGCGCCTGACCCTGCGCCGCCCTGATGACTGGCACCTGCACCTGCGCGATGGCGCCATGCTGAGAGGGGTCCTGCCGGAAACCGCACGGCATTTCGCCCGCGCGATCATCATGCCGAACCTTGTGCCCCCCGTGGTGCGGGGCGCCGACGCCATTGGCTATCGCGACCGCATCCTGTCGGCGCTGCCGCAGGGCATGGCGTTCACCCCGCTGATGACGCTCTACCTGACCGAAGAGACCGACCCGGAGGACGTCGCCACCGCCCATGCGGACGGGCTGATCACGGCGGTGAAGCTCTACCCGGCGGGGGCGACGACCAACTCCGCGTCGGGCGTACGGGATTTCGACAAGGTGCGCGGCGTGCTCGAAAAGATGGCTGAGATCGGCCTGCCCCTGTGTTTTCATGGCGAGGTCACGACGCCCGAGGTCGACATCTTCGACCGGGAGGCGGTGTTCATCGACACGGTTCTGGACCCGCTGCGCCGGGCAACGCCGGGGTTGCGCGTAACGATGGAGCATATCACCACCAAGGACGCGGTGGACTACGTGACCGGTGCCGACGGCCATATCGGGGCCACGATTACCACCCATCACCTGATGATCAATCGCAACCACATGCTGGTGGGCGGCATCCGGCCCCATTACTACTGCCTGCCGGTGGTCAAGCGGGCGTCGCATCAGGCGGCCCTGCGCGCGGCGGCGATCTCGGGCAATCCGCGCTTCTTCCTGGGCACCGACAGCGCGCCCCATACGGATGACAACAAGGAGACGTCCTGTGGTTGCGCGGGCGTGTTCTCGGCCAGCAACACCATGGCGTGCCTGGCCCATGTGTTCGAAGAAGAGGGCGCGCTCGACAAGCTCGAAGGCTTTGCGTCGCTCCATGGCCCCGCCCATTACGGGCTGGAACCCAACGAGGGCACCATCACGCTGGAGCGGTCGGACGACCCCGTCCCCTACCCCGCGAAGATCGAAACCGGCGCGGGCCCCGTGACCCTGTTCGATCCGGGCCATCCGCTGCATTGGCGGGTTCTGGACTGACAGGGCGCGAATTGCCCATGGGATCCATGTCGGATCCCGGCATCGCAACGGCATTTTCGCACGACGCGGCCCGTCAAAAAGGGTTCAACCCGCATTCGGATTGCTCTAGGGGAAAGCGTCCCAACCCAGCGAGGCCGCCATGATCCCCAACAGTTTCCCCGACCAGGCCGAGATGGCTCGCCTCACCGCAGGCATGTTGCTGGAAATCGAGGCGGTGCATTTCAATGCGCGCGAGCCGTTCATCCTGGCCTCCGGCCTGCCCTCGCCGACCTATATTGACTGCCGGAAGCTGATCTCCTTCCCGCGGATCCGCTCGACGCTGATGGATTTCCTGACTGTCACGGTGATGCGCGAGGCCGGGTTCGAGGCGTTCGACAACATCGCGGGGGGCGAGACCGCGGGCATCCCGTTCGGCGCCTTGGTGGCGGAACGGTTGGCGCTACCGATGACCTATGTGCGCAAGAAGCCCAAGGGCTATGGCCGCGATGCACAGATCGAGGGCGTGATGCGCGAGGGTGAGCGCGTGCTGCTGGTGGAGGATCTGACCACCGATGGCGGATCGAAGCTGAAATTCGTGGAAGCGATTCGAAAAACCGGCGCGACCTGCGGCCATACGGCGGTGATTTTCAGCTACGGCATTTTCCCCGAAACCGAATCGAGCCTCGCCGCCGAAGGGGTGAAACTGCACCACCTGTGCACCTGGTGGGACGTGCTGGCCGAGGCGCGCGCACGGGGCAGTTTTGATCCCGAAACGCTTGGCGAAGTTGAAACATTCCTGAACGACCCGCGCGCCTGGCAAGAGGCCCACAAGCGCGATTGACATAGGGCGCCCGGGCCTTCTCGGGCCGGGCGCGCCCATGTGGATAATCCCGCGCGATCGGAAAATTTCCTGCGCGTGGCCCCAATGCGACACCACATTCTGTTGACCGGTTGGCATATGCAACCACAGGATGCAGTGGTCATGCCTAGGGTTTTCAGTTATCAACAGAGTTACCAACAATTGCCCTGCAAAGCGGTTTGGGCCATAAAAACGGTCCGGGGCAAAGAGGGGTGTGGCGCGTGACGGAAGTGGCGAAACTGGCTGGTGCGGTGGCGGCAATTCGGCCCGAGGGCGACAGCCCGGGCCTGCCGCAGAACATCGAGGCCGAACAGCAGCTGCTGGGCGCGATCCTGACCAACAATGACGTCTTCGACCGGGTTTCGATGATCATCCAGCCGGAGCATTTCTTCGACCCGGTCCACCGCCGGATCTACGAGGTTGCCGCGACCCGCATCCAGAAGAACGCGCTGGCCTCCCCGGTGACACTCAAGGCATTTCTGGAGGACGATCCGGGCCTCGCGGAACTGGGCGGACCGGCTTATCTCGTGCGCCTGGCGGGCGCCGCCATCAGCGCCTTCGCGGCCAAGGACTACGCCCAGATGATCTACGACCTGGCGATCCGGCGCGAGCTGATCGAGCTGGGCCAGGAAATCGTCAGCAAGGCCGCCCAGGTCGACGTGGCCTCAGAGCCGAAAGAACAGATCGTCGAGGCCGAACAAGCCCTCTATGCCCTCGGCGAGCAGGGCAAGAGCGACAGCGGCTTCCAGTCCTTCCTGCGCGCGGTGACGCAAGCCGTGGACGTGGCCAACGCCGCCTATCAGCGCGACGGCGGGCTCGCCGGGGTCTCCACCGGGCTGATCGACATGGACAAGAAGCTCGGCGGCCTGCACCGCTCGGACCTTCTGATCCTGGCCGGGCGCCCGTCCATGGGGAAGACCTCCCTGGCCACGAACATGGCCTTCAACATCGCCAAGGCCTATCGGCGCGGGGTCAAGCCCGACGGCTCCGAGGGGACGGTCAATGGCGGTGTGGTGGGGTTCTACAGCCTGGAGATGAGCGCCGAACAGCTGGCGGCCCGGATCCTGTCGGAGGCCGCCGAGGTCCCCAGCGAGCAGATCCGCCGGGGCGACATGACCGAAACCGAGTTCCGCCGCTTCGTCGAGGCCGCCAAGTCGCTGGAAAGCTGCCCGCTCTATATCGACGACACGCCGGCCCTGCCGATCAGCCAGCTCGCCGCCCGCGCGCGGCGGCTGAAACGGACCCACGGGCTCGACGTGCTGATCGTGGACTATTTGCAGCTGGTGCGCCCGGCCACGGCCAAGGACAGCCGCGTGAACGAGGTTTCCGAGATCACGCAAGGTTTGAAGGCCATCGCAAAGGAGCTCGACATCCCCGTGGTCGCGCTGTCGCAGCTCAGCCGCCAGGTGGAAAACCGCGAGGACAAGCGCCCGCAACTCTCCGACCTTCGGGAATCAGGCTCCATCGAGCAGGACGCCGACGTGGTCATGTTCGTCTTCCGCGAGGAATACTACAAGGAACGCGAGAAGCCCGGCGACCACGACCTGGAGGCCATGGCCAAGTGGCAGGAGGAGATGGAAAAGCTCCACGGCCGCGCCGAAGTGATCATCGGCAAACAGCGCCATGGCCCCATCGGAACCGTCGAGCTGAGCTTCGAGGGCCAGTTCACGCGCTTCGGCAACCTGGTGAAACGCTGGCAGCAGGACAGCGGCGATGCGGGCGGGTTCGGCTGAGCGACGCGGTACAAGGCCGTTCGAACGGCCTTGGGGCACGCCGCGCACCGGGTGCGCGCGACGCGCGCCTGCCCGCTTGGCCCTGCCCGCTTGGAAATGACGCAAGCGAGACCTCGGGGCGCGTCCGGACCGCGCCTCCTGCGCAGACTGTGCCGCGAGGCGCCAAGGCCCTTCGAAGGGCCTTGCACGGCGCCCAGCCGATCCGCCCCCTGCCGCGCCCGCTGATGCGCCTTTAAACTCGGCAGGCCAACGCTACCTTTTTCGGGAACACCGGAGGAGACCTGCGGATGATCAACCAGAACAGCGCCTCCATCGGTCGGTTCGACAAGTCGTTCCTTGTTCACATGATCCGCGATTTCTTCGTGATCCTGATCATCGTCACCGTCGCGGAGTTCTCGCTGAAAGCCGCTCTTGTCTATTACAACTACGGAACCAACGGGGTCGAAGAGGCCGAGCTCGTGGCCGAGGATCTGGCCGACAATGTCCGCTCCATCATGCAAAACGAAGGCGGGCCGGTCGCCGCGCGCACCATGTATCCCATCCTGGAGGAAAACTGGTCCGATCTGGGTTATGTCATCGCCATCGAACCCACCCCGGTCACGGTCACCTCGATCGAGGACAGTTTCGGCTTCACCCCGCGCGGCATCCCCGGGGACAACTGGCCCGAGGGACGCTACCAGAGCTTCGAGATCGATATCGTGGCGGAGGATTTCTGTCTGGCCTGTCACACCCAGGCGGTCGTGGGCGACGTGCTCGGCACCGTCGTGGTGCGCAACTATCTCAGCCGAGATTTCGCCATCTGGTTCAAGGACATACAACTGACTGGCATCCTGTCGGCGGGCAAGATCGTGCTGCATTCCTTCCTGTTGTTTCTGATCCTGCGCGCCCGGCTGGAGCCGCTGATGGAACTGCGCGCCGTTGTCAGCAACCTGGCGCGCGCCTACGGCACGCTCGATCACCGCGCCGACATCCGCACGTCGGATGAATTCGGGGTTCTGGCGCGCGATCTCAACCTGTTTCTGGACCGGATCACCGGGATCGTGGGCGAGCTGGATACGGTGCTGCGCAAGGTCGTGACCGCCAATGACGACATCATCGCGGTGCAGGGCGATCTGCGCGCGACCGTGGACACGGTGGTCTCGGGCATCCGGCATTTGGAGCGCAACGCGATGCTGAGCGCCAAGCAGGAGCCGCGCCTGTCGAATGCCTGGTTCGACGCCGTGCGCGGATCGATCGCAACCCTCGATGACGCCCTGGCGGAGGTCGAAAACGCGGCGACCGCGACCGAATTGCTGGAAAAGCTCCGTCAGGTGGTTGCCAATGCCGAAGCCCAGACCAGCGCCAGCGAGACGCTCTACAAGGGGCTCGCCGAGATCGGCGATCAGAGCGAGAACCTCAAGACCTCGACCCTCGAGATGACCCGGCTGGAAGAGCGGCTGAAATCGATCATCGAAAGCGGCAGCGGGCTGGTGAAAAGGCTCCGCTCCGACGGCAAGAACCCGGCGGAATAGCGGGCGCGCCACGAACGATCGCGTGCCTGCGATCACAATCGCGCGGCGGGGTGGATTTAGGCTCCCCTCAAGCCGGCGATGCCGTAGGATTTCTCCATGGCTTGGATTCTGGCTTTCGTCTTTGCGGCGCTTCTTGCCGGTCCCTCGGGGGCCGAAGACGTCGAGGTGGACGTCGAGTTGCTGCTTGCGGTGGACGTGTCGCGTTCCATGACCCCGGCGGAGCTGGAAATCCAGCGCCGCGGCTACGCCGAGGCCCTGCGCTCGGATGAAGTCATCTCGGCCTTGCAAGGCGGGCTGCTGGGCCGGGTGGCGCTGTCCTACGTGGAATGGGCCGGGGCGGGCGCGCAACGGATCGTGGTGGACTGGACCCTGATAGAGGACCGGGCCGGGGCAGAAGCCTTCGCCGCGAAGCTCGACACGCAGTTCAACCCGGCCCTGCGCCGCACGTCGATCACCGGCGCGATCGCCTTCGGGCGCGAGAGCCTGAATGGCAACGCCTTTGCAGGGTTGAGACGGGTCATCGACATCTCCGGGGATGGCCCGAACAACCAGGGCGGTCTCGTCACCCTTGCACGCGATCGGGCCGTGGCGGAGGGGATCGTGATCAACGGGCTGCCCCTTATGACGGTGGAGGTCCCCCGCTCCCGCTGGCATCTCGACGATCTCGATATCTATTACCGGACCTGCGTGATCGGTGGGCCGGGCAGTTTCGTGATCCCGGTCACCAGCTGGGCCGATTTTGCCCAAGCCGTGCGCCGCAAGCTGGTGCTGGAACTGGTCGGCACGTCGCCCGCGCCGACGCCACGCCCGGTACAATACCGCCCCGGCCCGAACGATGCTCGCGACTGCCAGATCGGCGAGAAAATCTGGGAGCGCAACCGCGGGATCTGGGGCACGCCCTGAGGGCCCGCAGGGCGCACGAATGCCGGCCCCGCGAGGCCGGCATCCGCGAAAACGATCCGATCAGACCGCGATCTTGCCGCCGCCCTGTTTCGTTACCACGACCACCGAGGGGCGCGGCGGCATGTTGGGGTCGAAATCGGGCCAGCGGGTGGCCGGATCCTCGAAGGTGCTGTCGCGTTCAAAGCCCGGGTAATCCTTGGTCCCGTCCGTGCCCGGATGTTGCACCGCCAGAAACAGCGTTTCATCGTTGTCGGCAAAATACGGCCCGCACAACTCGCCGCCTACGGGGCAGCGGAAGAACAGCTTTGCATGCCCGCGCAAATCTCCCTCCGTTTCCAGCGAATAGAGCCCGTCGGACTTGCCCGTCCGGCCCCAGCCTGACCCCTGGTCAGTCGAGATCCAGAGACGGCCCGCATCGTCGATGGCGCAGTTGTCCGGCGAGGAGAACCAGCCCGACTCGGACGTCTCGGGGTTCCAACGCGCGCCCACCTCGGCAATGGCGGGATCGCCGCAGAGCACGAGGATCTCCCAGGTTCCCTTGGGCGAGGAATGGTTGCCGCCGTCCTCGCGGATCTCGATGATGTGGCCGAAATTGCTTTCCGGGCGTGGATTGGCGGCATCCACCTGCTCGGGCGTGCGCCGGTTGTTGTTGGTCAGCATGACATAGGCGGTGCCGTTCGGGCCCGGTTGCGCATCCTCCGGGCGGTCCATCGGGGTGGCGCCCAGCGCATCCGCGGCCAGACGCGTGTCGATGGCGATATCGGCCTGGGACTCGAATCCGTTCTCCGCGGTCAGCGGCCCTTCCCCATGCACCAGCGGCAGCCAATCGATCACGCCATCCGGGTTGAACCGCGCGACGTAGAGCGTGCCTTCGGACAACAGCGTGGACCCGAAATGGCTGTTTTCTTCGGTCACCGGATCGGCAGAGACCCATTTGTAGAGATAGTCGAACCGGTTGTCGTCGCCGGAATAGATCACCAGCCGCCCGTCGGAGGCAATGGTGGTCTCGGCCCCCTCATGGCGGAACCGGCCCAGCGCCGTGTGCTTGATCGGCATCGCGTCGGGGTTCATCGGATCCACTTCAACGATGTAGCCGAAGCGGTTGGACTCGTTGGGTTCCTTGTCGATGTTGAACCGGTCGTGAAACTTGCCCCAGGCATACCATCGCCCCGGCACGCCGTAGCGGATCATGCTGTCGGCTTCGGGCTGGGCCGACACGTCCGGGCGGCCTTCGGCATCCAGCGTGTCGGACCAGAAATAGCCGTGGAAGTTCTCTTCGGCCATCAGGTAGGTGCCCCAGGGGGTCATCCCGCCGGCGCAGTTGTTGATCGTGCCGAGCACGGTCATGCCCGCCGGATCGGCGGAAGTGCGCATCCGCGGATGCCCGGCTGCGGGCCCATCGATGGTCATCGGCGTGTTGGCGGTGACGCGCCGGTTCGCCGGGTTGTCGCGGTTCACCGACCACTTGCCATCGGCGCCCTTGACCACCTCGAAGACCGAGCCGCCATGGGCGGCCATCTCGATATCCACCAGCTCCTTGGTCATGCCTTCGAACCCCGTGCGGTCCTGGCGCCCGAGGCCGGGGAACATCACCTCTTCGTTGGTGTATTCGTGGTTCACGCAGAGCATGCCGCGGCCCGGTTCGATCTCGGCAAAGCCGACATAGTCGTTGTTGTAGCCGAACTGTTTCGACTGCGCCTCGGGCGTCTGGTTCATCACGTCGAACTCCGGCGCATCGGCCGTGATCGGGTCGCCCCAGCGCACCAGGACATCGGCGTTATAGCCTTCGGCGATATGGTGGCGTTCGTCATTGCCCCAGGCCAGCTCGTCGAAGACATAGCGGCTGTCGGCGGCGGTCATGGCCGCGGCCCGGTTCGGCGCCACGAGGGCAGAGCTTCCGAATAGCGCCGTGGTCGCCGACACGCCCAGCATGCCGCGCAGAACCTCGCGCCGCCCGTAGCGTTCGTTGATCACGTCGCCGATCGTGTTGCCGAGGTTCGGGTTCGTCGGAATATCATCATACGCTTCAAAGGCTTCCGCCTTGTTGCCGTATTCGGGATCGTGGATGATTTCGTCGCGTGCCATTTGTGTCTCCCTGACTGTTGATTGGCTGGGTTACGCATACCGGACCGGGCATCTGCGCGCCCGTGGCCGGTCATGGTCTTGAAATGTAACGAACTCTTGACAATACCGCTAAACCTTAGCGAACTTTGCGCCTTTTCGAAACAGATTCTGGAGCGGCCTCGAAGCACCAGGCCGCCGTCCCCCCGCGACAGCCGCCTGTGCTGCCGTGCTCCCGGTGGGCCGCGCGCCGCTCAGACCGCCATCCCCCCTTGACGCCGGACACGGGCCTGTCAAAACCGCCCCATGGCCACCGCAACCCTCTCCATCGACCTCGACGCAATTGCCGCCAACTGGCGCGCACTGGATCGTGCATCCAACCGTCGGGTGGCGACCGGCGCCGTGGTCAAGGCCGATGGCTACGGGCTCGATGCGGGGCGCGTCGCGCGCACCCTCGCCCAGGCCGGGGCACGCCAGTTCTTCGTGGCCGTCGCCGAGGAAGGTGTCACGCTCCGCAAGGCTCTCGGGCCGGGCCCGGCGATCAACGTCTTCTCGGGGCATATGGAGGGCGACACCCAGGCCATCGCTGGCGCACGGCTGACCCCGATGATCAATTCCGCCGAGCAACTCGCCCGGCATTTCGAGACCCTGCCTCGCCATCCCTTCGGCATCCAACTCGACACGGGCATGAACCGGCTGGGGATGGAGGCGGACGAATGGGCCGCGGTGGCGGAATTCGCGCTGGGGCAAGGGCCGAAGCTGGTGATGTCCCATCTGGCCTGCGCCGATGAGCCCGGGCATGCCGCGAACGCCGCACAGCTGGCCGAGTTTCACCGCCTCACGGACGGGATCACCGTGCCGCGCAGCCTGTCGGCCACGGGCGGCATCCTTCTGGGCGAGGCGTATCATTTCGACATGACCCGGCCCGGCATCGGGCTTTATGGCGGCGCCCCCTTCGGCGCGGCCGAGCCGGTGGTGCGCCTGTCGATCCCGGTGGTGCAGGTCCGCGCGGTCACCGCGGGCGAAAGCGTGGGCTACGGGTGTTCCTGGGTGGCGCAATCGGACGGGGCCATCGCGACGCTCTCGGCGGGCTATGCCGACGGGCTGATCCGGGCGATGAGCAACCGCGCCATGCTCTATGCGGGCGACGTGGCTTGCCCGCTGGCCGGGCGCGTGTCCATGGACCTGCTGACCGTGGATGTCAGCCACCTGGACGAGGTGCCGGAGGCGCTCGATCTGCTGTGTCCCGCGCAAGGCGTGGACCGTCTGGCCGAGGCCGCCGGCACGATCGGCTATGAAATCCTCACTTCGCTGGGGCCCCGCTACGCCCGGCACTATGCGGGCGGCGTCGCATGATCCGCCTGATCGCCGCCATCGGGGCGAGCGTGCTGGGCATCCTGGGGGCCGCGGGCCGGTTCGCCATCTTCGTCGGCGCCGCCTTCAGCCACATGGTGCGCCCGCCCTTCTATTGGCGGGAATTCGGCCAGGCCCTGCTGAATATCGGCTATTTCAGCCTGCCGGTGGTGGGCCTGACAGCGTTCTTCACCGGCGGCGCGCTCGCGCTGCAGATCTACGCGGGTGGCGCGCGCTTCTCGGCCGAGGCCGTGGTGCCGCAGATCGTCGCCATCGGCATGGTGCGGGAACTGGGCCCGGTGCTGGGCGGTCTGATGATCGCGGCGCGCGTGACCTCGTCGATCGCCGCCGAGATCGCCACCATGAAGGTGACCGAGCAGATCGATGCCCTGGTCACCCTGTCCACCCACCCGATGAAATACCTCACCGCCCCCAGGGTGCTGGCCGCGATCCTCGTGGTGCCGCTGCTGGTGGCGGTGGGCGACACGATCGGGATCATGGGGGGCTACCTGGTCTCGACCTCCCGGCTGGGCTTCAACCCGGCGACCTACCTGCAGAACACGGTGGATTTCCTCGAACTGCACGACATCGTCTCGTCGCTCGCGAAGGGGGCCGTATTCGGCGCCATCGCCGCCCTGATGGGCTGCTATTCGGGCATGAATTCGGGGCGGGGTGCGCAGGGCGTGGGCGCGGCCACCAAATCCTCCGTCGTCGCGGCGGCCGTGCTGATCCTCGCGGCCAACTACATGCTGACCGAACTGTTTTTCTCCGGATGACCGACACCACCAGCCCCCCTCCGATGATCGAGTTGCGCGGCGTCTCCAAGGCGTTCGGGCCCAAGGAGGTTCTGCGCGGCGTGGATCTCGTGATCCCCAAGGGCGAGAGCATGGTGATCATCGGCGGCTCGGGCACGGGCAAATCGGTGATGCTCAAGAGCGTGCTGGGCCTGATCTCGCCCGATGCGGGGCAAATCCTGGTGGACGGCAAGGATGTCGAGAAGGTGGAGCGCGATGCCTTCCTCGCCCGCTTCGGGATGCTGTTCCAGGGCGGTGCGCTCTTCGACAGCCTGCCGGTCTGGCAGAATGTCTCGTTCCGCCTGCTGCGCGGGGCGCTGAAACGCCCGCGCGCCGAGGCCCGCGACATCGCCATCGAGAAGCTGCGCCGCGTGGGCCTGACCCCGGACGTGGCCGACCAGTTCCCGGCCGAGCTGTCGGGCGGCATGCAGAAACGCGTGGGCCTCGCTCGCGCCATCGCCGCCGAGCCCGAGATCATCTTCTTCGACGAGCCCACGACCGGGCTCGACCCGATCATGTCGGGCGTGATCAACGACCTGATCCGCGAGATCGTGGTCGAGATGGGCGCCACCGCCATGACCATCACCCATGACATGACCAGCGTGCGCGCCATCGCCGACGACGTGGCCATGCTGCACGGGGGCAAGATCCGCTGGACCGGCCCGGTCTCGGACATGGATCACAGCGGCGATCCCTACCTCACTCAATTCATCAGCGGCTCCGCCGATGGCCCCATAGAAGCGGTGCGCTAGGGCGTCGGCGAGTGCCCGCGCGACGGCAAGCCCCGGCAAACCGCAGAGAGCACAAGAATAGGGGGAAGTCACTCATCCGAGGGGATAATGGTGCGGTCGAGAAGACTCGAACTTCCACGGGTGTTACCCCACAGCGACCTCAACGCTGCGCGTCTACCAATTCCGCCACGACCGCACGCCTTGGAGAATGGCGGGGGTTTAGCGGGCCTTGGCCGCAATGCCAAGAGGGAATTGTGCCTCCCGCACGCGATTTTCCACACGGCCCGCTCGCGCGCATATCCGGCATTCGCAACCGCTCGCAAGGAGGCGTCCCTTGCAGCAGGCGGCGGTTTCGGGCATCCCCTCATGGACCGCACGGAGGGGCCGATGGACTGGATCATTTCCGATGGGCTGGTGCCCTACGAGGACGCGCTCGCCACCATGGAAGTGCGCGTCGCCGCCATTTCCGAGGGCCGCGCGCCCGAGATGATCTGGCTGTTGGAGCATCCGCCGCTCTACACCGCCGGCACCTCCGCCGACCCCGCCGACCTGACAGACCCGGACCGCTTCCCGGTCCACACCGCCCGGCGCGGCGGGCAGTACACTTACCACGGGCCGGGCCAGCGGGTGGTCTATGTCATGCTCGATCTGGGCAAACGCGGCCGCGACGTGCGCCAGTTCGTCTGCCGGATGGAGGCCTGGGTGATCGCCACCCTGGCCGAGTTCAACGTCACCGGCGAACGCCGCGAAGGCCGCGTGGGCGTCTGGGTGCAACGGCAGGACAAACCGCGCAATGCCGCCGGGCAGCTCCAGGAGGACAAGATCGCCGCTATCGGCGTGCGTCTGCGCAAATGGGTGAGCTTTCACGGTCTGTCGATCAATGTGGAGCCCGATCTCGACCATTTCTCCGGCATCGTGCCCTGCGGCATCACCGAACACGGGGTCACCAGCCTGGTCGATCTCGGCCTGCCGGTGACCATGGCGGATGTGGACGTGGCCCTGCGCAAATGCTTCGAAGAGACTTTCGGCCCCCTGTCGGTGGAGGCCTGAACCCATGTCACGTAAAATCCCTTGCAGGAGGTCTTCATGTCCCGCAGCGCAGAGCTGATCGCCCAGTACCGCGCGGTGCACGAGGGCAAGGTCTATGGCCAGACCTCGGAGCTGCTGACCGGCTACATCCTGCGGCAGGTCGCCTTCCTGCCGCCGCCCCGCACCATCCTCGACTATGGCTGTGGGCAGGCGCGGACCGTGGACTGGCTGGCGAAGATCTTCGACGCCACCGCCTATCGCTACGACCCCGCACTGCCACAGATCGCGACCCTGCCCGAGGTGGAGACCGACCTCGTGATCTGCACCGACGTGATGGAGCATATCCCCCTCGAAGAGGTCGACCGCGTACTCGCCGAGATCCGCAGCGTCTCGCCCAACGCGTTCTTCAACATTTCCTGCGTCAAGGCCGCCGAGATCCTGCCCAATGGCGAGAACGCCCATTGCACGGTGCGCCCCGCCCGCTGGTGGACGGCCCGGCTGGGCGCGCAGTTCGACACGGTGCGCAAGGTGCGCTCGTTCAATCCGAACTCCGTCAGCCTGGTGACCTGGCCCCGCCCGGATACCGAGGCCGATTGAGCCGTCAATCCATTGCGAGAATCGAATGCTTCGCTCGCGAAACAAATCTCTGCAAACCCTTGATCTCGCGCGGTTTCGCGAAAAAACTTGTCGGCGTCCAGACCGCCTTTCCCGCGTGATGCCTTAACGCCGCGCCGCGCCCTTCTTCATCTTTGCGAAAATACTCCGGGGAAGTTGCCCGGCCCGGGCGACGGGGGCAGCGCCCCCCGGAACGCCCCCGCCAGATGGCCGAGCCATGCGACCTTTGCGCCCATGTGGCGAAAAACACATGCAGAATTTGTTGTATGTCATGGTGTACGGCATTGCCGCACCCGCGCAGCCCCGATAGAACATATTTCGGAACCGCAGGGCGAGTCCGTCTGAACGACCCTTTGGACAGGCCCCCGCGGAGAACGACGAACAGGAGAGAGCAGCATGGCAGATGCAGCCATCCATGGCCACGGTCACGAAGATACCCGCGGGTTCTTCACCCGTTGGTTCATGTCGACCAATCACAAGGATATCGGGATCCTCTATATCCTCGTGGCGGGTCTGGCCGGGTTCATTTCGGTCGCCTTCACGGTTTACATGCGCATGGAGTTGATGAACCCCGGCGTTCAGTACATGTGTACCGAGGGCGCGCGCTTCATCGCGGCCGGCGCGAACGATGTCTGTACGCCGAACGGGCACCTGTGGAACGTGCTGATCACCGGCCACGGCATCCTGATGATGTTCTTCGTGGTGATCCCGGCCCTCTTCGGCGGTTTCGGCAACTATTTCATGCCCTTGCACATCGGTGCGCCGGACATGGCCTTCCCGCGGCTGAACAACCTGTCCTTCTGGCTCTACGTGGCCGGGACGTCGCTAGCGATTGCCTCGGTGCTGGCACCGGGCGGCAATGGCCAGACAGGTTCCGGCGTGGGCTGGGTGCTCTATCCGCCGCTGTCCACGACTGAGGCCGGGTTCTCGATGGATCTGGCGATCTTCGCGGTCCACGTGTCGGGCGCCTCGTCGATCCTCGGCGCGATCAACATCATCACGACCTTCCTGAACATGCGCGCCCCGGGCATGACACTGTTCAAGGTGCCGCTCTTTGCCTGGTCGATCTTCGTCACCGCCTGGCTGATCCTTCTGGCCCTGCCGGTTCTGGCGGGCGCGATCACCATGCTGCTGACCGACCGGAATTTCGGGACGACCTTCTTCGACCCGGCCGGCGGCGGGGACCCGGTGCTTTATCAGCATATCCTGTGGTTCTTCGGCCACCCGGAAGTCTACATCGTGATCCTGCCAGCCTTCGGCATCATCAGCCACGTGATCGCGACCTTCTCGCGCAAGCCCGTCTTCGGCTACATGCCCATGGTCTGGGCAATGATCGCCATCGGCGGCCTGGGCTTCGTTGTCTGGGCGCACCACATGTACACGGTGGGCATGTCCCTGACCCAGCAGAGCTACTTCATGCTGGCGACCATGGTCATCGCGGTGCCAACGGGGGTGAAGATCTTCAGCTGGATCGCGACTATGTGGAAGGGGTCTCTGACGTTCGAGACACCGATGCTCTTTGCCATCGGGTTCCTGTTCCTGTTCACCGTGGGCGGTGTGACCGGTATCGTGCTGTCCCAGGCGGGCGTCGACCGGGCCTATCACGACACCTACTACGTGGTGGCCCACTTCCACTATGTGATGAGCCTCGGGGCGGTGTTCGGAATCTTCGCCGGGATCTACTTCTGGATCGGCAAGATGTCGGGCCGTCAGTACCCGGAATGGGCCGGTAAGGTGCACTTCTGGACCTTCTTCATCGGCACCAACATCACCTTCTTCCCGCAGCACTTCCTGGGCCGCCAGGGCATGCCGCGCCGCTACATCGACTACCCGGAGGCCTTCGGGATCTGGAACTGGGTGTCGAGCTGGGGCGCGTTCCTGTCCTTCGCCTCGTTCCTCTTCTTCATCGGCGTGGTCTTCTACACCATCACCCGCGGCAAGCGCGTGGAAGAAGAGAACTACTGGAACGAACATGCGGACACCCTGGAGTGGACCCTGCCTAACCCGCCGCCCGAACATACGTTCGAGCAGCTCCCGACCCGGGACATGTGGGACAAGCAGCCGTCGCACTGAGGGAACCCCATGCCACTTGAGTGGATCACCACGTCGCAGCAGGCTCCGGAGAAATCCGGGGCCTGTTTGACGGAGCAGCGGCTGTATCTCTGGCCGCACAAGTCGCTGACGGCCAAGGGGTTCGTCGCGTTCATGACGATCACCGCGCTGGCGCTGTCCCTGCCCCTCGTCGCGGTGCTGGGGACGGGGGTGCTCTGGGGTCTCTTGCCCTTCATGCTGCTGTCGCTGGGCGGGGTGTGGTACGGCATCCGCCGCAACCAGCGGGACATGAGCTTGCACGAGGTGCTGGTGCTCGCCGAGGACCGGATCGCCCTGACCCGGCACAACCCGCACCGTGCCGCGCAACACTGGGAAGCCAACCCCTATTGGGTGGAGCTGCGCCTGCACCCCAAGGAGGGGCCGGTGGAAAACTACATCACCCTGCGCGGCTCGGACCGGGAGGTGGAACTGGGCGCGTTCCTGTCCCCCGAGGAACGTCTGGACCTGCACGCGGACCTGCAGGACCGGCTCAACCGGATGCGGCGCCCCTGAGCGGGCAAGCGACCAAGCCCGTTCGAACGGGCTTGGCCCAGCCCGCGCGACACGCCTCGCAGGCCCCCGGACCTCTGCCGCGGCCCCGCGTAGCGCGCGCGGCGCAACAGGCGGCAACCGCTCCGCAAAGCGCGTTCAAGCCCGTTCGAACGGGCTTTGGGGCGCTCTGCCCACAACAGCGCGGCCAAATCCCCCTCGACATGCGCCAGATCAGGGCGCCCTCTCTGCGGGTGCCCTACACTTACCGGTGCCGGGACCACAGCGCGTGGCGCAACGAGTGCCTTCGGTGGTAGTGAGTGAGTGCCCCGGCAGTTACCGGCCCGCATTACGGACCGGCCTGCGCCAGCCGGACACCCCCCCGGTTGGCGCCTTTGTATGCGCGACATGCGGACCGCGCGGCCGCTCTCAGCCCTTGCAGTCGCCGCACCGTGCCGCCGTCGGGTCCACGTCGAGCCGCGGCAGGCCAATGAAGCCGCCGCAATCGACGCAATAGCCGAACTCCCCCGTCTCCATACGGTGCAGGGCCGCCACGATCCGCGCCCGGCGTCCGCGGCGGCGCACCTCCAGCGCGGCCGCCATCGCCTGGCCCTGCAGCGCATCCATCCGCGACAGCCGCCCGACGCTCTGCTGGTCCAGCTCCACTGTCTGCCGCGCCGCGCCGCTGTCTTCGGAGGCCTGCACCAATTGCGCCATCTCCGCATCCAGCACCGCGCGGTAGCGGCGGGCGAGGGTCTGGGCGTCGGGATCGGCTGGCGTGTCGGTCATGGCGGGGTCTTGGGGCGCGAGGGTCGGGGTCGGGGTCGTCGGAACAGGCGTGGTGTCTTGTTCGGGCCGCCTCAGGCGCTGAGCCGGTCCTTGACCATCGGCCCGACCCGGCCGAAATCCATCCGGCCGGTGTAGCGGGTCTTCAGCGCGCCGATCACCCGGCCCATGTCGCGGATCGAGTCCGCCTCCAGTGCCGTGATCGTGTCGTCGATCGCCGCGTCGATCTCGTCCTCGCTGAGCGGGGTGGGCAGGTATTCCTCGATCACCTCGATCTCCGCCAGTTCCTGCGCGGCCAACTCCAGCCGCCCGGCCTCTTCATAGGTGCGCGCGGTCTCCTGGCGCTGCTTCACCATCTTTCCCAGGATCGCCATGATGTCCGTCTCGGACACGCCCTCGGGCTTGCCCTGGCCGCGCAGGGCAATGTCCTTGTCCTTGATCGCGGCACTGATGAGCCGCAGGGTGGACAACCGGGCGGCGTCCTTCTCCTTCATCGCGGCCTTCAGGCCCGAGGAGATCTTCTCGCGCAAATCCATGTCGTGTCTGTCCCCCAGAAGTGGCAAGCCTGCCCTATGTAAGAAGGCCGCCGCGGTCTGGCAAGCGGGTGCAGGCGCAGGGGCCGGATGTGATCGCGCGCGCTTGACCCGACCGCGCCCCCCCCTTAGGGTCCGCCAGATTTTGCCTGCTGCTGAGGAGTCGCCCATGCCCGCCGCCCCCGACACCCCGACCGCCTGCCTCGTGCTCGCCGATGGCACGGTCTTCTATGGGCGCGGGTTCGGCGCGGTCGGCACGACCTCGGCGGAGCTGTGCTTCAACACCGCCATGACCGGCTACCAGGAAATCATGACCGACCCTTCCTATGCGGGCCAGGTCGTGACCTTCACCTTTCCCCATATCGGCAATACGGGCGTGACCGCCGAGGATGACGAGGCCGCCGACCCGGTCGCCGCGGGCATGGTGGTCAAATGGGACCCGAGCGAGCCCTCGAACTGGCGCGCGCAAGGCAAGCTGACCGAGTGGCTGACCCGCACGGGTCGGATCGGGATCGGCGGCGTGGACACGCGGCGCCTGACCCGGCAGATCCGCCAGCAGGGCGCGCCCCATGTGGCCCTGGCCCACGACCCGGAAGGGAATTTCGACCTCGAAGCCCTCGTGGCCCAGGCCCGCGCCTTTGCCGGGCTGGAGGGGGTCGATCTCGCCCGGGAGGTCACCTGCGCGCAATCCTACCGCTGGGACGAGCAACGCTGGGCCTGGCCCGAGGGCTACACCCGCCGGACCACGCCGGGCCACAAGGTCGTGGCCCTGGATTACGGCGCGAAACGCAACATCCTGCGCTGCCTGGCCTCGGCGGGCTGCGACGTGACGGTGATGCCCGCCACCAGCACCGCCGAAGACGTGCTGGCCCAGAACCCCGACGGCGTGTTCCTGTCCAACGGTCCCGGCGATCCGGCGGCCACCGGGAAATACGCGGTCCCGATGATCAAGGGCGTGCTGGAGGCCTCGGACGTGCCGGTCTTCGGCATCTGTCTCGGCCACCAGATGCTGGCCCTGGCGCTCGGCGCACAGACCGTGAAGATGAACCACGGCCATCACGGCGCCAACCACCCAGTAAAGGATCTGGAAACCGGCAAGGTCGAGATCACCTCGATGAACCACGGCTTCACCGTGGACAGCCAGACCCTGCCCCACGGCGTGGTCGAAACCCACAGGTCGCTCTTCGACGGGTCGAACTGCGGCATCCGCATGACCGACCGCCCGGTTTTCTCGGTGCAGTACCACCCCGAGGCCAGCCCCGGCCCGCAAGACAGCTACTATCTGTTCGAGCGGTTCGCTGCGGCCATGGCTGCGCGCCGTGCAGTTACGGCGGGCTAACGCGGCGCAACCCGCCTTAACTTGATGTTAACCTTGCCGTTTCACGGTGGCACGGCCTGTGTTCCCCGCTGTGAGCGCCATGTCCGTGATTTCCCTCCAACCCACCCGCGATACGGGTGACGGTCTTCTTGCGCCGGTGCCGCGCAAGCCAGCGCCGCGCCCGGAGCGGGAGTTGCTGGCTGATCTGCTGGTGCGGCGGGGGGACATCTCGCCGGCCGAGCGGTTGCAGGCCGTGCACATGGCACGGCTGCAGGGACGGCGCCCGCTGGAAGTTCTGGTGGCCGAAGGCTGGCTGGCGCCCGAACTGCTGCTGGAAGCGCGCTGCGAGATGTACCGCGCGGGCCGCATCGACCCGGAGCAGGCGCCCGCCGATCCCGATCTGATCGGCGCCTACGGGATCGACTGGTGTCTCACCCACGGTATCCTGCCCTGGCGGCGGTTGTCCGGGGCGACCGTGTACCTGGTGGCCGAGCCGGAGGAATTCGCCGATATCGCCGCGACCCTGCCACCCGAAGCCGGGCAGCCGGTGCTGGCCGTGGCCGGTGCCGATGCCATTGCCGAGGCGATCCGCGCCGCCCATGCCCCCCACCTGATCGCCCGCGCCGAGACCGCCCTGCCCGGACGCTGGAGCTGCCGCGGCTTCCGGCCACTCTCGGCGATGATGGGGCTTGTGTGCCTGTCCCTGGCCACCGCCGCCCTGGTTCTGATCCCGGGGCTTGTGACCAGCGCGCTTATGTGGATCACGCTCGCGGTGCTGGCGATCACCATGGGCTTCAAACTGATGCTCGCGGTCGCCTGCCTGAGCGCGCGCCCCCCGCCGCAACCGCCCCCGGAGCGGAACAAGACCAGACCGCCCCTGCCTGCCATGAGCATCCTCGTGCCTCTGTTGCGGGAAAGCGAGGTGGCGGAAAAACTGCTGAACAATCTCGACCGGCTCCGCTACCCCCGTGCGTTGCTGGATGTTCTGTTCGTGGTCGAGGCCGAGGATGACGTGACCAAGAACGCCCTGTCGCAGCTGCGCCTGCCGCAGGGGTTCCGCATGCTGGAGGTGCCCCGCGGGACGGTGCAGACCAAGCCGCGGGCCTTGAATTTCGCGCTGCCCTTCTGCCGCGGCGAGATCGTGGGCATCTACGACGCAGAGGACCGGCCCGACCCGGACCAGCTGCTGAAGGTGGCCGAAGGCTTCCGCCACGCCGCGCCGGAGGTGGCCTGCCTGCAGGGGCGGCTCGACTTCTTCAACACCCGGTTCAACCTGATCGCGCGGTGCTTTACCGCCGAATACGCCGGCTGGTTCGGACTGTTCCTGCAGGGGCTCGACCGGCTGGGTCTGCCGATCCCGCTGGGGGGCACGACCCTGTTCCTGCGCCGCAAGGTTCTGGAGGAGGTCGGGCCCTGGGACGCCCATAACGTGACCGAGGACGCGGATCTCGGCATGCGGCTCTACCGCCACGGCTACCGGGTCAGCCTGATCGACACAGTCACCCAGGAAGAGGCCAACGTGCGCATCTGGCCCTGGATCAAGCAGCGCTCGCGCTGGATCAAGGGCTACATGGCGACCTATGCGGTGCATATGCGCAGCCCCCGCGCATTGTGGCGGGCGCTGGGGCCGGGCGGGTTCGCAGCCCTGCAATGCCTGTTTCTCGGCTCGATCCTGAGTGCGCTGACCATGCCGCTGCTGCTGTGGCTTTGGCTTGGGCATCTGGGCGCCCCGATCGTGCCCAACGCCGTGCTGGCCACTCTGCCACCGGCCCATGTGCTCGGCCCGGTGATGCTGGGGATCGAGGCGGTGAACCTGGCGCTCTGGGCCGCCGGCGTGCGGGCGGCCCGGCACCGCCACCTGTGGCCGATGCTGCCGCTGCTGCATGTCTATTTCCTGATGTCGAGCATCGCCGCGCTCAAGGCGCTGGTCGAGCTGCTCTACAAGCCGTTCTACTGGGACAAGACCGACCACGGGATCGCGATGGACGTACACGAGCCGCCCGCCTGAGCCGCCACCGGCTCAGAGCTTCTCCGCGTCGCTCTTCAGCCGGGTCTCGAACGCCAGGGAAATATGCGCCTTGAGCGCCGCGTAGGCCGCATCCTCATCGCGGTTGGTGATCGCCGCCAGGATCGCGCGATGCTCTTCCAACGCCTCTTCTCCGCGCCCTTCGGCCGCCAGCGACGTGGTCGCCATCAACGCCATGGACCGATAGACCAGATCGAGCTGCTGCACGAGAAACCGGTTGTGGGACGCCAGGTGGATCTGCTTGTGAAACCGCCGGTTCGCCCGCGCCATGGCGGCCGCATCCCCGAGCAGCGCGGCATCGCTCTCGACCATGTCCGACAGCACCTTGATCTCTTCGACCGCCGCATGCCGGGCCGCCAGACGCGCCGCCAGCCCCTCCAACTCGCAGCGAACCACGTAGAGCTCCGCCATCTGGTTGTGATCGAGCGAGGCCACGATCAGGGACCGGCCGTCCCGCGCCAGAAGGGACTGGGTCTCCAGCCGTTGCAGGGCCTCGCGAATGGGCGTGCGCGACACGCCGAAGCGCTCGGCCAGGTCGCTTTCCACCAGCCGGTCGCCGGGGCGGTAAATGCCTACGTCGATGGCCTCCAGGATCATGTCATAGGCGTCTTTCTGGGCCGGTTTGGGCTCTGTCATTCTTGTCTCCTCCGCGCGAAACCCTAGCCGCCCGGGCGTCCGGTTTTCAAGCAAGCATTGGCAAGCGCGCGGCAAAAGCATAGGTGCAGGGCATGGTTGCTGATCGCTTTTCCCATGTCGACACCTGGGTGTTCGACCTCGACAACACGCTCTACCCGCCGCAGATGCGCCTCTTCGACCAGATCGAGCGGCGCATGACGGCCTATGTGATGGACGCGCTGGGTGTTTCCCGCGCCGAGGCGGACCGCCTGCGCCGGGAGTACTGGGCGCGGTTCGGCACGACGCTGGCGGGGCTGATGGAGGTGCACGGGGTCGATCCCGGCCCCTACCTGACGGATGTGCATGACATCGACTTCACCGTGCTCGCCCCGGATCCCGCCCTCGCGGCGCGGCTCAGGGCCCTGCCCGGGCGCAAGATCGTCTACACCAACGGCTGCGCGCCCTATGCGGAAAACGTGCTGCACCATCGCGGGCTGAGCGGGATTTTCGACGCGGTCTACGGGGTGGAACACGCCGGCTTCCGCCCCAAGCCGGAGCGCGCGGCCTTCGAGACCGTGTTCGCCCAGGACGGCGTGACACCCCGGCGCGCCGCCATGTTCGAGGACGATGTCCGCAACCTGCATGCCCCGCATGCGATGGGCATGCAGACGGTCCATGTCGCGCCGGAGCCGGACCCGGCCCCGCATATTCACCATCATACCGATGACCTGAGTGGTTTTCTGACCCGCGTCCTGCCCTGAGCCACGGGCAGGGCAGTAAAAAAACCCGCATGGTTTTCTCAGCTTTTGCTGCACTGCGGCAACGCGCCTCCTGTCCGGCGCATGGCTATGCTGCCATATACGGCGCAGACCCAGAACTCGGAGAAACCTCATGACCACGCTGACCACCAACACGCCGATATCCGCTCCCGCCCCCAAGACCCAGAAAGTGGTTCGGGAAAGCCGGTTCGACGCCTCGGTGAACAAGGATGAGGTGCAATTCATCTTGCTGGCGCTGGCCATCATCGGTCTCTGGGGCGGCGCGACGATGGTCTTCGGCTATGCCGGGCTGATCGTCGGTGCGCTGACCATGGTCGCGGTACTCTACGCGACGCTGGTGCTCATCAGCCGCGGCTGACGCGCCGCGCGGACGAAATGCCGCTTGGCCCCTGCCCGCCGCAGCCTTAGGTTGCCGGACAATGGAGGGCCGAGCATGCAGACCGAACAGACCGATATTCTGATTTCCGGCGGCGGCGTGGCAGGATTGTCCGCCGCCGCCGCCTTTGGATCCGCCGGGTTCCAGGTGATCGTGGTCGACCCCGCCCCGCCGGTAACCGAGGGCGCGGCGGACGGCGCCGACATGCGGACCACTGCGTTCCTGCAACCCTCCCGCGAGGTGCTGGAAAAGGCCGGGCTCTGGGCGCGGCTGGCGCCTTTCGCAGCGCCGCTGCAGGTGATGCAGATCATCGATGCCGGCGGGACCGAGCCCGTGGCCCGGGTGCAGAAGGCCTTCAACGCAAGGGACATCTCCGACGATCCCTTCGGCTGGAACCTGCAGAACTGGCTTTTGCGGCGCGAGATGGTCGCGCGGCTGGAAGAGCTGCCGAACGTCACCTTTCGCCCCGGGGTCGGCACCGCGGACGTGCTGGCGCGCGAACGCGAGGCCCGGGTGCGGCTGACCGACGGGACCATGGTCTCGGCGCGGCTGCTGATCGCGGCGGACGGGCGAAACTCCCCGGTGCGCAACGCGCTGGGGATTGGCGTCCGGACCACGCGGTACGGCCAGAAGGCCCTGGCCTTCGCGGTCACCCACCCGATCCCGCACGACAACGTCTCCACCGAGATCCACCGCTCCGGCGGCCCCTTCACCCTGGTGCCCCTGCCGGATCTGGAGGGTCAGCCGCGCTCCGCCATCGTCTGGATGGAGCGGGGGCCGGAGGCGCTGCGCCTCGCATCCTGCGACGTGGCAGAATTCGAAGCCGAGATGACCGCCCGGTCCACCGGGTTGCTGGGCCCGCTCAAGCTGGTCTCCAGACGGTCGGTCTGGCCGATCATCAGCCAGATGGCGGAGCGGCTCACCGGCCCGCGTACGTCCCTGATCGCCGAGGCCGCCCATGTGGTACCGCCCATCGGGGCGCAGGGGCTGAACATGTCGCTGGCGGATGTTCGGGTGCTGCTGGAGCTGGCCGAGGCCGCGCCGGACACCCTCGGCAGCCCGGAGATGCTGCAGGCCTACGCGCGCAAACGGGCACCGGATGTGCGTACGCGGATCACCGGGATCGACCTGCTGAACCGCGCCTCCATGGCCGGGGCACAGCCGCTGCGGGACGCCCGGGCGCAGGGGCTGAAGGCGCTCTACGGCCTGGCCCCGGTGCGCAAATCCCTGATGCAGCTGGGGCTCGGGGTCCGCTAGGCGCCCCGCCCCAAGGCCGCGCAACAGCCGAGCCGGGCCAAGGGGGCGCGCGCCCCCTTGCCAGCGCGCCGCGGCAGAGCTTCTTCACACCCGGGACGAATCGCGCCGCGGCACCGGTGCGGCGGCATGGTCCGCGCAGCCGGGGACGCCAGACGGTTCCGCTGCGCCCGTCATGCGCCCCTCGCGCGGGTTTCAGGCGGGGCCAAGGGGGCGCGCGCCCCCTTGCCAGCGCTCAGCTCAGAACCTTGTCCAGGGCGGTCTCGAACCGGGTCACCGCCGCGGGCACGTCATAGAGCTTGTCCAACCCGAAGAGCCCGATCCGAAACGTTCGGAACTCCGCCGGCTCGTCGCATTGCAAGGGCACGCCCGCCGCGATCTGCATCCCTTGGGCCGCGAATTTCGACCCGTTCTGCAGGGCCGGATCGTCGGTATAGACCACCACCACCCCCGGCGCGCCGTAGCCGTCCGCTGCGACCGACTGGAACCCCCGCGCCGCCAGCAGGCTGCGAACCCGGGTGCCCAATTCCCACTGCGCCTCCGCCAGCTTGCCGAAGCCGTAGGCCTGGGTCTCCAGCATGGTGTCGCGGAACGCCCGCAGGGCATCCGTGGGCATGGTCGCGTGATAGGCGTGTCCGCCGCCAAGATAGGCATCCATGATCGACAGCCATTTCTTCAGATCGATGGCGAAGCTGGTGGACTCCGTCTCCCGCACCCGGGCCACGGCCCGCTCCGACAGCATCACGAGACCCGCACAGGGCGACGCGGACCAGCCCTTCTGCGGCGCGGAGATCAGCACATCGACCCCGGTGGCCTTCATGTCCACCCAGGCGCAGCCCGAGGCGATGCAATCCAGCACCATCAGCGCGCCCACCGCGTGGGCGGCCTCGGCCAGCTGCGTGACATACGCATCCGGCAGGATCACCCCGGCGGAGGTTTCCACATGGGGCGCAAAGACCACGTCCGGCTGGGTCTCGTGGATCCTGGCCACCACCTCCTCGATCGGCGCGGGCGCGAAGGGCGCGGTGGCGCCATTGCCCACCTGTCGCGCCTTGATCACCGTGGTCTCGGCAGCAAAGCCCCCGGCCTCGAAAATCTGGCTCCAGCGGTAGGAGAACCAGCCGTTGCGCACCACCAGCGCATGGGCGTCGGTGCCGAACTGGCGCGCGACGGCCTCCATCCCGAAGGTGCCGCCGCCGGGGATCACGGCCACATGGTCGGCATTGTAGACCTCGCACAGCATGCCGTGGATATCGCGCATCACGCACTGGAACGCCCCGGACATGTGATTGAGCGAGCGGTCGGTGAACACCACCGAGTATTCCAGCAGGCCGTCCGGATCGACGGTATCGAGCAAAGCGGTCATGTCAGTCTCCTTTGGCCACCGGGGTAGCCACCGCCCCCCGCACCTGTCACGGTCAAACTAACGCAAAGCCGCAGGGCGAGCGTGGGTTTTTCCGTCGCAGGGGAAAGGCCGGGCGCGGATCGGAAACAGGCGGCTCCGGCGGGCGCGGGTTTTCGCCTGCAGGGCGACCGGCACGTCGCGCCAATGGCTCTTGCCCGCCGCATCCGCGAAGAAGTCGAAGACCCCATCACGGGCCCGTCTCAGCCCAGCGGTCCGGGCCGCCGCTCCTCCGACAACAGCACATTCGCTTCCACCTCTCCCGCGCCGGGCAGGGTCATGATCCGCCGCCGCAACACCCGCTCGAAATCCGAAATGTCCCGCGCCACGACGCGCAGCCGGTAGTCATAAGCGCCCAGAACGTGCTGGACCACCTGCACCTCGGGTATCGCGGTCACCGCGCGCTCGAAATCCTCGACGCTGACCCGGCCCTTGGCGGCGAGCTTCACGCCCAGAAACACCGTCACCCCGAAACCCAGCGCCTGCGGGTCGAGGCGCAGCCGACGCCCCTTCAGGATGCCCGCCTCCTCCAGCCGCTTGATCCGCCGCCAGGTCGCGGGCTGGCTGAGGCCGAGCTTGCGGCCCAGCGCCCCGGCGGTCTGCCGCGCGTCGCGCGACAGCGCCCGCAAAAGCGCGCGGTCGGTCTCATCGAGCGCGCTCACAGCGGCAGCGCCTCGTCGGTCTTCACGTCCGAGATCAGCATCAATTGCTCGATATCGGCGATATGCGGCAGGGTCAGGATGCGCGCGCGGTAAATCTCCTGGTAATGCCCCATGTCGCGGGCCAGCACGTTCAGGCGCACGTCGACCCGGCCGAGGAAGGTCTGGATCTCCGTGACCTCCGGCACCTCGCGGGCGGCGGCGAGGAAGGTGTCGAAGGCGTTGCGCTCGGTCTTGTCCAAGGTGATCCGCAAGGCCACCTCCACCGCGAAGCCCAGGCGCCGCCAGTCGATCACCGCCTCCAGGCCGGTGATCACACCCGCCGCCTCCATCCGTTCGATCCGCCGCCAGGCGGTGGCCCGCGGCAGGCGCGCGGCCTCGGCCAGTTCCGCCGCCGAAAGGGTCGGGTCGGACTGATAGAGCCGCAGGAGCCGACGGTCGATATCATCGATTTGCATGATTTTTCACCTAAACCGAATTTTCGCGAATAGCAATTTCAGAATGCATCCGAATTCTCGCGCCCGCCTTCTGCCCTTTCCCGCCCGCCTCTGTAGGGTGCGCAGCGATAAGACCCGCAACCGGAGGATGGATAATGCGCGTTTATTACGATCGCGATTGCGATGTGAATCTGATCAAGGACAAGAAAGTCGCCATTCTGGGCTACGGCTCCCAGGGGCATGCCCATGCGCTGAACCTGCGCGACAGCGGCGCCAAGAACCTGGTCGTCGCCCTGCGCGAAGGCTCCGCATCGGCCAAGAAGGCCGAGGCCGAGGGCCTGCAGGTCATGGGCATCGCCGAGGCGGCCGCCTGGTGCGACCTGATCATGTTCACCATGCCCGACGAGCTTCAGGCGGATACCTACAAGAAATACGTCCATGACAACATCCGCGAGGGCGCCGCGATCGCCTTTGCCCACGGGTTGAACGTGCATTTCGGCCTGATCGAGCCCAAGGCGGGCGTCGACGTCATCATGATGGCGCCCAAGGGCCCCGGCCACACCGTGCGCGGCGAATACACCAAAGGCGGCGGCGTGCCCTGCCTCGTGGCGGTGGACACCGACGCCACCGGCCGCGCGCTGGAGATCGGCCTGTCCTATTGCTCCGCCATCGGCGGCGGGCGCTCGGGCATCATCGAGACCAACTTCCGCGAGGAATGCGAAACCGACCTCTTCGGCGAGCAGGCGGTCCTCTGCGGCGGTCTGGTGGAGCTGATCCGCATGGGCTTCGAAACCCTGGTCGAGGCGGGCTATGCCCCCGAGATGGCCTATTTCGAGTGCCTGCACGAGGTGAAGCTGATCGTGGACCTGATCTACGAGGGCGGCATCGCCAACATGAACTACTCGATCTCGAACACCGCCGAGTATGGCGAGTATGTGAGCGGCCCGCGCGTGCTGCCCTATGACGAGACCAAGGCCCGGATGAAGGCGATCCTGACCGATATCCAGACCGGCAAGTTCGTGCGCGACTTCATGCAGGAAAACACCGTGGGCCAGCCGTTCTTCAAGGGCACGCGTCGCCTGAACGACGAGCACCAGATCGAAGCGGTCGGCAAGGAGCTGCGCGGCATGATGCCGTGGATTTCCGCCGGCAAGCTGGTGGACCAGGAAAAGAACTGAGCCTGGCTCGCAAACGCGAAAGCCCCGGCCGGTGCCGGGGCTTTTTTGTGCCCATGGGCGACGCGGGGCGTCAGCTCTCGGCGTCGTCTTTCTTGGGCGGCACGGTGGTGCCGGGCAACACGATGGTCCCATCCTTGTAGAGCATGAAGCCACACAGACCGGCCAACCCTAACAAGACAACAATAACAACGGCTTCCATGATTTTCGCTCCCTGGTTTTTTTGAATCGCGGACATCCGACGCAGCGCCGCACCCCCGCTGCAGCCAAAAGTTGCAGGTTCGATGCGGCTTTGCAAACCGGAATCGCACGGGCACCGGGATCGGCCCGGGCGGCGGGTCTGGCGCCCGTAAATTGGGCGCCGCGCCTGTTCAGCAGGCGGCCTCGACCGCTGCGACCACCTCGCCCACCACGGATGTCAGCATCGCCTCATCCTCGCATTCCACCATCACCCGCACCAAAGGCTCGGTCCCGGATTTGCGGATCAACAGCCGCCCCTTGCCCGACAGCTGCGCCTCGGCCGCGGCAATCGCCGACTTGACCGACGCCGCCGCCAGCGGGTCCTGCCCGGCCCCGAAGCGCACGTTTTCCAGCCGTTGCGGCACGGTGGTGAAGCTGTGCTTCAACTCTGAGGCAATGCGCCCCTGCTGCACCATCTCGGCCAGGAATTGCAGCCCCGCCATCAGCCCGTCGCCCGTGGTGCCGTGGTCCAGCATGACGATATGGCCCGACTGCTCCCCGCCGAGGTTCCAGCCGCCCTTGCGCATCGCCTCCACCACGTAGCGGTCGCCCACGGCGGTCCGCACCAGTTTCAGCCCCAGATTGTTCAGGTAGTATTCCAGACCGAGGTTTGACATCACCGTCGCCACCAGCGTGTTGTCGCGCAGCAGCCCCTGTGCGGCCCAGCGGGTCGCGAACAGCGCCATGAGCTGATCGCCATCGGCCAACTCGCCATTCTCGTCGAGGATCATCACCCGGTCCGCATCCCCATCGAGGCAGATGCCCACATCCGCCCCGTGGGACACCACCGCCTCCGCGGCGGTCTGCGGCGCGGTGGAGCCGCAATCGCGGTTGATGTTGCGCCCGTTCGGCGACACGCCCACGGGGATCACATCCGCCCCCAGTTCCCACAACACGGCGGGCGCGACCTTGTAGGCGGCCCCGTTGGCGCAATCCACCACCACCTTCAGCCCGTCGAGCCGCAGATGCGCGGGAAAGGTCCGCTTCGCCCGCTCGATATAGCGCCCGAGCCCGTCGTCGATCCGCTTGGCGCGGCCGATATTGGGCGCCTGGGCGGGGCGGATATCGCCCGCCAGGATCTCCTCGATCTCCTCCTCGGCGGCATCGCTCAGCTTGTAGCCGTCGGGGCCGAAGAACTTGATGCCGTTGTCGTCGGCGGGATTGTGGCTGGCCGAGATCATCACGCCGACATCGGCGCGCATGGACTGGGTCAGCAACGCCACCGCGGGCGTCGGGATCGGCCCGAGCAAGAGCACATTCATCCCCGTCGACGTGAACCCGGCGGTCAGCGCGGTCTCGAACATGTAGCCCGACAGCCGCGTGTCCTTGCCGATCACCACCCGGTGCGCGGCGGACTGGTCGCGGCGGAAATACCGCCCCGCGGCGGCACCGAGGCGCAGGGCCATCTCCGCCGTCATCGGCGCGGTGTTGGCGGTGCCCCGGACCCCGTCCGTGCCGAAAAGCTTGCGTGCCATGGCTGTTCTTGCCCCTTCCTACCCGGTCTCGATCTGCGTCAGCGGCGCCCAGAGGGCGAGCGCCTGTCGCGTCGCTTCTACATCATGGACCCGCAGGACCTGAACCCCCTGCGCGGCCCCGTGCAACGCCACCGCGACCGACCCCGCCACCCGGTCCGCCGCCTGAGGTGTCGCGGACAGAGTGCCGATGAAGGATTTGCGCGACGCCCCCAGCAGGATCGCACAGCCCAACCCGTGAAACAGGCTCAGCCCCCGCAGAAGCGCGAGGTTGTGATCCAGCGTCTTGCCGAATCCGATGCCGGGGTCCGCGAGGATATGGCTCCGCGGCAGACCCGCCGCCTCCTGCGCGGCGATCCGATCCTCCAGCGCGTCATAGACATCGAGCAGCACCGCATCGTAGCGCGGATCGTTCTGCATGGTCTCCGGCGCGCCCCTGGCATGCATCAGGCAGGCGGGCACGCCCCGCTTACGGGCGAGCGGGCCCATCTCCGGGTCGAAGCCGAAGGCCGAGACATCGTTGATCATGTCCGCCCCTGCGTCGAGTGCCGCCGCCGCCACCGCCGCCTTGCGCGTATCGATGGAGATCGGCATGCGCACACCGCCCGCACGCAGGGCGGCGATCACCGGCGCCGTGCGCTCGATCTCTTCCGGCACGGGGATTTCGCGCGCCCCGGGCCGGGTGCTTTCCCCACCGATATCGAGGATCTCCGCCCCCTGCGCCCGCATCAGCCCGGCATGGGCGACTGCCGCCCCGAGCCCGTCGAACCGCCCTCCGTCGGAAAAACTGTCCGGCGTGGTGTTGAGGATCCCCATCAACCGCGGCCGGTCGAGCGTGACCCCTGCCACCGGCGCGCGCGGCGCGGTCAGCCGGGCGCGCATCTCCGCGGGCACCTCCCCCGCCGGGATCAGCACCGCCGCCGCGTCCCGGCGCAGCACCTCCACCCGGTCGCACCACACCCAGCCCCCCGCGAGGCGGAGCGCCCCCGCGCCGGGAGTCAGGGTCGGAATGGGGCGGTAATAGGCGCGCGACATGGGGCCGGGGTTACAGATCCAGCCCGCGAACCTCAAGCGCATCGAGCCGGGCCGCCAGCCAGGCCGCCTGCCCTTCGGTGTCGCGCGGCTCCGGCACCGGGCCGTCCGTCGCATCGAGCAGCATCTTGCCCGGCGCCCAGACGGTCATCTGCCCCTGCCGCAGGGCCCAGTCGATCTCGGTCCGGCTGTCCACCACGACGCAGCGCGGATCGCGCCCGGCCAGCATCCAGGCGGTCTGCTCCAGCGCCAGAAGGTCGATCCGCCGCTGGGCGGCGGGATGGGCTGCGCGCGGCCCCTCCCGGGCGATCTCGGCAATGCACAGGATCACCGGCACGCCGTCCGTCTCCAGCGCGTCGAGCCGCGCCGACAGGTCCGGCGCCGCGATGGCCGCTGCATGCACCCGCACGAGCCGCGGGCGCGGAACCGGGCTGGCGATGCGCTGCGCCTCTTCGGGGGTGCGCACGATCTCGACCCCGAGGGCGAAGGGGCCGCGATCCAGCTTCTCGATCCGCACGAAGGCGCGCGCGGCCTTGGGGTCCGACAGGATCCGATCGGCCACCCGTTCCGCCAGCGTTTCCAGCAGGTTGATCCGCTCCTCGGCCAGCGCGCCATGGATCGCCTCGGTCAGGGTGTCATAGGACAGGATCTTGTCCACATCATCGGCCAGGGTCTCGGCGGCGGTGCGCACCTCCACCACCACGTTGAACCGGACCCGCTGGCGCGTGCCCCGCTCGGCCTGAAAGGCGCCGATCTCGACCTCCAGCACGTAATCGCGCAAGGAGATCCTGTCCCGCCCGTCGCGCGACAGATGCAGCGCACGGGCCTCGGGATGCGCGAAGGCGCGCCGGGTTTCATCGTTCATCAGCAGGGGATCCTTGGCCGCGGCTTGAGTCGGCGCGACGCTAGCACAGGCCGCGCCCGGGGTCTGCGCCCGTGGCGCGCAACCGGCGTGTTACCGCGACGCGGTGCGGCCGGGGTAGTACTGCCTATAGAACCGGTGCACGCCGATGGCGGCGGTGCGGATGTATTTCGACGCCCAGCCGGGGTTCACGGCGGTCGTGTGATAATGGGTCGCGCCATCGGTCAGGGGCCGCGTCGCGCTCTGCAGGCTCATCTTCGCGACCTTGCCGACCCGTTCCCAGGCCCGCGGCTCGGCGATCCGCTCCGGGTGCCCGTCACAGGTATAGGTGAACTGGCACTGGTATTTGCGCCCGGTGCCCTGGTTGATCACGGCGCAGACGGAATTCGGATACCGCGCCGACTCGACCCGGTTGAGGATCACCTCCGCCACGGCGAACTGCCCCTTCACGGTCTCGCCGCGGGCCTCGAAATAGAGCGCCTCCGCCAGGCATTCCCACGCCTCGCCGCCGCTCACGGGGGGCTGGGCATCGATCCACTCACGGCTGTAGCGGCGCTCCGCGGGCAGCGGGCTGGTGGTGACCGGCGAGGCCAGCCGCTGCAACCGGTCGGAGGGCACGGCCGAAAGCATGCCCTGTTCGGTACTGAGCAGACCGCGCAGCTCCAGGTCGATGGCCTTGGTGGGGTTGTTGGACGACATGACCGTCACATCGGCCAGGGACAGAGAGCCAGTTGCAATAAAAAGGCCTGCCAATGCAGACCGCAAAACGGTTTGTCCAAACATCATCATCAACCTCGTCAGCCCCCGCGCTACATCCGAACAGAATGATGCAGTCGCAGCAATTTCTCGCAGTTGCAGCATTGCGCAACTTGCGGGGCGTTCATATGAAAACAGGGCCGCCGCGTCCACCCCCGTGGCATTGGGGCAACAGTATGGCGGCAAGAAGGCGCTGACCGGATGGTCAGCTTCCGCTGCGAAGAACGCGTCCGAGCAGGTTGAAACGGCGCGGTTTTTTCTCGACCGGCGCGTCCGTCAGCGCCAGGTGGGCTGCGGCCATACGCGCCACGGGCACGCGAAACGGTGAGCACGAAACGTAGGAAAAGCCCGCTTTTCGGCAAAAATCAATCGAATCGGGGTCGCCCCCATGCTCGCCGCAAATCGACAGGGTCAAGTCAGGTTTCACCGCCCTGCCCCGTTCGGCCGCGATGTTGAGCAATTCGCCCACACCATCCGCATCGAGCGTATGGAACGGATCCTCGGCAAAGACACCCTGCTGGACATACGTTCCCATGAACCGGCCTGCATCGTCGCGGCTGAGCCCATAGGTCATCTGGGTCAAATCATTGGTTCCAAAAGATAAAAAGTCGGTGATCTCGGCGATCTCCCCGGCCTTCAGGGCGGCGCGCGGCGTCTCCACCATCACGCCCAGACGGAAGCCGAAGCGCGTGCCGCGCTCGTTGCGCACCGCGGCGGCGACCGCATCGATATTGGTCTTGAGCAGTTCGACCTCTCGCCGGGCCGAAACCAGCGGCAGCATGATCTCCGGCGTCACGATCGCGCCCTTGAGGCTGACATCCACCGTCGCCTCGAAGATCGCGCGCGCCTGCATCTCGTATATCTCGGGGATCGCGATGCCGAGCCGCACGCCGCGCATGCCCAGCATCGGGTTGTATTCGCTCAGCGCCTCGATCCGGTGGGTGACCGTCGAGACCGGCAGGTCCAGCGCCTCGGCCAGGTTCCAGATGCCCTCCCGCGAGGTCGGCAGGAACTCGTGCAGGGGCGGGTCGAACAGCCGGATGCAGACCGGCTTGCCGCGCATGATCTCGAACAGGTCGACGAAATCCTCCCGCTGCATGGGCAAGAGCCGCTCCAGCGCCGCGCCGCGCGCCTCGCCGGTCTCGGCGAAGATCATCTCGTGCATCACGGTCAGGCGGTCTTCGTCGAAGAACATGTGCTCGGTCCGGCACAGCCCGATCCCCTCGGCGTCGAACCGGCGGGCGGTTTCGGCGTCGGCGGGCGTGTCCGCATTGGCACGGATGCCGATATCGCGGGCCTGGTCGGCCCAGGCCATGAGCGTGCGGAAGGACCCGTCGAGCGCCGGCTCCATCAGCCGCGGCGCCCCGGCGAGACAAGCCCCGGCGGTTCCGTCCAGGGTCACCGTGTCGCCCTCGGCAAACACGCGCCCATCCCGGGTGGTCAGGGTTTTTGCCCGCAAATCCAGGGTGATATCCCGCGTGCCCACGACGCAAGGCTTGCCCAGGCCCCTGGCGATCACCGCCGCGTGGCTGGTCATGCCGCCCTTCTCGGTCAGCACGCCGGAGGCCGCGTGCATGCCCCGGATATCCTCGGGCGAGGTTTCGGGCCGGACCAGGATGCAGGGCGTCTCCTGGGCGGCGCAGGCCTGGGCGGCGGTGGCGGAAAACACCAGCTGCCCGGTCGCCGCGCCGGGGCTGGCGGCCATGCCCTTGGCGATCGGGTCGCGCTGCGCGTCGAACGCGACCTGCCGGTGCAGCAGTTCGGGCAAGGTGCGCGGCTCGATCCGCAGGATCGCGTCCTCCTTGCTGATCACGCCGCTTTCGGCCAGGGCCACGGCGATGCGCACCGCCGCCCGGGGCGCGCGCGGCACGCGGACCGCGTCGAGCACGCTGAGCTTGCCGGCGTCGAGGGCGAACTCGATCTGCATCTCCTCGCGCAGCCCGGTGCGCAGCACGTCGCCGAAGGCGCGCAGCTCGGCAAAGGCCTCGGGGCAGGCGTCTTCGAGGGACGGGCCGCGGCTGTCGCGGGACAGGTACAACGCCTCGGCGCGGTGGGCGAGCGCGTCGCGGCCCTGGGACTGGCTGAGATAGCGGCCGGTGATCTGGGCCAGGCCGGTCTCGGAGCTGACGAACTGAATCACGCCGGAGCCGCTCTCGGCCGCGCCCATGCCCAGCGCCATGCGTTGCACCACGAGCCCGAGTCCCGCATCGGGCGGCGCGCCCTTGGCCTGGCGCAGCAGCCGTGCGGAGGTCCCTTCCCAGGCGCGTGCCATGGATTTCAGCACCGCGGCGAGCTGATCCGCCGGGTCCTGGGGGAAGGGCTCGTCCATTTCTTCTTCATATATTTCAAGAGATTGGACGAGGGCGTCGCGAGTCGGCTCGGTTGGCTCGAACAGCTCGGGATCGAGCCGGGCGACCTCCACCGCGTAGGCCTGCACGAAGCGCAGATAAAGCGCGCGGGCGGCCTCGGCGCCGATGGTTTCCGACAGGGTCAGCAGCATGGTGTCGTTCATGCCCACATCGAGCATCGCCGTGGGGCCGCCCCATTCCTGCATCGCCGGGCTGGGCCGTACGGAGACCAGGCTGTCGGCCCCGAAACTTCCCAAAAGTGGCCTTGTATCAATGACTTGCCCCGCCGCGATCCCGTGCACCGTCTCGAAGCTCAGCGCGACGGTATGGGGCACGGGCATGTCGAGCCGGATCAGCCGCTGGATGCATTTCGCGCGTTGGCCGTGGGTCTCGGCGGAGAGGTCCACGGTCCTTGTGATCTCGGTGAAAGGCGCGCTCTTCTGCACCGCAGCATCCTCCTGTTAGCGCTACGATAGACGGAGTCGGCGCATTTGCAACTGCCACCAAGGACGCATCTGCACGCGGTCGGATCCGGGTCGGGCACCTGTCGGACATGCGTCGGGCAAGTGTCGGGCACCTCCGCGCGCCCCGTTCAGGGCGCGTTAACCCTCGATCCTGGTCAGATCGGCCAGTTTCAGGCAGGTCGCGCGGATGCGGGAGAGCAGGTTGAGCCGGTTGCGGCGCAGGATCTGGTTCTCGGCATTGACCTGCACGGCCTCGAAGAAGGCATCGAGCGGCGCGCGCAGGGACGCCATGGCGGCGGTGGCGGCGGCGAAATCCTCGGCTTCGAGCGCCGGGTCGATCACGGCCTCGGCGGTGTCGAGGGCCGCGAAGAGCGCGCGCTCCTCGTCGGTCTCGGCAAACTTCGGGTCCGCGCCGTAGGAGTATTCGACCCCGTCGGCCTCCTCCGCCTGGGTGAGGATGTTGTTGGCGCGCTTGAACCCCTGGAGCAGGTTCTCGCCATCCTCGGTTTTCAGGGTTTCCGAAAGGGCGCGGGCGCGGTTCACCAGCAGCAGCAGGTCGTCATTGCCCTCCATGGCGAGACAGGCGTCGATGATATCGTGGCGGATGCCCTCGTCGCGCAGGAAGACCTTGAGGCGGTCGTGGAAGAAGGAGAGGAGGTCGTCCTGACTGCGGGCAACCAACGCTTTCCAGTCGCTCATCGATTTGCTACCGTCGGCACGTTCTTGATCAGTTTTTGCATGCGCAACGAGGGCAGAGAATAGTGGTCTCGAAGTGTTCTCGGAGTTGTGGTGCTTAACCGAATTAATTAGCGGCAATCGAAGCCCATTCTCCAGCACGATCCGGATCACGCCGAGGGCGGCGCGGCGCAAGGCAAATGGGTCCTTGGAGCCGGTGGGTTTCTCGTCGATGGCCCAGAAGCCGGTGAGGGTGTCGAGCTTGTCGGCCAGCGCCACGGCGATGCTGAGGGGGGCTGTGGGCACGGCGTCGGAGGGGCCGAGGGGTTGGTAGTGGTCCTGGGCGACCGCGGCGATCTCCGCCGGGTGGCCCGCGGCCTCGGCATAGTAGCGGCCCATCAGGCCCTGAAGCTCGGGGAACTCAAAGACCATTTCCGAGCTGAGGTCCGCCTTGGCCAGTTCGGCGGCGGTGCGGGCGGCGTCCGGGTCGGCGCCGACCTGGGGCGCGAGGGTGGCGGCGAGATCGGCGATGCGGGCGATGCGGGCGGCTTGGGAGCCGAGCTTGTTGTGGAAGGTGACGTTTTCCAGCGCCTCGCGCCAGGGCTGCATGCCTGCGCGGGCGATCCTCAGATCGTTTTCCCAAAAGAACTTGGCATCGGCCAGCCGCGCCGAGAGAACCTTGCGGTTTCCGGCGAGTATCGTGGCCCCGTGATCGGTGGTTTCCGTATTTGCCACTGTCACAAATCGAACAATTTTGCCGGATTTCAGATCTCGAACGCTGAAAAACTTTTGATGTTCTTTCATCGAGGTCTGCAGCACCTCGGGCGGCAGGTCGAGGAAGTCCGCGTCGATCTCCCCCATCAGGGGCACGGGAAATTCCACCAGACCGGCGACCTCGGACAGCAATCTGCGATCCTCCACGACCTCCAGCCCCTGGGCGAAGGCTTGATTGGTGGCGTCGGCCCAGATATGCTCGGCCCGTTCCTCGGCATCGAGAATGACCTTGGCGCGGCGCAGCTTGGTCTCGTAATCCTCGAACCCGTGGACCTTGATCTCGCCGGGTGCCAGGAAGCGGTGGCCCTCGGTCACATCCCCGGCGGTGATGCCGTCGACGGTCAGGGGCACGATTTCGGCCCCCTCTTCATCGCGGATCAGGCAGAGGATGCGATGCAGCGGGCGGACCCAGCGCAAGGAGCTGCTGCCCCAGCGCATGGATTTCGGCCAGGGGAAGTTGCGGATGGTGGTCTCGAGCACCTCGGCCACGATCTCCGCCGCCGGGCGGCCCGGTTTTTCGATCACGGCGAAGAGGACGTCGCCCTTGGGGGTCTCGCGGGTCTCAAGCTGCTCGCGGCCGAGGCCCGTGGAGCGCAGGAACCCCTCGATGGCTTTCTCGGGCGCGTCGGCCTTGGGCCCCTTGCGCTCTTCGCGCACGGGCGCGGAGGCGGCGAGCATGTCGGAGACCACCAGGGTCAGGCGGCGCGGCGTGGCATAGGCGCGGGCCCCGGCATAGGTGATGCCCGCCTCGACCAGCCCGTTCGTGACCAGCTTTTGCAGGTCCTGCGCCGCGCGGGCCTGCATCCGGGCGGGGATTTCCTCGGAAAAGAGTTCGATCAGAAGCTCGGGCATCGGTCAGTCCGCAAATTTTTCATTGAGTTGGTGCCAGGCAAAGGCGCGCCCGTCGCGATACACGGCGACGATCCGGTCCACGCCATCGGCGATCTCGGCCTCGCCCAGGAAGGCCAGCGCCGTGCCGTCGCGCAGGTCCGCGCCAATCCGTGCGGCGTCGAAGCAGTCGAACCAGCCGGGCGCGTTCAGGGGCACGGCGGCGTCGTGGATCACGTAGCTCTCGGTCAGCAAGGCGAGGCTTTCGGACGTGTCGAAACAGGCGCGGAAGCGCAGGGGGCTGGAGCTGCCGTCGATCGCCTGCAGGTTGGTCGCCAGCATCGGTTCGGGCGCGTCCTGCCCGCCCAGGGGGGTCAGGCGGATGGTGACGGTTTCGGCGTCAACCTGTTCATAATAGGCGTAAATCTGGGTGTAGTAGACCACGATCCCGAAGATCAGGGCAAAGCCCACGATCGCGCCGCCGACGAGCTTGCCCCGGTTCATGCGGGCGCGGGCCTCCAGCCGCCGGCCTCGGTTTGCACGAAGGCATCGGCGCAGGCCTTGGCGAGCGCGCGGACCCGGCCGATATAGGCCTGGCGTTCGGTGACCGAGATCACGCCGCGCGCATCCAGCAGGTTGAACAGGTGGCTGGCCTTGATGCACTGGTCATAGGCCGGGTGGACCATGACGATGCGTTTGCCGGTTTTCGGGTCCGCGTGGGGGGCCGCGAGGGCGGCGGCGCATTCGGCCTCGGCCTCCTCGAAGTGCTTGAGCAGGGTCGCGGTGTCGGCCTGGTCGAAGTTCCAGCGGGAATATTCGGCCTCGGTCTGGCGGAAGACGTCGCCATAGCTCAGCGGGATGGCTGCGTCGGGGGCGTTGAAGGGCATGTCCATGACGTGATCGACGCCGAGCACATACATCGCCAGCCGTTCGAGACCATAGGTCAGCTCCCCCGAGACCGGGCGGCAGTCATGGCCGCCGACCTGCTGGAAATAGGTGAATTGCGAGACTTCCATGCCGTCGCACCAGACCTCCCATCCCAGGCCCCAGGCGCCGAGCGTGGGGCTTTCCCAGTCGTCCTCGACAAAGCGGATGTCGTGGAGGGCGGCGTCGATGCCGATGGCGCGGAGCGAGCCGAGATAGAGCTCCTGCAGGTCGGGGGGGCTGGGTTTGATGATGACCTGGTACTGGTAGTAGTGCTGCAGCCGGTTGGGGTTCTCGCCGTAGCGGCCATCGGTGGGGCGGCGCGAGGGCTGGACATAGGCGGCGGCCCAGGGGCGGCTGCCCAGCGCGCGCAGGGTGGTGGCCGGGTGGAAGGTGCCTGCACCCACCTCCATGTCATAGGGTTGCAGCACGGCGCAGCCCTGGTCGGCCCAGTAGGCCTGCAGGCGTAGAATGATTTCCTGGAACGAGCGGGGGGTGTCCATGGGGATGCCTTTGATCAGAGCCGCGTTCTCAATAGGCAACAGCCCCGGCAGGGTCAACGCGCCCCGGACGGGTTCTGCGTGCAGGGGACGGCGGATTTTGCCAGAGTGCGGCGCAAACGGGTAATTTTGATCGAGGACAAGCGTGACGGGACGGATTTTTGCAGGGGCGGCGACGGCGATCTGGCTGATGGCGGGGGTTGCAGGCGCGCAGGAGCAGGTGTGGATCCAGGTCGAGGCACAGCCGACGCTGCGCGCGGCGGAGGACCGGGCGCGGGATTACGCGGGCGCGTTGGGCGATGTGGCGGGCTTCCGGCTGCCGTCGGGGTGGTACGCGATCGCGCTGGGGCCGTTCAGCCCGGGCGACGCGGCGGCGGTGCTGTCGCGGCTGCGCAGTTTCGGCCAGGTGCCGGGCGACAGTTTCATCGCCGATGGCACGGATTACGGCGCGGCGTTCTGGCCCCAGGGGCAGGTCACGCCGCCCGCGACCGCGCCGGGGCTGGTGCCCGACGCGCCGGTCCTGACGATCAGCCCGATCCCCGAGGCCCCCGACGAGACCGAGGCCGAGGCCCGCGCCAGCGAGCGCGCCCTGGACCGGCCCGCGCGGGAGGCCTTGCAGCAGGCGATGCAGTGGTTCGGGTTCTACCGGGCGGCGATTGACGGGGCGTTCGGCCCGGGCACGCGGCGGGCCATGTCGGAGTGGCAGGCCGATCGCGGCTTGCCGGTGACCGGCACGCTGACCACGGCGCAGCGCGCGCAGCTGCTGGCCGAATGGCAGGGCGACCTGGCCGCGCTGGGAATGACCCGCGTGGCCCGCGAAGACGCCGGGATCGCGCTGGACATGCCGATGGGCATGGTGGCGTTTGACCGGATCGAGCCGCCCTTCGTGCATTACACCGGCGACGGCGGGCGCAAGGCACTGCTGATCAGCCAGGAGGGCTCGCCCGCGGGCCTCGCCGGGCTGTACGAGATCATGCAGACGCTGGAGGTGATCCCGCGGGAGGGGGAACGGGCGCTCTCTGGCGACAGCTTCGAGATCCGCGGGCGCAACGACGAGATCGAATCCTATACCTATTCCGCGCTGGAGGATGGGCTGATCAAGGGCTTCACCCTGGTGTGGCCGCCCGAGGACGCGCGCCTGATGGCGCGGGCGGCGCAGATGATGCGCGCGAGTTTCGAGCCCGTGGGCGACAGCGCGCTGGACCCGACGCTGGGCGACCGCCAAGCCGAGCAGCGGATCGACCTGCTGGCGGGGCTGGAGGTGCGGCAACCGATCCGCGCGGGGTCGGGGTTTTTCGTCACGCCCGCGGGAGACGTGCTGACGGCGGCGCGGGGGCTGGAGGGCTGCGCGCGGCTGACCATCGGGGACGACATCGCGGCGGAACTGACACAGAGCGATCCGGATCTGGGTCTTGCGCTGCTCAGCCCGACCGAGACCGTGGCACCGATGGCCGTGGCGCGGTTCGCGCCCGGGCCTGCGCGGTTGCAGGCGGAGATCGCGGTGGCGGGCTATTCCTATGGCGGGCTGCTGGGGGCGCCGACGCTGAGTTTCGGGACGCTGGCGGATCTGCGCGGCCTGACCGGGGGAGACGCGCTCGACCGGCTCGCCGTGACCGTGACCGAGGCCGATGCGGGCGGGCCGGTCCTGGACGTGGCGGGCGGGGTTCTGGGGCTGTTGCTGCCCCGGGGCATGGACGGGGGCCGGGTGCTGCCGGAGGACGTGAATTTCAGTGCCGATGCGGCCGCGATCACCGACTGGCTGGGCGCGGCGGGGGTCGAGGTCGTCCAGAGCGATCCAAATGCCGCCCTGCCGCCCGAGCGGTTGGCCATGCTGGCGGAGAACCTCACGGTGCTGGTGTCGTGCTGGGCCGAGTAGGGTCGCTCAGGCGCGCCAGAACCGCACGGTAAAGAGCGCGAAGACCACCATCAGCTCAAGCCGCCCGATCAGCATCGCGGCCGACAGGATCCATTTCGCGGTGTCGTTCAGGCCCGCGAAATTGCCCGCCGGCCCGATCTGGTCGCCCAAGCCAGGGCCGATATTGCCCAGTGCGGTGGCCGCGCCCGACACCGAGGTGATGAAGTCGAGCCCGGTCAGCGCGAGCAGCACCGACAGGATGCCGAGCGAGACGGTGAACATCACGAAGAACGCCATGACCGAGGACAGCACGTCCTCGGTCACCGGCTTGCCGCCATAGCGGGGCGTGAACATGCCGTGGGGCGAGTGGATGCGCCGGATCTGCGCCACGATGGAGGCGATCAGCAGCTGGTAGCGGAACACCTTGATCGAGCAGGCGGTCGAGCCCGCGCAGCCACCGATCAGCCCGGCAAAGAACAGCACCACCACCGGGAAGGCCCCCCAGAGCATGTAATCGGCGCTGGCATAGCCCGTCCCGGTGATGATCGAGACGGTGTTGAACAGGGACTTGCGGAGGGATTCCTCGCCCGGCGTGTCGATGGCGATCATCTTCCACGTGGCGATGATCAGCACGATCATCGCGACCGTGGCGAAGAAGGCCCGCACCTGCGGGTCATGCAGCAGGGGGCGCGCCGTGCCCGCGACCAGCTGGACATAACGCACGAAGGGCAGGGCCGCGAGCAGCATGAACAGAGTGGCGGCGTATTCCATGGCCGCCGGGAAGGCGCCGAAACTGGCGTCGGAATTGGCGAAGCCGCCCGTGGCGACCGTGGTCATGGCGTGGACCACCGCGTCGAAGCCGGTCATCCCGAGGATCAGGTAGGTCAGCGCGCAGGCCCCGGTCAGGCCGAGATAGATCACCGAGATCCGGCTGGCGATCTGCGTGGCGCGGGGCAGGATCTTGCCGATCGTGTCGAACCCTTCGGAGCGGAAGATCTGCATCCCGCCGATGCGCAGCTCCGGCAGGAACACCATGGCCACCACGATGATACCCACCCCGCCGAACCACTGCATCATGCCCCGCCACAGCAGCAGGCCGGGCGGCAGGGTTTCCAGCCCGGTGAAGACGGTCGAGCCGGTGGTGGTCAGGCCCGACATCGCCTCGAAGAATGCATCGACATAGCGCGCCTCGGTCGCCCCGAACACGAAGGGCAGCGCCGCGAAGACCGGCAGGGCGAGCCAGACGCCCGTGGTCAGCAGGAAGGTCTGCTGGATGTTCAACCGGTCGCCCACCCCGTTGGCGCAGGCAATCGCGGTCAGCCCGCCGACAAGCCCCGACAGGATCGCGGATTCCAGGAAGGCGGGCCAGTGCCCGTTGCCCGCGATCAGGTCGAGCGCCATGGGCACCAGCATGGAGGCGCCCAGGGCGGCCACCAGCAGGCCGATCACGTATCCGACGGGGCGCAGGTCAAACATGGCGCGCAGGGTTGGCCTGTGCCGGGGGGGCTGTCAACGCCTGGCTCAGGTCTTGGTCTTGAAGAGGGACGCGTGGGCGCCGGTTTCCTTGCGGAAATCGGCACGCTTGTCGGCATGGAGCGCGCGGCCCGCCTGCACGCCCGGGCGGGCCGCCAGCGTGTCGAGCCAGCGCGCCATGTGGGGTTTGTCGTCGAGGGTCTGCTGCTGACCCTCCCAGAGCGACGCCCAGCCCCAGCAGGCCATGTCGGCAATGGAGTAGAAGTCGCCCGCGATGAATTCGTGCCTGGACAGTTGGGTGTCGAGCACCTTGTAGAGCCGCCCGGTCTCGGCCCGGTAGCGGTCCTTGGCGTAGGGCAGGTCGTTGGGCGGGTCCATGGCGGGGGCGTATTTCAGGAAGTGATGGGCCTGTCCCGCCATGGGGCCGAGCCCGCCCATCTGCCACATCAGCCACTGGTCCACGGCGATGCGGTCACGCTCGGTCGCGCCATAGAAGCGGCCGGTCTTGCGGGCGAGGTATTGCAGGATCGCGCCGCTCTCGAAGATCGAGATCGGCGCGCCGTCGGGGCCGTCGGGATCGGTGATGGCGGGCATCCGGTTGTTGGGCGAGATGGCGAGGAAGGCAGGCTTGAACTGGTCCCCTGCCCCGATGTTCACGAGATGCGTGGTGTAGGGCAGGCCCATTTCCTCCAGCGCGATGGAGGCCTTCCAGCCGTTCGGCGTGGGCCAGAAGTAGAGCTCTATGGGTCGGGTCATGGGGCGGCTCCGCGGGGTTTGGTCCGACTATGACGGGTCGGGCCGCGGGCGCAAGGGTCAGGGCAGGCTGCGCGGCGGCGGGGCCAGATCGCGCAGGGCCCGCGGGCCGCGGTCGGTCAGCAGCGCGGAGTAGAGGTCCATCACCCCCGCGCGCAGGTAGGCGCCCCAGTGGCACACCGGCGCGCAGCGCGGGCCGATGGCGTGGCCGAGGGCCGCGAGATTGGCAAGCTCCGCCTCGTCGGCGAGGCTCAGCGCGATCCAGTTCTCCGCCCGGGGCGGGCGGCGGCCGAGGGCCGTTCCGGCCCCGGCGTCGCGGCGCAGGGCCTGTTCCAGCAGCCGGTCGAAGAGCCAGTTTTCCGGGGGGCTGATCTGCAGGATCTCGGCGCCCTGGGCGCCGGGCCGGGTCAGGACCGCCCGGGCATGGGTGTCGAAATCCGCGGGGGCCAGCAGGATCACCTGGCGCACCATGGGCGCGGGCAGCGCGCCGAGCGCCGCGAGCGCGACCCGCCCGCCCAGGGAATGGCCCATCAGCTTGATCGGGCGCGCGGGGTAGCGCGCATGGAGCCGCGCGATGAGCTGCGCGAGATGCATGCCCACCGCCTCGGCCTGGGCGAAGGCCTCGGCGAAGGTGCCGCGCGCGTCCCAGCCGATGGGCAGGCAGAGCCCCGGGTCGTCCGGATCGTCGCGAAACCCCAGCGCAGCGGGCCAGGAAAGTTGCCGCCGGGGCCGTTTGCGCCCGCCCGGCGCGGTCGCATAGAGGCTGTCATGGGGGTTGGTGGGGCCGCGCAGGGGCGAGTAGCGAAACCCGTGGATCAAGAGCACGATCGGGTCGGTCGGCCCACCCGCCGCCGCCGCCCGGCCCAGCCGCCGGTCGAACCCGGTCTCGCCCCCGGCAAGCCCGGTGACGGTCTCGGTCACGGTCAGATTGAGGACGGGCATGACGGCTCCCTTCGCTCTGCGTGGCACCAGATGTTGTGGATGGCGGGTAGTGCCAGACTACGAAGGGGGTGTGAAACTTTCGTTAGACTTCCGTGACGGTGCTTGACCGCGCCGCGCAACACCCCTAGACCCGCGACACCGTGGTGATTTGGTGCCGGATTGCAGGCCACGTAAAACAAGCTGCTAAAAGGACGCGGAACCCCCGAGCCCGTCCGGCTGCGGGGTTTTTTCGTGCCCGGAACCCAAGCTCCGGCGCGACAGGAGACGAGAGATGACCGAGAAACAGACCCGGACAAAGCTGGTACATGCGGGCACGCGGCGCAGCCAGTATGGCGAGGTGGCGGAGGCGATTTTCCTCACCCAGGGGTTTGTCTACGACACTGCCGAGGCCGCCGAGGCGCGGTTCATCGAGGCGGGCGCGGACGAGTTCATCTATGCCCGCTACGGCAACCCGACGGTGCGGATGTTCGAGGACCGGATCGCCGCGGTGGAGGGGACCGAGGACGCCTTTGCCACTGCGTCCGGCATGGCGGCGGTCAATGGCGCGCTGGCCTCGATGCTGCGGGCGGGCGATCACGTGGTCTCGGCGCGCGCGCTCTTCGGCTCGTGCCTCTATATCCTCGAAGAGGTGCTGACCCGCTACGGGGTGGAAGTGACCTTCGTGGACGGCACGGACCTCGCGGCCTGGCGCGCCGCGATCCGCCCCGACACCAAGGCGGTGTTCTTCGAGACGATTTCCAACCCGACGCTGGAAGTGATCGACATCGAAGCGGTCTCGAAACTGGCCCATGCGGTGGGCGCGCTGGTCATCGTGGACAATGTCTTCGCCACGCCGATCTTTTCCCGCGCCGGCGACCAGGGCGCGGATGTGATCGTCTATTCCGCGACCAAGCATATCGACGGACAGGGCCGCTGCCTGGGCGGGGTGATCTGCGGCACGAAAGAGTTCGTGCGCAAGGTGGCCGAGCCCTATCTGAAACACACCGGCGGTTCGCTCAGCCCGTTCAACGCCTGGGTCATGCTGAAGGCGATGGAGACGCTGGATCTGCGGGTGCGCGCGCAAGCCGAGACCGCGCTGAACCTGGCCGAGATGCTGGAGGGGGACGCGGCGCTGGAGAAGGTCATCTTCCCGCACCTGCCGAGCCATCCGCAATACGACCTGGCCCGGGCGCAGATGGCGGCGGGGGGCACTGTGCTGGCGCTGGATATCAAGGGCGGCAAGGACGGGGCGTTCCGGTTCCTCAACGCGCTGGAGATCGTGACGATCTCGAACAATCTCGGGGATGCGAAATCCATCGCGACGCACCCGGCGACCACCACCCACCAGCGCCTGACGCCGGAGCAGCGCGCGGGCCTGGGGATCACCGACGGGCTGATCCGGCTGTCGGTGGGGCTGGAGGATGCGGGCGACCTGCTGCGCGATCTGCAGACCGCCCTCGCCGCGGTGTAAACCCCGGAAAAAAATGCGCCTTTCCCGCGCGCGGATTTGCCTGCAAAAATAGCGGTGCGGGTGATCCAGAAGGCGGACTGTCACGTATACTTGACACAAAGATGCTGGAAACCCGGCATGCGGCCCCCATCTTATGCCGGGCTGTCACTTGGGATGCGAGGGAGCTGCCCACATGAATGTTTATACCCCGGATATCGACAAACTGCCGAACCGAGACGAGGCTGCGACGGCCCTGGCCACGCTGCGGGCCTGGGCGCAGACCGCCTCGGCCGCCGAGATCGAGACCCTCGATCCATCCGTGGCGCGGCTGCTGCCGGGGGATCCGTCGGACTATCCGTCCCTGGCGCGCGCCTACCCGGAGGAGTTCTCCGTCGACGCGGCTTACAAGGACAGCCTGCCGGACCTGCAGAACGGGCCCTCGTCCCTGATCCGGGGTGCCAAGGCGCAGATCCAGCATGTGGGGATTTCCAACTTCCGACTGCCGATCCGGTTCCACACGCGGGACAATGGCGACGTGACGCTGGAGACAAGCGTGACCGGCTCCGTCAGCCTGGAAGCGGAGAAGAAGGGCATCAACATGTCGCGCATCATGCGCACCTTCTACGGGCATGCGGATGAAACCTTCAGCTTCGAGGTGATCGAGCGGACGCTGGACGCCTACAAGTCCGACCTGGAGAGCTTCGATGCGCGCATCCAGATGCGGTTCAGCTTCCCGATGAAGGTCGAAAGCCTGCGCTCGGGCCTGTCGGGGTATCAGTATTACGACATCGCGCTGGAGGTGGTCGATGTGAACGGGCAGCGGCGCAAGTTCATGCATCTGGATTACGTGTATTCGTCGACCTGCCCCTGCTCGCTGGAGCTGTCGGAACATGCGCGGCAGTTCCGCGGCCAGCTGGCCACGCCCCATTCCCAGCGCTCGGTCGCGCGGGTGTCGGTGGAACTGACCTGCGGCGCCGATGACTGCCTGTGGTTCGAGGACCTGGTGGAGCTGTGCCGCGAGGCGATCCCGACCGAGACCCAGGTGATGGTCAAGCGCGAGGACGAGCAGGCCTTTGCCGAGTTGAACGCCGCCAACCCGATCTTCGTGGAGGATGCGGCGCGCAGCTTCTGCCTCGCGTTGCAGCGGGACGACCGGATCGGCGATTTCCGGGTGGTGGCCAGCCACCAGGAGAGCCTGCACAGCCATGACGCGGTGAGCGTGCTGACCGAGGGGCCGACTTTCGCCAGCGACAGCCTCGATCCGCGGCTGTTCCAGACCCTGTTCCACGTGGGCTGAGTTTCACGTTGGCTGCGCGGGCCTCCGGGCGCAAAATCCTTGAGGAAGGATTTTGCCAAGGATTTTACTTAAAATCCTTGGCCCAGCGAGACCGTTATGCGAATAGGCCGCCGCTCAGGAATGCTCCTCGGCGGCGGTTTCGGCCAGCGCCCGGTTCAGCGCCTTCAGCGCATCGACCTGAAAGAGCGCGCCCCACAGCTCGGGCGGCTCCCCCTCGCCGCCCAGGCTGACCACGGGGATGAAATCGTGATTGGCCCGCTCGAAGGCGGGCATGGCGGTCTCGAGACTGGCGGTGCCATCCAGATAGACCCCGTCCCCGATCAGGTCCCAACATCGCGCCTCGGGCGCGGCCCGGGGGTGGCTGGTGGGCCGCATGATCTTGGCCACCCGCACGGTACCGAGCAGATAGGCTTGCGGCCCCGCGGCGAGATGGACATTGCGCCGCTCCAGCTGTGTCAGGAAGAACGACCGGTCCACCACCCGGCTGGCCAGCGCGGTGGAGAGCGACACCGCCACCATCACCGCCAGCCCGGTCTGCCAGTCGCCGGTCAGCTCGAACACGATCAGGGTCGTCGAGATCGGCGCGCCCAGCACCGCGGCGGCCACCGCCCCCATCCCCGCCAGCGCGTAGAGCGCTTCGGAGCCTGACACATCGGGGAAGACGCCCGTGGCGATCATCCCGAAGGCCAGCCCCGTCAGCGCGCCGACCATGAGCGAGGGCGAGAAGATGCCGCCCCCCATGCGCCCGCCGATGGTGATCGCCACCGCGACCACCTTGAGGATGGCGAACACGATCGCCTCGTGCAGCAGCAGTTGCGAGGTCAGGGCGTTGGTCGTGGTCTCGTAGCCGACCCCGATGATATGCGGGAACCAGATCGCCAGCAGCCCCAGCAGCACCCCCGCGAAAGCCGGGCGCAGGTAGCGCGGAAGGCCGGTGACCTTCTGCAGGTGGTTGGCGAAATCCTCGGTCCAGAACACCGATTTCATCAAGACGATGGCGACCAAGCCGCAGACGAGCCCCAGCAGAAGGAAGGCGGGCAGTTCGACATAGAACGCCAGCGCATTGGCCTCGGGCAGAGAAAACTCGGTCACGTCGCCGAATTCCAGCCGGTTGATCACCGTCCCGGCGGCCGAGGCGATGACGATGGGCGCGAAGGCGTGAACCGCGAAATGGCGCAGCACCACCTCCAGCGCGAAGAGCGCCCCGGCGATGGGGGCGTTGAACGAGGCCGACACGGCGGCGGCAACCGCACAGCCGAGCAGGTCGCGCCCGGTGATCCCGTCGGCATGGATGCGGTTGCTCACCCAGCTGGAGATCACGGCGGCCAGGTGGACCACCGGCCCCTCGCGCCCGGACGACCCGCCGGTGGACAGGGTGATCCAAGAGGCGACCGCCGAGGCGATGCCGGCGCGTTTCTCCACCCGGCCCTCGTAGAGCGCGGAGCCCTCGATCACATCGGCGACCGAGCGCACCCGCCCGTCATCGGTGAAAAAATGCAGGATCAGCCCCACCACCAGCCCGCCCAGCGTCGGCACGATCACCAGCCAGTACCAGGGCAGGCCCGCCGCGTGGTCGATCACCGCGCGCACGTCCTCGTGGCCGTAGGCCATTGTCTGGAGCCAGTGAATCCCCTTGCGGAAGATCAGCGCCGCAAAGCCCGCCGCGATGCCCACGGCCAGCGCGATGAACCAGAACTGGATCTGGCTGGGGCCCTGGCGGCGGATCGTGACGGAGGCGCGCGCAAGCGCGCTGCGCCATGCACCCAGTTGCTGAGCAAAGAAGCCTTGGGGCGGGTTTGACATGAAAGCGGCGGTCCTTGCGCCGGATCAACGGGTTACAATTCTGTTACGCTACGCTCCCGCGCCGCCAAACCCAAGGGGACGCGGGGCCGCGCCCCGTCCTCGGGCGTATTTGTTTCGGGCTTGCAACGATCCGTGTGCGCGCCCGGGGGGCCGTTTCGCGTCAGGCAACGTCCAGCAGGGCGCGCGCCGCGGCCCGGGCCGCGTCCGTGACCACGTCGCCGGACATCATGCGGGCGATCTCGTCCACACGGTCCGGCGGGGCGAGCGGGACGACCCGGGACAGGGTCACATCCGCCTGCACGGTTTTCTCCACCCGCCAGTGATGGGCGCCCAGGGCCGCGACCTGGGGCGAATGGGTGACGACCAGCACCTGCCCCGCCTCGGCCAGGGATTGCAGCCGCCGTCCCACCGCGTCGGCGGTGGCCCCGCCCACGCCCCGGTCGATCTCGTCGAAGATCAGGGTCAGCCCCTCGGTCCCGGCGGTCAGGCAGACCTTCAGCGCCAGCAGGAATCGCGACAGCTCCCCGCCCGAGGCGATCTTGTTGAGCGCCCCGGCGGGCGCGCCGGGGTTGGTGGCCACGCGGAAGGTCACCTGGTCGGCCCCGTCCGGGCCGGGGGCGGCGGGCGTGATCTCGGTGCCGAAGACCGCGCGCTCCATCTTCAGGGGGGCGAGCTCGTCGGCCATGGCGGCATCGAGCCGCCCGGCCGCCGCGCGGCGCGCCGCGGTCAGGGCCCCGGCGGCGGCGCCATAGGCGGCCTCCGCCTCGGCGAGGGCCTGTTCCAGCCCCTGCAGCCGGTCGGCCCCGGCATCGAGCGTGTTCAGCCGCGCGCGCAGAGTGTCGGCAAACCCGCCGAGATCGTCGGCGGCCACCCCGTGCTTGCGCGCCAGCCCGCGCAGGGCGAAGAGCCGCTCCTCGGTCCGCTCCAGCTCCAGCGGATCGACGCCCAGACCGTCGAGCGCGCGCTCGGTGCCGTCGGAGGCCTCGCCCAGCTCCACCAGCGCGCGCGACAACGCCCCGATGGGCGCGTCCAGCGCCCCGTCCGCCTCTGCCGCGACGCCTTCGAGCCAGCGGGTCGCATCCACCACGAGGGACTCCGCCCCGCCATCGGGCGCGATCAGCGCCTGCAGGGCGCGGGCCACGTCGGCGCGGATCTTCTCGGCGGCCTGCATCCGGCGGCGGGCGATATCGAGCTCGGCTTCCTCGCCGGGCTGGGGGTCGAGCGCGTCGAGCTCGCCCACCGCATGGCGCAGGAATTCCTCGTCCGCGGCGACGGCGGCGACCTCGGCCCGGGCAGTCTCCAGCGCGCTCTGGGCCGCGGCCCGGGCGCGCCAGGCCGATGCCACCTCGCGCCGCAACCGGTCATGCCCGCCGAAATCATCCAGCAACGCCCGGTGCCCCTTGGGGTCGAGCAGCCCGCGATCGTCCTGCTGGCCGTGCAACTCGACCAGCACATCCGACAGCGCCCGCAGGACCGTGCCCGAACAGGCGCGATCGTTCACATAGGCCGATTTGCGCCCCTCGCCCGTGTTCACCCGGCGCAGGATCAGCTCGCCCTCGGGGTCCGGAAAGCCCGCCGCGCGCAGCACGGCGAAGGCGGGATGGTCCGGGGCCAGGTCGAACACCGCCGTCACCTCCCCCTGGGCGGCGCCCTGGCGCACCAGGTCTGCGCGCCCGCGCCAGCCCAGCACGAAACCGAGCGCGTCGAGCAGGATCGACTTGCCCGCGCCGGTCTCGCCCGTCAGCACATTGAGCCCGGCCCGGAAATCCAGAACCAGATGGTCGATGATCAGGATGTCGCGAATGTCGAGCCGCGCCAGCATCCCCTGCCCCTCTATACGCCCATACACCTCTAGATGATGTGGCGCGTTTCCCCGCCCCACGCAAGCCCTGCCATGCCGCGCGGCAAACTCAGAGCCAGGTGCCGCGCACCATCTGGCGGTAGATCGTGCTGAGCCAGCCAGTTTCCTGCGCGTCCGGGGACAATCCGCGCTCGGTCAGCAACCGGAAGCTGTCCTCGTACCAATCGGTGGCCTGGTAGTTGAAGCCGAGGATCGCGCCAGCGGTCTGCGCCTCCCCCTCCAGCCCCAGCGACAGGTAGGCCTCCACCAGCCGGTGCAGCGCCTCGGGGGTGTGGGTCGTGGTCTGGAAATCCTCCACCACCACGCGGAAGCGGTTGATGGCGGCGGCGTAATGGCCGCGCTTGAGGTAATAGCGCCCGATCTCCATCTCCTTCGCGGCGAGATGGTTGAAGGCGAGGTCGAATTTCAGGATCGAGGATTTGGCATAGCTGCTCTCGGGATAGACCTCGATCACCGTGCGCAGGGCCTGCAATGCCTGGAAGGTCAGGCCCTGGTCGCGGCCCACATCGTCGATCTGATCATAATAGCTGAGCGCCAGAAGGTATTGCGCATAGGCCGCGTCCTCATCGGCCGGGTAGAAATCGAGATAGCGCTGTGCCGCGGCACGGCTGCTCTCGTATTCGCGGTTCCGGTGATAGGTGAAGGCCTGCATGATCAGCGCGCGCTTTGCGAATTCGGAGAACGGATAAAGCCGCTCGACCTCGCCGAAATAACGCGCGGCCTCGTCGAGATTGTTGGCCTGCAATTCGAACTCGGCGCGGTTGAAGATCACGTCCGGGGGCGATTCCTCCAGGGCGGGGAATTCGGGTTGCTGGCTACCGCAGGCGGCCAGGATCACGGCCAGCCCCAGCGCCAGCATCCGGTTACGGAGGGTCCCCACGCGAGTCATCATGTCCCCGGTCTTGTCTGCACACGGCCGGATCCCATGACCCGCCCGGGCGGTGTTTAGCACGTTTGCCGGAAGTTAAAAACGGAGATTGCGCCGCGGCCTCAGGCCACCAGGCGCAGGTCCGTGCGATGCAGGCCCGAGCCCGGCAGGCGCGCGGCCATGGCGCGGCTGCAGGTCTCGACCACATAGCTGCTCGGGTCCGCGAAAAGCGCCCGCAGGAGCGTGTTGGTCATGGTGTGGCCGGCCCGTTCGCCAGTGTAGCGCCCGAAGATCGGCGCGCCGGCCAACGCCAGGTCGCCCACCGCGTCGAGCATCTTGTGGCGGACCGCCTCGTCCGGGTGGCGGAAGCCGCCGGGGCTGAGCACGCGCGCGCCGTCGACCACGACCGCGTTGTCATAGGTGCCGCCGAGGGCGAGGCCCTGGGCATGCATCGCGTCCACGTCCGACTGGCGGCAGAAGGTACGGCTGTCGCACAGCTCCCGCACGAAGGTGCCGTTGGCCATGGACAGGCGCTTGGACTGGTCGCCGATGGCGCTGTCGACGAAATCGATGTGAAAGCGCAGCTCGAAGCCGGGCGCCGGGTCGAGCCGCGCCATGGCGAGGCCATCGCGGACCTCGACCGGTTTGAGGATGCGCAGCAGGCGGCTGGGCTCGGACAGATCGCGGATGCCCGCGGCAAGAAAGCCTGCGACAAACTCGGCGGAGCTGCCGTCGAGGATCGGGACTTCGGGGCCGTTCAACTCGATCAGCGCATTGTAGATGCCGCAGCCCGACAGGGCGGCCATCACATGCTCCACGGTGGAGACGGTCATGCCCGCGTCGTTGCGCAGCTTGGTGCAGAGCGGTGTGCGCTCTACCTGGTCCCAGCGCGCGGCCACGAAATTGTCGCCCGCGAGGATGTCGGTGCGCTTGAACCAGATCCCGTACTCGGCGGAGGCCGGATGTACGACCATGCGAACGGGTGCGCCGCTATGGAGCCCCACGCCTTCGAAGACGACTTTGGATTTCAGCGTTTTCTGCACGTCAACACCTCATGAACGCGACGGTTTTCCCGCCGTTATGAGGCTATTAAGTCAGCATCCGTGACTATCTCAACTCAATCTTTGCAACGGTGTGAAACATAGCAAAATCGGCTCGGCGGAACTCCGCCTGAATCAGCGGGCGCCGCGGGGAACCCTATGTTTTTTAAAACAAAAAAGCCGCCCGGAGGCGGCTTCCCTGTGCAGTTTTCGTGACCGAACCTAGTTGGCCTGGCGCCGCAGGAAGGCCGGGATTTCGACCTTTTCCTGGTCCGGATCGACCGCTTGTGGCGTGTCTACGGGACTGGGACGGCGGGCCTGCGGGCTGGCTGCGTGGCCGTGATCGGCCGCCTGGCCGGTCATCCGGTTGATCAGGGAATTGATTCCGAAGCCGCGTTTTTCCGCCCCCTCCCCCGGGTCTGCCGGCGCGCGCGACGGCGCGGCGCCGACCGATTTGGTGGAGTTCACCGCCGTGCGCAGGCGCGCGAGGGTCTCGGGGGTCGGCGTGCCGGGTTTGCGCGGCTGGGGGGCGACGAACTCGGACGCGGGCGAGCCCGGCTCGAACCCGTTGGGGTCATAGGCATCGGGCTGGGCGCGGAAGGTTTCGACCTTCCGGCTCTCGGCGGTCGCGAAGAGATCCTCCTCGACCGGCTCTTCGGCGGGGGCGCGCTGCGCGACCTCTTCGATCCGGGCAGGGGCCTCTTGCGGCTCCGGCGCGGCCTCGACCGCGGCGACCTCGGGCTGATAGACCGGCTCCGGTGTCTCGTCGGCTGGGTCGGCCGCGAAGCTCGATGCGGGGGTGAGCGGCTCGGACATCCGGCGGCGCGGGGTCGGCACGTCCTGCTGGGCCTCGACGGCGTCGATCCCCGTGGCCACCACGGAGACGCGCATCGCCCCTTCCATGGAGGTGTCGAGCGTCGAGCCGACGATGATGTTGGCTTCCGGGTCCACCTCTTCGCGGATCCGGTTCGCGGCCTCGTCCAGCTCGAACAGGGTCAGGTCGTAGCCGCCGGTGATGTTGATCAGAACGCCCTTGGCGCCACGCAGGCTGATCTCGTCCAGCAGCGGGTTGGCGATCGCCTTCTCCGCGGCCTGGGTCGCGCGATCCTCGCCAGTGGCCTCGCCGGTGCCCATCATCGCCTTGCCCATCTCGTCCATCACGGCGCGCACATCCGCGAAGTCGAGGTTGATGAGACCCGGCTGCACCATCAGGTCGGTCACCCCCTTGACGCCCTGGTAGAGCACGTCATCGGCCATCGAGAACGCCTCGGTGAAGGTCGTCTTCTCGTTGGCCAGCCGGAACAGGTTCTGGTTGGGGATGATGATCAGGGTATCGACCACCTTTTGCAGGATCTCGACGCCTTCCTCGGCCTGGCGCATCCGCTTGGCGCCTTCGAACTGGAAGGGTTTGGTGACGACGCCGACGGTCAGAACACCCAGCTCCCGCGCCGCCTGCGCGATGATCGGGGCAGCACCCGTGCCGGTGCCGCCGCCCATGCCCGCGGTGATGAAGCACATATGCGCGCCCGCGAGGTGATCGACGATTTCCTCGATGCTCTCTTCGGCGGCGGCCGCGCCCACGCTGGGCCGCGCACCGGCGCCAAGCCCTTCGGTCACTTTCGCGCCGATCTGGATCTTGGCCGGGGCGTTGGAGCCCTGCAGCGCCTGGCTGTCGGTGTTCGCAATGACGAATTCCACGCCATCGAGCTGCTTGTCGATCATGTTGTCCACGGCGTTGCCGCCGGCGCCGCCGACACCGAAGACGGTGATCCGGGGCTTGAGTTCGTTATGCTCTGGCATGGTGAGGTTCAATGTCATGAAAAGGGTCCGCCTGCTCTTGGTTATCGCCGCAGGGTTAAGGGCGCGTTAACCCCATCCGCGACTGTATTAGCCCGGGATATTAGACGCTCGCGGCCTTTGCGTCACCCAAAAACAACGCTTCAGACACAAAATCTGCGCGTAATCTTGCAATTTTCCGCTGAGTCTCGGTGGCGGCGCAAGCTGTTGCGGTCGGGCGCACTCATGCGTCTAGGCGGACGCACTCGGTCACGAATGGCCCGGTCCTGCCGCGCGGATATCGCGGCGTTTTCTCAGTGTTTGCGGGTGACTGCTCGGCCCCCCGGCGCGTCGTGGTTCGACGTCTGCGATCAGGATACGTCAAAAGCCCCGCGGCGTCACGCGTTCGATGGGGAAAACCGCCGCGGTGGGCGGATTTTTCGCGCGATTCGACGGGGCGCGCGGCCTACCAGTTGTCGCGCACCCAGCGGACCGCGCGCTTGAGCGATCGGGCCGGGTAGCGGTCATGGGGCATCTCGAAATCCCACCATTCGTCCTGGGGGTGCGCGGCATGCAGGCACAGCCCCACCACCGAGGCGAATTCCGGCCCCGAGGTCGATTGCGGCAACCCGCGCACCCGCAGGGGTCGGCCCACGCGCACCTGGGGCCCGAGGATCTTGGCCGCCAACCCGTCGAGGCCCTGCAACTGGCTGCCGCCGCCGGTGAGCACGATCTGCTGGCTGGGCAACTGGTCGAACCCCGCCCCCACCAGCCGGTCGCGCACGTCTTCGAGGATCTCCTCCACCCGGGGGCGGATGATCCCGATCAGCTCCGACCGGCTGACCGTGCGACGGTCATGTTCCCAATCGCCGGTCTCGGAGGTGATCTCGATCTGCTCGCGGTCATCCATGCCCGTGGCCAGAACCCCGCCATAGATCGTCTTGATCCGCTCGGCGAAGGCGTGCGGCACGGACAGGCCCTTGGAGATGTCGGAGGTGATGTGATCACCGCCCAGGCGCACGCTGTCGGCATAGATCATGTGTTTCTTGAGAAAGATCGACACGCCGGAGCTGCCCGCACCCAGGTCGATGCAGGCGGCGCCCAGTTCGCGCTCGTCCTCGACCAGGGCCGAGACGCCGGAGACATAGGAGGACGACGCCAGGCCCGCGAGTTCGAGATCGCAGCGCTTGACCGCATAGAGCAGGTTCTGGATCGCGGTCTGCTGCACGGTCAGGACATGCATGTCCGCCACCAGCCGCTTGCCGATCTGGCCGCGCGGGTCGTTCAGGCCCGACCGATGATCCAGCGCGAAATTCACCGGCTGGGCATGGAGCACCTCGCGCCCCTCGCCGAAATCGGGCAGGTCGCAGCGCGCCAGCACCTGCGCGATGTCCTGCTCGGACACGGCCTCGCCCGCGACCTCCACCTGCCCCGACACGCCGTAGGAACGCGGCTCGGCGCCGGAGAAACTGGCAATGACGTGATCGACCCGGACCTGCGCCATTTTCTGGGCACCTTGCAGGGCGGTGCGGATCGCGCGCTCGGCCTCCACCATGCCGTCGATCTCGCCGAAGCGGATGCCGCGCGACCGGGTCGCGGCGGCGCCGATCACCCTGAACCGGGACTGGCCCGCCATGGTGCCCACGCCGTCGGCCTCATGCTCGGGCGCGGGGCCGTCGAATTTCAGCACCAGGCATGCCACCTTGTTCGTCCCGATGTCCAACACGGCCACCACCCCGCGCTGCATCGCGGCCTGCCGCATGTTCCGCATGGCCCGCTGGGCCGAATAAAGGTCCTTCATCATTCGATCCTGTCGTTGGTGAGACCACGAATGGTCCAGAGCGCATCGAGCGCATCGGGGTTGAGCCGCACGGTCGGGCGGTCCGGAAGCCGCATGTCGACCACGGAAATGTCGCGCGCAAAGAGGTCTTCGGCCTGGTCAAGCTCGATCACCCGGGCGAGGGCCAGTTCGGCCTCCCGCTCGGGCAGCAGGATGCGCTGGCCCTCGGTCAGCACCACGTCCCAGCGCCGCTCGCCCATCCGTTGCAGACCGATGATCCGCGGTGCCAGCTCTTCGGCCACCTCCAGCAGGCGCAGCGCCTCGGCCACCGCCCGGTTGCCGCCCGGGCCCGCCACCAGCGGCAGGGCGGCATGGGCCGCGCGGGACTCGATGGGCCCGACCCGGTGACCCTCGGCATCGAGGATCTCCAGCGTCTGGCGGGTCTGCCAGACCACCGCCGGCGTGCGTTCGACGATCTCGATGGCGAGGATGCCCGCGGCCTGGATCGACAGGTCGACCTCGGCCACCGCGTCAAGCTCGCCGATGATCCGGTCCATCGCCTCGAGGTCCAGCGCGAAGGAGCTGACGGGGAAGTCGATCGGCACCACCTCGTGGATGTCCTCGATCAGTTCGGTGGAGGCGCCGGAGACCGACATGGCGTTGACCATGAACTCCGGGCGCTGCTCGATCTGGGTGCGCAGGGCGATGGTCTGGGCCACCAGCTCGTCGCGCAACTCCTGGTTCTGCAGCAGCCAGCCCACCCCGAAGGCCAGGACGAAGGCGGGCAGGCCGACCCGGATCAGCGCATGGAAAAGCGGCGTGAGCAGCAACCGCTGCACCCGGTAGCTGAGCCGCGAGGGCGCGGGGTCGGGGCGCGCCTGCGCGGTGCGGCGCCGGAAGCTCAACGGTCGCATGAGGCGTCCTCCACGATCCAGCGGCAGAGCGCGCCGAAGCCCAGCCCCACATGCTGCGCCTGTTCGGGGGTCAGGGAGGTGGGCGTCATCCCCGGCTGGGTGTTGGTCTCCAGCAGGGCCAGCCCATCGAGGCTGCGGCGCGGATCCCAGCGGAAATCGGTGCGCGAGATGCCGCGGCAGCCGAGTACCCGGTGCGCGGTCTCGGCATGGGCCATGCAGGCGTCGTAGACATCCCCGGGCACCTCGGCCGGCAATACATGGCGCGACCCGCCGGGGACGTATTTCGCGTCGTAATCGTACCAGCCCTCGGTCACGATATCGGTGACACAGAGCGCGCGGTCCCCCTGCACGGTCACGGTCAGCTCCCGCCCGGGCACGAAGGCCTCCACCATCAGCGTGTCGGGCAGGTCGTCCGCCAGCTCCGGCGCGGCCTCCGCCCCCTCGGGCACCAGGTACACCCCGACCGACGAGCCCTCGTTATAGGGTTTGATCACGTAAGGCGGCGGCATCACGTGGCGCGCGGCGATCTGCGCCCTCGTGTAAAGCCCGCTCGTGGCGATCGGCAGCCCGGCGACCGTATAGGCGGCCTTGGTGCGTTCCTTGTCCATCGCCAGGGCCGAGGCCAGCACGCCCGAATGGGTATAGGGGATGCGCAGCCATTCCAGCAGGCCCTGCACGCAGCCATCCTCCCCCCAGCGGCCGTGGAGCGCGTTGAACACCACGTCCGGGCGCAGATCTTCGAGCCGCGCGGCCAGGTCCGGACCCGCATCGAGGTCGATCACCTCGAACCCCTCGGCCCGGAGCGCAGCCCCGCATTCGCGTCCCGACGACAGGGACACGGCGCGTTCCGACGAGGGACCGCCCATCATCATGGCCACCTTGGGGGATGCCTTGCTCGACACGTCCCGCCTCATGTTTTCTCCGGGACTCTTTCGGACCCGGTTGCTGCTCGGTCCCCGGCCCGTCTGACGCAGGCGATTATGCGGGGGGCGTCCGCCCGGGCTGGCCGATGCGGATCACTTCCCAGTGTAGCGAATGGCCCGTGGCTTGGAAAACCTTTTTTCGCACTTCCTCGCCGAGGGATTCCAGCTCGGCGGCAGTGGCGCCCCCGGTATTGACGAGGAAGTTCGGATGCTTGGGCGACATCTGCGCCGCGCCGCGCATGGCACCGCGCATTCCCGCCGCGTCGATCACCGCCCAGGCCTTGGCCTCGTGGGTGTCGTCCGCGCGCCCGGTGGAGCTGAACCCGGCCGGGTTGCGGAAGGTCGACCCGGCGGTGCGGTCTTTGGTGGGCTGTGTCGCGTCGCGCTTGGCCAGCTGGTCGGCCATGCGCGCCTCCAGCGCCTCCGGCGCGCCCGGCGGGCCTTCCATCACCACCTCCGTGATCACCGTGCCCGGGGGCAGATCGCTCTGCCGGTAGCGGAAATTCAGGTCCTCGCGCGTCAGGGTGATCGCCTCCCCCGCCCGGGTGAGCGCGGTGGCCTCGACGAAGACATCCGCCATGTAGGTGCCGTAGCAGCCCGCGTTCATCGCCACGGCCCCGCCGATCGTGCCCGGAATGGTGCGCAGGAAGGTCAGGTCCACCCCCGCGGCGGCCGCCTTGCGCGCGACATGGGCATCGAGCGCGGCCGCCCCGGCCCGCACCCGGGTGCCGTCGATCCGGATCCCGTTGAACCCCCGGCCCAGCCGGATCACCGCCGCGCGCAGCCCGCCGTCGCGCACGATCAGGTTGGACCCCACCCCCATCACGAAAACGGGCCGCGCGAGGTCCGCGCGCAGGAAGGCCGCGAGGTCGTCCGCATCGGCAGGCTGGAAAAACAGGTCCGCAGGCCCGCCCACGCGCAGCCAGGTCAGGTCCGCCAATGGGCGGTTCTCGGTCAGCGTGCCGCGCAGGTCGGTCACTTGCCCGCCCCCGTCAGCCGCGCCCGCAGCCAGCCCATGGCATACCGCACCGGCCAGCGCAGGACCGACACCGCCGCCACCGCCGCGCCGAGCAGATACCAAGGGCCCAGTTGCGCCCAGATATAGCCCAGCAGGGGGACCAGCACCGCCATCAAGACGAACGCCCCGCGCCAGTGATACCGGCTCGGCAGGACCGCGATCACCGCCGCGACCAGGATCCAGACGCAGAACAGAGTCAGGGACAGGGGAAATGTGGTGGGCATGGCAAACCTCCGCGCCCGCCTGCCCTAGCGCAGGCAGGCCGCGCGGGCAACATCACCCCATGCGCGCGGGCAGGTTATGCGCCCAGGTCGAGATCGTCCCGGCCCCGAGGCAGACCACGATATCGCCCGGCTTGGCCTCGGCCCGGATCAGCGCCTCCAGCGCATCCTCGTCGGGCACCGCGACCGCGTGGCGATGGCCATGGGCGATCAGCCCCTTGACCAGATCGTCGCGGGAGGCGCCCGGGATCGGGTCTTCGCCGGCGGCGAAAATGTCGGAGATGCCGACCACATCCGCCTCGTTGAAGCAGGTGCAGAAATCCTCGAACAGGCTCGCGAGCCGGGAAAACCGGTGCGGCTGGTGCACGGCGATCACCCGGCCCTCGCTGGCTTGGCGCGCGGCCTTGAGCACGGCGGCGATCTCCACCGGGTGGTGGCCGTAATCGTCGATGATGGTGACACCGCCCAGCTCGGCGACCTTTGTGAAGCGGCGGTTGACGCCCGCGAACCCGGCCAGGGCCGCGCGGATCTCGTCGCGCTTCATGCCCAGGTGCCGGGCCACGGCAACGGCGGCCAGCGCGTTGGAGACGTTGTGATCGCCCGGCATCGGCAGGGTGCAGCCCGAGATCACCTGCCCCTCGTTGCGCAGCAGGATGTCGAAATGGGCGACGCCGGACTTGTAGGTCAGGTTGACCGCGCGCACATCGGCTTGGGTGTTGAAGCCGAAGGTCACGACGCGGCGGTCGGTGATCCGCCCGACCAGCGCCTGCACCTCTGGGTGGTCGGTGCAGCAGACCGCCAGCCCGTAGAACGGAATGTTCGATACGAACTCGTGAAACCCGTCCCTCAGCCGCTCGAAGCTGCCCCAATGTTCCATATGTTCAGGATCGATATTCGTGACCACGGCAATGGTCGCGGGCAGACGATTGAAGGTGCCGTCGCTCTCGTCGGCCTCCACCACCATCCACTCGCCCGCCCCGGCGCGCGCGTTGGAATCGTAGGCATGGATGATCCCGCCATTGATCACCGTGGGGTCGATCCCGCCCCGGTCGAGCAGCGTGGCCACCATGGTCGTGGTGGTCGTCTTGCCATGGGTGCCCGCGATGGCGATGTTCGATTTCAGCCGCATCAGCTCCGCCAGCATCTCGGCCCGGCGCACCACCGGCAGGCCGCGGGCGCGGGCGGTCTCAAGCTCCGGGTTGCCCGGCTTGATCGCCGAGGAGATCACCACGACCTCCGCATCGGCCAGGTTCTCGCCCACCTGCCCGATGAAGATCTTCGCGCCCAGCCGCTCCAGCCTTTCGGTGATCTTCGACGGTTTCAGGTCCGAGCCCTGCACCGTGTAGCCATGGGTCAGCAGCACTTCGGCGATGCCCGACATGCCGATCCCGCCGATGCCGGTGAAATGGATCGGCCCGAGCTGGGTGGGAAGTTTCGTGGCGGCGTTCATTGCGAAGCTGTCTTTCATCTGGCGTGTCTCTGCGGTTGGCGCCCTCAGGCGGCGACATGGGTTGGGGGTGCTGCGAGGTGATCGACCAGGTCCACCAACCGGTCCGTGGCGTTCGGATGCCCGATGCGCAGCGCGGCATGGGCCATCTGCACCGCCCCGTCGGGATTGTCGAGGATCAGCGCGATCTGCTCGGCGAGTGTTGCGGGATCGAGCTTGGATTCCGGGATCAGGATCGCGGCCCCGGCCTCCACCAGCCCGCGGGCATTGGCGGTCTGGTGATCCGCCGCCGCCGCGGCATAGGGCACGAGGATCGAGGGCCGCCCGATCACCGTCAGGTCCGCCACCGTCGAGGCCCCGGAGCGGGAGATGACCAGCTGCGCCTCGGACATCCGTTTGGGCACGTCGTGGAAGAACGTCTGCACCTCGGCCCGGATCCCGGCGGCGTCATAGGCGGCGACGACCCGGTCGAGGTCCTCGGCCCGGGCCTGATGGGCCACGCGGATACGGTCGCGCAGGGGGGCAGCCAGGCCCGCCACGGCGGTCGGCACCACGTCCGACAGGATCCGCGCTCCCTGGCTGCCGCCCAGCACCAGCAGGCTCAGGGGCCAGTCGCCGGGGGGAATATAGGGGGCACCCGCCCGCTCCAGGATGGCGTTGCGCACCGGGTTGCCCGTGGGCGCACCCTGGACCCCTTCGGGCAGGGTCGTGGGCCAGGTGCCGCAGGCGATGGCGTGCACATGCTTGGCAAAGAGCTGGTTGACCCGTCCCAGCACGCCGTTCTGTTCGTGGATCATCCGCGGCAGGCGCAACAGGGTCGCCGCCGCCATGGCCGGGATCGCCGGGTAGCCGCCGAACCCCACCACCATCGCAGGCCGGTCGCGCAGCATGTCCAGCAGCGCCGAGGCGACCCCGGCGGCGATCTTCACCGGCACCACCACCTTGGCCAACGCTCCGCCGCGCGCGAAGGTGGCCGAGGATTTCTCCACGATCTCGACCACATGGGGGAAGCCACCGGTATAGCGCGCGCCCCGCGCATCGGTCACCAGCTTCACCCGCCAGCCCTTGCGCAGCATCGCCTCGGCCAGCGCCTGGGCCGGGAACATATGCCCGCCCGTGCCGCCCGCTGCGATCACCAGAAGTGGTGCCGTGCCCATACCCTATCTTCCCCGCTTGATCAGAACGTCTTCGATCTGCCCCTGCGGGCGGCTGCGCGTAAAGGCCAAAAGACAGCCCAGCGCGATGCCCGTCGCAATGAGCGAGGATCCGCCATAACTGACCAGCGGCAGGGTCATGCCCTTGGCCGGCAGCATCCGGACCGCGACGCCCATGTTGATGATGGCCTGGGCGGCAAAGAGCAGCACCAGACCCGTGCCCGCAAGCCGCGCGAAGGGGTCGCGTTCCTTCATCAGGCGCCACAGGCTGCGCAGCACGATGGTTGCATAAAGCGCAATGATAACAAGGACCAGAAGGACGCCGTATTCCTCGGCCGCCACGGCGATGATGAAGTCGGTATGCGCGTCGGGGAGCACCCATTTCACTTGCCCCTCGCCCACGCCGACGCCGAAGAACCCGCCCTCGCGGATCGCGTTGGTGGCGTAGCCGAGCTGCGTCGTCGGGTCGACTTCGGTGGACAGGAAGCCGTCGATCCGGCGGGCGAAATGCTCCGACGCGTTATAGGCCACGACGCCCGCGAGCCCCACCATGCCCACCAGCGCGACGACCAGCAGCATCGAGGCCCCGGCCACGAAATACATCGCCGCCCAGCCGAACAGGATCAGGCAGGCCTGGCCGAAATCGGGCTGGATTACCAGGAAGGCCACCACGATGAGCGCCACGGCGAGCGACAGGCTCCGCCCCGGCGGGCCGTTGATCTCCTGCGCGGCGGCGAGCAGCCAGGCGCACAGGATGATGAAGGCGGGCTTGAGGAATTCCGACGGCTGCACGCTGGCAAATCCCAAGGAATACCAGCGGGTTGCCCCCTTGCCGAAGTCGGTTCCGAACAGCGGAAGGAAGGCCAGCGCCAGGAAGGTCGCCACGAACAGGAGCACCCCCATCCGGCGGATCATCCGCGGGTCGCCGAGCGACAGAACCCCCATCACGCCCAGCGCCATGGTGCCGAAAATCAGCTGCCGTTCGACATAGTGAAACGGCTGCAACCCGTTGCGCGTGGCAAGCGGCGGAGAGGCCGCGAGACCGAGCAGGAGCCCGATCGCGAAGAGCCCGAGGATCGCCAGGAGGCTCACCTTGTCCACGGTCCGCCACCACCGGGGGAGCACCGGCTCCCGCGCGCCGGACCGGACGGTGCCATACACCATCTCTGTCATCGAAATACCGCCTATGCCTCAGTCAAACGCCCGGTTTTCCGGGTCTGGATGGCAGGGTACACGATGCCGCGCCGCAAAGCCAGTCCGCAGGTTTTAACGGCGCCCCGGCACCCACGGAATACCCCGGAATACCCCGTCAGACCCGGGTCGGGCTTGCGTCGGACATCTGTCGGGCAAGTGTCGGGCACCTCCGCGCGGTGCGGTAACGCCACGTTAGGGGATGCGGGCCGGACCCGGCCGAAGAGCCGATGGCGCCAAGGCGACAGAAGGGGCCGGCCCGAGGTCGAAATTACTTTGAACCGTTTTTCAACACGCGGCGACCAAGGGGTTCCTCAGCGCCCTGAGGCTTGCCGAGCGTGATCGGTGACGGGGTGAGGAGGGGATTTTTCGAAACGCTCCAAGGAGAGAACCCAAATGGCACGCTTCAACTTTTTCAACCTGATCTTTGGTCACGGCAACACTCATGGCACCGAGGACAAGGACATCATTGTCGGTTCGTTCGGTGCGGACGATATCAACGCCAAGGGCGGCGATGACCTCGTTTTCGGCCTGTCCGGGGATGACAAGATCTCCGGCGGCGAGGGCGACGATCAGCTTTTCGGTGGTTTCGGAGATGACGTCGTCATCGGCAACCGGGGCAGCGATGCGATGTTCGGCGGACAGGGGGATGACCGTCTGGTCTGGAACAACGGCGACGGATCGGACCTGATGGACGGCGGCGAGGGCCATGATGTCCAGCAGGTGAATTTCGACACCGACCTGGTGAACGATGATCTGCAGAACGACGACGTGGCCGAGTTCACGGTGACCGACGCGGGCCTCCAGTTCGCCCGGATCGAGGTGAACGGTCAGTCCGAGCAGGGGCTGTTCCAGCTCGACATCCGCAACACGGAAGTTCAGGAGACGAATTTCGGCGGCGGCGATGACACCGCGATCATCAACAGTGGTGTTCTGGACGCAATCCGGCTCGATCTCGACGGTGGCGACGGCATCGACACGCTCGACTTCAGCCAACTCGACACCAACGTGTCGGTGAACCTCGCAACCGGACAGATCGTGGACAACGTCTTCTTTGCCGCCTCTTTGCCCGAGGAGTTCGAGATCGGGGCAAGCCTCGCCGCGGCCCCGGTGGTCGAGACCTCGCAGGCGATCGATTTCGAGAACGTGATCGGCACGGAATTCAGCGACGCTCTGACCGGCAATGCCTGGGACAACGTGATTTCGGGCGGCGGCGGCAACGACCGTATCGCGGGCGGCGCAGGCAATGACACGCTCATCGGCAACAAGGGCAGCGACACCGTCGATGGCGGGTCGGGCGATGACAAGATCGTCTGGAACAACGGCGACGGGTCGGACCTTTTTGACGGGGGCGCCGATGACGACGTGGTGCAGGTCAATTTCGATACCGATCTGGTGAACGAGGATCTGCAGAACAAGGACGTGGCCGAGTTCTCGACCACCGACGCGGGCGTTCAGTTCGCCCGGATCGAAGTGAACGACCAGACCGAGAACGGGCTGTTCCAGCTCGACATCCGCAACACCGAGACCCTGGAGACCAATTTCGGCGGCGGCGCCGACACGGCGGTCATCACGGGCGACGTGCTGGGCGAGATCATGCTGGATCTGGATGGCGGGGACGGCGTGGATACGCTCGATCTGAGCCAGGCCTCCGGTCCGGTCGGCGTGAACCTCGAGACCGGCGCGATCGAGGTCGACCACGGCGCAGGCCAAGCTGCGACCGCGATCAACTTCGAGAACGTCACCGGGACCGACAGTAACGATGTCATCGTCGGGAACGCACTGGACAACGTCATCCGGGGGGGTCTCGGGGACGACACGATGTCCGGCGGCGCGGGTGCCGATACCTTCGTGTTCTTCGAAGCGGATATAGGCGTCGATGTCATCCTCGATTTCGAGATCGGAATCGATCAGCTGGCCTTCTTCACCAACGATCCGGAGGTCACCCAGGACAGCCTGCTGTCGAACCTCGATCAGGTCGGGGATGACGTGGAGCTGTCTCTCAACAACAAGGTGATCACCTTCGAGGACACGCAGGTCGCGGACTTCTCGGCGGACATGTTCATGATCGCCTGAGCCGATCCCGCTGTCACAGCACCCAGGGCCCCGCCGGCATCACGTCGGCGGGGTTCGTTTTGCGCGGGGGGAGTGCGGGCTCATTGCGTGCAGACGTCTTCGGCGAGCGCGAGCCCGTACCCGAAAGTCGGATCGCGCCCTTCGGATCCAAGCTCTGCGCTGGTTCGGGCCAGCAACGCGCGGACGTCGGACGCATCCCGCGCCGCGGTGATCGCGGGATCCGCCGCGAGGCGCGCCGTCACGAAGGGGGTGGCGATCGAGGTCCCCGTGACGAAGCGCGGGCGGCCTTGCGTGCTGACCAGCACATCGACGCCGGGGGCCGCGATGTCCACATGGGGCCCGCGCACCGCGTTGCGATAGACCCGGCGGTCCGCGTCTATGGCCGTCACGGCGATCACGTCCCGGAACCCGGCGGGATACATCGGTTCGACCCCGGGCCCGTCATTGCCCACCGCGGCGACCAGAACGAGGCCCCGCGCGGTGGCCCGCTCCACCGCCAGATCCAGCAGCTTGTTATAGGGCCCGGCCAGCGCAAGATTGACCAGGCGCACGTCTTCGCTGGCCAGCCAGTCGAGCGCGCGCACCAGCGCATCCGCTCCGGCGGCGAGATCCGGGGTCTGGGACTGGCCGAACACGTTGGCCCCGTAGATGCGAACGTTGCGCAGCCGCTCCGGGTTGGCCAACACGGTGGCGACATCGGTGCCGTGGGTGGCCGCGGCGGACGGGCCGTCGAAGAACGTCCGGCTCGTCACGTCCACCCCCGAGAGGGCGGGCGCGGAGGTGTCGATTGCCGTATCGATCACCCCGATCGCCACATGGGCGCGGCAGCCCCCGTCAGCCCATCTCATGATGGTGTTGGCGTAATCGAGCGCCAGCGCCGACGACGGCTGCTGTTGCAAACGATAGGCGTGATCGACGCCGACGGTCGATGCGGGGACCGCGCCTTCGAGGGCCGCGATCGCCTCCGGCCCCGTGACGCCGTCCGGCATCCGGTAGACCAGCATCGTCAGGCCGAGCCCGTCGAGCCGGGCCACATCGAGTTCGCGATAGCCGGTCGATTGCGCCTCGAGGCGGATCTGGTCGGCGCTGGCGCGGTCGGGCACCAGCGCGATGATCTTTCGCGGGTCCACCACGTCCGACGGCTGTGGCCCCGTCGCCTGTGGCACGGCGCAGCCCCAAGCGGCCATGGCGACCGCTACGGCCAGGACGCCCAGACGGATGCGTGCAAGCTGGGACAAGCGGGCTTTCTTTCTCTCGTGGCGCTTGGCACTCGGGGCTTTGCACCCGAGACGCCGCAGCGTTGAATGGCGCAGAAATACACTCTAGAAGTGAGCAATCGGCGGGCACGGACCCAAGTTTGAACCATTCCCTGGGATCCTTCGACAAAGAACCACTGGCATGACGATTTTGTGAGCGAGAACACGTGGACCGCGAAGAGACCATACTCGACTACTTCCAAGGCCGGCTGACGCCCGAGCGCCGGGCGGCTTTCGAGGAAGAGATGGCACAGGATGCGTCTCTTGCCGCCGAGGTGGCGTTGTTGCGGTCCGTGCGGGAGGACATGGCGCAGGCGCCCAGACATGAAAAGGCCGATCAGGTCTGGGATCGCGTGTCGGCAGAGATCGATGCCACCCCCCGGGCCGCGAATGACAACCGGCCCCTCTGGAAGGCGGCTTTGAAATATGCAGCCGTTGTCGTGCTGTCCGTGGCCACCTGGCATGTCGTGGTCGGACCGCGCCTCGGCCCGGATCCGGAGGGGTTTCGCACCGCGAGCGAGGACCCCGCCGCCTTCAGCGTGCAGGTGCAGTTCGTCCAGACCGCCAGCTATGGCGACATCGCCGCCTTGCTCGCGTCGCTCGGTGCCCGGATCACGGACGGGCCCAGTGCGCTTGGCCTCGTGCGTCTGTCCTTTGCGGACGCCGATGCGCGACAAGAGGCCCTCGGCGTGCTGGAAGCGACCGGCGACCTCGTGGCGTTTGTCGCGGAATAACGGCGCTATCGTCGCAAGCCCCGTTCAAGACAGCGCATGAGCGCCCGTTTTGCATGATGGATGCGGGTCTTGATCGTACCGACCGGCACGGCTTCGATCTCTGCGACCTCGGGATAGGTCAACTCCTCGAGGAAGGCGAGCCGAACCGCGGCCCTCTGCGGGCCGGACAAGCTCTCGAGGCAGTGGTGCAGGCGCGCCCGCTCCGCCGCGGCAATGGCGGCGGCTTCGGGATTGGGGGCCGTATCCTCGACCTCGGGCACGTCCTCCACATAGGCGTGCTTTCCCCGCTTGCGCAGCGCGTCCACCAGCTTGTTGCGCGCGATGGAGAACAGCCATGTCTTGACGCTCGACCTGCCCTGGAATTTGGCCGCGGTCCGCCAGACATCGAGCATGGTGTCGTGGACACAGTCCGACGCGAGCTCCGGATTGCCGGCACGTGACAGGCTGAACGCGTAGATGGCGTCGTTGTACCGCAAGTAGAGCGCGTGCATCGCCCGCTTGTCGCCCATCCCGATTTGCGCGACCAGATCTATGTCATCCATGGGCCATTACATCCGCACCTGAATGCCAGAAGGTACCCGACAGCGCATGCCATCTCCCAGAGTTGTGTTCAACGTCAATCCCATGCGGGCGTTGCAGCCATGTGCGACGATAGCAGGCGTGGCCGCGATTTCATGCGCGATGAGCGGCGGATCGCCGAAACAGCCCTGTTTGGGAACGAGCGCGGCCCGGCGTGCCGTGTTGCGAAGATGCGGAAGGTCCGTGCGGGTGCGCGGGGTCTGGCGGAGTGACGGGCCTTGGCGCCATGCCCGTTGCGCGCGCCGGTGGACGCAGGTTTGGCCCCGGGGCAGGCGCGCGGTGTGGCTAGGGCGTTCGGCGCCGGGCCCGTTGCCGCCAATGCGCCGCGTAGTGCCGCAGGCGGGTCTTGGACGCCGCCGGTAGCGCGACGAGGCTGTCGGGGCGCGGCGGGGAACCGGCATCGCCGCCCGCCAGCAGGGCCGCACCGGCGCTGGTTCCGGTGGTGCCGGAGGCGCGGACCACATCCGCCTCCATCGCGACGCTGAGCATTTCGAGATAGAGGCGATTGCCGGCGAAAGGTCCCTCGACGATGATCTTGCCCGCATGCCCGATATTGGACAGGCACTCGGCCGTGACCAGCGCCAGATAGAGCGCGACGGCCGCGCCGCGGGCGCCGGTCCCGGGCGCGGGAGCGTCGCCTTCCCATCGCGAGGCCTGGCCCTTGAACGGCCCTGTGTCGGGCACGACGGCGGGCAAAAACAGGATCTGCCGCGACAGGATGTGGTCGAGGTCCTGGGCGCTCGGCGGCGGGCCGGTGCCCTCGGTGGCCAGGTCATGCTCGCGCCCGCCCATGAACCGGGCGGAGGGGGCGGGCTGGCCGAGGGCCGTGACGTTGATCAGCGTGTCGAGATCGGGGTCGAGCATGACGGGCCTGCCACCGATGGACATCGCAATGACCCAGGTGCCGGTGGAGATCACGCTGAAGGGGGAGGTCTGGGTCAACACGTAAGGCAGAAGCGAGGCGTTGGAATCGTGAATGCCGCAATGAACGGGCGTGCCGGGGGCCAACCCGGTCTGCCCGGCCACCGCTGGCAGCACCGGCCCGAGGATGTCATGCGGCTTGCGGACAGGGGCGAGCTTGCCCGTCAGCCCGAGCCTGTCGACCAGCGACGAGACCGCCCCGGCATGGGGGTTCCACAGATCGGTATGACACCCCAGCGAGGTGACATCGGTCGCGGTCACGCCGGTCAGCTTGGCGCCCCAGAATTGCGGGTAGGTGACGATCTGACGGGTGCGGTCCCTGAGGGCCGGGTCGGTGTGGAACTGCCAGAAGAGTTGCGCGCCGATGTTCAGCCCGCCCGCCAGGCGCGGCGACCCGGTTTCCGAGAAAGGCGGGCGAAGCGCGTCATAGGCCAGCGCGGTGTCGTCCGGGCCGGGATGTTCGTAGTCGAGAATGGGAGCAGCCAGGGCGCCGTCCTTTTGAAGAAGGGCCGCGCAGGCGCCATGCGTGGTGATCGAGATCGCGTCGATCCCGTGGCGGGCCTGGAAATCGCGCAGCCCGTCCAGCAGGAAGGCCCAGTGCCCGTCCACGTCGAAATGCGGCCAGGGCGGACCCGGCAGGACCGTGTTGGGCCGCGTGATCACGGAGATTTCGGTCAGGCTCTGTCGGTCGACCAGGGCCAGCTTGGCGTTGGTCTTGCCGATGTCGATGACGGCGACGTGACGTGTCATGGCATGTGGAACACGGTGTCGAGCGGGGTGACCACGGGCGCGTTGTCCGGCTGGGTTTGCATGATGTCGGCCATGTGCGCCCACCATTTCTGCATGACCGGATGGCTCGGGAGGTCGTCCATCCCGTGCCCCTCCTTGCGCCACAGGACGGCAAAGAGCGTGTCGGTCTCGGGGTCGAGGTGGATCGAGTAATCCGACACGCCGGCCTCGCGGAGAAGATCCACCAGTTCCGGCCAGATCGCGTCGTGGCGTTTGATGTATTCCTCCCGGCAGCCGGGGTTCAGCATCATCTTGAAGGCGATCTTTTCCATCAGCGCGCCCGCCACATGGACCACAGCCGCGGCAGGGCGATCACCCCGATCAGCAGCGCGCCGATCACGATGGACATCACGATCCCCGGCACGTTCAGCAGGCCGAGCCCGAAGGTCACAAGCCCCATCACGAAGGCGGCGATGACGACGCCCAGGATGGTGCCCGATCCGCCGAGGATGCTGACGCCGCCGAGCACGACCATGGTGACCACCTCCAGCTCCCAGCCCATCGCGATGGAGGGGCGGGTGGAGCCGAGGCGCGCGGTCAGGCAGACCGCCGCGACGCCGGACATGAGGCCCGTGAGCAGGAACAGGATGAATTTCACGCGCTGCACCCGGATGCCCGAGAACATCGCACCGGTGGCATTGTTGCCGATGGCGTAGACCGCGCGGCCGAAATTGGTCTTGTGCAGAAGCACCGCGTAGATCACCGCGATGATGGCGAAGAGGACAAGCTCGAACGAGATCACCCACCAGACATAGCCCTGGCCGAACCAGGAGAAGCTCTCGGGGTAGCCCCGGAAGGCCTGGTCGCCCAGAACGATGTAGCTGATGCCGCGAAACAGGCTCATGGTGCCGATGGTCACGACGATGGAGGGCAGTCCCATCCGGGTGACCAGCACACCGTTGAACGCGCCACAGAGCAGCCCGACCCCGAGCCCGATCAGCACCAGCCCGGGCGTGCCGACGCCCATCTGCACCGCCGCGCCCATGGCGGTCGAGGCCAGCGCAATGATGGAGGCGACCGACAGGTCGATCTCCCCCGAGATGATCAGCAGCGCCATGGCGAAGGCGATCATCGCCTTTTCAGTGAAGTTGAAGGTTGCGTCGCTCAGGTTCCAGGCGTTCAGGAAATAGGGGGAGGCGAAGCTGTTGGCGACGAAGATGCCGATGGCCACCAGCAAAAGAAGCGTCTCCCAGCTCTTGAGGCGCTGCTCCATCGGAGAGCGCAGGCGGTCGGGGATCATGCGGTCGGCTGTGCTCATGATGTTTGCTCCGCGCGCTTGAGGATGATGCGACCCTTCTTGCGGTTGGCCTGGGCATTGAGCGCGACGGCGATGATGATCGCACTGCCCGAGATGGCCAGCTGCCAGAAGGGGGAGATATCGACGACCGGCAGGGCATTCTTGATGATGCCGAGGAACAAGGCCCCGAGCAACGCGCCGCCGACGGTGCCGACGCCGCCCATGATCGACACACCGCCGATGACGCAGGCGGCGACCACGTCCAGCTCGAACCCGCCGGCGATATCCACGTAGGACACCGCGAAGCGCGAGACCCAGAGATACCCCGTCAGGCCCGCCAGGGCGCCGGAGATCGTGAAGGCCCAGAACTGGGTCTTGCCCACATCGATGCCCGCGTAGGTCGCGGCATGGGGGTTGCCGCCCGCCGCGTAGAAGGCACGCCCCAGGGTGGTCCGGGTCATCACGATCGTGAACAGGATCACGGCCAGGATCGCGATCCAGCTGAGGACCGGGAGGCCGAGGAGTTCCGTCCGCGGGAAGGCCTTGAAGGCGGGGCTCATCTCGTGACTGTTGACCCATTTTCCGTCGGAGATCAGGAAGATGATGCCGCGGAAGATGGTCATGGTCCCCAGCGTCACCACGATGGGCGGGATTTGCAGCTTCCACACGAGAAGCCCGTTGAACATGCCCAGCAGCGTGCCCAGTCCGATGGCGATGGCGAGGATCACGACAATCGGCAGGCCCGGAGCCGCAACATTGACCATCGACACGACCATGCCGGTCAATGCCAGGTTCGCCGCGACGCTGAGGTCGATGCACCGGGTCAGGATGACGATCATCTGGCCGATCGCCAGCAGGATCAGCGGCGATGTATCGTTGAACACATGCGCGAGGTTCGACGGTGCGATGAAAGCGGGAAACCGGGAGGCGATCAGCGCCAGCAGCAGCAGGATCGCCGCGATCAGCAGTGTTTCCCGGGAGGCGATCAGGCGTTTCAACATGACCCGTTTCCTTCAGATCCCCGCGGCGTGGCGGACAAGGGTTTCAGGTTGCAGGTCGTCACCCGCCAGTTCGGCCACGATGCGCCCCTCGCGCATGACGATCACGCGGTCGGACATGCCCAGCACTTCGGGAATTTCCGAACTGACCATGATCACGGCGAGCCCCTGGGCCGCCAGTTCCGCCATGAAGTCGTGCACCGCGGCCTTGGAGCCGATATCGACGCCTTTGGTGGGCTCGTCGAGGATGATCACCCTGGGCCGGGTGGCCAGCCATTTGGCGATCACGACCTTCTGCTGGTTGCCGCCGGACAGGTTACCGACATGGGTGTCCAGCGAGGCCGCGCGCAGGTCGAGCCGTTCGGTGTATTCGCGGGCCAGGGCGAACTCCTCGGCCAGCCGCAGGAAGCCCTTGCGGGAGATCCGCCCGAGCGAGGGCAGCGTGACGTTCTGAAAGATCGGCAGGTCGAGGATGGCGCCTTGCTTGCCGCGGTCCTCGGGGACATAGACGATCCCGTGATCGACCGCGTCCGCGGGGGAGCTGATTTCGGCCCTGGCCCCGCCGATCTCGACCGACCCGGCGGAGGGGCGGGTGATCCCGAACAGGGATTGCATGAATTCCGACCGCCCGGCCCCGACCAGTCCGTAGAACCCCAGGATCTCGCCCTCGCGCAACGTGAAGCTGATATCGTCGAATTCGGTGGGATGGGCATAGCCTTGGACGGTCAGAACCGTGTCGCCCACATTGGGCGCGCGCTGCGGGAAAATCTGGCTAACATCGCGGCCCACCATCATCTTGACCAGGTCCGCCTCGGTCACATCGGCGATCGCGCCGTCCCCGATCAGCTGGCCATCCCGGAAGACGGTGTAATTGTCCGCGATGCGGAAGATCTCGTCGAACTTGTGGCTGATGAACAGGATCGCCTTGCCCTGGGCCTTGAGGCTTTCGACCAGCTCGTAGAGCTCTTCGATCTCCTTGTGGGAGAGCGCGGCGGTGGGTTCGTCCATGATGACCACGCGCGCCTCGATCGACAGGGCGCGGGCGATCGCCACGAGGTGCTTGTTGGCAATGCCCAGGTCCTTGAGCTTGTGATCCGGGTCGAGCTCGGCGCCGATGCTGGTCAGCAGGGCGCGGGCGTTCTCGGTCGTCTTTTTCCAGTCGATCAGACCGAAGGCCCCGCGCGGCGCATGGCCCAGAAAGATATTCTCGGCCACGGACAACTCATCGAACAGGACCGTTTCCTGGTGGATCGCCGTGACCCCGTGATCGGCGGCGGCCTGCGGGGTGGAAAACGGCACCGGCTGACCGTCAACGAGGATGCGGCCGCCATCGGGCTGGTAGATGCCGGTGAGGATCTTGACGACGGTGGACTTGCCGGCACCGTTCTCGCCGATCAGCGCGGTCACCTTGCCGGGGTACAGAGACAGCGAGACGTCGGACAAGGCCTTCACGCCCGGGAAGGTCTTGGTGATGTGCGCCAGGGCCAGCGCCGCCTGGGACACAGGCGGGTCTTCGGACGGCAAGGGTCTCTGCGTTTGGTGCAGCATCAACTGTCCCGGAGTGAAAGGGATGGGGTGTGACGCGGGCCCGAAAGCCCGCGTCGGAGATCCGTCGTCGCCCTAGAAGATCGACTTGAACTGATCGATGTTGGAGGCGTCGTAGATGAACGGATCGGCCATGGCGGCCTCGTTGTTCTCGTCCAGGGTGATGGTCCCGACGCGCCCGATGGAGATCTCTGTCCCCGGCTCCGCCGTGGCCGCGCCGGAGGCGAGCGCATGGGCGATCATCGCGGCCGAGTAGCCCAGATCGATCGGGTTCCAGATCGCGAAGGACTTGGATGCGCCGCTTTCGATGGCACCGGCCATCTCGGAGGGCAAGCCAAGGCCGGTCACGTTGACCTGGCCGATCTTGCCCGCATCCGCGACCGCTTGTGCCGCGGCGACGATCCCGACGGAGGTGGGCGCGATGATCGCATCGAGGTCCGGGAAGGACTGCATCAGGCCCTGCGCTTCGCGGTAGGACTTGTCGGCCAGGTCATCGCCATAGACGGTGGAGACCACGTTGATGCCCGGATAGTCGCCCAGCACCTTGGTCATCTCTTCGATCCAGATGTTCTGGTTGGTCGAGGTGGTGGTCGCGGACAGAACCGCGACATCCCCGCCATCGGGCAAATGATCGGCGGCAAGCTTGATGATCATGTTCCCGATCAGGGCATTGGAGGAGGGGTTCAGGTGCATCTGGCGCCCTTCGGGGGCCACGCCGGAATCCCAGGAGATCACCGTGATGCCCCGCTGCATCGCCTTCTTGAGCGTCGGGACCAGCGCATCGGTGTCATTGGCCGACACCGCGATGGCATCAACGCCCTGGGCGATCAGCGAATTGATTACCTCGATCTGGCCCTCGGCCGTGGTGTCGGTGGGACCGGTATAGATGATCTCGACGCCCCCGAGTTCCGCGGCGGCTTCCTCGGCGCCCTGGGCGGCGGCCTCGAAGAAGCCGATGCCGAGGGCCTTCACGACGAGGGCGATGCGCATCTCGTCCTGGGCCATGGCGGTTGTGCCGAACAGGCTTGCGGCAAGGCTGAGCCCTGCGGTGAGTTTGGTGAAGGTGCGACGTTTCATTGGTTTCCTCCCTAAGGTACGATCGCGGATATGGCCGGTCACGAGGCCACGTTTTTCTGAGCGCCCCCCGAGTGGGTGACGATCAGGGTCACTTCTGCGGCGTCGAGCATGGCGGCCGCCTTGTCTGAGATCCGGTCATCGGTGATGACCTTGGTGATGCGGTTGAGCGGGCACAGCACGAGGCTGGAGCGTTGCTCGAACTTGCTGCTGTCGGCCAGAACGATCAGCTCATCCGCCTGTCCGATCAGTTTCTGTTCCGCCTGGATCAGGAGCGGATCCGCCTCCATCAGGCCCAGCGGCCCGAGGCCCTGGGCCCCCATGAACATGCGCCGCGCACAGAAATTGCGGGTCACGTCATTGTCGAACGGGGACAGGATGATGTTCTGTTCGCGGTAGATCGTGCCCCCCGACAGCATGACTGTGTTCTTGGAGTGCTTCAGCAGGTGTTCGGCGATCGGGAAGGAGTTGGTGAAGACCTGCATCCGGCGGCTTGCCAGCGGATGCACCATCTGGAACGTGGTCGTGCCGCCATTGATGATGATCGCGTCGCCATCGTCACACAGCTCCACCGCGGCCGCGGCAATCGCCTGCTTCTCTTCGATCCGCATGGTTTCGTTGACCGAAAACGGTCGCCCGGCGAGGCCCACGAATTGCGGCGGGCTCAGCGCCTCCGCACCGCCGCGCACGCGGCGCAGCAGCTTTTCGTGATCGAGCGTGGCGATGTCACGGCGGATCGTGGCCTCGGACGCGCCGGTCAGATTGCACAGGTCCCCGACGGTGACGACGGGGCGTTCCTCGACCGCGGACAGAATGATCGTATGACGTTCTTTTTCGTGCAAATCGAGCCTCCCTCGGCGCACAGGCTGTCCAGATTCGCGCCATCTGTCAATCATTATCCACCATATTCCGTCATTCTGCGGTGCAGAATGATTGCTTGTGATTGATAATGATTGACAAGCCCGGCTGCACCGCTCAGCGTAAAGGCCACAGAGATGGATCGGCGTGCCGCGCCAGCCGGGAGGAAACATGTTGAAATCATTGGAAACGCAGCTGCTTGAAAGTCGGTGGGACGACGAGGTCGCCAAGGGCATGAGCGAATCGGAACTGTTGCTCTATCGGTCGAACATCCTCGGCGCCGACAAGCGGGTGACGAATTACGGCGGTGGCAACACATCGGCCAAGGTGATGGAGGCCGACCCCCTGACCGGCGCGCAGGTCGAGGTGCTTTGGGTCAAGGGGTCCGGCGGGGATATCGGCTCGATCAAGATGGACGGGTTCGCGACGCTTTACATGGACAAGCTGCGCGCGCTGAAGGGGCTGTATCGCGGGGTCGCGTTCGAGGATGAGATGGTCGGCTACCTGCCGCATTGCACCTTCCGGCTGAACCCGCGCGCGGCCTCCATCGACACGCCCCTGCACGCTTACGTCCCGCGCAAGCATGTCGATCACGTCCATGCCGATGCGATCATCGCCATCGCCGCCTCCGACAATTCGAAGGAGCTCACGCAGGGGATTTTCGGAAACCGGATCGGCTGGCTGCCCTGGAAGCGGCCAGGCTTCGAGCTGGGCCTGTGGTTGGAGAAATTCTGCCGGGAGAACCCCGAGGCGGATGGTGTCGTGCTCGAAAGTCACGGGCTGTTCACCTGGGCCGACACCGCGAAGGAGTGCTACGATCAGACGATCGACGTGATCAACGTGGCGACCCGGTGGCTCGCCGAGCGCAGCGCGGGTGTCCCGGCCTTCGGCGGGGCGATCCACGAGAGCCTTCCGGCCGCGGCCCGCCGCGAGGTCGCCGCCCGGCTGATGCCCGCCATCCGCGGTTTCGTGTCGGACAATCAGCACATGGTCGGCCACTTCAATGACAGCGACGCGGTGCTGGAATTCGTGAACGCGCGGGACATGGAGGCGCTCGCGGCGTTGGGCACCTCCTGCCCGGACCATTTCCTGCGCACGAAGATCCGGCCCCTCGTGGTGCCGTTCGATCCGGCGCAGAACAACATCCTGGCGGTGCTGTCGGAGCTGCCGGACCAGGTTGCGGCTTACCGTGAGGCCTATGCCGCCTATTACGCGCGCTGCAAACATGATGACAGCCCGGCCCTGCGCGACCCGAACGCGGTGGTCTATCTGGTGCCCGGGGTGGGCATGATCACCTTTGCCAAGGACAAGGCCACGGCCCGGATATCGGGCGAGTTCTATGTCAACGCGATCAACGTGATGCGCGGCGCGTCGGCGGTCAGCACGTACCAGGGCCTGCCGGAACAGGAAGCTTTCGATATCGAGTACTGGTTGCTGGAAGAGGCCAAGCTGCAGCGCATGCCGAAACCGAAATCTCTTGCCGGCCGCGTGGCCCTCGTCACCGGCGGTGCGGGCGGGATCGGGGCGGCCACGGCCGAGCGGTTCCTGGCCGAAGGTGCCTGCGTGGTTCTGGCGGATATCAACGAGGACAGCCTGGCATCGACGCAGGAGAGGTTGTCGGAGCGGTTTGGCGCGGATGTCGTCCGCTCGGTTGTCATGAACGTGACGCGCGAAGAGGCCGTCGCGGCGGCCTTTGCGGAGGCGTCGGTGGAATTCGGCGGGGTGGATATCCTGGTGTCCAACGCCGGGATTGCCTCCTCCGCGCCAATCGAGGAGACGTCGCTGGCGCTGTGGAACAAGAACATGGACATTCTGTCCACCGGTTACTTCCTGGTCAGCCGCGCGGCGTTCAAGCTGATGCGGGTGCAGGACATGGGCGGCGCGGTGGTGTTCGTGGCCTCCAAGAACGGATTGGCCGCGTCACCGAATGCGGCGGCCTACTGCACGGCCAAGGCGTCGGAAATCCATCTGGCCCGGTGCCTGGCCCTTGAAGGCGCGGAGGCCGGCATCCGCGTCAACGTGGTGAACCCGGACGCGGTACTGCGGGGCTCCAAGATCTGGGAGGGCGACTGGCTGGAACAGCGCGCGGGCACCTATGGCACCGACAAGGACGGGCTGGAGGAGATGTATCGCCAACGCTCTCTGCTCAAGCGGTCGGTCCTGCCGGAAGATATCGCCGAGGCCTGCTATTTCTTCGCCGCGGATACGTCGTCGAAGTCCACGGGCAACATCATCAACGTGGACGCGGGCAATGTGCAAGCGTTCACACGCTAGGGGATGAGCATGGGCTACGAGAACGCGAAAGCCGCCTTTGCGGAGTGGGGTGTGGACACCGAGGCCGCGTTGGCGCGGCTGAAGACCATCCCGATTTCGATGCATTGCTGGCAGGGCGACGATGTTGTCGGTTTCGAGCAGAAGACCGGCAGCTCCGGCGGCGGCATTCAGGCCACCGGCAACCACCCGGGCCGCGCGCGCACGCCCGACGAGTTGCGCGCGGATCTGGAATTCGCCTACGCGTTGATCCCGGGCCGGCACCGGTTGAACCTTCACGCGATGTATCTCGACACCGAGGCGACCCCGGACCGGGACGAGATCGAGATCGCGCATTTCGCGCCCTGGGTCGACTGGGCCCGGGCGCAGGGGATCGGCCTGGATTTCAACCCCACCTTCTTTGCCCATGCCAAGGCCGACGACAACCTGACGCTCAGCCACCCCGATCCGGGCATTCGCGACTTCTGGATCGAGCATGGCAAACGCTCACGGGAGATCGCGGCCGGGATGGGGGCAGCGCTTGGATCGGCATGTGTGAACAACATCTGGGTGCCCGATGGCTACAAGGACACGCCGGTGGACCGGATGGCTGCGCGGGCGCGTCTGGAGGCGTCGCTCGATGCGATGCTGGCGCCGCCGCAGGATCGGGCCCGGATGCTGGACGCGGTGGAAAGCAAGCTCTTCGGGATCGGGGTCGAGGCCTGCACGGTGGGCAGCCACGAATTCTACATGGGCTACGCGATCCGCAAGGGCACGTTGTTGTGTCTCGACATGGGCCATTTCCACCCGACCGAGAACATCGCGGACAAGCTCAGCGCCGTTGCCCTGTCCCTCGATGAGATCCTGCTGCACGTGTCGCGCCCCATGCGGTGGGACAGCGACCACGTGATCCTGCTCGACGATGACATCCTGCAGATGGCGCAGGAACTCGTCAGTGCCGATTTGCTGGGGCGCACCCGGATCGGGCTGGATTTCTTCGACGCGACGATCAGCCGGACCGCTGCCTGGGTGATCGGGACGCGCAACATGCAAAAGGCGCTGTTGCGCGCGCTGCTGATGCCGCTCGACAGGTTGCGGGCGGCGGAAGATGCCCTGGATTTCACCACCCGGCTCGTGGTGACGGAAGAGGTCAAGGATTTGCCGTTCGGCGCGGTCTGGGCCGAGTTTGCCGCCCGCGAAGACGTGCCGAATGGCCAGGAGTTGATCCGCGAACTCGACCGGTATCAGGCGCAGGTGTCAGGGCGCGGGTGACTTGCTGCCGGGGCAACACGCCCCGGCGCGCGCAAGGCCAGGGGCATGCACGCAGGCCGCGCATCCCGAGACGCCCGGCACCGCCGCCCGGCGAGGCGCCCGGGCTTTCAGAGCCCGTAGACCCGGTGGGCGGTGTCGTGGAACAGCGCCTGGCGGGCGGCTTCGGGATCCTGTCGGGTGGCCGCATCGAAGCCCGAGAAGATGACATCGAAGGACCCGCACACCCCGTCGACCGGGAAATTCGAAGCGAACATGGCGCGCTCGGGTCCGAAGACGTCGATACAGGTCCGGATGATCGCGCGGTTGTCCTCCAGCGCCCAGGGACGGTCGGGCAGGCCGAGACCGGAGATCTTGATGACGCTCTGCGGCAGGGTGGCGAAGCGCCTCAGGGCCGCCTCCCACCCCGCCAGCCCCGCCGCGGAACGATCGGAGGGCAGACCGGCGTGGTTGAGAATGATCGGCGTCTCGGGCGCGAGCGCGGCCAGGTCCATCGCCTCGTCCAGATGCCACCACGGGGTTTGCAGATCGAACATCAGGCCGCTGTCGGCCAGGCGGCGGAACCCCTCGCGATAGGCGGTGTCCATCATGCCGCCGGCGGGGCCGCCCGGCGCCGGGTTGGCGCGGGGCTTGTGGCGGACGGATTTGACGATGGGCAGGGTCTTGTAGACGCTCAGAACCTCCGCCAGGTCCTCCCGGTCCAGCCATGCCTGGGCGACATGGGCGGCCGGTCGGCCGGTGCGATCGGCCAGATCCTGCATCCAGTGCGCCTCGCCCACCGGGTCGGCCGGATCCCATTCGCCCTCCATCGTGACGGTGGCGACGATATCCCAGCCCCTGGAGACAGCGTCGTAGTCATCGGGCATGAACGGTTTGCGGATCGAGGAGTAATCGCCGTAGCGGAACGGGATCATCGGCTCGTCGCGCAGCCATGGGTGATAGTTCGCGACCGGGTCCCAGAAATGGTGATGGGCATCTATGATCTTCATGGACTTTCCTTCCGACGTGAGCGCATGGCCCGCATGATGGGCAGCACCCAGATCATGAGGACGATGAGTGCAAGGGCGGCGGCCACAGGGCGCGAGACGAATATCGCCAGGTCGCCCCGGGATTTCAGCATCGATGTGACGAAGTTGAATTCCAGCATGCCGCCCAGAACGATGCCGAGGATGGCGGGGGCGATGGGGATCCTGTTTTCTTCGAAGATCCAGCCGACCACCCCGAAGGCCAGCATGGTCAGCACGCCGTAGCTGGTGTTGTTGATCGCGAAGCTGCCGACGATACAGCAGGCCAGCACCACGGGCGCGAAATAGGCAGGCGGAATGCGCAGCAGGTGCCGCGCCATGCGGATCACGGCCCAGCCCAGCGGGATCAGCAACAGGTTCGCCAGCAGGAAGGCGAACAGGATCGCGTAGACCAGTTCCGGCGACTTCACGAAGATGATCGGACCCGGCTCCAGCCCCTTGAGATACAGCACACCGATCACGATGGCGGTGATGCTGTCGCCGGGGATGCCGAAGACCAGCGTCGGCACCCAGGCGCTGGAGAGCGCGGCGTTGTTGGCCGCCCCGGCCTCGATCAGCCCCTCGTCATGGCCCTTGCCAAAGGCCTCGGGCGTGGCCGAGCGGCGGCGGGCAATCGCATAGGCGACCCAGGCGGCGATGTCCGCCCCGGCCCCCGGAAGGGCCCCCACCAGCGAGCCGACCGCCCCGCCGCGCAACAGATTGCGCCAGCGCTTGCGCAGCGTGGCGCCAAGCCCGGCCAGGATCGGGCCCATGGTCGGGGTCGCGATGCGCGGCTGCCGGGCGGTGAGATTGCGCAGGACCTCGGGCAAGGCGAACATGCCGATCATCGCGGGAATGAAGCTGACCCCGCCCATCAGTTCGATGGAGCCGAAGGTGAAGCGCGGCTGGCCTGCGACCGCGTCGATCCCGATGGTGGCGACCCAGAGACCGAAGAGCAGGGACACGATGCCCTTCAACGCCGACCCCGCCGCGATGATGGCGGCGCAACTCAGCCCCAGAAGGGCAAGCCAGAAATACTCCACCGAGGAAAAATTCGTGGCAAAGCGCGCCAGCAGCGGAGCCGCGACCATCAGCGCAATCACCCCCATCACCCCGCCGACGCAGGCCGAGACCATGGACAGGCCCAGGGCGCGTTCCGGCTTGCCTGCCTTGGTCATGGCATAGCCGTCCTCGACATAGGCGGCGGAGGCGGGTGTGCCGGGGATACGAAGCAGCGTGCCCGGGATGTCTCCGGCGAAGATCGCCATGGCCGCGAGCGACGCGATGGAGGCGATGGCCGGGACCGGATCCATGAAGAACGTGATCGGGATCAGCAGGGCGACGCCCATCACCGCCGTGAGCCCGGGAATGGCGCCGAGCGTGATGCCCAGGAGGCTGGCGATCAGGATCGCGCCCAAAGTCGCGGGTTCGGTGACCAGCACCAGAGCTTCCCAGTAGACATTCATGTCAGGAACCGTTCGATTGCCCCGAAAGGCAGCGGCACGCGCAGCAGGATGCCGAAGACGAGATAGAGGAGACAGGCCATGACCAGCGCGGTGAGCGCCGCCGGGACGAGGCGCCCCCCCGCCACGAGGATCAGGATCCAGATCATCAGGGTCGTCGTCGCGATGAAGCCCAGGTAGGGGGAGACGACCACCCAGCCGATCACAGATGCCAGCGCCGCCGTGACCTGCCACTTGGCCGCCCCGCGCAACAGAGCCGGCAGCCGCAGCCACGGCCCGTCGGCGCGCATCGCCAGCATCACCGCCCCGGTCAGGATCAAGGCGGTCCCGACGATCCGCGGGAAAAACGCCGAGCCGAACTGCTGACCCGGCAGTTCCCGAAACCCGAGGGTGCCGACAATAATGGCCACGCCGCCACAAATGGCGAGCGCTCCGATCAGGCGGTCATTCAATTGCATGCCGGCACCCGGTTTGTGGGCGGCTGCCGATGTGTCGTGAACACCGGCAACCGGCTTTGCCTACTGGGCCAGGCCGAGGTCGGTCAGAAGGCCGGCCGCATCATTGGCGAAGGCCGCAGCATAGGACGAAAACGCCTCCGAGCCGTCGAAAAGTGGCGTGATTCCACGCTGCGCCAGGGCCTCTTGCACCTCGGCGGAGCCGTGGGCCTGTTCGGCGGCCGCTTCGATCCTGGCTTTGACGTCCTCGGGCAGACCCGCGGGCGCGCACAGGGAGAACCAGTTGGTCAACGACCAGTCCACGCCGCTTTCCTTCAGTGTCGGCACATCCGGGAAGGCGGGCGAGCGTTCGTCGGACATGATGCCGAGGATCTTCACTTCGCCCGCGTCGGCCAGGGCGCGCGCCTCGATGGGCGATCCGGTGAACATGCTGATGCCGCCGGCCACGAGATCCTGAAGCGCCGGGGCCCCGCCCTGGGACGGGATAAACTGCACGGTGTTCACGTCGCCGCCGACCTGTTTCATCATGCCCGCGATGGCCATGTGCCATGGCCCGCCCAGGCCGGAGCCGGAGGAGCTCAACCCGCCCTCCTTGGCGGCGGCGATCAACTCCTCGAGCGAGTTGTAGGGACTGTCGGCCGCGACGGTCACCCCGGCCGGGATCACCGCGAGGCGCGAGATCAGATCGAAGCTCGCGGGCGTGATCGGGGCCAGGCCGATGGTTTCGAAATAGGTGACCTCCGAGGTACAGGCGCCCAGGGTGTAGCCATCCGGAGTGGCATTGGCGATGGCCGAGTGGCCGACGACGCCCGAGCCGCCGGTGCGGTTGACCACGTTGATGGGCTGGCCCATGGCCTCTTCGAAGCCGATGGAAAACAGCCGGATGATGGTATCGGTGCCGCCGCCGGCGCCCCATGGCACGATGATCGTGACGGGTCGTTCCGGGTAGTCCGCCAGCGCGGGGCTGGCACCCAACGCCAGAACACCGGCCATGACGGCCACGATCTGTGTCTTGAATGAAGTCATTTCGAAGTTCCTCCCAGTTGAAAGTCCTGAAGTTCTGGTCGTTCAGTAATCGGCAGGCAAAAGGGCGTCCGGCATGTTCTGATAGCACACGGGTCGCAGGAATCGCCGGATCGAGAGTGTCCCGACCGAGGTCGCACCGAAATTCGTGGAGGCCGGAAAGGGCCCGCCATGCACCATGCTGTCGGCAACCTCGACGCCCGTGGGGAAGCCGTTGACAAGCACCCTGCCCGCCTTGCGTTCGAGCAGCGGCACCAGGGATCTCGCATGGTCGGTGTCGCCGTCCTCCATGTGGAGCGTACAGGTGAGCTGGCCCTGGAGGGATCTGGCGATCCGGGCCATTTCGGCCGCATCCTGCGCCTCCACCACCAGGCCGAGCGGCCCGAAGACCTCCTCTTGCAGGGTGTGATCGGCCAGCCAGTCCCTGGCCGCGACACGGTAGAGACAGGGGTGCGCCGCGCGCCCATCGCAGGGGGCGCCCAGCAGTTCCGAGATTTGCGGGTGCGCGGCCAGACGGGCGACGCCGTCGCGATAGGCCGCGGCGATCCCCTCCGTGAGCATGGTTTGCGCGGCGGTCTCGCGCAGGGCGGCCTCGGCGGCGGCGACGAAAGCGTCGGCGCCCGGCAGCACCACCGCGATGCCGGGATTGGTGCAGAACTGTCCCGCCCCCATGGCCAGCGAGCCCGCCCAGCCCGCGCCGATCTCGGCCCCACGCGCCGCGACCGCCTCGGGCAGCAGGAACATCGGGTTGACCGAGCCCAGCTCGCCGAAGAACGGGATCGGCTCGGGCCGTGCGGCGCAGAGATCGAAGAGCGCCCGCCCCCCGGCGAGCGAGCCGGTGAAGCCCACCGCGCGGATCAGCGGGTGCTGGACGAGGGCCGTGCCCACGTCGCGCTTGCCGCCCTGGATCAGGCTGAAAACCCCCGCGGGCATCCCGGTCCTGGCGATGGCCGCGTGGATCGCTTCGGCCACGATCTCCCCGGTGCCGGGATGGGCCGAGTGGCCCTTGACCACCACGGGGCAGCCCGCGGCCAGCGCCGCCGCGGTGTCGCCGCCCGCCACCGAGAAGGCGAGCGGGAAGTTCGAGGCGCCGAACACCGCGACCGGGCCGATGGGGCGTTGGACCAGCTTCAGGTCCGGGCGCGGCAGAGGCGCGCGGTCCGGCAGAGCCGGATCGTGCCGCCGGTCGAGGTAATCGCCCTTGAGGATATGTTCGGCAAAGAGGCGCAGCTGCCCGGTGGTCCGGCCCCGCTCCCCTTGCAGGCGGGCTTCGGGCAGGCCGGTTTCCTGGGTGCCGATGCCGGTGATGATCTGGGCGCGGGCGTCGATCTCGTCGGCGATGGCGTTCAGGAAGGCCGCTCGGGTGGCCGCGTCGCTGTAGCCATAGCTGGCAAAGGCGTCCTCCGCGGCGGCGCAGGCCTGATCGACCAGGGCGGGCGTGCCGACGGAGAATTCGTGGGCGGGCCCGTGGGCGGGCCCGTGGGCGGGATCGGAGGCGAAGGTCTGATCGCTCCCGACCCAGGCGCCGGCGATCAGGTGTTTTCCGTGGGGGGTGAAGCTCATCTTGCGTATCCGTCTATGTGAGGGGAATTCGGGGCGCCCGGACGGGCGCTGTCAGGGTCGGTTCGGGTCGAAGAGTGTGGTGACGAACTCCGCGCCGCGACCCTGGGCCGCCAGCGCGCCGAGCCGCGCGGCGAGCGCCCCGGCGACATCGGCGCGGCCCGAGAGGGCGTCGGCCAGCAGGGCCTCGGCATAGCCCAGGTCCTTGGCCGCGTTGGAGATGGAGAACCGCGCGCCGGTATAGTCACCATCGAGCGCGGGGGGCACGGCCTTTTGCAGGGTGCCGGAGCGGGCCGCGCCGGTCATCATCACCTCGTAGAGCGCCCGGGGATCGACCCCAAGCCGACCAGCGGCCTGAAACGCGTCCGACAACAGCACCATGGTGCCCTGGGTCACGAGGTTGTTGAGCAGCTTGGCCGCATGGCCGGTGCCCGCATCGCCGAAACGGCGGATGGCGGTGGAATAGGTCCCGACCAGGGATGCGATGGTGTCGAACTGCGCGGCGGCACAGCCCACCAGGGAGGTCAGCGCGCCGTCCTGCGCCTGTTTCGGGCCGCCCGTCACCGGGGCGTCCGAGAACACCGCCCCCGCCGCGTCGAGCCGGTGCGCGAGGGTGGCGCTGGTCTCCGGCCGTGAGGTGGTCGTGTCGATCCAAATCTGGCCCGGGCGCGTATGGGGGAGGAGCGTGTCCGCCAGTCCCGCCACCGCCTCCGCGTCGGGCAGGCAGGTGAAGAGCACGTCGCAGCCGTCAAGGAGCGTCACCGCATCCGGGGCCTCCCGCGCGCCCCGGTCCAGCAGGGGGGTGAGCGGCGCGCGGTTGCGGTGGGCCAGCAGCGTGACCGGGTGCCCGGCGGACAGCAGGCATCCCGCCATCCCGGCCCCCATCATCCCGACGCCGATGAAGCCGACCGCGGGCAGGCTCATGCCGCTGCCTCGTCCCTGGCGTTGCGCGCCATCCGGACCAGCAGGTCGAAAGCCTGCCGGGTGGCGCCCACATTGGCGATCCCCTTGCCCGCGATGTCGAAGGCAGTGCCATGGGCGGGGGTCGCCACCGGGATCGGCAGGCCGCCCGCGACGGTCACGCCCCGCTCGAACCCCATCAGCTTGATCGCGATCTGGCCCTGGTCGTGATACATGGTGACGACGGCATCGACTTCGCCCCGCTGGGCCTTGAGGAAGACCGTGTCCGAGGGCCAGGGGCCGGTGACGTTCATCTGCCGGTCCTGGCAGGCCTTCACGACCGGTGCGATCACGTCGATCTCTTCGCGCCCGAACTTGCCGTTGTCGCCCGCGTGGGGGTTGAGCGCGGCCACGGCCACATGTGGGCGCGCCTTGCCCGAGCGCGCCAGGGTGGCATGGGCGAGCTCGATGGCGCGCTCGATCCCCGGACCGTCGATTTGGGCCGCCACGTCTTTCAGACCGATATGGCTGGTCACCCGGGTGGTCATCAGGTCGTCGAGCACGTTGATCTCGGAATGATAGCCGGTGAACCCGAGGTAGCGCGCCATGTAGCGATGCTCGTCCTCGGCATCGAGCCCCGCCGCGGTCATGGCCGACTTGTTGAAGGGCGCAAAGAGCACCCCGTCCACCTGCCCGGCCTGGGCCAGGTCGAGCGCCTTGTCGAGGCAGCGCAGCGACGTCGCGCCCCCGGCCACGGTGACCTCGGCGATCCGCACATCCTCCGGCGCGATGGTGTCGAGGTCGAGATGGGCCAGCCCGGTGAAGCTGCCGCTGTCGCGCGGGTCGATGGTGTCGAGCGGGATCTCCAGCCCGGCCTGGTCCGCGCCGCGCCGCCACAGATGGGCATCACCCACCAGCAGGATATCGGCGGCCTCGCGCACGCCGTCTTCGGCCAGCAGCCTGGCGATCAGTTCCGGCCCGATCCCCGAAGGATCCCCGGGCACGATGGCAAGTCTGGGACGCATCAGTCGCTCTCCTTCTCAGAGGCAAGGTCCGCCATGGCGGCGGCAATGTTGGTTTCGGCGGTGCGCAGATGCTGCTGCAGCGCCCGGCTGGCCGCCACGGAGTCGCGCGCCTTGAGCGCCTGGACGATGTCGCGATGCTCCCGCCGGGTGGCTTCGCGGCCCGGAATGCGCTGGGAGGACAGGAACCGCACCCGCCACAGCCGCGCGTTGTAACTGGCATGGGTTTCGGCCAGCGCCGCGTTTCCAGCGGCCGCCACGATGGCGGTGTGGAACGCCATGTCCCTGCGAAAGGCTTCGAGTTGCCCGTCGGTGTCGCGGGCTTCCTTGATCGAGGCATTGATCCGCTCGATCTCGGCCAGCTGGCGATCGGTGGCTTCGGAGCAGGCCAGCTCACCGGCCAGCGCCTCCAGCGCGCCCTGGACGCGCAGCCAGTCGTTGATCTCGTCGAGCGAGGGGTCGGCCACGCTCGGGCGGCGGGTCGGGCCGTAGACGATCAGCCCCTCGCTTTCGAGGATGCGCAGCGCCTCTTTCAGCGGTGTGCGGCTGATGCCGAACGCCTCGGCCAGGTCACGTTCGCGCACGGGCATGCCCGGGGCGAGCTTGCCCAGCATGATGAATTCACGCAGGTTCTCCGCCGCCTCCGCGGCGAGGGATTTGCGCGGTTTGAGGTCCACGAAATCGCGCAGCTCGTCGGTCCAGGCAGCGTCACTCATCTCACCGTCCCCAGCGCAGGACGAGAGGGTCGAGCGGGCGCAGCAGGTCGATCAGCCGGGCCCGGATCGCCGGGTGCAGGGGCGCGATCGGGTGGCGGCAGAATTCCGAGGCGATCACGCCGCCCTCCACCATCGCGGCCTTGCAGGACTGCCAGCCGCATTGGCGGTTCTCGTGGTTGATCGCCATGGCGACCCGCCCGTAGGCCTCGGTCGCGCCGGAGACATCGCCTGCGTGGTACCTGGTCAGCACGGGCTTGATCTGGTCCACGATCATGCCGCTGGTCATCGTGCCGGTGGCCCCGGCATCGAGATCGGCCAGCAGGGTGATGGCTTCCTCCCCGTCGAACGGGCCCTCGATGGCCGCACCGCCCTGCGCGATCAAGGCGCGGATCTTGTTGGCCGCCCGCGGGCACTCGATCTTGAAGAGCTTCACGGCCTCGATCTCGCGCGCCATGCGCACCAGCAGGTCCACGGGCAGATCGACCCCCGAGAGCGGCGCATCTTGCACCATGATCGGGATGCCCACCTCGCCCACGGCGGCGAACTGCTCGAACGACTGCTCCGGCGTGCCCTTCAGGAGCGCGCCGTGATAGGGCGGCATTATCATCACGATATCGGCGCCGAGATCCTTGGCAAAGCGCGCGCGCTCCACCGCGATCTGGGTGGCGAAATGGCTGATGGTGACGATCACCGGGACGCGGCCGGCCACATGCTCCACGCTCAGCCGGGCCAGAACCTCGCGTTCGGCATCGGAAATCAGGAACTGCTCGGAGTAGTTGGCGAGCACGCAGATCCCGTCCGCCCCCTGGTCGATCAAACAATCGAGGACCCGCTTCATGCCATCGAGATCGAGGGTGCCATCCTCGTTGAAGGGGGTCGGGGCGACGGGCCAGATGCCGGAATAGGTGTTCATTCTGTGATCTCGAAATGTTTCAGGTGAGCGTCGCTGATGGTGATCCCGAGCCCGGGCGTGTCGTCATCCAGTTGCAGATAGCCGTCCACCGCCTCGGGATCGCCGTCGAAGATGTAGTAGAACAGCTCATTGCCCACTTCGACGTCGAAGACAGGGAAATACTCGCTGATGGGGCAGTTCATGTTGGCCATGGTCAGGTGGTAGTTGTGCATCTGGCCCGCATGGGGGATGACGATGATCTGCGCGGCCTCGGCGATGGCGTTGATCTTCTGCGCCGCGGTGATGCCGCCCACCCGGTTGGTGTCGTATTGCAGCACGCTGACGGCCTTGCGGTTGATCAACTCCGCACAGCCCATGACGCTGAATTCATGCTCCCCGCCCGAGATCGGCACGATCCCCATGGCGTTCAGCTCCGCATAGCCCGCCACGTCGTCGGCAATCACCGGCTCTTCGAGCCAGCGCGGCTCGAACCGCTCCAGTTTGGGCAGCATCCGCTTGGTGTAATCGAGGTTCCAGCCCATGTAGCACTCAAGCATCAGGTCCACGTCATAGCCCAGTACCTCGCGCAGGGCCTCCACGCGCTTGAGGTTCTCGCGCATCCCCGCCGGGCCGTCCTTGGGACCGTAGCCGAACCGGGTCTTGTAGCCTTGGTAGCCATGCTTTTGCGCCTCTGCGGCCTCTGCCTGCATCGCGGGGATGCTGTCGGCGTAAAGCTTGGAGTAGTAGACCGGGATCTTCTCCTTGGTGCGCCCGCCCAGGAGCTTGAACACCGGCTTGCCCACCAGCTTGCCCATCAGGTCCCAGATCGCGATGTCGATGGCACTGATCGCGGTCATGCCGATCCCCTTGCGCCCCCAGGCATGGGTGCGGCGATACATCTTTTCCCACAGGTAGGCATAATCGAACGGGTCCTCGCCGATGACCAGGGGCGCATACCATTCGTCGATAGCCTGCTTGACGACGTTGGGCGCCAGCGCCGCGTTCCCGATCCCGATGGTGCCATCCTCGGTCTCGACTTCGCAGGTCAGCCATTGGTGGAACCGGAAGGAGGCCATGGCGTCGCCCTGGATCCACAGCGCATCGGACGCATTGGTGCAGAAATTGCCCTGCGGCGGGACGGTCGGGCCGGTCCAGTTCCAGACGCGCGTGCGTACGGATTTGATCTTGGTCATGGATTACTCTCCGGTTGAAACCATCGGGTCACGTTGCTTGAACAAACGCCAGAAAAACGGCCCGAACAACGCCAGGACGGTCAGAACAAAGAAGAAAAGCGTGAGCGGCCGGGTAAACATCAGCCACCACTGGTCGTCGAGCATGATCAGGGACTGGCCGAGACGCTTCTCCAGCATGCCGCCGAGGATCAGCCCGATGGCCAGCGGCACGACCGAGTAGCCGAAGCCCCGCATGAAATAGCCCACGACCCCGGAGGCCAGCGCGATGTAGACATCCAGCATCGACTGGTCGAGCGCATAGGCCCCGACGATCGAGAAGGTGAAGACAACCGGCCAGAGGATCTGCACCGGCACGAAGGTGACCCGGGCAAAGAGCTTGGCACCGAACAGGCCCACGAAGATGAACGTCACATTGACCAACAGCATGGCCCAGAAGATCGCATAGGCGAACTCGGCCTGTTCGGTGAACATGGTCGGCCCCGGTTGCAACCCGTGCACCATGAGCCCGGCCAGGATCACGGCCGCCGTGGGGCTGCCCGGAATGCCCAGGGCCAGCGTGGGCACCATGGCCCCCCCGGTGGCCGAATTGTTGGCCGCTTCGGACCCGGCAATGCCCTCGATGGCGCCCTTGCCGAACTCTTCGGGGGTCTTGGACCAGCGTCGCGCCTCGTTATAGCCGATCATCGAGGCCACGGTCGCGCCCTCGGCGGGCAGGATGCCGATAAAGGTCCCGATGCCGGAACTGCGCAGGATGGTGCGCCAGACCTTGCGATAATCCTCCCGCGAGGGCAGCTTGATCGCCTTCATCTCGATCAGCTTGCGCTTGGCTTGCAGGCGCTCGGCCTGCACCAGCAACTCGGAGATGCCGAAAATGCCGATCATCACGGGGACGAAGCCGATGCCCTCGGACAGCTCGTTGAAGCCGAAGGTGAACCGCTCCACCGTGGTCAGCAGGTCCTTGCCAACGGTCGCGAGAAACACGCCCAGCGCCCCGGCGATGATGTTCTTGAGCGGCGTGCCATCCCCGATGGTGGCCAGCATCGAGATGCCGAACACGGTCAGCGCGAAGTATTCGGGCGGGGCGAAGTTATAGGCCATGCGCGCCATCAGCGGCGCTGCCATCATCAGGCACACGACCGAGATGATCCCGCCGATGGTCGAGGACACGGTGGCCATGCCCAGGGCGCGGCCCGCCTCGCCGCGTTGGGCGAGCGGGTAGCCATCGAGGCAGGTAGTGGCACTGGCCGAGGTGCCGGGCGTGTTGATCAGGATCGCCGTGATCGCGCCGGCAAAGGTCGCCGCGCAGTAGATCGTGGTCAGGATCGCGATCGCCGGGATCGGGTCCATGGTAATGGTGAAGGGCAGCAGGAGTGCCGCGCCGGTGGTCGCGTTCAGCCCCGGAAGCGCGCCGATGATCACCCCGCCCAGCGTGGCCGCGAAGAGCAGCACAAGCAGGGACGGGTCCATCAGGGCGTAGAGGCCCGCAAACAGTGGTTCCATGGTCTCTATCCGTACCAGAGGTTGGTGAGCAGGCCCCGCGGGAAGCGGATTCGGAACACCAGGTCAAAGAGCAGGAAGATCAGCAGCGGGCTGAGGACCGAGACCAGCCCGATCCCCCAGGGCCGCCGTTCGCCCCAGGTCCAGGCGAGACAGCCGGCAAAGACCCCCAGCCCGAGAAACAGGTCGATCTGCGCCACCAGCGCGAACACCACGAAAAGCCCCAGGCTGACCCAGACATTGGGGCCCACGGGTTTGTTTTCCTTCGGCGCGTCGAAGATCATCACCAGGACCGACAGCGCCATGATCAGCAGCAGCACCATCTGGGGGAAGTCCGACGGCTGCATCCCGCGCAGCAGGATCGGCGGGACCCGGTCGAACTGCGTGCTGAGCCAATAGGCGATCATGCAAAAGACAATCGTGCCGCAGGGAACCGCAAATCGCGTCATCTCATCCGTCCTTGAAGGGGGAAGGGACCGGCCCGCAACGCCTGGCGGACCGGCCATCTGTCGTGCGGCTTACTCGATGAAGCCCAGCTCACGCAGGGCGGCATCCATGTCTGCCTGCATCGAGGTCAGCTGGTTACCCCAGACCTCGGAGCCCGCGACCGAGCTGGCATCCAGCCCCACGGAGGTCAGGAAGCCCTGATAGACCGTGTGGTTCATGGCGTTCAGGAGCGCCTCTTCGATCTTGGCCGCGACATCGTCGGGGGTGTCCGCATGGACCACGAAGCCCCGCACGGTGGAGAAGTTGGCGTCGATGCCAAGTTCCTGCGCGGTGGAGACATCGGGCAGACCGCTCATCCGTTCCGGCGCCAGAACCACGATGGGACAGATATCGCCCGCTTCGATCTGGGAGCCTGCCTCGGCGAGGTTCAGGACCGCGACATCCACGGCGCCTGCGACCAGCTGGGTGGCCAGCTCGCCGCCGCCCTCGAAGGGGACGATCCGCGGGGTGGCAAGCTCGCCGCGCCGGGCGAACATGAAGGCCGACACGTCGTCGATCCCGCCCAGGTGGGTGGTGCCATAGGTCAGCGGTTCGTCCTTCTGGGCGTCGACGAAGGCCTGGGCGGAGTCGTAGACACCGCAGCGCGTCATCAGGATCTGTGGATCATCGGTGCCGCGCGCGATCGGGCGCACATCTTCCAGCTTCATGTCGGTCTTGCCCAGCGCCACGGTGGCCGAGTGGCCGATGGTGAAGGTCAGAATGCTGTGACCGTCCGCGTCCTGGGTCAGGTAATAATCCATGGCGGAGGCCCCGCCCCCGCCGCGCTTGTTGACCACGACCATGTCGGTGCCCAGCTCGCGCCGCGCCCGGATCATCATCATCCGCGTGGTCACATCCGTGCCACCGCCATTGCCCGCATGGGTGATGACCTCGATGGTCTTGGCCGGAAATTCCTGTGCAACGACATCACCACCGACAATCGCAGCGGCCGCCGCCAAGGCAAAAACTTTCTTCATGGAGTCCTCCCGTTCATCCAGCGCATGCAGCGCCCGGACAACCGGATACCATGGCATTCGAAATTTTGGAATACCAAAATTTCGAATATCGGGACAGACACGCCTTCGCTGAAGGTTTCCCCTTGGAAACGGGACCATCCGGACCTTCACGCGATGCATCCTGCCCGGGGTGACGCGCGTTTTGGCACCGGTCCGTTGGCGCGTTGCGGCGCGACCGGCGCCGTCACGGAGGAGATGAAGGGGGCGCCCGAGGCCCTAGGGCGTAGCGGCCTGGCATGTGCAGGACCTCGGCTCGGCGCATCCCGAAGGTGCGGCGGGCATCCGATTCACGGCAGGATTTTGCGGCCGCACAAGCGGACCGGCCTTGCCGTCAGTTCATAGGTACTTCGCCACCTCGGCGATGAAGTCCTCGCCGCGCCGCTCGAAATTGTCGTACTGATCGAAGCTGGCCGCGGCGGGGGCAAGCAGGATCGTATCGCCCGGTTCGGCTTCGGCCACGGCTGCGGCCACGGCGCGGGCCATGGTCTCGCAGACCTCGTGGGGAGTGTCGGGAATGCCCAGGGCGAACTCGGCCGCCGAGCGCCCGATCAGGTAGGCCTTGCGGACCCCGCCCAGATGGGGGGTGAGGGCCGCGAGGCCGCCCTCCTTCTCCAGCCCGCCGGCGATCCAGCGGATGCGGTCGAAAGCCTGTAGCGCCTTGGCCGCGCTGTCCACGTTGGTGGCCTTGCTGTCATTGACGAAGGTGACGCCATTCGCGGTGCCGACGATCTGGCTGCGGTGCGGCAGCCCCTTGAAGCTGGCAAAGCCCGCCTCGATCTGGCGCGGGGCAAGGCCGAGGCTGCGGCAGGCGGCATAGGCGCAGGCGGCGTTCTGGTGGTTATGGGCCCCGGGCAGGCCCGGGATCGGGCGCAGGTCGATGGACCCGGTCTGGCGGCCCTTGCGGTGCTCGGCCAGGAACCCCTTGCGCGCGCTGACGACCCAGCCGGGCCCCGAGGGTTTGGCGGAGGTCACCCGGATCACCCGGTCATCGGCGGGCGCCACGGAGAGCTGGGAGGCGAGGAACAGGCCCTCGGGCTCGTCGGTGCCGATCACCGCACGGTCCGGCCCGCCGATGGTGAAGAGCCGCCGCTTGGCCGCGAAATACCCACCCATGCCACCGTGACGGTCCAGGTGGTCGGGGCTGAGATTGGTGAAGACCGCGATGTCGGGGGTCAGGGCACGGGCAAGCTCGGTCTGGTAGCTCGACAGCTCCAAGACGACGATGCCGCCATCCTCGCCCGGGTCGATGTCGAGCACGCCGCGGCCGATATTGCCGGCCAGCTGGGTGGGCCGGCCCGCCGCCGTCAGGACGTGGTGGATCAGCGCGGAGGTAGTGGATTTGCCGTTGGAGCCGGTGACCGCGACAATGCGCGGGAGGGTGTCGAACTCGTCCCAGTCCGGCGTGGCGAAGGAGCGGAAGAACAGACCGATATCGTTGTCGACGGGGATGCCGAGGGACATGGCCAGCGCGATGGTGGGGTTCGGGGTCGGGTAGAGATGGGGGATGCCCGGCGAGGTGATCAGGGCCGCGACCCCGTCGAAGGCGTCGGCGCGTTTGAGGGGCGCGCAGGCGAAGCCCTCGGCCTCGGCCCGGGCGCGGGCCTCGGCATTGTCGTCCCAGCACAGCGGCGTGGCACCGCCGGCGCGCAGGGCGCGGGCCGTGGCGAGGCCGGAGCGGCCCAGTCCGAGCACAGCGATGGTTTCGCCGGAAAATCCGCGCACGGGGATCATGGAGGGCTCCTGTCTGTGGCCGGGTCGTCTGCGGGCGCAAGATGCACCGGGGCGCAGGCGGCGGCAAGGTGGGGCGGGCAAGCGCCTTCGAAGGCGCTTGGCGGGGCGCGGGCGGCCCCGTCGGGACAGAGGATCAAGGGGCGGTGGCGTTGGAACCCGGCTCGCCCCGGCCACCGGGCCCGCGGGGTCGAGACCGGGCCCAAGCGCCTTCGAAGGCGCTTGCGGGCTCAGCGGGTGGGTTGGACGCGGACGTTCACGTCCACATCGCCGCTGACCCCCGGCACCGCACCCTTGTCGGTGAACTGCCACATCACGGTGTTGAACCCCTCCAGCGCCGCAGGCGCCGAGCCGCTGTCGGTGGGGGCTGCCGTGTAGTCCGCCAGCCAGACCGGGTAGCGCTTGCCCAGGTCCGCCCCTGCATCGCCGATCCGCGCGGTCCACCAGTCGCGATTGGTGTAGATCACCGGGGTCTGGCCCGTGGCCAGGGCCACCGCACGCATCCAGGTGTCCACGGCGGCGACGATCTGGGCCGGAGTTTTCTGTTCCCAGCGGTCGACTTTCTTCTCGGTATAGTCCCATTCCACGTCCAGAACCGGCGGCAGGTCGCTGGAGCTGCGCGCGTCATAGACCGACAGGAAGAACCGCGCCTGGGCCGCCGGATCCGACAGCGCCGACAGGAAGTGATAGGCCCCACGCGGGATCTTGGCCTTGCCCGCTTCATTCCAGCTGGTGTCGAACTCGGAATCCTTCACCGTCCGGCCCTGGCTGGCCTTGATATAGACATAAGCCACCTTGCTCTGGGCCACGTCTGCCCAAGTGATGTTGATCTTCGCGTTGCCCTTCTGGATGTTGTAATGTGACACGTCGATGCCGAACTCGGTGCTGCCTTCGGGTACGTTCGTGGGAAAGCCGAAGGCGCCGCCCGGGGGGATCACCGATGCCGTGGCCGGCGTCCCGGCGGTTGCGGCGGGCGCTTCCGTGCCGTCCTGCGTCGCGGGGGCCGTCGGGGAGGGTGTGCCGGACGCCGCGGCGGTCTCCCGCGCGATGGCCTTGCGCTCGGCCCGGGTCAGTTCCCGGGACGAGATGTCCGCGGGCGGAACCGTGATCAGGGCCAGGGCGAGGACTGTGAGCACGGCCAGCAGGATGGCGCTGAGAGCGGGCATCGACATGGGGTCTCCTTTCAGAGGTGACCGGAACGCGCGCAGGCGCGTAGGGTGGTGTCAGACAGTGACATAAATCGTGGACCAGGCCTCGGGGCCGTTGGGCCCCTGTTCGAGGGCAGTGTTGGCGGGCCCCGGCTGCGGCAGCTGCCGGGGCGGTCCGGCCTCCGCCGGCAGGGTCAGGGCGATGCGGCGGGCGGGGGCGGGGCGCAGCGCCAGCGGGATCGGCCCCGCGCTCTCGCAGAGCCACACGGTGCGCCCGTTGCGCATCGCCTTGCGCGGGGCGGCAAAGCGCAGCGGGTCGGGCGCGCTGATGGCCGCGGCGCCGAGATCGCGCGCAGCGCTTCGGCTCTGGAGCACATAGCGCCAGCGCGGGGCGCGGGCCCGGAACCGCACGGTCAGGGTTCTGGGTGTCTCCCGTGGCCCCACCGGCGTGGCACCCGCCAGCGGCACCGTCACCAGCCCGTAGAGCCGCGCGGGCGGTTCGTCCGACAGGATCAGGTCGCACAGTGGCTGGTCGTCGACCTCCAGCCGGTAGGTGCCCTCGGGCACTTCATCCGCCGCAAGGTCGAGGTGACTGTGTTTGCCCGGCGGCAGCGGCGCGCTCCAGGCGGGGTCGTCGGCGGGGTCGGCGCCAAGGGCGCGCAGGGCCATCCGGCCGCCCGCGACCGCCGCCTGGAGCATCACGCGCCCGCGCCGGGCCACCACCGGAAGGGTCCGACCGCGGGCACTGGGAAGGCTGCCCTGCGGATCGAGCCCGCCGGGGCCGAGGCTGAGCGCATCGCGGGCACTTTCGGCGCCCCAGTCCGGCTCGGTCACAAGTGCGAAATCCGGATCGCGCAAGCCCAGTCGGAAAGTCACCAGCGCCGGCGCCGCGGGGTCGAGCGCGGGAGGCGCGCCGAAGGGCATCTGGGCATAGATCTCCGCCACATCCTGGGTCACCCGCAGCCGACAACAGCCCCGCCGCAGAGCCGCGGCGGTCTCGGGCGTCGGCTCGAAGGCGATCGGCACCGCGGCGGGGTCATAGTAGTCATGGGCGATCCGCAGGCTGAGGAGCGGCGCGAGGGTGATCCCGATGGTCATTATCCTGTCTCCTGAAGGCTACATCCAAGACGGTGGGGCATGGTCAGGTCTCCACGGCGGTGGAGGTGATACGCGAGACATCGGTGCCGACGAAGCCGTCCTCGACCACCAGCATCCGCGCCTTGTAGACCGCCGAGGGCAGGTAGGTGCCGCCGAGCACGGTCCACAGGTTGTGGATCGATTGCAGGTCGAGATCGCGCCATTCCACCGATAGCCTCTCGATCCCCTCGGGCAGGGTCGGGTCCGATTGCGGGGTGAAAAGCGGTCGGGCCTGGAAGGCGCCGATGCCCGCCGAGAGCACCCGCAGCCCGTCGGCATACTGGTCGGGAAAATTGGCCGACAGCAGGAAGATCAGGTTGATGTTCAGGGGCTGGGGCGCGCGCCGGGCGACGCCGCCCTCTTCGCGGTAGACCCGGCCGGTATTGCCGGCAGTGCCCTCGCGTTCGATGTTCACCAGCGTCAGGACGAGGCGGTTGGCGGTTTCCTCCCCCCCTGCCCCGGGATCGCGCGCAACGCTTTCGAGCGCCACCAGATCGCTGGCGGCGGCAAAGCGTGTGCGCAGTTCCTCGTTCAGCATGGCGGTGAGGAATTTCAGGGTTGCATCGATCATGGTCCGGCTCCTGCCAGTTTCCCGGCCTTGTGCAATTCGCGGGCGATGGCCGCGCGCAGACTTGCGGCGGTGACGGTCGGGGCGCCTGCGCGCAGACGTGTCAGGTGGGCGGTGCGGGCGGTGTTGACGATCTCGCCGCCCGACAGCGCGACCTCCTCGGCCAGCGCCACAAGGTCGACCTCCGGGGCCAGAAGGTGGGCCTCGGGAAAGGCGTTGCGCCAGATCGCCAGCCGCGCCGCGGGGTCGGGCAGATCGAACCGGATCATCGACTGGAACCGGCGGGCGAAGGCCGCGTCGATATTGCTGCGCAGGTTGGTGGCCAGCAGCACGATGCCTGCGAAATCCTCGACACGTTGCAGGATGTAGGACACTTCCTGGTTGGCGTAGCGGTCGTTGGATTGCGTCACGTCCGTGCGCTTGCCGAAGAGCGAGTCCGCTTCGTCGAAGAACAGGATCCAGCCCTCCGCCTCGGCCTGGTCGAAGACGCGGGCGAGGTTCTTTTCGGTCTCGCCGATCCATTTCGACACCACCAGAGACAGGTCGACCCGGTAGACATCGCGCCCGCTGCGCTGACCCAGGAGCGCGGCACTGAGGGTCTTGCCCGTGCCCGAGGGGCCGTAGAACAGGCTGCGATAACCTGGAAGGATCAGCCGCCCGATCCCGGCGGTCGCGGCCAGCGCGGCGCCGTGCTCGGTCCAGGCGAGCACCTCTTCGAGCTCGTGCAGGGTGCGCTCGGGCAGGATCAGATCCTCCCAGCGCATCTGTGTTTCCAGCCGCTTGGCGGGGAAGTCGGGCCGAAACTCGGGCCGGTGCCGGGTGCCCAGCAGGATCCGGCCCACGAATTGCGGCGCCAGCTCCAGCGGGGCGTGCAGGCCTTGGGCGTCCAGCCCGCGCAGAGGCAACAGGAACCCCCCGGCGACCAGCGCCCCGTCGGCACTCAGCATTTCAAGCGCAGCGCGGCGGTCGCCCTCGGTGTCGAGCAGGAACATCGCCGTGCCGAGGCTGGGCTGAGCCCCGCCCTCGGGCCGGGCTGCCAGGCAGAACTCGGAAAACACCCGATCCGTGGCGGGGTTACGGGTGAGGAACGGGTCCAGCGCCTCGGGCCGCAAGACCGGGGCCAGCGCCAGCGCGAGCAGCAGGCGACCCTCCGGGGGGACTTGCGCCCGGCGCAGCGTTCGGGCCAGCGGGCAGGTCTTGGGGCTGAGCCTGGGCGGCGAAGGCGAGGCGGCCTGCCCGGTGCCGAAATGGCGCGCGATCCGGGCGGCAATGGCGGCCTCCAGCCAGTCAAGCTCGGCCTTGAGGGTTCGGGAAGTGGCGATCATGTCCATGAGACGTGCAGCGCCTCCGGCATCCAGGGCAAGGCCACCACCGACCACGGCCATGGGATACCCCCCAAAAGCATGTCGAACGGGCCCTTGGTGACCTGCAGCGTCAGGGCGGCGTCCGGGCCGGGGCGGCGGATCACCCCGTGGCGCATCACGAAGGTCTCGCGCAAGGCGTCGGCATCGGTATTGGCGAAGGCCGCGACCTGCGACGCGGTGAAGCCGAGCAGGCTCTCGGCCAGCGCGGCCTCCTCCGGGGTCGCGGCACCGCCCGGGGCAAGAGGCGTCGCAAGGGGCATCCCGCAAAGCAGCTTGGGCAGGGCCAGCTCGTGCTCGGGCAGGTCCATGCGTCCGCTGGCCAGCAGAGCCAGCAGGTGGACGGCCCTGGGGCGGCTGTCGTCACGCAGCCCACCGGAGGGATCGAGGCAATCGCTGCGCGCGAGATAGGTCGCGAGGTGGACATGGAGCAGGACCAGCCCCGCCAGCCCGGTATGGATGTCGCCCGCGGGCGCAAGGGGCGCGGGCGGGGGGGCGAGATGGGCAAGCAGGATCTCGACCGAAGTGTCCAGAGCCGCAGCCAGGGCTGCGTGAAACGCCCCCGGCCCTTCGGGCGCGTCGATCGGCGCGGCGGCATGGGCCGCGGTGAGGCGCGCCGCCAGATCCCGCGGATCAAGGCCGATGCCCGCCCGGCGGAGCGCCCGGGCGACGGTTTCGAGCGCATCGACGTGGCGGGCCGGAGGCATGGGCAGGCCCATGGCAGAGAGATGGTCCATCAGGGACCCGAGCGGAGTGCCCAAACCCGCCGCCAGTGCCGCGTGGAACGCCCCTGGCCCGTCTGGTGCATCGATCGGGGCGGCAGCATTGGCCGCCGTGAGGCGCCTGAAGAGATCCTGCGGATCGAGACCAAGACCGGCCTGCCGCAGCCTCTGGGCGACCTGCTGCAGCGGAACTTGCGCATCCGGGCCTGGCGCCCGGGCGTCCGTGCGATTGCCATCGGCAGGATCGGTCGGCGTAGCTCCGTCCTCGGGCGTTTCGGCGGCGAGCCCCCCCGTGACTGACCGGTCGAACGGCGATGAGGCAGATTGGTCGCGCCCACGTTCCGAAGACCGCACGCCAGCCGTGTCCTGTGCTGCAACGCCGTCCGGAGGCGCGGATGTCGGGACTGGGGATGCCCCGCGCGCTGTGGCGGGTGCCGCCGCGGTGCGGACAGTCTCCGGGTAGGTTGGGTCCGGCGTCGGGGGGGCGGCGGTTTCGGGACGCTGAGGCCGTCCTGTCGGATTGCCATCCACATGACCATCCGAGGCAGTCTCGGGGATGCGTCCGTGCGGCGGAACTTCCCCGGCGATCGGCGCAATGTCGCGCGATTTCAGAGGCGTGACATTCGGGTGGGTCTCAGCGGACGCGGAGGTGTCCAGCGCCTCCGCCAGGGCGGCGCGCAGGCTTGCCAGCTCATGCGCTGACAGGCCCGAGAGCGCCTGCCCCGCCGCGCCCTCCGGCGGCTCTGAGAGATCGCGCGCCATCCGGGCGCGCACGGTCTCCAGCGGCTGAGCGGCGCGCTCCGACGCGATCTCCGCAAGCGCCGAGAGAACGGATCCCAGCGGCACGGGGGCCGACGGGTCCGGCCCGGACGCTGCGCCGTTCGCCCAGGCGCGGAGCGTGGCCAGCGGCAGGTCCGCAGCACTCAGTGGCACGTTCGCCACCGCCGCGAGCCACGCGGCCGCCCGGCGCGCCAGCTGCGCCTGGTCCTGGCCGAGGCGTGCGGACAGGGTCGCGGCACGCTGCGCCGGGCTGACCTGTTCCAGGGCGGCGGCAAGGGCTGCTGCCGGGGGCGGCGGCCCGGACGGCGTGACGCGGGCCGCATCGGGCCGGAGGTAGCGCGCGACCAGCGCGGTCGCGGCGTCCATTGCGGCAGATGGCGTCTTGGTCGCGGCAGGCGGGCGGGGGAGCACCACCTCGGCACGCATCGGTGGCTCTTCTGCGGGGCTGCGCCCTTGGGCGCGGGTGGTGGCGGGCGGAGGGTCGGTATCCTGCACGCGTTCCCGCGGTGCGGACTCCTCCGCCTGCAGGTCGCGCAGCATCTCGATCAGGGGCGCGAAGCGAGGCTCGGCGGCGCGCCCCGATGCCAGCGCGGAGAGTTGTGCTGCGAGCGCTCCCGGCGTCTCGGCAGTCCGGCCCCGGCTTCCGGCCCGCAGAACGGCGCGTAGCCAGCGGCGGGCATCGCCCTCGAAACCCCCACCCGCAAGAAGGGTCAAGCTCGCCCCCGCCAGATGCGGACCCAGTGAGTCATCCGGCGCCGCGGCCCGCAGGATGGTCACAGCGAAGCCGCCAAGGGTCGGCAGCAGCGCCAGATGCGCCGCCTCGATCCGGGTCCAGTCCAGCGGGGAGAGCAGCGCTTGCCGCCCGGTCGGGGTCTGCAGGAGACCGGCCCAATCCATGCCGATTTCGGGGGGCGCGGGCGGCGTTTCTTCGCCGCGCCTATGGCTTGGCTGGCGCGGTTGGGAGGCGTCTTGCCCGTCGGGATGCGCACCTGCGCGGACAGCCGGGACAGGGGCTGCGCCCGGATCCGGCGGCGGGGGGCGCAAGACGGACGGCCGCGCCGGCGCCCCCGGGGTCGGCGCGGCAAGACCTGCGGCTGTCGGGAGTGACGCCGCGGGCGCGCGCTCTCCGGAAGCGCCGGCAGCCAGCGAGGCTTGAGGCGCCGCTCGGGTGTCCTCGGACACCTCGGCCCGCGCGTCGTCGACCCGGGGCAATGCGTCGGGTGCTTGGGCCCGCGGCGGATCATCGTGCGGGGTACGTGCGGTTGTGTCGACGGGGGACCGTGCCCCGTCACGAGCGGGTAAGAGATCCGCCAAGACCGGGCCGGGCGCCTCCGTAGCCTCGGGCGCCCTGCGCGCGCCCAGTGCGGGAGGGGCGTTCGGTGGCGCGGCTCTGGACACAACAGGCGGCGCGGTCTCGGACGCCTGTGGTCTGGCCGGACCGACCTTGGCCCTCTGCCCGGTCATGTCCGGGGTATCCGGGTCGCCCCGCTGACGTGAAGGGGCGGTCGCAAAGGCCCGGGCGGTGTCTTCGGCAGGGTCCGAACCAGGCGAGGCGTTGGTCCGAGACGTGGGGTCCGGGGCGCGCGCCCCGCGATCCACCTCCGATCCTGGAGGCTGATGCGACGGCTCTGACGGGTCCTGCGGCCCATGTAACGGTGGCGCGGCAGGTGCGCGCGGGACAGGCCCGGCCGAACCTGACGACCCGATCCCCGTCGGGTCGGAAGCAGGCGGCGGGGTGTCTATCGCACCCCCTTCGAAGACGTTCTGCGCCCTGGAGCCCCCCGGTACGGAGGATGGCCCCGGGCGGGGGACGTCTTGCGCGGGCGCTACCCGCCGGATGGGGGATGCGGATGGACCGCTGCGCGCGGCTCCTGGGGGATCCGCTTGCGCTCCCGCAGGGGCCCGCGCCGCTGGGGATGCGGAGCGGGGGCCGGTCGGTGTGTCCAGTCCTCCGGGGAACTGTCCGGTCCCGGTCGCAGCCGGCGTGGGCGATGCCGGGTCGGCCGAGGACAAGGGCAACACTCGGTCACCTCCGGGCGGCACGCGGGCGTCCGGAGCGTCCACGGCAGGGGGCGGGCTCGGCGCGGCCGAAGGTGCCTTCGGAAGACCGGGAGACGGTGGGCGCCCAGAACCGCCCGCGGGCAAGGACCGCTCGTTCGCGGCGCCCGGCCCTTGCGGTGCGGTCGGACCTGCGGGAGCAGGGTCGGACGGGGTGGCCCCGCGGGAGCCTGCCGCTTCGGACGGATCGACGGGATGCCCCGGCGCGGCCCGCGGCATCGGAGGCACGGCGTTTTCGGCAGGCAGATCGGCAGCGGACCCCGCGCGGCGCTGTGGCGGGGATGGTGCGGCCCGCGTGGACGGGTCCAAAGCGGCGGTTGGATTCCCGGGGACGGCCGATATGGCTGCGCGGTCTTCCCTGGCCTCAGGCCCCGCGGCAGGCGAGGCGGGGACCGCCGGTTGCGCCGGGGAGGCGTGCGAGAGCGGCTTGTCCGGCCCGGGGAGGCCGGCCTCGGGGGCCAGCGCGGCCAGTCGGGCGCGTAGGGGCGCAGGCACATGGGTTGCCAGGCGTTGCGCCACGGCAGGCTGGTCGGCCAGCGAAGCAAGCAGCGCCCGCAAGCCGTCGGGATGGTCGGCCAGGCAGGGCTCCAGCAGGCCGGACAGCCCGGGCGCGGCGGCGCCGGGCCAGTGCGGATAGGTGCCGTGCTGGAGGTAATGGGCGAGATCACGCAGCCGGGCGGGCTGGAGCGGGACACGGGGCATGTGAGCCCGTGCGAGCGATCCCGCCGCCGCCACCGCCTGCTCCGCGCGGTGCGCATCGAGAGCGGCGCGCAGAGCCTCGGTCAGCCGCCGGGCAAGCTCGTCTTCCAGCACGAAGGCAGGGATATCTCCCAGATCGAGCGCGAGCTGATCGAGGCGCAGGTCCACGCCCGCCTCCTCCAGCAGCTCGGTCAGCAATCCGGGCAGGCGCGCGGCGGCGAAATCACTGAGCCGGGTCTGCACCGCATCCGCCTGTTCGGGATCGGGCAGGTCAATGGCGAAGGTCAGCCGGTCTATGCGGTGATCGAGGCTCATCCTTGCACGGCGTCGCCGCGCCGCCGGGCCCGCAAGGCACGAAACTCGCGGCAGAAAAGATCATGTATCTGGCGGCGCAGGATCTGCGAGGCCTGCGCGCCCGCCGCAAGTGCTTCGGCAGATGGGGTGCGGGTCGCACGCACGCAAAGCTGCGCGGCGCACCAGGCGGCGTAGGCCCGTGCGAAATCACGCGCCTCCTGCGGGGTCTCCCCATCGAGCCAGAGCATGGCAGGCAGGGTATGGGCAGGCATCTCCTCGGTGACGATGTCAGCCAGATAGGCCCGACGTGCGGGCGAGGTGCCCGAGGCATCCGGGGCCAGCACGAGGGTGGCACCCCGGGCCGCGAAATCGAGCGGCATCACCACCGGGGTGAAGACCGCATCGAGCGCCCGGGCATCGCGCCCGGCCCCTTGGCAGGTGGCAACCATGCGGGCGATCCAGTCGGCGGCATGGGAGCGGGACCGGAAATTCTCCACCACTTCGATCGAGAGCCCATCAGGACCGACGAGGCAGACGGTCGTGCCATAGCTACGTTCGGGCGACGTTGTGTAATGGGCCGGATCCGCGCCGAGCGCACGGAGTTGCGGCAGCAGCATCTCCAGCGGTGGCAGGGCGGGATCTGGCTCCAGCACCCAGTGCACCGCCCGGTCCCCGATCGCCAACCGGAAGGCCGAGCGCGGCAGGGGGGCGGAAATCGCGAAGCTTGTGCCGATCTCCTCGCGGCCGATCCTGGCCTCCAGCCCGTCATCCTGCAGCAGAACGTGCTCGATCAGGAACATGGGCGCGTCATGGCCCGACCGCAGGGCGATCCGGCGCAGCAGCGGGCAGGTCTCCGGCGCGGCGAGATCGACCCCCTGCCCCCGCCCTTGCCCGAGCGCGATCACGTCCCGCAGGAGCGCGGCCTTGCGGTCGAGCAGCCAGCGCTCGAAGATCTCCAGCGGTTGGGCCTTGTCATCGTAGAGCCGCTTCAGCTCGGCGGTGTCGATCCGCTCGCCGAACCTTGCCAGCAGGTGGTCGAGGGCACGGTTGCGCCGCTCCAGGGGGCGGTCCTGGCTGTCGCGCAGCTCCGCCAGACCGTCCTTGTAGGCCGTGAACCAGCCTTGGGTCCGGCCCGGCTCGGGTGTCTCCGGCTGGCCCAGTATCGGGCCGAGGGCAGTCGCATCGTCCGGGCTTGGCTCGGGCCGCGTCAGGGGCTGCACATGGTAGCTCGGCCCCTCGGACGGCAGAGCCAGCAGGTCCGCGGTGGCATCGAGCTGCGCAAGGTGATTGGCGAGCATCTGTTCGAAGATCGCGAGATAGGCCTTGAGCTGGCGCGCCTGGGCCTGGCGGGCATCGCGGGCGGCCCGGGTGTCGGCCACCCCCTCGGCCAGCGGGGCACTGCCCTGCACGCCGTCCGGGCCGATGCCGTAGACACCCGGGAACATGTGCTGGATCGACCGATAGCGCGCGAGCTGCCGCGCCGGATTGCCGAGGGTGATGCGGGAATAGTCGGAATTGGCGACCTGGCGGATGGCATAGTGCTCCTCCCAGCGCAGCTTCTCCTCGCGGTGGCGCAGTTGCACCAGCACCTTGTCCGCGTCGAAGCTGACCTGCGCCCCGCGGCGGAACACCCTCAGCCCCTCGAGGTCCGCAGCCTTGCGCGACAGGGCGGGGATGACGAGGGCCGCGGCGCGCTTGTCGGCGCAGAGAGCGCAGGGACACGGATCCTCGGCGTCGCATCCCCTGGGACAGGGCTTTTCGGGCGCCATGAGGCCATGCACGGTCTCGATCTGGGGCAGCGCGATGATGGCGGCCCGGATCCGGGCGAGGTCGATATCGCGTCCCGGCGGGCTCAGGCCACTATCGGGGATCAGCCCAAGCTCCAGCCCCGGTCCCTCGAACAGGGTTTCGGGCGCGGCGCTGCTGGCGAGGGCTTCATCGATGTCCTCGACCCGGGGCGGCGGGTTCAGCGCGATCTCCGCCGCGAACAGCATGGCCGAGAGGGCAGCTTCGGGATCGGCCTCCGGCGCGAGAGTGACGTCACCGCACAGGGCGAACTCGGCCGTGGGCGCGATCCGGACATGGCGGAAATCCACGCCCAGCGCACGGGTCTTGCGCAACAGCGCCATGGCGTCGTCTTCGATCTGCCGGTGGAGCCGCGCGGGCTGGGCCTCCTCCGCCACATCGGTGGCATAGGGTTGGATCCAGACGTCGTAATGCCCCCCCGCCCCGGAGGGACCGGGATGGGGCAGGATCCAGGCATTGCGCAGGCCCGACACCTGGTCAAAGAGCAGCTTGCGGTAGTCGTTGGAGGTCACCGGGGCGCTGGCGAAGGCCTGCGGGCCCGGAAAGAAAGGCTGTCGCTCCAGCGCGGGGTCGGCGGTGCTGGCCGAGGAGGCGAGGATATCCTCGATCGGGTGATCGGTGCGATACGCCACATCGGTGAGCGCGAAGACCAGCGTCTCCAGGATGGTGACACCCGGGTCGTGGAGGTTGTAGTCGGTCCATTCCTGCCCGCTATAGTGCTGGGCCGCGGCAATACCGGCGGCCAGCAACGCCTCGAAATCGAGGGTTTCGGGCGTATCGGGCGCCTTGGTGATGGTGACATGCTCGGTCATCGGCGCGCGCGCCCCTCAGGCCCAGAGCTTGGTGATGGTGTAATAGACCTTGGCCTCCTCCGGCCCCGGCGGCAGGGGCGGGCCGCGCAGTTGCAAGGTCCATGTCCGGTCGTCCATCAGCGCACTGCCTCCGGCCTTCTTCCAGCGCAGGCTGACGGCGCGGGATTTCAGATGGCGCAGGCGGTTGAGCTGGCGCAACAGGTAGAGCCCGGCCAGGCCCAGCACCGCGAGGGGCAGGTAGACCGTCACCACCTCGCTGGCCTCCACCCCGGTGATGCGCAGGCTGGTCATCAGACTGCCGACCCCCTGTTCGAGCTGCGCCGCCGCCCGGATCAGCGCGTCCTGCGCCGCACCCTCGGCCTGGGTGCCGATCAGCAGCAGACCCAGCAGGAAAAGACCGAGGATGATGCCGAGAAACAGGGCAAGGCTGGTGCCGACCCCCTCTGCGGAGGGTTGGCTGGTCAGCGAGAGCGCCGGTTTGCGATGCCCGCCCACCGCCGTGCAGGTCCCGTGGGCGATGCCATTGGGCTCCGTCGTGATGCCGAGCAGGGATTTGAACGCTGTCCCGAACCCGGTGGTCGCGGGATACACAGTCCGGGCGGTGGCCGCCGTGATCTCGAACGCGCAGGGCCGGCCCGGCATGGCGAGTATGTCATGCCAGCCGCCATCGCTCGCCACGCTCGACATATGCGCCACGGGCAGCTCGGTTTGCCCCTCCTCGAAAGCATAGGCGTCGAGCTTCGGGCCCAGCCGACCGGCGGCATTGACCCAGCCACCCAGCAGGATGTCGCCCGCCTCGGCGCTGGCGGGCGGCTTGCCCTCGGCGTCGAGTTCCAGCACCCGCAACTGTGCGTCCTCGTTCACCCCCAACTGCCACTGGCCCGGGCTGGGCCCGAGGGTGATCTCGCCGCGCGCCTTGAAGTCCTCGAAGGCCTGCTGGGCCTTGGTGAAATCGTCCTTGTGGACCATGGAATTGATCAGATCGGCGAAGTTCTCCCCGGTCGGCAGTTTGCCGTCGGAGAAGTTCTTGATCAGGTCGTCGACTTTTATGGTCATGACTGGGACGAGCTCACTTTACCAGGAACACCGCATCAAGCGCGTGGTGTCTTGTGTCAGGGGCGAAGGCCGGGGGGCGCGTGTCTTCGAGACGGGTCAGGATGAGATCCTCCCCGATGGTCAGGTTGCCGATCCCCGCAGGGCTCGGGCGCAGCGGCAGACTTGCGGGATCCGCGCTGTAGCTGGCGAGCTTGGCGGGACTTGCGGCGATGAAATCCGCCCCGACCTCCAGGTCGCCGATACCCGTGCGCGGCGGCAGGATCGAGATCAGGTGACGGCGCGCAGGCACGAAGACCGAGGACGGCGTCGCCCCGAGCAGGACCGCCGCCCGATCGCCGTCGGGCGCGTCGCGCAAACGGGCACTGTCCTTGAACCCGTGCGGCCCCAGCGCGCTGCCATTGGCACGCCGGGTGCGAAAGACATGCAGCACCGAGAAGCCCAGGACCTCCTCCAACCCGGGCATGGCGCGCAGATGTTGCAGCAGCATGGCCACGTCGAGCCGGGCCTGCCCGATCGGCATCGGGGCGTCCCGGGTCTGCATCCAGGGCGCGATCAACCCGGCCACATGAGCCGTCACATCGGTCACCGACAGCGCGACGCTGCCCGGTCGCGGCACCAGGTGTGCCTGCACGCGGATGGTCTCGTAGGACGGGTTGCGCACGTCGATCCGCGCCACTGGCAGAGAACTGCGCGCGGCCAGCCATGCGGCGATCTCGGCGCGCAGGTGCAGGGGCACGCGCGGAAACCGGGTCGGGCGGTCGGGCGCGCGGACAGGTGCCACGACCACCTCCACCCCGCCCGCACCATCGGGCAGCACGCGAACATCGCCGATCTCGTCGAATTCCTGCAGCACCATGCGGGCATAATCCATCGGCCGCTGGGCGCGCATCTTGTGGCCGAGACGCTCGGACAGCCGCACCCGGAAAGCCGCATCGCGCTCGGGCGCGCGGCCGCCACTACTGGGCACGGGCTGGGTGATCTTGGCGATGGCTGGGCGCGCGGCGAGAAACCGGGTGATCTGGCCCGCGGGCAAGTGCGGCGCGGCGCCCGCCTGCGCCGTGACCACGCCGGGGGCGGCGGTGATCCGGCGGGTGGCACGCACGCCGTGGGTGGTGATGTCGACAATCCTGCCGAACCGGCGCCGATTGCCGCGCAACGCCACCGAAAGCCAGACCAGGGGCGCGTCGGAAAACTGATCCGTCTCTTGCGCGGTCTGCGGCAGGGCAATCTCGACCACGCCCCGGGTGGTCAGCCCGTGCGTGGTGTCCTCGCGAAGGGCACCCGCGGACACTTCCCGCCAGCCGCCCGCGCCCAGGTAGTACCAGCACACTCCGGGGCGCGGGCCGGGATCGCCGGGCGCCCAGCTTTCGGCAAGGCTGTCGCGGATGTCGAAGAAGAGCGAAACCGTCTCCGGCAGGCGGGTGCGCTCCAGACCGATCATCAGGTAGCCGTCCACGTCGAGATCCGCGCGCAGCAGGCGCCGGCTGCCGGAGGGGCGCATCGGACCATGCACCATCAAGTTGTAGAAGGCGATCGGATCGCCCTCGCCCAGGGTCTCGCAACGCACGGCGGCGCGGTAGCTCAGACCGACCCCGGTCAGCAGCGGCAACAGCGGCGGCCTGGGCGGCGGCGCCTCGGTGTCCTTGGCCAGCGCCTTGGGCGTGACCGCCTTCAGCGCCTTGGACAGGGCGCCGGGCTTGGGCTTCATCGCCGCGGCGGCGAGGAGCTCGGGATAGAGCCGCTGGCCGAAGCCGAATCGCGGGCCGGTCAGCTCCACCCGGAGCGTGCCGGGGGGCCTGGTGTCGGGCCGGGCGAGGGGCGCGGAGGCCGCGGGGTCGGATCGCCCCTCGGGGCGCGGCAGGTGGGGGACATGCCACGCGGTCTCGGTGGCCACGCCGCCCTTGGCATCGATCCCAAAGAGCGGCGCGTCCCTCTCCGGGCGCGCAACGCCAGGCCCCTGCACCGGCAGCGGATGCCAACTCACCCCGTCGCTGCGCGCCAGGCTTGCGCGAAAATCGGTCTCGCTCAGCTTGGGCGCGTAGCCCGCATAATGGCTGGCGAAGGTCTCCGGCGGCAGGGGCAGCCCGGTCCAGTGGAAACACAGGCGCAGCTGCGACGGCTGCTTGCGTGCCAGTTCGGGCGCGGCGACCGTCAGGCGTGCCCGCGGCAGGGGCATGGGCCCGAAGGGCGCGAAGGGCTTTCCCGGCGCCACCGGGGCGATATCGGTTTCCATCTTCAGGGTGGTGAGGTCCGTAACCTGCACCGCGAGGGTCGCGCCCAGCACGCGCAGCCGGTGGAGCGGGGAGTAGGCAAACGCCCGCGCGGCGGGATTGAGGACCACGCGCAGCACAGGCTCGGGATGGGTGTCGGGATGGGACGCGAGCGGTGGTGCGGTGGCGGGCACCGACAGCCGCAGGCGCAGCGCATCGGGGTCGTCGGGATCCGCCCCGAGAGTGACTTCGGACACCGGATGCCAGCCGGTCGCGGTGGTGATCGACACCCGCACCGCCTCGGCCAGAAACTTCGCGAAAATGTCAGGGGGCAGCTTGCCTGAGCCGGTGTCCTCCGGCGCCCCCTGGTAGCGGTCGGCGAGCACCGCCTCGTACTCGGCCAATGCGCGCGCCAGCGTGCTCTCACCCTTGGGATCACAGGCCAGCGTCACGGTGATGTCGCGCTGCCCGCCCGCAAGCTCCAGGATCGGCGCGGCGAGGGCAAAGCCCACATGCGACGGCGCGTCCAGCCCGGGACCGAAAGGCGACCAGCCCAGGTCCGGGTCCGCGAGCGGCGCGCCCCGCCCGTCTTCGGAATTGGCCACCGGGTAGACATCCACCGCCTCGACGAAGGGCGCACCACCCCGATCCCGCAGGGCCATGTTGCGCTGCACCGCCACGGCGCGGATATGCGCGACACGGGCGGCGGTCACTTCGACCGCGCGGTCAAGCTCGAAGATCGCCGCCTCCGGTCCCGCGCCGCTGCCCGCCACCAATGGCGTGCCCGCCTCCAGGGTCAGCGCGCGCGCGCCCGGCGCCAGCGCGAAGGTGACATGGGTGCTGTCGGGGCGCGCAGGTTGCGGGGCGCTGCGCAGAACCTTGCGGAAATAGAACTCGAGATGCCGGTCGGTCATCCGGTTCAAGTCGGCTTGCGCCTTTTGCAACAGGTCCACGAAGGCCAGGAACAGACCGAGATGGCCGGGATGGTTGCGCCGCTCGGCCAGCGCGCGGTCGAGATAGGTCTCGGCGGCCAGCGCGACCTGCGCTGTGGCACGGTTCGCCGCACTGACCGCCCGCGACAGCGCCGCAGGATCGGGCAAGGCAGCCGCGAAGACCTCTGTCGGGCCGAGACGGCGGGCGGCCTCGGCCCGCGCTTCGACCTCCAGGGGATCGAGCGCCCGGCGCAGCGCCGTGAAGGGCGCGCTGGTCAGCTCGGTCTGGTCGGGCCGGGACAGGGTATGGGCGACATCCGCCACGAGGCTGTCTGGGGCTGCGAACACCGCCATCTCGCGCGCGCGGTCGCGCCAGTCCCAGATCCGGACCGTGTCCATGACCACGCGGCGGCACATCGCTTGCGGCGCGGTGTCGCTCATGGTGGCGCGATATTCCAGGGCGGCATCGACCGAGGCGATCTCGGCCAGAAGGAAAGTCAGATCATGGCGGAAGAACGCCTCCCACGCGCCCTGCCCCTCGGGCCGCGGGCCATGGGGTCGGTTCTGCGCATCGTAATAGGTCAGCAGCCGCGCCAGCCCCGTGGCCGTGTGCACCAGTTGCGCCCGGCTGCGCTCATCGAGCCGAAAGTAATCCGTGGCCAGAGCCTCGGGCGCCCGCGCGGCGCGGGACAGGTGCCCGGTATGGGCGGTATGGGGGGACGGGCGGGTCATCGGACGGTCAGACCGCCCTAGGGCATTCGGACATTCGTGCCCTCCTTGATGTAAAGCGGATAGACCATGTTGCTGCGCGAGTTGATCGCGGGCACGTCGTAGTCGAGATGGATCGCAAGCACCCCGTCGGCCGCCCGGGCGGTGTCGAGGGTGACGCTGCGCAGCTTGATCCGCGGCTCGAAGAACAGGATCGCGTGCTCGATCCTGGAGCGCAGCGCGCCGAGCTGCGTGGCATTCAGCGGTGTGTCCACATCCCCGGCAAGCCCTGCGCCGTATTCCGGCTGCAACAGGCGTTCCCCGCGGAAAGTCGAGAACAACACCCGCAAGCTTTCATGGATATCCTCGTGATCGCGCACCATGGTCAGCGCCCCCGGCCCCGACGCGCGGCCCTGGCCATCGAGCGCCACATCGAAACGGGGCGGAAAGGACCAGCCCCGGCCGAGAAAACTCTGTGCGGGATCGGACATCCGCTTAGCCCCCGATGATCACGGTGGGCGCACCGAGCACGATGGAGCCGCCATGGGCCGTGGTATCGCCCATGCGCGCGGCGGGCCGGCCGCCGATCATCACGGTGCCCGAGCCCTTGACCACCGAATCCGGCGGGCCGACGCAGATCGCCATGTCGCCCACCACCGAGGCGGGCAGTTTCTCGATCAGGACCGTGGGCACGCCTGGGCCCGAGATCGGGCCGCCCACATGGGGGATCGGCGGCAACCCTGGGGTCTGCATCGGGCAGGTGTGCATGTCTGTCAGTCGCGCTGCTGGCGGCATTGCTGTCTCCTCAATTGATCATCACCATGGCGCCCTTGACCGTGGTCTCGCCGCTGGCCGACAACTCCGCCGATGCGCCGCCCTTGGCGGTCATGCCGATATCGGCCTCGGCCGAGACGTTCATGCCCTTCACGCTCACATCCGCGTCCGACGACACGGTCACCCCGCTGGCGCCCGAGATCTTCACCGACGCGTCGGCGGAGATGGTGATGTCGCTGGGCGAGGTCATGGCGATGCCCGAACCCGACATTTCCAGCTTGTTGTCGTTGCTGTCGGTGATGGTGACGGAAGTATCCTCGTCGCTCAGCACGATCTTGTGCCCGCCCGGGGTCTCGACGGTGATGATCTTCTTGTCGTCGTCGAAGGTGACCTTGTGCTGCGCCTTGGTCACGAGGGTCTTGATGGTGTTCTCGGCATCGGGGACGACCGGGGCGGGGTTCTTGCTGGAATGCAGCGCCCCCAGCAGGATCGCGCTGTCCGGGTCGCCATGCAGAAAGCCCAGCACCACTTCGTCGCCGATCTCGGGCAGGAATTCGAAGCCCGCGTTGTTGGTGGCATAGGGGCTGGCGATCCGAACCCAGGCCCCCAGGTCCCCGCCCACCCGCAGGGGCATCGAGACTTGGATCCGGCGCTCACCCTCGGGGTCTTCGTCGGTCTTGAGCACGGTGGCGATTTCCAGCCCCGTGACACCGGGGCGGACCGCGGCCGCCGGCGCGGGGCTGACATCGCGCTGCGCCTCGGCAAACCAGTCCGGCGACAGGCCGAATTCGAGCTGTGTGTCCCAGCTCCCTTCTGCGAGCGTATGGCGCACCCCGACCATGTAGGCACTTCCATTGAACACCGCGCCCAACCCGGCCAGCTCGATCTGGGTGCCGGGTTTCAGGGTCGGGTTCCCGGGCACCTTGAGCTGCCCCGCATAGCGCGCCATGCGGGATTTCAGCAGGCAGGCACTCGCCCATTCGGCCAGGGCATCGTCGGTCTCGGCACCGGGGCCCTGCAGGGTGGCGCTCGGCCCGCCGAGCACGGCGGACAACTTAGCGCCGGTCAGGGTGCCCTGCTTGTTGACCGTGGGCTCGGCGCCTGTGCCGGTGATCACCGCTTGGGTCTTGGGGTCCCAGGCCTGGGCGGTCACGCTGTCGAGCTGCGCCGTGGCCGACAATTCCAGGTCGAAATCGAGGATCGAGTCGCCATAGGTGGCGTTCAGCACCGGGTTATCGAATTTCGGCGGCGCCACGGTCAGCTTGCCCGCCTCCACCGTGACAACCATCCCGTTCACCTCGGCCCTGGACAGGATGAAATCCCAATCCGAGCTGTTGGCCCTGGCCTGCTGGGCGACCTTCAGGCTGGTCGCGGTCACATCCGCGCTCAGCCCCGCATCTCCCGCGATCTTCGCGATCACGTCGCTGTCGCTCATGTCGAGATACTGGGCCGCCGCGCGGCTCACGGTCAGGGCGACCGCCTTGTCCTTGCACAGCACCTCCAGATAGGTACCCCCGCCCGGGTCCGCCCGGATACGCTGGCCCACGATAATGCCCTTGAAGACGCTCTGGTTCTTGCTGTGGTAACCCAGCAGGATCTCGATCTCGGCACCGGGCGCGAAGGTGGACGAGGCGCTGACCGGGAAATCGGCCTCCGCGCGGCTCCCGTCGGCGATGTTGATCACCGCCTCGGGCACGCGGTTGAGCCGGTGGTGGACGCTGATGCCGGACACCATCACGATGTCGGGGATGGTCGCCCCGTTGGTCTTGATCTCGGAGGTCACGAGATCCGCATTCGGCAGCCAGACGCTCTCAGTCATGGCGGCTCTCCTCGTAGGGCGGGAAGTTCAGCGCCCGGCCCGCGGTCAGATGCACGAGGTCGTTCATGTCATTGGCCCGCGCGACCTGCGGATAAAGGTCCGGCCGGTCATAGACCCCGTAGGCCATCAGCGGCAGGGTGCTGCCCGCGGTGACCACCTGAGCATGGGTCAGGTCGGCGGATTTCTTGTCCCCCAGTCGGGCGAGGTCCTCGGGCGTCAGGTGCTGTCGGAACGCCACGCTGAGTTGGGCCCGCAGAGGCGCGCCGGAAGGGGCAAAGAGCTGGTAGGCGATCTTCAGGCTGGTGAGCATGCAGTTGAAGGTCAGCCCGCCCCATACGATCTTGAGGTAGTTCGGGCTGTGCTGCGCGCCCTGGTAGGTATAGGCGAGGGTGCGGAAGCTCTCGATTTCCTTGGCCACATCGGTCACGCCAGGCACCACGCCGGTGGCGTCGATCACGAAGTCGAACGACATTTCTTCGGCGTTCTGGGTGTGGAATTTCAGAACAGTGCCCGCCGCGTCGTTGTCCTTGGCGGGCGCGAAGCTGGCCGAGTGGCTGTGCGACAGGGAGTTGGGGTTGATCTGCAAGCTGTAGCTGCCGGTCTGCGACCGCAGCTCATTGTCAGAAAACGCCTGGATCTGAAGCTTGGAGAGCATGGCCGCCGCCCTACCGGGTCCGGCTGCGGGTCAGTTCCTCGCGGATCATCCTCGCGCAACTCGCCAGGATGTCTGCCTTCAGCCGGGCCGCAGCCTGCGGGTCCTCCCCATGGCCCTGGGCCTCCTGCGACGGGCTGTCCACGATCCGCGCCTGCAGCACGATCTCTCGAATTTCGACCGGCATGTCCCCCCCTTTTCATCCGTCCGGCCCGGCCCGTCAGGTGCCGGGCGTGTTGGCCTTCTGCATCTGGTTGATCTTGCGTTCGACCCGCTGGTAGGCGAGCTCGATGCTTTCGACCGCAATACTGTTCTTCTGCGCATCGAAGCTGTCCACGGTCCACTTGACCGGCCAGGCCTCGACGACCGACCAGCTCATCGTCGGCTTGGCCTTGGCATCGAGCAGCGACACCGACAGGGACTTGGGCTCGATCGGCACGCCCAGATCGCCCTCGATGACCGACTTGCACCAGGTGAACAGCGGCGAACTGGCCAGCATCATTCCGCGTTTCAACACCAGGTTCGGCAACTTGACCTTGCCGGGCAGCTTGTGCGCGAACCGGTTCTCCCCCCCCTCCTCCAGCGGGGTCATGGCCCGTTCGGCCGTCAGCCCCGAAACCTCCTGGAACCCCTGGTCCACCACTGCCGCGTTGCCCGCGATCCGCACTGTGAAGGAAAAGGCGACAGGGGGGTAATAGGTCATCGCCCGACCCTTTTACCCGTTCTCGATCGTCAGCTTCTCGTGGGCGAGCTCCAGCGTCTCGACCGCCACCTCGTTGCCGTCGGACTTCATGTCCGTGCCGGTGATCTTGACCGGAAACGCATTGGCGAGCTTCCACACCATGGTCGGCTTGTTGGTCTGATCCAGCAGGCTTATGACCACGGATTGGCGCTTGATCGTGTTCAGCTTGATCTGCTCAAACCAGGTCCAGAAACGGTTGTCGCTGACGAAGATGCCCTTCTTCAGGGTCACGTTGCCGGACTTGATCAGCCCCGGCATCTTGATGACGTTGAAGGCCGGGTTGTCGCCGGCGCGGTAAGTGATCGCTTCGGACTCGGTGTCGAGGCCCGAGACCTCCTGAAACGGGATCTGCCCCGGATCGCCAAGATTGACGCTGAAGTAAAACTTCGGCAGCGGCCATGTGGCGCCCTGCTTGTCTCCTGCATCAGCCATGCTGTGCCTCCCTTAAGCGCCCGTCAGGACGTCTGCATCTTCTGTTGGAACGTGATCACGATGAATTCGGCCGGGCGCACGATGGCCACCTTGACCGAGACCCGCATGTAACCGTCGAGAATGTCATTGCCGGTCATGGTCGACCCCAACCCCACATCGACCTGGTAGGCCTCCGCAGGCGTGGCCCCGGCCAGCGCGCCGGACTTCCACTGGTTGTTGAGGAAGTTCTCGATCATGGTCCGCACGGTCAGCCAGGTGTTCGCATCGTTGGACGCGAAGACATAGGATTCCGCGGCCGTGGCGATGGATTGCTCCAGCATGATCAGCGTGCGGCGCACGTTGATATATCGGTAATCCTGGCTGTTGCCGTCGAGGGTCCGCGCGCCCCAGACCAACACCCCGCGCCCCAGGAACGACCGGATCGCATTGATCGCCTTGCCGTCCAGTGGCACGTTGAGGTCTTGCTGTTCCTCGTCGCTGATCGAGACGGCGGGCGACATCACGTCCATGATGCCCGTGTTCGCGGGTGCCTTGAACACGCCGATCTCGTTATCGGTGCGGGTATAGACCCCGGCCATCGCCGCCGAGGGCGGTTGCAGGTTCATCGCGTCCATCAGGTCGAGCATCGCCTGCTTGTAGGTTTCGCTGATGCTGGCCAACGCCTGGTGGGTCTTGGTCACAACGCCGTCGGAGGTGTCATCCCCGTTCATCGTATCCAGATATGCCTTGATCGCCTTGACCACCTTGTCGGCCGCCCCGGAGAACTCCTTGGTGATGTGATCGGCAAGATCCTTGCGGCTGTCCTTCGTGATGTTGAGGTAATTCACGTCCGTGGGACCGAATAGATTGGTGTTCACGAAAGGGTAGTAGGCCGCGCCATAGCTCATATTGTCGTACTCGATCAATTGGCGAAATCCGACCTTTTCGTCGGAAATGACATCGATCCCGTCGTCGGAATTGCGGGGCTTGAAACCGTTGAACACATCGAGAATCGCAATGCGGTTCTGCATTGCGATGCAATGGGGGAACGCCTTGTCCCAGATCTTCTTGTATTCAGCCTCCGAGGGCATCAGCACCGAGTCCGGGATGACGACCATGGTCGGCTCCGGCTCTTTCTTGAGGGCCGCCCAAACCTTGTCCCCGAAGGCGTCCGCGGCCTTCTCGTCGCCCGAGTAGTTGCCGATCGACACGATCCAGCATGGCCCCCCACCATTGTCGAAAAACAGCCGCATCCCGTTGAAGAGATTGTAGAGGCTGTTGGCCTCGGCGGTCAGGGTGATCTTGCCTGCATCATCCACCGCGAAGGTGTATTCCGGCGTCGGCCCCATGCCGAAGATTTTCATGTACTCCGCCATGGAGGTAAGCCGGATTGGCATGTTCGTGACATTCGTCGTGCCGCGCATGGCCCGCTCGGTATACCCTATGAAGACCGGCACCGCGGTTGGCACTTCGACCACCGAGTTCGGGAACGCGGGCAGTTCCTTGATGTAAACGCCGGGTGTTTTCTCTTGTGCCATGCCTACCTCCGATGGTGTGGCGCGAAATCAGGGCGCGGGCCCGGTGCAGGGCATCGCGCCCCACCCGTCGCGCGCCCACCGTGTCAGCTTGCCGCCACCATGCGGCAGGATGCTTTCGAAGCGATATCGGCGAGCGTGGCGGCGTAGGTCGCCTTGGCCGCGGCGAAATCCGCCTCTGCCGTGGCGTTGTCGAGCGCCATCTTCTTGCTGGCTGTTTTCATGGCGATCCCGAGCTTGGTCTCGGCTGCCTCGGCCGCGGTTTTTGCCGCGTCCAGAGTGGCTTGCGCCTTGTCGAGCACAGCCTGCTTGGCCGCGAGATCGGCGGTGAGCGCGGTCGCCTTCGCCTTGCCGTCGGCATAGTCCTGCTCGGCCTTGGTCTGGGCTGCTGCCGCCTCGTCCACCTCGTTCTGTGCCTTGTTGACGGCGATTTGGGCCTGCACGACGCTCCTGGCCATGGCATAGGCATTCTTCTGCACGTCCGCCTTGACGTCGGCCATCTGGTCGTCGTCGTTTGCGATCCCCGCCAGCGCGGTCAGGGCGTCCTGCGCCACCTTGTTCTTGGCAATCGCAGTCGTCTGTGCCGCCTTGGCCGCATCGAGCGCGGCCTGCTTCTTGACCGCCGCGTCCTTGGCCGACTGCGCCGCCTTCTTCAAGTCTGGCAGCGCATCCTCGGCCGCCTGCGCGGCTCTCGTGGCCGCATCCACATCGTCCTGCGGGTCTTTGAGCTCCTTCTCGGCCTCGGTGACGGCCTTGTCCGCCGCAGCCTTGGCCTTCTGGGCTTGCCCCGTGGTCTGGGTGTAGGCGGCGGCGGCGGCGGCCATGGCTGTGGTCTGGGCGGCGGCGGCCTGCTCCAGCGTCAACTCGGCCGTGGCACGGGCCTCTTCGTCCTGTTGCTTGTCGCGATCCTGCTCCGCGGCGCGCTTGGCGTCATTCGCCGCCTTGGCGGCCTCTTTGGCCGCTTTCGGATCCGGCGTCGCGGACGCATCGGGTTTGGGTGATGAAGATTTCGATTTCGTGCCCACGCGTGCAGACGCGGTCTTGGCTTTCGATGCCGCAGCCGAGTCCTTATCGGTATCTGCCATTATTCCCCCCAAGGCATACGCCATAATGGAGCACGCCTTATGTCAATTACATTTTGGAAAACGCACCCCTCCCTCAGCAGCGAATGAAGGGGCCGGTACAGCAAAAACTTTGTGGAGTTCACGATTCCACAACAATTCTCGTTTGAACAGCTTTTTTTACCCTAACGTAAACCTTTTTTTGACCCGGCGCGGGCAGCGGGGCTGACAGTGCCGGTTTCCTCGGCATATGCTGCCGTCCACGTCACCTTGGGCCGGGCGCGCAGGCAGAGAGGAACAAATGGCACAAAAAGGCAGGGTCAAACCCCCCGCAGGCGCAGTGGCGGCGCACAGATCGCGCCGCTCAATCTCGCCCGGCGCACTCGACACCAGTCCAAGGGTCGTCGCACAACTCGCCCGGCAACGTGCGATGTTCGGCGCGGTACTTGCAACACCCGCCGCCGGTGTCATCCAGCGGGAGGTCATTCTGGGCAAGGAGTCGAGCTACGCATATCCCAGGACCTATGCCTCCTCCTACGCGCCCGATATCTGCTACAAATCGCGCGAAGAAGCTGAAGCCGCCGACAAACGGCTGGCCGCGGCAGCCAAGAGCCAAGCGGAAAGCGCATCCGCGAGTACGTCCACGGCCGATGCGGCCCCGGCAAGCGGAGCGGGGTCCAGCGCACCCCCCACAGCGCCGCCGCTTAGGTCACGCGCGCCCCAGCGCGCGTCCCCCCCGCCTGCCCCTCTTCGCCCCCTCACGCCGAGTGAGCGCGGCTATCCGCTTGGCTTCGGCTCGATGAAAGAGTTTCGGGACGCCACGCGTCCGGTGGCCGTCGCCAACCGGCATCGCAGCATCATCGTGCGCGGCAGCAGCGTCACAGGAAAATCAGGGGACGGCAGCCGCGATTTCCGCGGGGCCGACTACCCCAACCCACCGCGCAAGAAACCGGCGGGCTTCGACAAGGCCGACTACCGGAGCGATATCGACGTGGGTGTCGTTGGTGCGGACGTCCGCCGTGACCGGGACATCAACCGGCGCGGCTTTCCACGGCCCAAAACAGCCGCAGCGCGGCTGGAAAGGCGGCACCAAAGGGCGGTGAGAGACGCCATCGGTTTCCAGACCGGCCTGAAATTCTTTGCCGAAGCGCCCGACGGTGCGCAGATCGAACGGCCCCACACGCCCGACGGGCGCAGGACACCAATGGGTCAGGATGCCTTCAGTGCCGAGCTGTCCGAGAGGCTGGCGCGGCTCGCAGCGGAGCGAGACGCCGGGGACGGCGCCGACAAGGACGCGGATGACTAGCCCACTGGCCTAGCGCACCTTCAGCGTCGCCAGCCCGATCAGCGCCAGGATCAGTGAGATGATCCAGAACCGGATCACGATCTGGCTCTCCTGCCAGCCCTTCTTCTCGAAATGGTGGTGGATCGGGGCCATCAGGAAGACGCGCTTGCCGGTCTTCTTGAAATAGGCGACCTGGATGATCACCGACAGCGCCTCGACCACGAAGATGCCACCCACCACCACGAGCACGATCTCGTGCTTGGTGGCCACGGCGATGGCCCCCAGGGCACCGCCCAGCGCAAGGCTCCCGGTGTCGCCCATGAACACGGCCGCGGGCGGCGCGTTATACCACAGAAAGCCCAGCCCACCCCCGATCAGCGCCGAGGTGAAGACGAAGATCTCGCCCGTGCCCGGCACGTAATGCACATCGAGATAAGAGGTAAAGTCGACCCGCCCCACCGCGTAGGCAATGACCCCGAGCGTTCCGGCGGCGATCATCACCGGCATGATCGCCAGCCCGTCCAGACCATCCGTGAGGTTCACCGCATTGGCGGAACCCGCGATCACGATCATGCAGAACGGGATGAACAGGATCGACAGGTTGATCAGCGTGTCCTTGAACACCGGCAGGGCCAGTTGCCCCGCCAAGGGCTCCGGATGCAGCAGCAGCGCCCCCGCCCCCGCGATCCCCGCGATACCGAACCCCATGGCCAGCCGCACCCGCCCCGACACGCCCGCATGGGAGTTCTTGGTGACCTTCTGGAAGTCGTCCATGAACCCGATCAGTCCGAAACTGACCGTCACGAACAGCACCAGCCAGACATAGCCGTTGTCCCACCGCGCCCAGAGCAGCGTCGCCAGCGTCAGCGCCGACAGGATCAACAGGCCCCCCATGGTCGGCGTGCCCTGCTTGGTTTCCAGGTGGCTTTCGGGACCGTCCTCGCGGATCGGCTGGCCGAATCGTTGCCGTTTGCGCAACAGGTTGATGAGCGGACGGCCGAAGATGAAGCCGAAGATCAGCGCCGTGAAGAACGCCCCACCGGCGCGAAAGGTGATATACCTGAACAGGTTGAAGGCGTCCCCGCCATCGGAAATCGAGGTCAGCCAATACAACATGTTCAGAAATCCTTAACTCTCATACCGGGATGCGGGATGCCCAAGTTTGCGCAGGGCGTCAACAACAAGGCTGACCCGGCTGCCCTTGGATCCCTTGACCAGAACCACGTCTCCCGCGTCCACCAGCGCATGCGCGTGGGGCACGAGCGCCTGCGCCGTCTCGACCCAGCGGCCGCGCTTGTCCTCGGGCAGGGCCGCGTGCAGGGCCTGCATCCGGGGCCCGACGCAATGCACCAGGGTGATCTGCGCCATGGCGGGATGGGCGGCAAGCGCGGCGTGCATCGCGGCCTCGTCCGGGCCGAGCTCCAGCATGTCGCCCAGAATGGCGATCCGGCGCCCCTTGGCGATCCGCCCGATATCATGGGCGGGGGCAGCCTGGGCCAGCATGTCGAGGGCCGCGCCCATCGAGGTCGGGTTGGCGTTGAACGCATCGTCGATCAGCTCGATCGACATCGCCTCGATCACCGGGTCGAGCTGCAGCCGCTCCCGCGTGCCTCGGCCCGAGGGCGGCGCCCAGGCCCCCAGCGCCATCAGGGCGCGCGCCGGGTCTGCGCCCACGCCCGCGACGCAGGCCAGAACGCCCAGCGCGGTCTCCAGGAAATGGGTGCCGGGGGTGGCGATCTTCAACGCCATCTCCGCACCAGAAAGCTGCGCCCGCGCCACCGCCGCCGTCCCGACCGCCTGCACATCGCTCAGCCGGTGGGTATTGCCCGCGCCCGTGCCGAAGCTCTCGATCCGCGCCCCGGCGTCCTCGGCGGCGGCGCGCAGGATCGGGGTCTGCGGCAGGTCGCCGGGGATCACGGCCAGCCCGTCCGGCTCCAGCCCTTCGAAAATGCTCGCCTTCTCGACTGCGATCGCCTCCAGCGAGCCCAGCGCCTCCAGATGCGCGGCGGCGATGGTCGTGATCAGCGCCGCATGAGGCCGGGCCATGCGGGCCAGCGGCGCGATCTCGCCGGGATGGTTCATGCCGATCTCGATCACGGCGACCTCGGTGCCCGCGGGCATCCGCGCCAGGGTCAGGGGCACGCCCCAATGGTTGTTGAAACTGCGCTCGGCGGCATGGACCCGACCCTGGCTGGCAAGGGCCGCGCGCATCATCTCCTTGGCGGAGGTCTTGCCGACCGAGCCGGTGATGGCGATCACCCGGGCCTCGGTCCGCGCCCGCCCGGCCCGGCCCAACGCCTCCAGCGCGGTCTGCACATCGGGCACCAGCAACAGGGGCGCGTCCTCGGCCACACCCTCCGGAATGCGGGAGACCAGCGCGGCGCCCGCCCCGGCCGCCAGCGCCTGGGCCACGAAATCATGCCCGTCCCGGGCCGCGGTCAGTGCCACGAACAAATCGCCGGGCGCGAGTTCGCGGGTGTCGATGGACACGCCGGTGACCGCCCAGTCGCCCCGCGCCTGCCCGCCCGTGGCCGCAGCCGCCTCGGCGGCGGTCCACAGCGCGCTCATGCCAGCCGCCCTTCGAGCGCCGCGACCGCCACGCTGGCCTGTTCCGCGTCGTCGAACGGGTAGACCACGTCGCCCACCGTCTGCCCCGTCTCGTGCCCCTTGCCCGCGATCAGCAGAACGTCACCCGGCTCCAGCGCGTCGACCCCGCGCAGGATCGCCTCCGCCCGGTCCGGCACATCCGTGGCCTCGGGACAGCCCGCCCGCACCTGCGCCCGGATCAGCGCGGGGTCTTCGGAGCGGGGATTGTCATCGGTCACGAAGACCACATCCGCCTCCGCCGCCGCGGCCTCGCCCATCAGGGGGCGCTTGCCCGCATCCCGGTCGCCGCCCGCGCCGAACACCACCACCAGACGGCCCAGCACATGGGGCCGGAGCGCCCGTAGCGCGGTCTTCAACGCATCGGGCGTGTGGGCGTAATCGACGAACACGGTCGCGCCGTTCTCGCGACGCGCGACCTTCTGCATCCGGCCGCGCACCGTGGCCAGCCGCGGCAGGAGCGGTACGAGATCCCCGACCTGCGCGCCCGTGGCCATGACGAGCCCCATAGCCACCAGCACGTTGGAGGCCTGGAATCCGCCCACGAGGTTGAGCCGCGCCTGGTGCGCCACGCCCTTCCATGTGAACCGCATCTCCTGCCCGTCGGCATCGAAGCGCTGCGCGGTCAGCCGCAGCATGGCGTCCTTGTGCGTGCCCACGGTCAGCAACTCGGCCCCCGCCCCATGGGCAATCGCCATCATGTCCGCGCCTTTCGGGTCGTCGAGGTTGATCACCGCCATGCCCTGATCGGCCAGCACCCGCGAAAACAGACCCGCCTTGGCGGCAAAATACGCCTCGAACGTCTCGTGATAGTCCAGGTGATCCTGGCTGAAATTGGTGAACCCCGCCGCCACCAGCCGCACGCCATCCAGCCGCCGCTGGTCGAGTCCGTGGGACGACGCCTCCATCGCTGCGTGGGTGATGCCTTGCGCGGCCATCTCGGCCAGCGCCGCATGCAGGGTCAGGGGATCGGGCGTGGTATGGGCGAGATCGGCGGAAAAATCCCCCTCGATCCCCGTGGTGCCGATATTGGCCGCCGCGTGGCCCAGCCCCTGCCAGAGCTGCCGGGTGAAGCTCGCCACGGAGGTCTTGCCATTGGTCCCGGTCACGCCGACCATGGTTGCGGGCTGCGCGCCGTACCACAGGGCGGCCGCGGCGGAAAACGCCTGGCGCGGGTCTTCGGCCACGATCAGGGTGGCCTCGGCGCCGTCGAGCACATCGCGCGCGATCCGCGCACCCTCCGCATCGGTCAGGATCGCCCCCGCCCCCATGCGCAACGCATACTGGATGAATTCCGCCCCGTGCACCCGGCTGCCGGGCAGGCCCGCGAACAAGTAGCCCTCCTTGACCTGCCGGCTGTCCAGCGCAAGTCCCGTCACCGGGCGCCCGCGTTCCGCGAAGCCCAGCTCCGCCAGCGATTTCGGCCCGTAGCCTGCGCTCATGTCCCCGTGCTCCCTGCTCAGTCGCTCACCAGCGTTATCTCAGGATCCCCGAGATATTCAACGGTGGGCCGCAATCCCAGAAGCGGCAGGATGCGCCGGGTGATCTCGGCCGAGACCGGCACGGCGGTCCAGCCCGCGGTGCGGCGCGGCTCCTCGCCGGAGGTCTCCACCGGCTCGTCCAGGGTCACAACCAGCACGTATTCCGGATCGTCCGCGGGAAAGACCGAAGCGAAGGTGGCGATCACCTTGTCGTCATAGTATCCGCCGCCCGCCGCGCGGGGCTTGTCGGCTGTGCCGGTCTTGCCGCCGATGGCATAGCCCTCGATGCGCCCGAAGCTCGCCGTGCCCCGCTCGACCACCGCGTGCAGCATCTCCCGCGAGATCCGCGAGGTCCGCTCCGACACCACGCGCGGCCCCTTCACCGGCGCGTCCTGACGCAGAAGCGTCGGCGTCACCTTCGTCCCACCATTGAGGAGCGAGGCATAGCCCGCCGCCAGGTGCAGCGGCGAGGTCGAGATGCCGTGGCCATAGCTGATGGTCATGGTGTGGATGTCGGACCAGTTCGACGGCCAGAGCGGGACGGCCCCCGGCGCCTCGATCATTTCCACCGGGGTGGGCGCGAGAAAGCCCAGCTGTTCGAGGAAATCCTTCTGCCGCGCCCCGCCGATCTGCAGCGCGAGCCGCGCCGTGCCGACGTTGGAGCTTTTGACGATCACGTCCGTCACGCTCAGTTCGGGCCCGTAATTGCGGAAATCCCGGATCCGGAACCGGCCCCAGGTCATCGGGCTGGTGGTGTCGAGCATGGTCTCGGAGCTCACCAGGCCCAGTTCCAGCGCCTGCGCGGTGGTGAAGATCTTGAACGACGAGCCCAGCTCGTAGACCCCCTGCACCGCCCGGTTGAAGAGCGGGCTGTCCCCCTGGTCGCCCTGGGTCAGGGGCCGGGGGCGGGAGTTGGGGTCGAAATCCGGCAGGGACGCCTTGGCGATGATCTCGCCCGTATGCACATCCATCAAAACCGCCGCGGCCCCCTTGGCATTCATCAGCCGCATGCCCGAGGCCAGCACATCCTCCACCACCGCCTGCACCGTCAGATCGATCGACAGCGCCAGCGGGGTCGAGGCCGTGGCGGGATCGCTCAGCCGCGCGTTGAAGGCCTTCTCGACCCCCGCGACCCCGATCAGTTCGGCCGATTGCACCCCCTCGCGCCCGAAACCAGTACCACCCAGGATATGCGCCGCCAAGGCGCCGTTGGGGTAAAGCCGCATCTCGCGCGGCCCGAACTGCAGCCCCGGATCGCCGATATCATGGACCGCCTGCATCTGCTCCGGCGAGATTCGGCGCTTGAGCCAGAGGAACTTGCGCTCGCCGGTGAACCAGTCGCGCATCCGCGCCTCGTCGAGGTCCGGGAAGATCCGCGCCAGCTCCGCCGCGGAGCGTTCCGGTTCGGTCATCAGGGGCGGCTGGGCATAGAGCGAATGGCTCACCAGGTTGGTGGCCAGCACGCGGCCCTCCCGGTCGACGATATCGGCCCGCGCGGCATCGATGCGCGCGTCGCTCACCGCCGCCACGGGCTCGGCAACGGGCTCCGAGGCAATGGCCCACATCCGCACGCCCACAAGGCCGAACACCAGCAGGCAAACACAGGCCGCCAGCAGCAGCCGCTGCTCGGCCATCACCCGCCAGTCGTCGCGCAACGCTTCGTGACGACGCCGGATGTTCTCGCGCTCGATCAGGTCGGGATTGCCGCCGGTCTGGCGGGCATGCAGGATCCGGGCCAGCGGCCGCAGCGGGGTGCGCAGACGGTTGCTCATGGCCGCCGCCCCACGTTCTGCTCACTCACCTCGATGGTGTCGATCAACGCCCCCTCCAGCGAGGGCGGGCGCGGATAGGCCACCTGCTCCACGAGGCCGAAATGCCCGGGCGTGAGCGGCAGAAGCTCGAGGTCCTCGAAATTGAGCTTCACCAGGTCGGCCAGCCGGTCCGGCCGGTTCAGATAGGCCCACTCCGCGCGCTGCACCGCCAGCGCCTCGCGGGTATCGCCGATCTGCGCCTGCACCGCGCTGAGCCGTTTCAGCGCCTGCTGGGTCTCGAAATTCTCCTGGTAGGCCCAGTAGGCCAGACCGACCACCGAGCCGATTGCGAGGGTATAAAGCAGCGTCCTCATGGTGTCTCCGTCAGGGTGTAGAGATGCGGCAGGCCAAGGGCCGCGCGATCAGCCGGCATCGCCGGCGCGGCCGTGCGCCGCCCGATGCGCAACCGGGCCGACCGGGCGCGCGGGTTGGCGGCGACCTCGGCTTCCGTGGGCGCGATGGCCTTGCGCGGCTCCAGCCTGAAGCGGGCGGGCGTGTCTTCGGTCTCGGGCGCATAGCGGTTGGCACGCCCGGCGCCGCCACTGGCCTGGGTGAAAAACCGCTTCACGATGCGGTCCTCGATCGAATGAAATGTCACGACCGCCAGCCAGCTGCCGGGCTCCAGCGCGCGTTCCGCCGCCTCCAGCCCGCGCACCAGCGCGCCCAACTCGTCATTCACCGCGATGCGCAGGGCCTGGAAACTGCGCGTGGCGGCATGGCTCTGGCCCGGCTTGGGGCGCGGCAGGCAACTCGCCACGATCTCGGCCAGCTGCGAGGTCCGGGTGATCGGCGCGACAGCCCGCGCCGCCACGATGGCCCGCGCGATCCGGCGCGCGGCGCGTTCCTCGCCCAGATGGAACAGGATATCGGCCAGCATGTCCGCATCTTCTTCGGCCACCAGGTCCGCCGCCGAGCGCCCGTGCTGCGCCATACGCATGTCCAACGGCCCGTCGCGCAGAAACGAAAACCCCCGCTCGGCCCGGTCGAGCTGCATCGACGACACGCCGAGGTCGAGCACGACGCCGTCCAACGGCCCGCCCGCATGGGCATCCAACGCCTCAAAATTCCCCGCCACCAGCCGCAGCCGGTCGCCGTAATCCCCAGCCCAATCCGCCGCCATCTCCAGCGCAAGAGGGTCCTGATCCACCCCGATCACCCGGTCCGCCCCGGCCTCCAGCAACCCGCGCGCATAGCCCCCTGCCCCGAAGGTGCCGTCGAGCCAGGTGCCCGTGACCGGTGCGCAGCGGGTGAGGATCGGCTCCAGCAGAACCGGGATATGGGGCGCGTTGGGGGGATCTTGCGCCGCGACCATGGCGCTAGTGCATCTCGCCCGGCGGCGGCGTGGGCTCCAGGAAGGTGAGCGGGTCCACATCTTCGTCGAGATCGTCCAGCCAGTTGCCCATCTCGCCCATCTTCGCGGCATAGCCCTCGGGCGACAGGATCTGAAACGTATCGCCGGTGGCCAGGAAATGCGCTTCGCCCTCCAGACCGATCTTGGCGCGCAGCTTGGCGGGCAGCACCAGGCGCCCTGTCTCGTCCACCGAGGTCTCGTGCGCCTGCCCGGTGAACAGCGTCTCGAGCATCCGGCGCGGTTTGGAGCCACGCGGCAGGCGCGCGATCTTGGCGTCGACCTCCGCCATCGCGGCCATGGTATAGCATTCGAGGTAATTCTGACGGTGATCGCCATAGACGATCACCAGTTCGGGGTTGCCACCGGCGGTCCAGCGGGGATCGTTATCCTCCAGCACACGGCGAAAATTGGCCGGGATCGACACCCTGCCCTTGCTGTCCACCTTGTGGACGCTTTCGCCTCGGAACATGCGCGCCACGCAGACCCGCCCCTTTGCCTGCCCCCCGACGACCCCGAGGGGCCAGAAATGGAAAACGGCGGATCGTGCTGCTGCCATAGCCCGATCCGCCGCACTCGACCCAGAGACTGGGTGTGATCAACGCTGACACCATCTGGGGGGATGTCTGCTCGTGTCGCGCCAACCGTCGTTCGAAATGCGCGGGCCTGTATGAAACCTGTCTTTTTGTCGGCTGCGGTCGTTGTGTGCCGCGTATTGTCCGTCGCTTTCGATGGGATCTTTATTCCATGGGAAAACTTGGGAAGCAATGGAAAAGTTTGGGAACAAGCACCAGAACAGTCGCAAACCGGGGATCTTAATGCAAGTAAAGATGCGTTAAGACCTCTACATTTTGTCTCAATTTGCGGCTTCGGGCGGCGAGCGCCTCTAGATATGGACATACCGAGCCGGTGCCGCGCGCGCGTGGCACGGTGAAAGTTTTTTGGGTTAACAGGGGATTTTGGGCGAAATCCGGGCCGATCCGGCCGAATCACCGGCTTTTTGGCGTCTGTGATGGCCCGGAAACCCGTGAAAAACCGGCGGCGATCTCAGCGCCGGCCGGAAATTTCCCATACCGTCCCATGGACTATCCCATGTGATCCCATTTTCAGCCCGCGGCCGCCCGGCTCAAGCCATGCCGCCACGCACCAGCCCCTCGGCCAGTCGGGCGTAAGCCTCCGCCTCGGGCCCGTCCCCGGCTGCAATCGGGGTGCCCCCGTCGCCCGCGACCCGCACGTCGATGCTCAGGGGCAGCTCCCCCAGGAAGGGCAGGCCCAGCGCCTCGGCCTCCGCCCGCACGCCGCCATGGCCGAACAGATGCGCCTCGTGCCCGCATTTGGGACAGTGATAGCTCGACATGTTCTCGATCAGGCCCAGAACCGGCGTCTTGAGCGTGTTGAACATGTCCAGCGCCTTGCGCGCGTCCAGCAAGGCCACATCCTGCGGGGTCGAGACTACGATCGCGCCCGTGACCGCACTGCGCTGGCACAGGGTCATCTGCACATCCCCCGTCCCCGGCGGCAGATCGACGATCAACACGTCCAACTCGCCCCAGGCCACCTGGCTCAGCATCTGCTGCAACGCCCCCATCAGCATCGGGCCGCGCCAGACCACCGCCTTGGCCGGGTCCAGCATCAGGCCAATGGACATCATCGTCACCCCGTGGGCGGTCAGCGGCAGGATCGTCTTGCCATCGGGCGAGGCAGGCCGCTTGGACACGCCCATCATCCGCGGCTGCGACGGACCGTATATATCCGCATCCAGCAGCCCGACCCGCCGCCCCTGACGCGCCAGCGCCACGGCAAGGTTCGACGACACCGTGGATTTGCCCACGCCGCCCTTGCCCGAACCAACGGCCAGAATACGGTCGACACCGGCGATCTTGGCGGGCCCCTGCCCCTTGTCCGGCGTCGGATGCCGCCCGATCTTGAGGCTCGGCGGCTCGCCCGCCGGTGCAGCCTTGGGCGCGGATTTCGGTCCATGCGCGGTCAGCACCGCCTGAACGCCCTCCACCCCTGGCAGGGCCTTGACCGCCGCCTCCGCCGCGTCCCGCACCTGGGCCAAGCCCTGCGCGGCCTCGGCGCTCTCGGCCTCGATCACGAAGCGGACCGTGGTCCCCTCGACCGCCAACGCCCGCACCAGATCGCGTGAGACCAGGTCGCCGCCGCCGGGCACCGACACCTTCGCAAGTGCAGCAAGAATATCATCGCGTGTCACGTGAACCCCCAAACCGTTTGGTCAAAGATTGGGCACAGGCATGCGCAAGACAAGGGAGCCGGGGCTTTTTCCACCCCTCACCCCACGATTCAAAGCGCTTGCAGGCCCCCGTAAGTCGGAATTGCAGAATGAGTAATGCAGGAATTGCATAACTGATTTGTCGTCACAGGTCTTGTTGCAGCGCAGCATACGCGTATATTCAACTTCAACAACGGGCGGCGAGGAGACGAACTTCGAAGCCCAGCGGTGCAAACCCAAGCTTACGCGCCGCGAACCAGATCAGAAAGCCCCTCCTCCTCCCTGGGTTTTCTGTAATATGCGGCGGCGCTTTCCTCCTCCCTAGCGTCGCCGCTTTTTTTTGCCCGATCGCCACCCGACGCCAAGCTCAGCAAGCCCGCGCATCCTTGGGACTGTCCATTACCACATAGGATGTCAGGCTGGAGACCTGCGGCAGCGTGCCCAGCACATCCGTGTGAAACGTCTTGTAAGCGGCGAGATCCGCCACCTCCACCCGCAGCAGGTATTCCACCGTGCCGGTCACGTTGTGGCACTCCCGCACCTCCGGCGCATTGGCGACCGCCCACTCGAACCCGGTCTGGTCGGCCTTTGTATGCTCCGACAGTCCCACCGCGATATAGACGGTAAACCCCTGCCCCAGCGCCGCGCGGTTCAGCACCGCCTTGTAGCCCTGGATGATTCCCGTGCGCTCCAACTCCTGAACCCGGCGCAGGCAGGCCGAGGGCGAAAGCCCCACGCGCTCCGCCAGGTCGAGATTGCTGAGCCGGCCATCGCGGCTCAGCTCATGCAATATCCTTTCGTTTATCTGGTCCAGTTTCGCCATGAGTTGCAAACTTTTTGGTTTCCGCGCGATCTTCGCAATACAATTCGGCGCCCCAAGGCGCAAGGTTGCGCCATGACACTGGATACACTCCTCGCCCTCATGGCCTTCGCGCTGGTCTCTTCGATCACGCCGGGGCCGAACAACCTCATGGTGCTGACCTCGGGGGCCAATTTCGGGATGCGGCGCACCCTTCCGCACCTGCTGGGCATCAGCCTGGGCCATGCCTTCATGGTGCTGCTGCTGGGGCTGGGCCTTGGCGAGGTGTTCGTCGCCTGGCCCCCGGCCCACACCCTCCTGAAGGCTGCCAGCCTTGCCTACATGCTCTGGCTCGCCTGGAAGATCGCCCATGCCGCCGCCCCCGAGGGCGGGGCAGGCACAGGCAAACCCTTCACATTCTTGCAGGCCGCCGCGTTCCAATGGGTCAATCCCAAGGCCTGGATCATGGGGGTGACGGCGGTGACGGTCTACGCCGCCCCCGGGGGCGGGGCGCTGGGGGCGGCCCTGGTGGCGCTGGCGTTTTGCGCCACGAACTTCCCTTCGGTTTCGGTCTGGGCCTGGATGGGCACGCAAGTCGCCCGCTGGCTGCGCGACCCCGCACGGCTGCGCGCCTTCAACTGGACCATGGCGGTGCTGCTCATCGCCTCGATGGTGCCGGTCCTGTTCGGATAGCGGCGCCTAGGACACGATCAGGCCGCCCACCCCGCGCACCTTTTCGCGCAGGAACGGGATGAACCGCGAGATGCGGGCCGGAACGACAATCGCCGGCTGGCGCACCGCATAGAGCGGGAACGCGTCCTGCGTGTAATCCGGCAGGATCTCGACCACCTCGCCCGCGGCGATCAGGTCGGAAAAGGCCCATCGCGGCCCGCTATGGATACCCGCCCCCGCGCGCACCGCCGCCACGGCCGACCGCACCGCGTTGATCGCGATGCCGTTGCTGCGCCGCACCTCGACCACCTGCCCCTCCGGCGATCGCAGCTTCAGCGGGGCATTGCGATTGCCGGGGACAAAGAAGATCGCGGGATGCGCCAGCAGATCCGAAGGCGTCCGCGGCGCCCCGTAAGCCTCCACGTAGGCCCGCGAGGCCACCAGAACCCGGGGCAGTTCGGCCAGCTTGGTGGCGATCAGGCTGCTGTCGGGCAGCTTGCCCGCCCGGATCGCCACGTCGATCTCGTTGGCGCCCATGTCCACGAAGCCGCTGGCCAGCACCAGGTCGAACTCCACCGCCGGATGCCGCGCGCGGAACTCCAGCAGCCAGGGCGCCAGGAACTCCTGCCCGAAATCGATCGCCGCTGTCACCCGCAAGAGCCCCGAGGGCGTCTCGGTCTCGCCGCCGATTTCCGCCTCCAGCGCTTCCAGCTGGTCGATGATCGCCCGCAGCCGCGCGTAATAGGCCCGCCCCTGCGCCGTGGGCCGGGTGGCATTGCCGCTGCGCCGAACCAGCTTGGCGTTCAGTCGCGCCTCGAGCTGCGCCACCCGACGCGAGATACCCGACGGGTCCTGCCCCAGCGCCCGGGCCGCTGCCCGGACCGAGCCGGTCTCCACCACTTTCAGGAACGCCATCTCGCTCGCATTGCGCATGAGGTGTTGTGAAATACGCAACATTAGGTTGTCAATCCCGCGGCTGCCGCGGGAAAACCCCATCGCCTATCTCTCAATCATCGCCGCAGGAACAGGCCCGCGGCCCAAACAGGAGAGATCGACATGACCCAGACCAGACCTGACCTGTCCCGCCGCGCCACCCTTCTGGGGCTCGGCGCCACCGGGCTCACCGGCGCCACTGTCACCGCCGCAACCGCCCAGACCGCGCCCTCCCGCCCCTTGGCGGGCAAGGTCGCCATCGTGTCCGGGGCACGCAACAACATGGGGCGGGCCTTCGCCGTCAAGATGGGCGAGATGGGCGCCGACGTGGTGGTCCATTACCACCGGGCGGAAACCCTCGACCAGGCCGAAGACACCGCCCGGCTGGTCGGGGCCGCAGGCGGGCGCGCAGCCCTGACCATGGGGGATCTTGGCCAGGTCGAGAACGTGCGCGCCATGTACGACACCGCCGAGCAAGCCTTCGGCGGGGTGGATATCGTGATCAACAACGCAGGCGCCATCCTCAAGAAACCGATGGCGGAGTTCACCGATGCCGAGTTCGAGCAACTCGACGCGATCAACAACCGGGCGCTGTTCTATTCCCTGCGCGAAGCCGCCCTGCGGATGCGCGACGGTGGGCGGATCATCAACATCGGCACCTCGCTGAAGGCCGGGGCCGCGCCGGGCTACACGATCTATTCCGGCACCAAGGCCCCGGTGGAGGAGTATTCCCGCATGCTCGCCAAGGAGTTGGGGCCGCGCCTTATTACCGTGAACACCATCGCCCCGGGCCCCGTGGACACGCCGTTCTTCCACGCCCAGGAAACCGAGCAGAGCGCAGCCTTCGCAGCGCGGCTCTCGACCGAGCAGCGGCTGGGCCGGATCGAGGATATCGCGCCTCTCGCGGGCTTTCTCGCCAGTCCCGAAAGCCAGTGGATCAACGGCCAGACCGTCTGGATCAACGGCGGCTACCTGACCCGCTGACAGGCCCGCCCGATCCTATCGCCCCCGCCCCGCGACGCACATCCGGGCGGGGGCGGCGACCCCCCGACACCAAACCGACAGGAGACAGGCCATGAGCCACCAAGACGCCAAAAACCGCACCGCTTATCGCCGGATCGCCCTGCGCAGCCTCGCCACGTTTTCCGGGCTGGTTCTGGCCCAGACCCTCGCGGCCGGGCTGGTGTTTTCCCTCTGATCCCGCCACGGCGCCCAAGCCCGTTCGAACGGGCTTGAGCACGCGATTTGCAAATCGCGTTGCAAGCGCCTTCCAAGGCGCTTGTCCAAGCCGCTTCGAAGCGGCTTCTCCCGCCTCAGCCGCCGCGCTTTGCGCCGGACAACCAGAACGTCCCGCTTGTCGCGCCCCGCTGATTGGCTACGGTGATGTCCGTCGGCACACCGCCGAATGAGGAGGAAGCCCCCATGCCCATGACCCTGCAAGTGCTCTACCCCACCGAAGGTGGTACCAGCTTCGATTATGCCTATTACACCGGCAAACACATGGAGATCGTAACCGAACACATGTCCGCGCATTTCGACAGCGTGCTGGTGACCCGCGGCCTCGCGGGCGGCCCCGACACCCCGCCCGGCTTCCACGCGGTCGCCACCTTCACCTTCGCCGACCAGGCCGCGCTCGACGCCTGCCTTGCTGCCGCGGGTCCTGCGGTCGGGGACATCCCGAATTTCTACAGCGGTCAGCCCCAGATGCTCATCGGCGAACAGATCGGCTGACCGGCGCGCGGACGGGGTGTCGGGCAGGCGCGCCGCTCAGAACGGCACGTCATCCGCCCTGTCCGCCGCGACCACGAATTTCGCCACCAGCTTCTTGACCCCGGCCTTGTCGAAGGCGACCTCCAGCTTGTCGCCTTCGATCCCAGTCACCGCGCCGTAGCCGAATTTCTGGTGGAACACCCGGTCGCCGAGCCCATGGGCCGGCACCGCCGTCGCGTCGATCACCATGTTGCGCGCCTCGCGCGGCTGGCTCGTGCCCCGGACGCCCGCGCGCGCCTGCATTCGCCGCCAGCCCGGCGAGTTGTAGACATTCGCCTCCGCCGCCTTGCTCTCAAGTTGCGAGCCGGAAAACACCCCGTCCGGCATCGCCCCCGGCGCAGCCGCGCCATAGCCGCCGCCATAAAGCCCCGGCGGGGTCAGCACCTCGACATGGGCCTCGGGCAGCTCGTCGATGAACCGCGAGGGCATTTGATCCTGCCATCGACCAAAGACTCTCCTGTTGCTCGCGAAAGAGATAGTGCAGAGTTCCTCGGCGCGAGTGATGCCGACGTAGGCCAAGCGGCGCTCCTCATCGGCTTCTCGGCCTATTTCGACCTTGCCTGTCTGATCGTCTATCGAACGTTGCGACGGGAATATGCCGTCCTCCCAGCCCGGCAGGAACACGGCCGGAAACTCCAGCCCCTTGGCCGCGTGCAGGGTCATGATCGACACCTGCGGCCCCGCATCGCCCTTGTCGTTGTCCATGACCAGCGAAACATGCTCCAGGAACCCCTGCAGGTTCTCGAACCCCTCCAGGGCCTTAACCAGTTCCTTGAGGTTCTCCAGCCGCCCCGGCGCCTCCGGCGTCTTGTCGTTCTGCCAATGGGTGGTGTAGCCGCTCTCGTCCAAGATCACCTGGGCCAGCTCCACATGGTTCGCACCGTCCCGCGCCGCCGCCGACCAGCGGTCCAACCCGTCGATCAGCAGCCGCAATTCCGCGGCCCCCTTGCCGCCCAGCCCCTTGGCCGCCAGCAATATCCGCGCGCCTTCCTTGAGCGGCACGCCATTGGCCCGCGCGGCCGCCTGGATCTTCGCTTGGGCCTTGTCGCCCAGACCCCGCTTGGGGGTGTTCACGATCCTCTCGAAGGCCAGGTCGTCCTCGGGGCTGGTGACCACGCGGAAATAGGCCATGGCATCACGGATCTCCATCCGCTCGTAGAACCGCGGGCCACCGATCACCTTGTAAGGCAGCCCGATGGTCAGGAACCGGTCCTCGAAGGCGCGCATCTGGTGGGAGGCACGCACGAGGATCGCGATCTCGTTCAACGCGAAGGGCCGCATCCCGCGCGTGCCGTTCTGCATCGACTCGATCTCTTCACCGATCCAGCGGGCCTCTTCATCCCCGTCCCAATGGCCGATCAGGCGGACCTTCTCGCCCTCTTGCGCATCGGTCCACAGCTCCTTGCCGAGCCGCCCCTTGTTGCCGGAAATCACCCCGGAGGCCGCGGCCAGGATATGGGGGGTGGAGCGATAATTCTGCTCCAGCCGGATGACAAGCGCGCCGGGGAAATCCTTCTCGAAGCGCAGGATGTTGCCCACCTCGGCCCCGCGCCAGCCATAGATCGACTGGTCGTCATCGCCCACGCAGCAGATGTTCTTGTGCCCGCCTGCCAGAAGCCGCAGCCAGAGGTACTGCGCCACGTTCGTATCCTGGTACTCGTCCACCAGGATGTAGCGGAACCAGCGCTGGTACTGCGCCAGCACATCCTCGTGTTTCTGGAATATCCCCACCACATGCAGCAGCAGATCGCCGAAATCCGTGGCATTCAGGGTCTTCAGCCGCTCCTGATAAGCGGCATACAACTCCACCCCGCGGGAATTGAAGGCCGACGCCTCGGCGGCGGGCACCGCATCCGGCGCCCAGGCGCGGTTCTTCCAGCCGTCGATGATGTGCGCCAGCTGCCGCGCGGGCCAGCGTTTCTCGTCGATATTCTCGGCGACGATGATCTGCTTGAGCAGCCGGATCTGGTCGTCGGTGTCTAGAATGGTGAAGTTCGACTTCAGCCCCACCAGTTCCGCATGCCGGCGCAGCAGCTTCACGCCGATCGCGTGGAAGGTGCCGAGCCAGGGCATCCCCTCCACCGGCTGGTTCATCAGGGTCGCGACCCGCTCCTTCATCTCGCGGGCGGCCTTGTTGGTGAAGGTCACCGCCAGGATCTCGTTCGGCCGCGCCGTCCCGCTCAGCAGCAGATGCGCGATCCGGCATGTCAGCGCCTTGGTCTTGCCCGTGCCCGCGCCTGCGAGCATCAGAACCGGACCGTCGAGCGATTCAACCGCCTGCCGCTGGGCCGGGTTCAACGTGTCGAGATAGGGGGCCGCCCGCGCCCCTGCGGCCTGTGCTCGGGCGCGCGCCGACAGGGACAGGGCCGCGCCTGCCTCGAACGCATCGGAGTCGTCAAAACTGTTCATGCCTCTGACCATAGCGCGAAGCCCCCCGGGGGGAAAGCTATGTTCCACATCTGTTCGCAATTCCGTCATTGCGCAATCAGATGAATGGATTAGCAAGGGCGCATGGATTTCGACACGACCCATCCGGCCATTTCCGACCTGCGGCGCGCAGCACGGCGCCGCATCCCCGGCTTCGTATTTGAATATCTCGACAGTGCCACGGGCGACCGCGAGATCGGGGTGCAGACCACGCGCGCGGCGCTCGACGCGATCCACCTGCTGCCCGGCATCCTGCACGGGCAGATCACGCCGGAGCTCGAAACACCACTGCTCGGCCAGACCTATGCCCGCCCCTTCGGCATCGCCCCCGTGGGCATGTCCGGGCTGATCTGGCCCGATGCGGAACGGCTCCTGGCCGCGGAGGCCGCGACCGCGCGCATTCCCTATGGCCTCTCGACCGTGGCCACGCAGACGCCCGAACGGGTCGGCCCCGTGGCGGGCGAGATGGGCTGGTTCCAACTCTACCCCCCCGCCGACCCGGGCATTCGCGACGACATCATGGCCCGCGCCCGCGCCTCCGGCTTCGGCACCCTGGTGCTGACCGTGGACGTGCCCGCCGACAGCCGCCGGGAGCGCCAGCGCCGTGCCAACCTGACCATTCCGCCGAAGATCACCCCGCGCATGATCTTCCAGATGATCCTCCACCCGACCTGGGCCCTCGGGATGGCGCGGCACGGCACACCGTCGCTGAAACTCGCCGAGAGCTATGTCGAGAAAACGGGCGCTGCCAGCTACATGGCCCATGCGGGCAAGGCGATCCGGGGCGCGCCGGACTGGGCCTACCTGGACGCGGTGCGCGCGGGCTGGGACGGGCCGCTGGTGGTCAAGGGCGTGCTGCGACCCGAGGATGCGGTGCGCCTGCGCGCCGCCGGGGTCGACGCGATCTGGGTCTCGGACCATTCCGCCCGGCAGTTCGAGGGCGGCCCCGGCGCCATCACCCAACTGCCCGCGATCCGCCGCGCGGTCGGCCCGGACTGCCCGGTGATCTACGACAGCGGGATCGAAGGCGGGCTCGACATCCTGCGCGCCGTGGGGCTGGGGGCGGATTTCGTCATGCTGGGCCGGGCCTGGCATTTCGCGCTCGCAGGCCTCGGCCCGGCAGGCGTGCGCCACCTGATCCACATCCTGACCCAGGACCTGGTCACGAACATGCAAATCTGCGGCATTGCCAAGCTCGCCGACTTCCGCGACCAATTGGCTACCCACTCCTACGGGGTTTCAGGACAGGCCTGAACGCCCTATACGGACAATAAAGTTTACCAATGAGGGCCTCCATGACTGATTTTCAGAAGATCCTGATTGCCAATCGCGGCGAGATCGCCATCCGGGTGATGCGCGCGGCCAACGAACTGGGCAAGAAAACGGTCGCGGTCTATGCCGAGGAAGACAAGCTCTGCCTGCACCGGTTCAAGGCGGACGAGGCCTACAAGATCGGCGAGGGGCTCGGCCCGGTCGCGGCCTACCTGTCGATCGACGAGATCATCCGCGTGGCGAAGCTCTCGGGCGCGGACGCAATCCATCCGGGCTACGGCCTGCTGTCCGAGAACCCGGATTTCGTGGATGCTTGCGTCGCCAACGGCATCGCCTTCATCGGGCCCCGGGCCGAAACCATGCGCGCGCTCGGCGACAAGGCCTCCGCGCGCCGGGTGGCGATCGAGGCAGGCGTGCCGGTGATCCCCGCCACCGAGGTGCTGGGCGACGACATGGACAAGGTCCGCGCCGAGGCCGAGGCGATCGGATTTCCGCTGATGCTCAAGGCGTCCTGGGGCGGCGGCGGGCGCGGGATGCGCCCGATCTTCGGCCCCGACGAGGTGGCCGAGAAGGTGCGCGAGGGCCGGCGCGAAGCCGAAGCCGCCTTCGGCAATGGCGAGGGCTACCTGGAAAAGATGATCACCCGCGCGCGGCATGTCGAGGTGCAGATCCTCGGCGACAGCATGGGCAACATCTATCACCTGTGGGAACGGGACTGCTCGGTTCAACGCCGCAACCAGAAGGTCGTCGAACGCGCCCCCGCGCCTTACCTGTCGTCCTCGCAACGCGAGCAGCTGTGTGAACTGGGCCGCAAGATCTGCGCCCATGTGAATTACGAATGCGCCGGCACCGTCGAGTTCCTGATGGACATGGACACCGGCGAGTTCTTCTTCATCGAGGTGAACCCCCGCGTGCAGGTCGAGCATACCGTGACCGAGGAAGTCACCGGCATCGACATCGTTCGCGCCCAGATCCTGATCGCCGAGGGCAAATCCCTGGTCGAGGCCACCGGCATGGCCAGCCAGTACGACGTGCAACTCAACGGCCACGCGATCCAGTGCCGGATCACCACCGAAGACCCGCAGAACAACTTCATCCCCGACTATGGCCGGATCACCGCCTATCGCGGGGCGACCGGCATGGGCATCCGGCTCGACGGCGGCACCGCCTATTCCGGCGCGGTGATCACCCGCTACTATGACAGCCTGCTGGAAAAGGTCACCGCCTGGGCCCCCACGCCCGAGGCGGCCATCGCCCGGATGGACCGCGCCCTGCGCGAATTCCGCATCCGGGGTGTCAGCACCAACATCGCCTTCGTCGAGAACCTGCTGAAGCATCCGACCTTCCTCAACAACCAGTATACCACCAAGTTCATCGACGAGACCGAAGAGCTGTTCCAGTTCCCCAAGCGCCGCGACCGGGCGACCCGCATCCTGCGCTACATCGCGGATATCTCCGTCAACGGACATCCCGAGACCGAAGGCCGCCCCAAGCCGCCCGCCACGCCGCGCGCGCTCAGGGCCCCCGCGCCGAAGGCCGCGCCCGCCCCCGGCACCCGGACCCTGCTGGAGAAAAAAGGCCCGCAGGCGGTGGCCGACTGGATGGCCGCGCAGAAACAGCTGCTGATCACCGACACCACCATGCGCGACGGGCACCAGTCCCTGCTGGCCACGCGGATGCGGTCCATCGACATGATCCGGGTCGCGCCGAGTTACGCCGCGAACCTGCCGCAGCTCTTCTCGGTCGAATGCTGGGGCGGCGCGACCTTCGACGTGGCCTACCGGTTCCTGCAGGAATGCCCATGGCAACGGCTCCGCGACATCCGCGCGGCCATGCCCAACGTGATGACCCAGATGCTGCTGCGCGGCTCGAACGGCGTGGGCTATACCAACTACCCCGACAATGTGGTGCGCGCCTTCACCCTGCAGGCCGCCGAGAGCGGCGTCGACGTCTTCCGCGTCTTCGACAGCCTGAACTGGGTCGAGAACATGCGCGTCGCCATGGACGCGGTGCTGGAATCGGGCAAGGTCTGCGAGGGCGCGATCTGCTACACCGGCGACATCCTCGACCCGAACCGGGCGAAATACGACCTGAACTACTACGTCACCATGGGCAAGGAGCTGCGCGAGGCGGGCGCCCATATCCTGGGGCTGAAGGACATGGCGGGGCTGCTGAAACCCGCCTCCGCCCGGATCCTGATCAAGGCCCTGAAGGAAGAGGTCGGCCTGCCCATCCACTTCCACACCCATGACACCGCCGGTATCGCCAGCGCCACGATCCTCGCGGCCGCCGAGAGCGGCGTGGACGCGGTCGACTGCGCCATGGACGCGCTGTCGGGCAACACCTCCCAGGCGACGCTTGGCACGGTGGTCGAGGCGCTGCAACACACCGACCGCGACACCGGGCTCGACATCAAGGCGGTGCGCGAGATCTCCGACTACTGGGAAGCCGTCCGCGGCGAATACGCGGCCTTCGAGAGCGGCATGCAGGCCCCCTCCTCCGAGGTCTACCTGCACGAGATGCCCGGCGGACAGTTCACCAACCTCAAGGCCCAGGCCCGCTCGCTCGGGCTTGAGGAACGCTGGCACGAGGTCGCCCAGACCTATGCGGATGTGAACCAGATGTTCGGCGACATCGTGAAGGTCACGCCGTCGTCGAAGGTGGTGGGCGACATGGCACTGATGATGGTCAGCCAGGGCCTGAGCCGCGCGGATGTGGAGGACCCCGACCGCGACGTGTCCTTCCCGGATTCGGTGATCGACATGATGCGCGGCAATCTCGGCCAGCCTGCGGGCGGGTTTCCCGAAGCGATCGTCGCCAAGATCCTCAAGGGCGAGTCCCCCAATACCGAGCGCCCGGGCAAGCATATCCCGCCCGTCGATCTCGAGAAGACCCGGGCCGATCTCGCCGCGCAGCTGGAGGTGGATATCGACGACGAGGACCTCAACGGCTTCCTGATGTATCCCAAGGTGTTCACCGACTACATGACCCGCCATGCCGAATACGGCCCCGTGCGCACCCTGCCCACGCGGACGTTCTTCTACGGCATGCAGCCCGGCGACGAGATCGAGGTCGAGATCGACCCGGGCAAGACCCTGGTGGTGCGGATGCAGACCGCGTCCGAGACCAACGAGGATGGCGAGGTCAAGGTGTTCTTCGAGTTGAACGGCCAGCCCCGCGTGGTCCGTGTGCCCAACCGCAAGGCCGCCGCGTCCGTGGCGAAACGGCCCAAGGCCGAGCTGGGCAACCCCAACCATGTGGGCGCGCCGATGCCCGGTGTGGTGGCCTCGGTCGCGGTGCAGGCGGGGGCCTCGGTCAAGGAGGGCGATCTGCTGCTGACCATCGAGGCGATGAAGATGGAAACCGGCATCCATGCGGAGCGCGACGCGGTGGTCAAGGCCGTCCACGTCACCCCCGCCGCCCAGATCGACGCCAAGGACCTGTTGGTGGAACTGGAGTGAACCGCTCGCCCGGGCGGCGCGATGCGGGCGCCCGGGGCTGTTAACCTATTCAAATTCTGGAATGTTTCGCACGCGAAACAAATCTCTGGAAGCCATTGGACTCCCATGATTTCGCCGAAAAATTTGTCGGCGGATTTGGCGCAGATTTCGCGCCGGGATTAACCTTTGGCCCGGAGACCGGCGGTGGAGGGGGCGCTGCCCCCACGGCCCGTTCCGGGCCGCCCCCCGGAGTATTTCGCCACAAAAGAAGCGCAAGGCGGGCGCCTTGGGCGACCATTCAGTCCCCGTCGGGCCCGGTCAATGGGTCGAGCACCAGCACCAGGCGGGTAACGCCGCTGCCTTCGATGGGCGGCGAACGGTGGCGCAGCCCGGTCTCGCGCGTACCGGGCCAGAGCGACCCGCGGATCAGGATCGGTGCGCCGGTGGGCGCGGCGAACACCTCCGCGGGCTCGGTGCCCGGGCGAGCCGCCGCCCCGTACTGGGTGCCCGGGCCGCGATAGGTGCAGACAAGCCGCAACGTGACCGCGTCGAGATGGAATTTCCGGCAGGCATCGGTGGTCACCACGTCAAGCCGCAGTCGCAGGTAGGGCGCGCCGGTCACCGTCGCGAAAAGCCGTGCCAGCACCGCGATATCGTCGCGCAGCCGGTCGCGCTGGTGCCCTTCGGGCGTGCCCGCGGCCTCGAAGAGCGCGGTGAGCACCGCGGGCACGGTTTCGGGGGTCAAAACCACCCGGGCCGATGGCAGCTGCGCCGGGTCGAGCCCGTCGATCCACTCCTGGAAGCTGGCCGCCGGTCGCCGCAGCCAAAGCGCGGCCCCCACGCCCGTGGGCGCGGTCACATCGCGCAGCCCCTGCGGGTCGGTTGCCACGATCACCCCGGGGCAGATCCCGTTGTGCAGCGAAACGCCGCCCCCGTCCATCACGCGGCCTCCGCCCGGCGCCAGGCCGGGAAGGGATCGGGCAGGTCCGGCAGGGTGTCGGGGCCGGTCGCCAAGTCTTCGGGCAGCAGGCAGGCGTCGAGCCGGGCCTTGAGGGCGGGCCAGTCGATCCCGACACCGATGAAGACGATCTCCTGCCGCCGGTCACCCCAGGGCTCCTGCCAGTGCTGTGTGAAATAGGCACGCGCGGCCGCGCTTTCCGGCCAGCGGGCCTCGGGGACCGCCGCCCACCAGGTGCCCAGCGGCCGGACCGAGGACAGCGCGCCCGCGAGCGAGAACTCCGCCACCCAGTCGGGGCGGGTGGCAAGCCAGAAATGCCCCTTGGCGCGGATCACGCCGGGCATCTCGTCCTCGAGCACGGCCATCGCCGCTTCGGGCACGAAGGGACGGCGGGCGCGGTAGACGAAGCTCGCCACCCCGTATTCCTCGGTTTCGGGGACATGGTCGGCAAAGCCGTAAAGCTCCTTGGCCCAGAGCGGGTGGTCATGGGCCTTGTCGAAATCGAACAGGCCGGTGCCCAGGATCTCGGACGCGGCGACCTGGGCATGGTCGGTCTCGATGATCTTGGCATCGGCATTCAGGCTGCGGATGATCTGGCGCGCGGCATCGGTGCGCTCGGGCCCGGCATCGGCGACCTTGTTCAGGATCACGACATCGGCAAACTCGATCTGATCGGTGAGCAGATGCACCAGGGTGCGGTCATCCGCCTCCCCCAGCGTTTCGCCGCGATCGCGCAGGAAATCATGGCTGGCATAATCGCGCAGCAGGTTCACCGCATCCACGACCGTCACCATCGTGTCGAGCCGGGCGACATCTGACAGGCTCTCGCCCGCTTCGTCGCGAAACTCGAAGGTGGCGGCCACGGGCAGCGGTTCGGAGATGCCGGTGGATTCGATCAGCAGGTAGTCGAACTTCCCCGCCGCCGCGAGCCTGCGCACCTCGTGCAGCAGGTCGTCGCGCAGGGTGCAGCAGATGCAGCCGTTGGACATCTCGACCAAGGTCTCGTCGGTGCGGCTGAGCGCGGTTTCGGCGCGCACGAGGTCGGCGTCGATATTCACTTCGGACATGTCGTTGACGATGACCGCGACCTTGCGTCCGTCGCGGTTGTTGAGCACGCGGTTCAACAGTGTTGTCTTTCCTGCCCCGAGAAATCCCGAGAGCACGGTTACGGGGAGTCGGTCCTGCATGGGTTTGCCCTGTGGTTATGAAATGCTGCCCGTTTCGATATAGTATAACATTACAATAAGCAACCACCCCGAGGCCCGGTTGGCCCCGACCCCCGCGGCAAAGTTTTTCCCCCTTGGCCGCTTTTTTCACTTGCAGGGGCGGCGTGTCAGAAGTATCCCACGGCTCACCCAAGGACGCGGGCGTAGCTCAGGGGTAGAGCACAACCTTGCCAAGGTTGGGGTCGTGAGTTCGAATCTCATCGCCCGCTCCAATTTCACCAGACATTACGGAATTCACCCCGCCCGGGGGCGCTGCCTCAGTTGGCGTAGCGTGTCGGGCCGCGGCGGCGGACATCCACCGGTTCGTTCAGGATCATCGCGTTATGGGCGCGTTGGTCGCAATTGGCGCGCGGGCAGATCCGGCAGTTGATCCCGACCTCTGCGAAACGCGGGGAGCCTTGCTGGATATCCTCGGCATAGCCGATCGCCGCGACATGCTCGATGCTGCAGCCCATGGCGATGGCCAGGCGCTTGTCCTGGGTGTGGCGCGAGAAGCGGGGGCGATTGACCGTGCGGGCGAAGACGAAGAATCGCCCGCCATCGGGCATCTCGACGAATTGCGGAACGATGCTGCCGGGGCTGCGGAAGCTCGTATGCACATCGAGCCGCGGGCAGGCGCCGCCGTATTCCGCCAGGTGAAAGCCGGTGGAGTTGAACCGCTTGGTCACGTTGCCGGCCTTGTCGATGCGCAGGAAGAAGAACGGCACGCCTTCCGCCCCGTCGCGTTGCAGGGTGGTGGCGCGGTGGCAGGCCTGCTCGAAGCTGACGCCGAAGCGCAGGGACAGGTGGGCGAAGTCGTACTTGCAGGCCAGCGCCTCGGCCCGGAAGGCGTCATAGGGCATGAGCACGGCCGCAGCGAAATAATTGGCCAGCTCCACCCGGCAGCGGTTGCGCCCGGACGGGTCGTCCAGGTCGAGCCGCGACAGCAGCGCGTCGATCACCGCGCTCTGTTCGATCAGCCCGCTCGTATGGGCCAGCTGGAAGGCACGGTTGGGATGGTCGAGCCCTTCGGACAGACGGACTTCGCGCCGGTCCTCGTCATATTCGCGCAGAGCCTCGGGCATGTCGCCCACGGGCACGATCCGGGTCCGCAGGCCCAGCTTGTCCTTCAGCCGCGCCTTGAGCGCGCCGTAGATGTCGTCGGCCTCGGGCATGGGGCCGGCCCAGAAGTCCTGGGCGGCGGCTTCAAGCTCGGGGAAGTGGTTGCGGTTGTCGCGAAAGAAATCATGCACGATCGCCTCGGGGGAGGCGCGCAGGATGTCGAGATCGGTCTCGCTGGCATTGGAGAGCACCAGCAGCTGATCGGTGGCCGCGCGGTAGGCGTGGTGCAATTGCAAAAAGCTGCGCGCCACGTCCGGCGCGTGCGAGAGCAGCGCGCGCAGCTGCGGCAGATCGGGGCTGTGATCGTGAAAGAGCGGGTCCTGGAACGCGGCGCGCAGGGCGTTGAGGGTGGCGGTATCGTCCTCGTCGGCGATGTCGCGCCAATCGACGCCGTAAGCTTCGAACAGGCGCAGGAGCACCGGGACGGACACGCTGCGCTCGTTCTTTTCCAGCATGTTCACATAGGAATTGGAGATGCCCAGCGCCTTGGCCATTTCGGCCTGGGTCTGGTTGGCGTCGCGCCGCAGACGGCGCAGGCGGGGTCCGATGAAAGTCTTCATGCACCTGTCATATCACAGATTTCACAAGTTCACAATTTGTGTGCTTTGTGAACATTCGCACTCACAGCAGGACCCGAATGCTTTTGCAGCATGGCAAGGGCGCGGGGTAGGCAGACGACGATCAGGGAGGTCAACTCATGCGAACAGGTCAGACACATCTCTTCATTCCGGGTCCCACCAATGTGCCCGAAGCGGTGCGGCAGGCGATGAATGTGCCGATGCAGGACATGCGTGCGGCGGATTTCGGGGACCTGACCCTCGGGCTGTTCGAGGGGATGAAATCGGTGCTGCGCACCGAACGCGGGACGGTGATGCTGTTTCCCGGCTCGGGCACCGGGGCCTGGGAGGCGGCGATCACCAACACGCTCAATCCCGGCGACAAGGTGCTGATGGCGCGGCACGGGCATTTCTCGACCCTTTGGGCGCAGATGGCCGAGCGGCTGGGCCTGGAGGTCGAGCTGATCGACATTCCCTGGGGCGCAGGCGCGCCGGTCAAGGAGATCGCGCGCCGGTTGGGACGGGATGCCCATGACGAGATCAAGGCGGTCTTCGTCACCCATAACGAGACCGCCACGGGCGTGGCCTCGGACATCGCGGCGGTGCGCCGGGCGCTGGACGAGAATTTTCACGATGCGCTCTTGTTCGTGGACGGGGTGTCCTCGGTCGGCTCGCTGGACTTCCGGATGGACGAATGGGAGGTCGACCTGGTGGTCACGGGCAGCCAGAAGGGTCTGATGCTGCCGCCGGGCTTGGGCATTCTGGGTGTCAGCGAAAAGGCGTTGGAGGCTGCGAGGTCGGCGACCATGCGCCGGGCCTATTTCGAGTTTTTCGACATGCTGGCGATGAATGCGGACGGGTATTTCCCCTACACCCCGCCCACGCCCCTGTTGCACGGGTTGCGCGCGTCGCTGGCGCGGATCGCGACCGAAGGGCTGGACAACGTGATCGCCCGCCACACCCGGCTGGCCGAAGGTGTGCGCCGCGGGATCGCGGCCTGGGGGCTGCCGTTGGTGGCCGAGCATCACACGCTTTATTCCGACACGGTGTCGGCCATTCGGGTGCCGCAGGAGATCGACGCCCGCGAGGTTCTGCGCATCGCATACGAGGAATTCAACACCTCCTTCGGGAGCGGTCTGGGGCCGCTCGACGGCAAGGTTTTCCGGATCGGGCATCTCGGCGATCTGAACGAGGCGATGTGCCTGACCGCCCTGTCGGTGGCGGAGATGGCGCTCTACCGGGCGGGGATGCAGGTGCAGCTCGGCTCCGGCGTGGGGGCGGCGCAGGCGTGGTTCGCCGCCGATGCCGCGGAGCGCCCCTTCCTGCATATCGCGGCGGAATGAACCGCCCCTGCCCTTTCACGCACGGAGATTGACATGTCCCATACGCTTCACCCCTTGCGCAAGCAGCGCCTTCAGAGGTCCGAGCTGGCGGTGCCCGCCTCGAACCCGACAATGATCGACAAGGCCGCCGAGAGTGCCGCGGATTTCGTATTTCTCGACCTGGAGGACGCGGTTGCCCCGCCCGAGAAGGTGCAGGCGCGCAAGAACGCGATCCAGGCGCTGAACGACATCGACTGGGCGGCCAAGGGCAAGACCGTGTCGGTGCGGATCAACGGGCTGGATACCCATTACATGTACCGCGACGTGGTCGACATCATGGAGCAGGCGGGCGACCGGGTGCACACGCTGCTGGTGCCCAAGGTCGGGGTGACGGCGGACCTTTACATGGTCGAGGCGATGGTCAACCAGGCGGAGATGGCCTGCGGGCTGGAGACCCGGGTGGGCCTTGAGGCGCTTATCGAGACCGCGCTCGGGATGGCCAATGTGGAGACGATCGCCCAGTTCGGCGGGCGGCTGGAGGCGCTGCATTTCGGGGTGGCGGATTACGCGGCCTCGATGCGGGCGCGGACCGTGAATATCGGCGGGCTGAACCCGGATTACCCCGGGGATCAGTGGCACGCCTCGATCACGCGGATGGTGATTGCCTGCCGCGCCTACGGGCTGCGCGCGATCGATGGGCCGTTCGGGGATTTCAGCGATCCCGACGGCTACATGGCCGGGGCGCGCCGCGCGGCGGCGCTGGGGTGCGAGGGCAAATGGGCCATTCATCCCAGCCAGATCGAGATGGCGAACGACGTGTTCAGCCCGCCGGAGGCCGAGGTCAGCAAGGCGCATCGGATCATCGAAGAGCTGCGCAATGCCGAGGCCGCGGGCAAGGGGGCCGCGAGCCTCGACGGCAAGATGATCGACGCGGCCAGCGAGAAGATGGCCCGCAACGTGATCGACACCGCCAACGCCATCGCCGCCAAGGCGGTCGCGGCGGAATAAGCCAACCCTGGGGAGGAGACGACATGGACATTCACGAGCATCAGGCCAAGGACATTCTGGCGCGCTTTGGCGTGCCGGTGCCGAAGGGCGGCGTGGCGTTCTCGCCCGAACAGGCGGCCTTCCGCTGCCGCGAACTGGGGGGCGGGCGCTGCGTGGTCAAGGCGCAGGTCCATTCCGGCGGGCGCGGCGAGGCCGGCGGCGTCAAGCTCTGCGAGGGTGAGGCGGAGGTGCGCGACTTCGCCGCCAGCCTCCTGGGTACGTCGCTGGTCACCAAGCAGACCGATGCCGCGGGCAAGCGGATCGACCGGCTCTGGGTCGAAGAGGCGTCCGCCATCGAGCGGGAGTTGTATCTCGGCTTCGTGCTCGACCGGAAGTCCGAGCGGATCATGATCGTGGCCTCGGGCCATGGCGGGATGGAGATCGAGGACCTCGCCGAGGAAGACCCCGAGAGCCTGATCCGCATGGTTCTGGACCCCGCCGTGGGTCTGGCCGAGTACCAGGCGCGGGAGCTGGCCTTCAAGCTGGGCCTGCAGGGCGCGCAGATCGGCCAGATGGTGACCGTTCTCAAGGCTTGCTACCGGGCGTACCGCGATCTCGATGCGATGATGGTGGAGATCAATCCGCTGGTGGTGTGCGAGGACAGCTCGCTGGTGGCGCTGGACGCGAAGATGTCGTTCGACACCAACGCGCTCTTCCGCCGGGCGGAGGTCGCGGCCTTGCGCGATCCGGGCCAGGAAGACCCGCGCGAGAGCTTCGCCGCCGATCACGGGCTGGCTTATGTGGGCCTGGACGGGGATATCGGCTGCATTATCAACGGCGCCGGGCTTGCCATGGCGTCGATGGACATGATCCAGCTGGCGGGCGGGGAGCCTGCGAATTTCCTCGATATCGGCGGCGGGGCCAGTCCTGAGCGCGTCTGCCAGGCGTTCCGCACGGTGTTGTCGGACCAGAATGTCAGCGTGATCCTCGTCAACATCTTTGCCGGCATCAACCGCTGCGACTGGATCGCGAACGGGGTGATCAAGGCCTATACCGAGCTCGGCATCGAGCTGCCGGTGGTGGTGCGCCTGTCGGGCACGAATGTGGAGGCCGGGCGCAAGCTGATCGCCGAGAGCGGCCTGCCGATCATCAGCGCCGACACCTTGGCCGAGGCGGCCGAGGCCGCCGTTGCCGCCCGCCCCACCTTGATCGCCGCACAGTAAGGAGCCACAGTCATGGCCATTGTCATCACCGAAGACACCCGCGTCGTCGTCCAGGGCCTGTCCGGCCGGATCGGGCAGTTTCACGCGCAGGAAATGATCGAGTACGGCACGAAAGTCGTCGCCGGCGTCACCCCGGGCAAGGGGGGCACCACGGTGCTCAACCGGCCGGTATTCAACACCGTGCGCGAGGCGGTCGAGGCCACGGGCGCGGAGGCGAGCCTTTTGTTCGTGCCGCCCGCGGGGGCTGCGGACGCGATGATGGAGGCCGCGGATGCGGGCATTCGCACCGCCGTGTGTGTGACCGACGGCATCCCGGCCCAGGACATGATGCGGGTCAAACGCTTCCTGCGCCGCTTCCCGCGGGAGCGCAAGATGCGCCTGATCGGGCCGAACTGCGCGGGCATCATCAGCCCCGGCAAGGGGTTCATGGGGATCATGCCGCCGCATATCTACACCCCCGGGCGCGTGGGCATCGTGGGCCGGTCGGGCACGCTGGGCTACGAGGCGGCGAGCCAGATGCAGGCCCTGGGGATCGGGGTGTCGTCCTCGATCGGGATCGGGGGCGATCCGATCAACGGCTCGTCCTTCAAGGATATCCTGGAGCTGTTCGAGGCCGACCCGGAGACCGATGCGGTGATCATGATCGGCGAGATCGGCGGTCCGCAGGAGGCCGAGGCGGCGGCATATGTGCGCGATCACATGACCAAGCCCGTGGCGGCCTATATCGCCGGGCTTGCGGCCCCCAAGGGCCGGCAGATGGGCCATGCGGGCGCGATCATCTCGGCCTTCGGCGAGAGCGCGCAGGAGAAGGTCGCGCTGCTGAGTGCCTGCGGGATCGAGGTGGCGCCGAACCCGTCTGCCATGGGCGAGACCGTGGCGCGCATCCTGAACCCGGCGCGCAATGCCGCTTGACGCGCCTGAAAACGGCGCACCGCTGACCGACTGGATCGGGCGGACCGAGACCGTGGCGGGCTGCGTGCCCCCCACGGTCGCCACCATGATCCACGCCACGCTTGCGCGCGCGGGCCGCCCCTGCCCCGGCCCGGGCGATGTCTTGCCAGCGCTGTGGCATTGGTATGCCTTCCCCCCGGCGGTAGGGATGGAGGATCTGGGTGCCGACGGGCACCCGGCCCTTGGCGGGTTTCTGCCCCCGGTGCCCTATGAGCGGCGGATGTGGGCCAGTGGTGCGCTGGAATTCCACGCCGATCTGCGCGTGGGCGAGCAGATCGAGAAAACCTCCACCATCACCGGCGTCGAGGAAAAGACCGGCTCCACCGGGGGCATGGTTTTCGTCACCGTCGCGCACGAGTTGCGCGGGGCGGCAGGCCTCGCGGTGCGCGAGACGCAATCCATCGTCTACCTGCCCATCGCGCCGGAGTTCCGACCCCCACCGAAGAAGCCCGGCCCCGTGGACAGCCTGGTTTTCGACGTGACGCAGCCGGTCTCGACCGCGCTGCTTTTTCGCTATTCGGCGATCACCTTCAATGCCCACCGGATCCATTTCGACCTGCCCTATGCGCAGGAAGTGGAGCATTATCCGGGCCTTGTGGTGCACGGGCCGTTGCAGGCCAACCTGCTGATGGCGGAGGCGACCGCCTGGAAGGGGCGCCGCCCGGACCGGTTCCGGTTTCGCGGCGTGCATCCGATGTTTCACGACACCGGGCTGACCCTGCGCGGGGTGCGCGAGGGGGCGCATGCACTGAAAATGTGCACTGTGGCCGATGCGGGCTACATGGGTTTGACAGCAAGTGCAGACTGGGAGGACTGACATGCCAGGAATTCTGAACGGATTGCGCGTGGTCGAAGGCTCGGCCTTTGTCGCGGTGCCCCTGGCGGGCATGACGCTGGCGCAGATGGGGGCGGATGTGATCCGGTTCGACCGGCTGGAGGGCGGGCTCGATTCTGGGCGCTGGCCGCTGGCGCCGTCGGGCAAGAGCCTGTTCTGGGCGGGGCTGAACAAGGGTAAACGCTCGCTCGCGGTGGATATGAGCCACCCCGAGGGCAAGGAGCTGATTACCCGCACCATCACCGCGCCGGGCGACGATGCGGGCGTGTTCCTGACCAACCTGCGGGTGCGCGGCTGGATGGATTACGAGACCCTGAGCAAGCATCGCGCGGACCTGATCATGGTCACGCTGCTGGGCGACCGGCAGGGGCGGCCGCAGGTGGACTACACCGTCAACCCCGCGCTCGGCATTCCGGATATCACCGGGCCGGAGGGGCATGACGCGCCGGTGGCCAATGCGCTGCCGGCCTGGGACCTGATGGCGGGGCATATGTGCGCGTCCTCCGTGCTGGCCGCCGAGCGGCACCGGCTGCGCAAGGGTGTGGGACAAGAGGTTGTGCTGACCCTGAAGGACGTGGCGGCGGCGACGCTGGGGCATCTGGGCATGATCGGGGATGCAGTGCTGAACGAGACCGCGCGGACCAAGTCGGGCAATGCGCTTTATGGCGCCTATGGGCAGGATTTCCTGTGTGCGGACGGGCGGCGGATCATGGTGATCGGGCTGACCGGGCGGCAATGGTCGGGGTTGGTCAAGACCACGGGGACGCAGACCGAGATGGCCGAGCTGGCCCGGGCGACCGGGCGCGATCTGGGCAACGAGGGCGTGCGCTGGGAGCTGCGGCGGGAGATCACGGAGATCCTGACCCCGTGGTTCGCGGCGCGACCCGCCGCCGTGATCGGCGAGATCTTCGACGATGCCAAGCTGACCTGGTCGGAGTTCCGCACCGTCAAGGAAGCGGTTGAGCAGGACCCGGACCTGTCGCCGGACAACCCGGTCTTTACCGCGCTGGCCCAGGAGGGGCTGGGCACCTTCCCGGTCCCCGGCCACGCGGCGGAGTTTTCGGCCCTGGCGCGCGAGGCACCCAAACCCGCGCCCACCCTGGGCAGCCATACAGAGGAGATCCTGAGCGAGGTCACCGGCCTCGACGACACGGAGATCGCGCGGCTCTTCGACGAAGGGATCGTGGGGTCCTCAGCGCGCCGGACGCTCTACAGCGCTGCCTGAGCCTTGGTCCCCGGCGGTCAGCGGCCCGCGGGCTGGTCGGCACCGGACCGGAGGTTTGCGGGCCGTGTCACGGGAAAAGGGCGATGCGTGGCATCGCCCTTCCCCTTTTCAACACCAGCGCCCAGGGCTTGCGGGGTCTTCAGGCGGCCCCGCGCAACATGCGCCGCAGGGTGGCGTCATGGTCCAGGAAATGGTGTTTGAGCGCACCCGCGACATGCACGACCAGCAGCCCGGCCAGGGCCCAGCCTGCAAACTGGTGGACCCCGTGGGCCGCATCCACGATCCAGCCAACCTTGTCCTGGGCGGGGATAACCACCCCGAGCGACGTGACCGCCCGCCCGTTATAGACCGACATCAGGATGCCGGAGATCGGCATCGCGAGCACCGTGGCGAGCAAGCCCCAGTGCACCGCCTTCGCGGCGCGGGCCTGCCACAGCGGCATGTCGGAGGCCGGTCTCGGCGCCCCCTGTGCCAGGCGCCAGCCCACCCGCCACAGCCCGACGATCAGGACCACGACGCCGAGGGCCTTGTGCCAATCCCGGATCGGGGCCACGGCCTCGCGGGTGAGCGGTCCGTAGGCCATGAGCAGCCCGGAGCCGAGCAACGCAATCATGCCGAGGGCAACGCCCCAGTGATTGACCCTGGAGATCGCCCCGTATGCCGCGGGGCTGTCCTTGAGCCGGAAGGTTTTGGTTTTCTGTGCCATTTTCGAGTTCCTTTGCACCCGGCGTGATGCCGCGCGCCTTTCTGCGCTGTGCGAACCGCTGCCGAGGGATCGCGGCGGGGATGTCAGCCCCCGCCGCCCTGCGTTCAGCCGCGGCGCTCATTCCAGCGGCCGCCATCCCGGTCGTGGCCGCGCCCGTCCCGGTCGTGGTCCCGGCTGGCACGGCTCGGCCGGTCGTCGCGGTCGATCTGGCCGTCCTGGTTACGGTCCATCCGGTCGACGATGTCGCCGAACCGCGCGTCGCTCTCGGCCTGGGTGACGACCCCGTCACCATCGGCATCGAGCGCCTGGAAGGCATCGACCATCCGCGCGCGGGTCACTTCGAGGTAGAGCGTCTCGAACTCGTCGAGGGAGATGTTGCCGTCACCCGACGCATCGGCATTGGCCACCAGCGCGGCGCGGAACGTGTCGATCTCGTCCTGGGTGAGGGCGCGATCGCCATTTGCGTCGGCCTGTTGCAGGATCCGGCCCATCATGCCGCCGCCGCGCGCGCCGCGCTCCATGCGGAAATCGACGCGCATCTCCTTGGCCTGCGGTGCCTGGACGGGGGTGGTGTCGGCGGCTGTCTGTGCCACGGCGAGGGTCATGCCGGTCAACAGGACGGCGGTGGCGAGCAGGCCGCTGCGGTAGATCATCGAGGAATTCATGTCGTGTCCTTTCGGGTTCGGGGGAAGCATTCATCGCTTCGTGCCCCTCATCTAGGGGGTCTTGCGTGCGAAGGTTTGTCAGCGCGCCCCCCGGTTTGTCGTCATCTGTCGCAAGCACCCGGCCTGATACATCTTGCGACAATTCAGATCCGAAACGGCCGCCCGATCGGTTGATTTCCCGGTGCCGACGCGCGCAATAAGGATCTGTGGCGGGCGTCCGGCCCGCCGTGGAGATCGACCGTGACAGACCCCATCGCCCCCCAGATCCTGATCGTCGACGATGCCCGCGATATTCGCGAGCCGCTGGCACAGTACCTGCGCAAGCAGGGGTTCCGCACGCGGCTGGCTGCCCATGCCGCAGAGGCGCGGGAGGTCCTGGCCGAGGCGACGATCCACCTGGTGGTGCTCGACATCATGATGCCGGGGGAGGACGGGCTGAGCCTGTGCCGGTGGCTGGTCGCCCATGATGGCCCGCCGGTTCTGCTGCTGACGGCGATGGCGGATGAGACGGACCGCATTGTCGGGCTGGAGCTGGGCGCCGACGATTACCTCGTCAAACCGTTCAACCCGCGCGAGTTGCTGGCACGGGTGCGCGCGATCCTGCGCCGCGCTCCGCCCGAGATCGCCGCGCCACCGAGCGCGCGCCGGGGCTTCGCGGGCTGGGTGCATGACCCTGATGCGCTGACCGTGGCCCATGCCGATGGCCGGCGCGCCGAGCTGACCAGTGCGGAAAACCGGCTTCTGGGCATCTTTCTCGATCAGCCGCGCACGGTTCTGAGCCGCGCGACATTGCTGGACCTGTCCGCCGGGCGGGAGGCCAAGGCCTATGACCGCGCCATCGACAACCAGGTTAGCCGGTTGCGTCGCAAGATCGAAGCCGACCCGAAGCACCCGCAGATCCTGGTGACGGAGTGGGGCGGCGGATACCGGTTGGCCGCGGATGTGGAGGGCGCGCCATGACCATGCGGCGCGCGCGGCTCTTGCCCGACACGCTGGCGGGGCGGTTCGTGCTGCTTTTGGCGACGGCGATCCTTGCGGCAAACCTGATCGGGCTGGTCGTTCTCGGGCTGCAACAACAGCGCTTCGATCGCCAGACCCTCGACGACCGCTGGATCGCGCGGATCGCGGCCCTGATCCCGGTGCTCGAGACCGTCGATGCCGACACCCGCCAGGTGCTCACGCAACAGGTGTCCAACCGTCTCGCCCGGTTCCGGGTCGGGCAGACGCCCCTCGTGGCACGGACCGGCCGGGACAGCCGGTCGGCATCCCTCGCCGCCGGGCTTGCCGAAACGCTCGGGCGGACCGATCTGCGCGTGGCCCTCATCGACCGCCCTGCGTCGCGCCCGACACCGGAGCGGACGCTCGGCGCGCGCGCGGGCCGGGTGATCGCGGTGAGCGTGCCGCTGAGCCCCCGGGAGGGCGAGGCCGCGTGGCTCAACGTCACGACCGGTGGCGGCCCGCCCCGGCCCAGCCCGGTGGACAGTCGGCCCTTCCTGACCTTCCTGGCGCTGTCGCTGCTGTCGGTGCTGGCGGTGGGGATCGTGTTTGCCAGGCGGCTCGCCAGGCCCCTCGGGCGCCTGTCGGATGCCGCCCAGGCGGCCGGGCGCGGTGACCGCGACGCCCGGGTGCCAGAGGAAGGGCCGCGGGAGATGCGCGCGGCGGCGCGCGCCTTCAACGCGATGCAGACCGAGATTTCGCGGTTCGACGCCGAACGGATGCGGATGATCGCCGCGATCGGGCATGATCTGCGCACGCCGATGACCAGCCTGCGCATTCGGGCCGAGATGGTCGATGACGCCAAGCAGCGCGAAGCGATGGTGCGCACACTCGACGAGATGACGGTGATGGCGGATGGGCTTGTCAGCTACGCCAGGCACGGGCAGGACAGCGAGGCCATGCAGCCCGTGGATCTGGGCGGGCTGCTTTCGAAGCTCTGCGGGGAGCGGGGTGCCGAGTATGACGGCGTCAGCGAGGTTCAGGTGATGGGCCGGCCGATCGGGCTGGGCCGCGCCATCGGCAACCTGATCGACAATGCCCTGCGCTACGGAGAAGCGGCGCGGGTCACGCTTGCCCGTCAGGACGGGCATGCCATCGTGACGGTCGATGATACCGGCCCGGGCATCGCGCCGGAGCGCATGGACGAGATGTTCCAGCCGTTCCGGCGGGGGGACCACAGCCGCAGCGCCGAGACCGGCGGTGTCGGGCTGGGCCTGTCCATCGCGCGCACGATCGTGCTGGCGCATGGGGGGATCCTCACGCTGGAAAACCGGACCGAAGGCGGGCTGAGGGCGACCGTGAGATTGCAGGCGATCACCTGACCGGTCGCAAAGAGGGGTCGCGGAGCCTGCGAAAGAGCCCGGCGGGCAAAGAGCACACGATCACACGGGGGATCGGTTACACCGCGCTGGCACCGTTTGCGGGACGGCCAAGTGAGCACGCATCGCCCATCGCGGTCACACGGGAGTTGGGCTCGCAGCCTTCAACTCACCAGGCTTTGGGGACAAGGGGCTTGTAACCCGCGCGCAGCGGCACCCTAGCGCGCGCCGCCAAGTGCCACGCGGAGGCGCGCGGAATTGCAAAAGCACTTTGGGCCGTATTCGAGTTTGCGATCCTCGTTCGGCCCAAGCCCGGCGGCGATGCCGCAATCGTACTTGGCCGCCCCGGCCATCTGGAACGCGGGACCGTTCTGGCCATCGCCGGTGAAGCGGCTGTAGGCGTTGACCGCCTCGGCGAGGCGCGATTGCAGGTCGACCTGGAACGCGTCCCCGAAGCCTGCGGGGTTGAGGTCGATATCGCGGTAGCTGCGGCAGGCCGAGAGCATGTCGTCGAGCGCCACGTTCACCCGACGGTTGCGGCGTTCGGCGGTGGCCACGGCGACGACGAGGTCCGCCTCGCCGCGACTTGCGATGGTGCCGATCCGGCTGACGGGTACGCCCTGCGCAGTCAGGGCATCGGCGACCGTCTGCGCCCGGCGCTGGCCCAGGGCGAGGTTGTAGCCGGTGCTGCCCACGGCATCGGTATAGCCCACCACGATGGTCGGTTTGTAGCTCGGCGTCGCCTCCAGCGCCTCGGCGATGGCCCGAACCTGGGTCGCGGCCTCGGCATCGAGGCTGGCGCTGTCGAAATCGAAGAGGACGGTTCCGAGATCCTGCGCCTGCGCGACCGCCCCCCAGACGAGGACCACGGGCGCAAGGATCAGGCGGATCAAGAGGCGTTTCATCAAGACGGGGTCCCCAAAACCGTTGCGACGAGCCATGACATCCCAGGCGCATTCTTTACGAGGTGAGCGGCCTGCGGCTGTGAACAGGGCACAAACAACAGGCTTAAGAAGAGTTAAGTCCAGCACCAGAGAGCTTGCACGCAAGACGCGGTACTATGTTCGGCTGGCAGTGTCAGGTGCGATGTTTCTCTCCGCTTCGGCGGCTTCGGCGCTGACGGTCGAGGAGGCGATCCTTTACGTGCTGGAATCCAACCCGGAGATCAGCGCAGCTGCGGCCAACAAGCAGGGGATCGAGTTCGAACTGGACCAGGCGCGCTCTTTCCGGGTGCCACGCTTTTCGCTAGAGGCGGAAACCGGGATCAGCCGGAACAATGGCACCACGACCCCGTCCCTGCCCGCGGGGGATGATGCGATCACCGGCTATGGCGTCGGCGTGCGGATGACGCAGAACCTGTTCGACGGGTTCGCCACCCGCTCGGAGATCGAGCGCCAGGCCTGTCGCGTGGACGGGGCCGCGCTGCGCGTTCTGGAGCGGGCGGAGTTTCTGTAGCTGGAGGCGGTGCGGGTCTATGCCGAGGTGCTGCGCAATCGCGCGCTGGTCGGGTTGGCGCAGCAGAACCTGGAGTATCACCGGGATATCCTCCGCCGCATCCAGCAGGCGTTCGACAACGGGATTGTCGGCATTTCCGACCTGCAACAGGTGGAGGAACGTGTTTTTCTCGCCGAGGACACGCTGACGGTGTTCCGGCTCGACACCGCGGAGGCCGAGGCATTTTTCCAGAAGGTCGTCGGCGTCGATGCACAGAACCTCGGGCGGGTTCCGGGCCTTGGCGGCACGATCCCCGCGTCGGTGGAGGGCGCGTTGGGTGTTGCACGGCGGACAAACCCGACCATCCTGTTGCTAAAGGCGGATGTGGGCGGGGCCGAGGCGCTGGCACGCAAGGCGGCGGCCAACCGGTACCCGTCGCTCGACCCGGAGGCCTTCGCCCGCCGGGGCGAGGACCTGGACGGCTTCGAGGGGTCGGTCGAGGATTACGGTGTAGGCTTGTTGCTGCGCTACGAGTTCCAGGGCTCGCAAAACCGGGCACTGCGCCAGGAGCAGGTGCGCCGGGTGAACGAGGCACGCTCCACCCTGCTTGCCCAGGTGCGGCTGGTGGAGCGCGAGGTGCGGCAGAGCTGGGCGAACCGCGATGCGGCCGCGCGACGGGTGCAGTTGCTGAATCGGCAGGTGAGCCTGTCGCGAGATGTGCTGGACTCTTACGAGCAGGAATTTCAGGTCGGGTCACGGTCCCTGCTGGACATTCTGAACACCCAGATTTCGCTTTTCGAGGCGCAGATCAACCTGGCGAACCTGAAATCGCTGCAGACCTATATCAACTATCGCATTCTGGCGTCGATGGGCGTCTTGCTGCCGACGCTGGGGATCGAGCCGCCGACCGATGCCGCCGCCTACGCTCGCGCGCAGGGTGGCGCGCCGGATGTGGGCGCGGCGCCGTCCGCCGAGGCGGTGGATTCCAAGAGCTTCGCCGAGTGGCGCAAGAGCCTCAAGCAGTGATCGGATCGCTTGCGGAGGGGCTGTTCGATGCGCCCTGCTGACCGCAAGGACACCGCGCGTCTGACCATTTCGCGGCGGGACGGCGCGCAGGCGCCAAAGCTGGACTGGGATCTCGACCCGCAGGTTTTCGACCCGCTCGCAGAGGCGCTGGGAGGTTCTCTGCGCTTGCGCGGGCATGATGTGGGGACGCGGGCCCTGGTGGCCAACCTGTCCCTACCGGCTGATGGCAAGCTGACGCCTGCCCGCGCCGTTGCCGCCGCCGAGGCCCAAAGCCACGCCGCGCGGCTGGTGCGCCGGGGTCTGTCGCACCTGCCGGACGCGGTGCTGCCGGCGGTCCTGTTTCTGGAGGGCCGCGATGCTTGCGTGCTGATCGCGCGCGACGGAGACACCGTGCGGGTGCTCTGGCCCTCCCGCGGGTCGGAGGAGATCACGGTCGAGTTGGCGGCTTTGCGCGCGGTATACATGGGACATGTATTGCTGATCCGCGCCGAGCCGGGTGTCGCGGCACCGGCACCCGGCAGCGCGATACCGGGGCAAGGGCACTGGTTCTGGGGGGCTGTGCGACGGCATTGGCCCGCCTATACCCAGGTCATCCTCGCCTCGGCGGTGATCAACCTGCTGGCGCTCGCGGTGCCGATCTTCACCATGAATGTCTATGACCGGGTGTTTCCCAATGCGGCGCTGATCACGCTCTGGTCGCTGGTGATCGGTGTCGGGCTGGCCCTGATCGTCGATGCGGGGCTGAAGGCCCTGCGTGCGCGGCTCGTGGACGTGGTGGGACGGCAGGTGGACTTGGCCGTATCGTCGGAGATCTTCCGCCATGTCTCGGACTTGCGACTGTCGGCGCGCACGGCCCCGGCAGGCACGTTGATGAACACGCTCAAGGATTTCGAGCAGGTGCGCGATGTGTTCTCGTCGCAAACGGTCGCCACGCTGACCGACCTGGCGTTTACCGCGGTGTTCATCGCGGTGATCGCCTATATCGGCGGACCGCTGGCCTGGCCGCCGGCGCTGGCGGTTTTGACGGTTCTTGTCTTCGGGGTGCTGGTCCTGATCCCGTTGCGAAACGCGGTGGGCACGGTGCGCCAGACTGGCGGCGCGAAGACGGCGGTGGCCAGCGAGGCGATGAACGAGCTCGAAACCCTGAAATCCGTGGGCGGACAAGGCCGGATGCAGGACAGGTGGGAGCAGCGGGTCACGCAGAACGCCAAGGCCGAAGAGCGCGCCCGACGCCTGTCGACGGTGGCAACGACGCTGACCGGGCTGGTGGGGCAGCTGTCCTCGGTCGGGATCGTTGTGATCGGTGTGTACCTGGCGCTGGAGGGTCAGATCACCATGGGGGCGGTGATCGCGGCGATGATCCTGTCGGGTCGGGCGCTGGCGCCCACGGCGGCGCTCGCGGCGCTATTCGTGCGGGCGAGCTTCGCGGTCTCCACCCTGCGCAGCCTGGACGAGTTGATGGCGCTGCCGTCGGACGGCACGCCGGACGCGCGGCGGCTCAACGAGCGGGTCTCGGACGGGGCGCTGGAGTTGCGCGGTGCCAAGCTGACCTATGGCGATGCGCCTCAGCCCGCGCTCACCGATCTGTCCCTGTCGATCGACGCCGGGGCGCGGGTCGCACTGATCGGCCCGGTCGGGGCGGGCAAGACGAGCCTCGTGCGGCTGCTGGCGGGTCTCTACCAGCCCGACGAGGGGCTGGTGCTGATCGACGGGCTGAACATGGCCCAGCTGCACCCGGCGGAGCTGCGCGCGGATGTGCAGCTGGTCCCGCAGGAACCTGTCCTGTTCTCGGGCACCCTGGCTGAGAACATCGCCTTCGGCAAACGCGGGGCCAGCGATGCGGAGATCCTGCGCGCCGCGCGGCTGGCGGGGGTGGATGCCCTCGCGGCCAGCCATCCCGAAGGCTTCGCCATGCCCATTGCCGAGCGCGGGCGGAACATGTCGGGCGGGCAACGGCAGATGGTGGCGCTGGCGCGGGCGCTGCTGCCTCGGCCCAAGGTGCTGCTGCTGGATGAACCGACCTCTTCCATGGATCAGCAGGCGGAGCGGCGGTTCATCGACCGGTTGCGGAGCGCGCTGGACGCGCACCCGATGACCTTGGTGGTGGCCACGCATCGGATGGGCCTGTTGGAGTTGACCGACCGGGTGGTGCTGATGCAGGCGGGCAAGGTGCAGATGGACGGGCCGAAGGCGGATATCCTCGCCACGCTCAAGGGCGGGACGTCATGAACGCGCGAGATTGGCAGCTGGAGGAGTTCGCCATCGGCGCGGAAGCGTCACGCATGGCCCGGCCCCGGCGCGGGCTGACCGCGATCCTCTTGCTGATCATCGCGCTGGCGGGGGTCGGGCTGGTCTGGGCCGGTTGGGCGACGATCGAAGAGGTTTCGCGCGCCGACGGTCGGGTGGTGCCCTCGGGCAGTGCGCGGGGGGTCGAGACCCTGGAAGGCGGGCTCGTCGCGGAAATCCTCGTGGCCGAGGGCGACCGGGTGGCTGCAGGGCAGGAACTGGTGCGGATCGACGACACCGGCGCATCGGCCGATCTGGGCGAGCTTGCGGCCCGGCGCGCCGCCTTGCGCGCCCGCGCCCTGCGCCTGGAGGCCGAGTTGGGCGATGCGGCGGCGGTGGATTTCGCGCCAGCGGGATTGGCGGCAGATGACCCCCTGGCGCTGCGCGAGCGGGCGCTTTTCGACAGTCGGCGGGCGTCCTATGTCAGCCAACGCGCGGTACTGGAGGCGCAGGTTCTGCAGCGCCGACAGGAGATTACCGAGCTGACCAACGGGCTGGCGCGCAGCGACGAAAGCCTTGCGCTGCTCGACGAAGAGATCGCGATCCGCGAGAATTCGGGCGTCATTCCGCGGGCGCAGATCATTCCGGTCGAGCGGGAGCGGACGGGCATGCGGTCCGAGCGTGACCGTCTGGACAGCCGTCGCGCCCAGGCAGAGGCCGCCTTGATGGAGGCGGAGGCACGACTTACGGAGCTGGACCTGCTGCGCCGGGCCGAGATCAACGCGGAGCGGAGCCAGACGCTGAACGATCTGGCGATCATCCTCGAATCGATCCGCCGGGCGGAAGACGTGGTGACCCGCGCGGCCCTGCGCGCGCCGGTGACCGGGGTCGTCTCGGCGCTGAATGTCAGCAGTCAGGGCGAGGTCGTCACGCCCGGCGAGGAGGTGTTGCGGGTCGTGCCCGAAGGCACCGGACTGGAGATCGAGGCGCGGTTGCGGCCCGAGGACATTGCCTTCGTGCGCCCGGGCCTGCCGGCCAAGGTCAAGATCACCGCCTTCGATTTCACCATCTACGGTGCCCTGCCGGGCCATGTGGTGCGCGTGGGTGCCGATGCCGAACAGGACGACAGCACCGGCGAGACCTTCTTTCCGATCATCATCCAGACCGAAGAGACCCAGCTGACCCGCGGTCAGGAGGTGCTGGAAATCCGGCCCGGCATGGTCGCCAGCGTCGATATCCTGACCGGGGAGCGCAAGGTGCTCGACTACTTGCTCAAGCCATTCCGCAAGGCCCGGGCGGAGGCCTTGCGCGAGCGCTGACGCTTCAGATCACGGCCGTTGTCTGGGCGCCGCTGGCATTTTCGAAGACAACTTCGACGCTGGCGGGAATGCCGCCGCCCGCCGCCGTGATCTGCGCCGCGGCCTCGCCCAGCACGGTCAGGGTGCCGGTGGTATCGTCAAAGCTTGCACGCCCGTCGAGCGTATCGCTGCCGGTCAGGACGCTGCTGAGGTCGATCTGGTCGAGGCCCGCCTCGTAGTCGGTAATGACGTCCGTGATATCAAGGGCCACGCCGAGCGCGAAACTGTCCGCACCGGCGCCGCCGGTTAGGGTGTCGGCCCCGGCCCCGCCGCGCACGGCGTCGTCCCCGGCCCCGAGATCGACGGCAAAGCCCGTCATCGCCTGGGACAGGTCCACCAGGTCGTTTCCGTCCAGCATCGAGAATCTCTCTATCCCGGCGTAATCCCGCGCGGCTGGATCGACGATCACCGCCTCGGCCCCGGCAGTGCCGAGGGCCACATCGGTCGGGCCTGTGCCCCCGTCCAGATCGTCGGCAACCGGGATCAGGGTGCCATCCGGGCCGGTGGTCTGCCCCCCCGAGAAGGCAAGCGCGAACTCGACTGTGATATCGAGCGTCGCGGTGGCGGGGGTGACGGCGACCGGGCTGCCACTGTCCGATATGTCGTAGCTGAAGCTGACCGGGCCGGCGTAGCCGTTCTGCACGGTGATCTCGACGTCGCTGCCGTTCACGATGGCAGTCACGTCGCCGACATCACTGACCAGGTTCGAAATCCCTGCAAGGCCATCGGGATCACTGGCATTCCCGAGGAAGGTGCCGACCGGAACCACCAGCGTGGTCTGCGCGGTCTCTCCCAGATCGACCGGGTCCGACACGACCGGCTGGTCGTTCACGTTCGCCGTAAACGCCACCGGGGCGGAGGTGCCATGCGTGGTCGTCGCCGTGACCGCGCCCGAGAGCGGGCCGGAGAAATCGCCCGGCAGGGTCACGGCCAGCGCCGCCACCAGCATCGTGAAATCGAGCGAATTGGTCGCCGCAGGACGGCTCACCGTCAGCGTTGTGCGGTCGCCCGAGAGCCCTCCGGCCGAGGGCACCGCCCCGGCGGGAAGCGCGGTATCGAAAGTGACGACCACCTCGTCCAGCGTTTCCACATCCCCCGGCTGCGGCAGGATCACGGCCGCGTCGATGCCGAGGGGCACGGTCACATCCATGCCGGTCTGCGCCTGGTCTGTCGGGGTGACGGTGACCGCGACGTCCAACTCACCGGTCACATCCACGGTAAAGCTGACGGTCTCTGCCCCGCCCTCGTTGGTGGTCACGGCCAGAGATCCGGCAAGGGGGGCGCCGTTGGTTGCGAAATTCTCGGGGAACTGGATGTCCAGTGTGGCAAACTCCGCCTCGGAGCCCGAAAAGACAAGGTCGGGCCCCGTGACCGCCGTCTGCGTACCGCCAACCGTATAGGTCGTTCCGGTCGGCACGCCCGACAGCGTATAGACGAGGCTGTCGACGGTTTCGGAGCCGTCCCTATCCGTGACAGCAATCGTGATCTCGTCGGCAGGGGTGAAGGACGGCTGATCCGGCGGATCGCCTTCGTCGATCACCAGGGTATCGTTGGTTTGCGTGACAACCAAGTCCGCCGCGGGGATTATCACCACGTCCAGATCGGCGGGATCGGAGCTTTGCCGGTCGATGAAGCTGCCATCCACGCTTTGATCGAGCGTGACGGCGGCAGCCGAAACCGTAAAGTCGCCGGAAAAATCAGCGGGGGGGGCGATGGTGACTGTGCCCGGAACACCGAAGACGAGCCCCCCGCCGCCCGGGGACGCGATGGGCACACCGGACTGGAGCAGGAACGTGCCGTCGGGTTGCGCTGTCTGCGCGACACCATCGACAAAGAGCGTGCCTCCCTGCGGCAGGGAGACCACGAACTCCATATCCTCATGCGGGTCCGGGGTGGTACCTGCGAGAACGAGCTCGAAAGCCCTGCCATCGTCTTCCACGCCGGTTTCCGGCTCAAGGGACGCGGTCAGGCTCGGGACGTCAGCATCCGGTCGGACCCGAAAGATGAACTCGGTCGAGGCGGTATTCTGATCGGCATTGTCGAGCTCGAACGTATTGACCGTAACCTCCAGCGGGATGCCATCCGCGATGGTGCTGTCGAGCGGATCGGGCGTGCGGGCATGTTCGTCCCGCAGCACCAGCTCGACAAACGGATAGGCGTCTTCGGAGATGGTGAAGCTGCCATCGCCGTTGTTGATGATGCCGCCCGCCGGGGCCCCCGCGCCGGCCTGGACCAGCAGGTAGGACGGAATGCCGGAGATCACGATGGAGACGATCTCGGACCCGTCCCGGTCGGGGGAAAAGGCTTGCAACCCGGTGGACAGGTTGTAGGGCACATCCTCGATCGCCTGGATCACTGTCGGGGTCTGGGCGGGATCGACGAAGGGCGCGCCGGTGTCCGGGTCGATTTCCGAGGTGTCGAAGATGAACTCGGGCAAGTCCGCGACCGGAATGATGTCGATCACCCGCGACACGGTCGTCTCGGCGGTCTCGAGGTTGATGTCCTGCGATGCGGCGGTGACGCGGATTTCCAGCGGGCCGCTATAGTGCTCCGCCGCGCGGACCGAGACACCGGCCAGATCCGCCTGGTCGAGGGCATAGCGCACGAACCCATCCGCGGTCGGACTGCCCGTCAGGGCATTGCCGGCAGCGTCGAAGATCTGCCCGCCATTGGTGGCATCCACCTCGATAAAAACCTGTCCGAAGGGCTGTTCGCCGGGATCGATCCCTTCGATGGTGATGCCCGGCAGATAGTCGGTGTCCTCCAGCACGCTGGCAGCGGCGGCGAAGCTGATCTGCGGGCCATCGGCGACGGGTATGATTTCCAGGTCGACGGTGCCTGTGCCGCTGGTCTGCGTGCCGCAGGTGACATTGTTCAGGATCAGCTGGAATTCGAGTGCTTCGAGCTCGTCATAGGGGTCGGCCGGGCCGAACGTATCGTCGGGATCGAAAGTGTTGGTGGGGCTCGATTCATGCTCGGGCGGGGTGAACAGGAGCGGCACGGCAGTCTGAGTGGGATCCGATGGATTGACACCCAGCTGTTCGAAATCAACGACATAGAGGCCGGTGATCGGGTCGAACAGCACCGCGCCGGGCACCGAGGAGGACAGCACGGCACCGGCCGGAACACTGATCCCCACGCCGAGGCTGCCCTGCACCCCGTTGGGCAGGGTGGAAACATCGGCAATCGTGCTCCAGAAAGGCGGATTGGGGGTCAGGGTGATCGTGAGCGGGATGACGCTGTCTTCGGGACCGGAGCCTTCGATCGTCAACTCCGGCAGGGGCAGGTCCTGTTCCGGGGTGCAGGGGGTTGGCCCCGTGCCGCCCGGGGTCGGCACGACAACGACCGTGAAATCCGTGGAGCGAACCGAGCCGCCCTGCAGGCTGTTGATCTCGGCAAAGACTTCCTCCGGCGTCAGGCCGGTAAAATCCGGTAATACCTGGTCGTCTTCCAGAACGATAACGTTCAGCGCCATGTCATAATAGGTTACCTCGCTGATGCCCTGGTCGGGCACGAACTCCAACTGGTCGAGCCGCTCAACGCCGACGACAAAGCTCGCCCCGCTGAGGTCCACGGGTGACGCGTTCAGAAACGACACCGTGTCCGGGACGCCGGTGATCACGTAATAGACAACCTCGGAGCCGTCGAAATCCGCGGCGGGGTCACTTTCGGGCACCAGGATCTCGGTCCCAGTCCCCGACAAGGGCACGACCCCGTCTGTGGTGAACACCTGATCCGGGTTGGGCAAGAGGGTGCCAGAGGTGATCACGCTGTCCTGCAGGCGGCTGTCGAGCAGGAACGGGCCGTCATCGAACCCGGCATAGCCATAGACCCGCTCGGAGTTCGGAGTGCCGTCGACGACCTCGGACGGGCGGAAAACCGCGTCATCGATCTGGCCCGGCGCGGGGAAGGCGGCGGCGTCCTGCGCGTCGACGATCGGGTCGTCGGCCACGCCCACGACATCGAGGCTCACCCGCCCGGTGCCGATCGTGGCCTGTGTCGGCTCGATGGTTTCGAAATAGGTCACCTGGACATCGAAGGAGACATCCTCGTTGCTGTCCCGGCCCGGCAGAACCCATAGGTTGCTGGCTTGCGTCGCGGTCAGGGTCAAATCCCCGGCCCCACCCGGGAGCGGGATGGTCAGCCCCAACTCGTTCGTGAACTGGCCGGGCGATCCGGGCACGGGCACCGGCTCGCCGTCGAAAAAGCGCGGATACCTGCCGAAGGAATCGGGAAAGACTTCCCGGATGACGACCACGTCCAGGATGGCCTCGGGAGAGTCGGGTGAGTTGCTCGGATTGTCGATCAGGTTGCCATCGATGGGCACCTGAATGGCGGTGTCTTCGTTCACCGTCACGCTGCGGCCGGGATCGCCGCCATCCACGACCGGTTCGACCCGGAAAACGGTGTTGAGCGTCGTGACCGCGGTCCCGCCCCCGTCGTCCTCGGTTGTGACCACGTCGATCTCGATGGGGAAATCACCTGCGGCGTGCAAGGCGACGCCGCGCACCTCGGCATCGAGCCACTGGCCGTTCTCGAGGCTCCAGGTGTTGAAGCCCGGCGGGCTGTTGATCTCGGTCGGGAGCACGGGCACTTTCGGTCCCGTCGGATCCTCGGGGTCGGTGGCATAGACGCTGAGGTTATCGGGAACGTCCTTGAGGACCACGGCCGTGATCGTCTCGGAACCGTCCATGTCGCGGATAAACGGCGAAAGCGGGATTTGGGCGATCCCACCCGCGGCATCCACGACATCCTCGAAATTCAGCGGGATCGTAGGAATGGTGGCGATGTTGTTGACCGGGTCGACATCGACATCGAGCTCGACATTGGCGGATGCAGTGGCGGTCTGCGCGGAGTTGTCGTCGACCGTCGTGGCCGTCACCGAGATGTCATCGGCGAAGAAGGTGCCATCCGCGGTAAACGGGTCCCCCGGGGCGCGGTCCAAGTCGTAGTCTTCGTACAAGGCTGGCTGCAGCAGGATCGCCGCCTCGAACGCGGTCACTTCGGGCACGAAAGTCAGGGTCAGGGCGCCTGTGCCCGGGTCGTAGAGCGCCGTGTCGATCTTGGCGAACTCCGCCGCCGAGAGCGGTGCCGTCCCGTCTTGGATGAAAAAGGCGCTGGGGTCGAGGGCGGCGCCAGTCAGCCGCTCGTCGATCCAGGAGGTCGGGATATTCGAGACCACCACGCTTTGCAGCGCCTCGGAGCCGTCCGGGTCGGGAGTTGCGGCGTCGATGCCAACGAGGACCGACACCTGACCCTGCCCCGAGCCGTCATCGGTGCTTTCCAGCAGTGTCAGCGTCCCGCTTGCCTGCGTGTCTGCGTTTTGGGCAATGCCGGACACGGCCGTGGTGCCATCGGCGGAGAAGGCACTGTCTGTGACGAAGACCGAGGCACTCAGCTCCGCCTCGGCGACGGGGCGGAAGGTGATGGTTGTGGCAAAATCCTCCGAAGCCGGATTGTCGGACGGCTCGATCTCGGTATCGCCGGTTTGGGTCTCGGACCAGAAGATCGTGCCTTCGGTCTCGATGATGCCGCTGAAATTCTGGTCCACCCGCACCTGGAGCGCTTCGAGGGCGGTGGCAAATTGCGCAGAGGTCGTTCCGGCGACCGGAAGAACCTCGTAGGTCACGGTGTCGGCGGTACTGCCGGTCTGGGTGATCGTCACGAAGCCGCTGATCCCGCCATCCCCGATCCGCAATTCCAGGGTGGCGGGGTCGTACGGGTCGCTTTCGGTCTGCACGGTCAGGGTGATCTCGACGCTCTCGAACGCTTCGGAGCCGTCGGTGTCCCGCAAATCGACATTGGTGATATTCAGTTGCCGCGTTGCGCGCCCGCCGGTGTTCTCGTCGGTCGCTGCATCCGCCACGGCAAGATCGATCGGATCGACAACCGCGTCGAGATCAACATCCGTATCGTCCCCGGCTGTCGCCGTATTGTCGGGCAAGCCGGTCGCCGTATCGACCGCCGTGACCGTCGCCGCGAGGTCTGCGCCGACGATGGTCTCGACATCGCGGTCCTCGTTTTCGCTCGGGGTGACGCGCAGCGCGCCCGCGAAACTCGCAACGCCGGTGTTCAGGGTGATGGTCAGGCGGCCGCCGGAAACGGTGGGGTTTGCCACGTCGCCGCCCCCGGTCTCGAACAGGCCGGGCGGCACCGCACCTTCGGGCAACCAGCCTGCGGGCACATTGTCGATCACGATCCGGCTCAGGCTCTCGCTGCCGTCCTGGTCCGGGGTCGTGGCATCGATCAGGAGCCGGAAGCTCGTGTCCTCCCTGACGGCGAAGCTGTCGGGCCCGGTGGCGGTGACTTGCGCCTCGGTGGCGTCCACGGAAAGCGTGACCTCGGGTTCGGCCACGGGCGTGACGTTCAGCAGGAACGTCGCGCTGGTGCCGGCCGGGTCGCCCTCGTCGGTCACGACCGTCGGAGTAATCGTCACAATGCCCAAGAAGTGTTCGGGGAATGACGCGATACCGAGCCCCTGCATCGCGGCGAAGCTGCCGGTCCATGTTGCCGCGGGGCCGGCCAGGACCGTACCGTCGCTGAGCGTAGTCGGGCCACCGGTCGGCAGACCGGAGAACGCGATGGAGGCGCCGGTGATGGTTTCCGAGCCGTCGATATCCGTAAGCACGGCGTCGATATTGAGCGGGATCTCGGAGACGGACGGATCGAGCAGGATCGCATCCTCGGCAACCGTGATGTCGGCCAGGCGCAGGTCGACATCCGCCTCATCCGTGACGGTGACCGTGAAGCCCGCGGTTTCGACCCCGTCGGTGGGGCCGGTATCGCCCTCCCCCGCCAGAAGGGCTTCGTCGGTGCGGAAGGTGACCGTGCCTGCGAGCGTGGCGGCGGGAGACGCGGTCGAGAAATCGCTGGGCAGTTGAATGATCAGGGCGGTGTAGTCCGCCGGGGTCAAAGTGGGCAGGACACCGCCCACCGGGACCGCGACGAAGCCGCCCCCGGTGGAATAGGTGGCGCCTGCGGGCAGGCCGGTCAGTGTGACATCGACCTGCGCGACGGCTTCGGAGCCATCCGCATCCGGCGCAGTGGCCTGCAGCGCATCGAACGGACGAAACTGCAAGGGCGCCTGGGAGGTCGTGTCCTCATCGGTATCTCCGGGCGCGTCGTTTTCCGCCAGCGCCAGGGTCCCCGGCCCCGTGATCTCGATATCGCCCTCGGCGGCCAGGTCCACCGTCAGGATCGCGCTGCCGGAGGCTTGCGGCCCCACCGGTTCGTTCGATACCGCCACGATCTGCGCGGTCAGGGTGGTTCCAGGGTTCTGCGTCGAGAAATCGGCGGGAAGCTCGATCACCAGCAAGTTGTATTCGGCCAGCGGGGCCCAGTGGTCACCGTCATGCGGACATGATGGTGCCTGAGCCTGATCGCAGGTGTTGATGGGCCCGCCGCCCACCGCCGCAAAATACTGTAATATCTTCAATTTTCCGGTTCAATTGAAGACGGGTCCTTTTCACCCGCACGGGGTTGGAAGTGCCCATTCTCAATTTTTTCCGTCCTCCGCCGCAACCTGCGGCAACATCCGGACCGAAACTGCGAATTCTTCAATTCCTCGTCCGGAACCGTCCAGCCAAGGGTGAAGAGAGGGAATGGGCGCCGTCATTCCGTTGGTCGCGCTCCTCGGGGCGAGAGCGCGGCCAACGGAAACGCGGCGCCTCGCGATCAACGAAGTCAACCAAGCAGGCGGCCCCTTCTTCTGCTGCTACGATACCCCGGCAAGAGCCGGGCGAAGGTCCAGACACTCAGATCGCCTTCGAACGCGACCGCAGCTTTCGTCACGATCGCATTGTCGGGCGAGCGTAAGAGCGCAGCAGACAAGATCGCCAAGACCGGTATCGACCGGGTGATCATGCGTCTCCGGAAGGAGCACGAGATTGCCATGGCGCGGCACAAGTCAGAGGTTGCAAGCGCCGGGCGCGGAGAAGAGAAACCCGCGGCTCCGGTCTGTCCAAGCTTTCTGGTGACAGAACCCACGGTCGAGGGTGCCTTCAAAGCAATCGCGTCCGGATGCGGTTTCCTGGGCTGGTTCACCGACGAAGCGGCCAGCTTCTGGGGAGGCCATTCCATGTCAAAAGACCAACGTGCGAAGACCAGCGGCATCGTGTCGAAATTCTGGGACGGCGATTACTTCTTCCGTCCGCGTGCCGGTCAGGAGGGCGACGGCTATGTCCCTCCCACTGCAACCACGATCAACCTCATGTTCCAGCCGACGCTGATCCGTGACACCTACGGCGACGAATTTCTGATCGGTCAGGGCATTCTGGCGAGGATGCTGCCGTGCTGGCCCGTCAGCAACATGGGCAACCGAAAATATCGGCGGCCGAACAAAGAAGACGAAGCCGCTGTGAGTCACTTTCATGACGAGGTGGAGGCCGCGCTGATAACCACGCTGGAGGATACCACCGAACGGCTTCTCACTCTTTCGGAGGACGCCCTGGCCATCTGTGTCGAGTTTCACGACAAGATCGAGACTGAACTCGGCCGAGGCGGCTGGGCTGCGGACATCTCCGGGTTCGCCGGGAAGGCACCGGAACATGCCTGTCGCCTCGCGGCGATAATGACGCTCTTCGAGGACCGGGACGCCGTGACAGTATCCGGCGAGGTGATGAAAGCCGCCTGCGATATGGTCAAATACTACCTTGGCCAATACAAGTTCCTGTGCATCGCGGCCACGAACGAAACCGAGATCGCCCAGGCCCAGACCCTACTCGACTGGCTACTGAAGAACCTGCAGCCCGGCGACGGGTTCGCGACCGACCGGGTTCTGCAGTTCGGGCCGGTCGCCTCCCGGCGGTTGAAGGCCCTCGATCGGCAGCTGGCCGTCCTGATGCAATATGGATGGGTCCAGGAGCTTCCCGCAGGCACGAAGATCAGCGGCAAGAAGCGGCGCAAGGCCTTCCGGCTCAGCCCCAAGTCATGACCCCCGAGTTGTGGCCGGCATTCCCGCCGGCCACCGGGACGCTTTTGGAAGGTGGACTCACCGCCCCAGCAGCAGCTTCTAGGCGTCGATCAGGGCCCGGCAGATGGAGCGGATATGCGTGATGCGCCGCAGGGACCTGACGCATGCGTCGATCGCTTGTCTCCTGTAGGTCAGGTCCAGCATCTCCTGCACTTCCCCGACGGCGCCGAGATCACGATCGTCACGGCCATCGAACACCATGAAGGTGCCCAGGGTCTCTCGCTCTCGCTCCCGTTCCAGGACGGCCGACAGGAGCTCGACGTCCGTGTCGTCGCGACGCGAGAGCCCAGCACAGGCGCGCATCGCCTCGAGAGTGCGGCGCAGCGATCCGCGCTCGAGCGCATCGGCGGCGACCTCGTTGGCAGGGAAATGGTCGATGAAAGCCCGGGTCATCCCGATCAGCAGCGAGCACACCTCATCGAGGGGCATCTGGTAATAGGTCTGCATGTCTTTCTCCAGAAGAATCGGTCGCGGCGGAATTGCCACGCCTTCAAGCTGCCGGCCCTTGCGGGCCGACTGCGTCATGCAGCAGAGAGGTCGAACAGCTCGCCTAGGATTACATCGCACCCGGGATCCAGATCCGAAATCGCGACGAGAAGATCGTAGAGACGGTCGGCCTCGAGGCAGATCTCTTCGACCCGCGGATCCAGAAGGTCGATCATCGCGAAGCGGGCTGTTTCCTCGGTCTCCGGATCCCCGACGAAATCGAGGCAGACAAGCCGATGCAGCCAGACCAGCTCCTGCCTGAGCGCTCGCGTGAGAGAGGAGCTCTCGGAAATTCCGGACAGAAGACGGAGGCAGCGACGGTGCGCGGAGGGACCGCCGAGCAAGGCGGCGGCATTGAGCAGCGCAGAGCCGTGCTCCTGGAAGAAGGTCCTGGTTGCGACGAGCGCGGGATCGCGGCCCGCCGGGACGGAATTGCTCGAGAAGTTGAACATGGGGGTCTCCTGTGGAGGTCGACGCCGTTCGTGGCAGTCAAGGCCCCGAGAAATCTTCTTTCCGGATCGGGGGTGTCCCCGCAACGAGCGAGGCCACGGACAGAACGGATTGCGCGGCAAGGGCGGCCGGCCCCTGTGTCTTGCTGACGATTGCCTCTGCCGCGCTACGGAGCTTCGGCGTCAGGCAGTCGAGGGGGAAGGCACTGGCGGGCGGCTCCGCGTGGGGCAGCGGCGTGGGCTCTCGTGGCGGAGTGGCCGTTTCTCCATGCGGGACTGAAAAGTCCGGCTTCGACGCTTTGGCGTCGACCTTGCCGAAGCGGGATTTGAGGCGGGCAAGCATTCCTGATCTCCGTTGCTGCTCGGGTTGTGATCAGGAAATCGGTCGAGCGGCTCTCCGGCGGAAACAGCAGGAAGCGGATTCTTGCGGCGGATGATGAGATTCCTGTGAGAGGGCGGATGGAAGTAACTGGGTAGAACTGAGGGTGTATTGTTCGAGATGGCGAGTTCGAGGGGTCTATGGCTTTTCTTTTTTTCTGAGGGCGAGGGCTTGGGAGGACGCGCATGGCTGGAATGATACCTTGCGCGCGCTCCAAAGCGATTGACGATACAATCAGCTCCAGAGTTTCTGAAACTCTTTCTCTGCGTCCGTCGCCCGTTGGTCCAAGATCTTTGCAACGGTTTCGATGCGGACGAGCTTGACTGATTTCTGCTTTCCGTCAGTGGTAAAATAGGGAAGGCGAATATCGCTGACCTGAGACCCGACTCTCCTCCGGATTTTCGGAGAGTCCG
>NZ_JARAMN010000002.1:0-497406 GCF_028807315.1 Dinoroseobacter sp. PD6 | reverse complement strand
TCGAAGACCTCATCGAAAACAGAATGAACAAGAAAGGATGAGGCCGCGGGCCCCTGATCCGACATGAAAAAAGGGCCGGTTCTGCCGGCCCTTTCCTTTTTCCCCCGGTTTCCCCCCGGTGCGTCAGGGCTTGATATAGGTGTAGCCCTGCATCTGCAGATGGCTCAACTCGGCCACGCCCGAGGGGACGATATCGTCCTCGAAAACTTCGAAGAGATCGTCCTCGTAGCTGATATCGCGCCCCACCAGCGTGTTGTTGCACACGGTGAACTGCGCATTCTGGCCGCGCAGGTTCAGCACGCGCGACTGCAACGCCGCGTTCGTCTTGGCACTGGCCAGCAGACCGACGCCGTCGCCATGCAGCACGACCTTGATCTCCATCTTCTCGGCCCCGACGGCGTTGATGTGGTTCTGGATATTGCCCATGGCGCCGAGATAGGCACGGTCACCCTCGCCGCCGGTGTAGTTGATGTGATAGACGACTTTCTGCGACGCATAGCGGTCGCCAGCACCGAGCGCGGCGCTGCCCATGACGATAAGCAACATCGCCGAAATCAGCCCCAGAATTCTGGTCATTTCAGTCTCCTCCCAACTGTGCCCGGTCTTTGCCGGGCCTTGAGCTTGGCATGGAGAGGACGGATCGCAAAGCCGTTTTCAGCCGGCCGCTGCACCCCGGGCCCCGCAAGGCCCGGAGCATGGGCAGCGTGTCAGACCAGCGCCCAGAGATCGGCCTCGCCGAGCCGGGCGAGGTCGTTGAACTGGTTGAGTTCGGCCAGGTCGGTGAACACCCGCACGTCCTCGATCCGTTCGGCCGTGATGCCGAGCGCGCTCAGCGCCTGCGCCTGCCCCTCGGTGGCCGAGGTCAGCGCGAAGGCCTCTGCGGTTTCCTCGGTGAGCACCATGGCCAGGGTGTCGAACCCGGCGCCGCCACGGAAGGTATTCTCGTCGAAGGTTCCATCGCCACCGATCAGGGAGGCTTCGCGGAAGATGAAGAGGTCATTGCCGCCCCCGCCCACGGCGAAGTCGGACCCCAGCCCGTCGATCAGCACGTCATCGCCAAGGCCCCCGCGGGTGACATCGTCGCCGGTGCCGCCGACCAGCACGTCATCGTCGGCACCACCGAACAGCACGTCGTCATCGGCCCCGCCCGAGATGATGTCACGCCCGAGCGCACCGAAGATGAAGTCGTCATCGCCCTCACCGAAGGCGATGTCATCGCCGTCCAGCAGCCCGAGCACATCGCGCCCGCCGCCTGCGAGCACCAGATCGTCCTCTTCGCTGCGCAGCGTGCGGATGCTGCTGCGGTCATTGCCGATGGTGACGGTGCCGGTCAGTGCGGCGGCATGGAAACTGCCCAGCACGCCGTGCACGGTATCGGTGGGATGCACCGGGTCGAAGAACGCCACCTGGTCCAGCGGCACACCGTCCAGCGCCGGATTGATCACCGGATCGGTCGGGTCGTCATCCAGCACCTTGACCTCGTCATAGGGTGCGGTGATCCCGAAGTTCAGCGGATCGTCCACGATGGTCGAGGTGATCGCCTCGATATCTACGTAGACCGCGTTGATGCCGGCCTCCTGCAAGGCCTCGACCCCGCGTTCGAGACGGGTGTTATGCAGCGACAGCACGATGTCGGCCACCGGCGCCAGAAGCGGATCGGCCCGCACGCCCGGGAAGAAATCGCCAGAAGGCAGGCTGTTGATCACGATCTGGCCGACGCCTTCATCCGCAAGACGCTGGGCGGCGTCGAGGGTCGCATCGGTGATCTGGACCATGAGCGCCAAGCCCTCGATCACGATCCGGTCGGGCGAGGACGGGGCGAAGTTGAGGTAGTCATTGGCGCCGATGAAGAGGGTCGCACTGCTGTCGGCCCGGTCCTGCCCCGCGGTTTCGGCGAGATACCGGTCCAGCTGCGCAGAGAGGTTGATGTCGAGATCGAGCCGCGGATCCTCCAGCGGGACGGTCAGAAACTCGGTCACGCCTGCGTTTTCCGCCAGGTCGCGCAGGGTCAGCTCCCCCAGCATGCGGGCGGCGCCGATGCCGAAATTCAGGGTCTCGCTCGCTCCGAGCAGGTCACTGGAATATTCGGCGAAGACCAGACCGTTGGTGAAGCGCTGATTGTAGCCGGCCGCTTCCAGCGGAACCGCGACGCTGGCGACATCGCTGGTCAGGGAAAATAGGGTGCCGTCATCTGTCAGGCTGTCGCCGAAAAATACCTTGGTGGAAAACGCGAAACTCATCAGCTGGGTGTCCTCTGTTGGTGGGCTGTGCCGGGTTTTCCCGGTCGTGGCGTCAAGTTTCGCCCGGGGCGGGCGATGTTGCAAACTTTTTCACGGACGGGTCACGTAGGGTCACGCTGCCCCCGCGCCCGGGTTGCGGCATGGTGGAAAACCGGCGTGCGCCCCTTTTCTCGCCCGGTACGGTGCCGTATAGGGGATCAAAACCACAAGAACGCGCATGGGGTCTCGGGGCTCTTGTATGCGGCTTTCAGACCACCCGATTGAGGACGGCATGACGAACAAGTCCCATGATGACGACGTAGCCTTTATCAAGGCTCTTGCGGAACTTCTGCGCGCGAATGACCTGAGCGAATTGCAGGTCAAGCGTGAGTATGGCGAGGATGACAGTCTGAATGTGCGGGTCTCCCGGCAGATGACGGCGGCCCCGGTCGCGGCGGCCATGCCGGTGGCGGCCCCGGCACCGATGGCCGCCCCGGTCGCGCCAGGCGCGGCGGCCCCCGCGCCCCTCGAAGGGGGCGACCCGGCCCAGGACCCCAATGCCCTGACCTCGCCCATGGTGGGCACGGCCTATCTGCAGCCCGAGCCCGGCGCGGCGTCCTTCGTGTCGACCGGCGACACGGTCAAGGAGGGCCAGACCGTCCTGATCATCGAGGCGATGAAGACCATGAACCAGATCGCGGCCCCCCGCGCGGGCAAGGTCACGCGGATCTTCGTCGAGGACGGCTCGCCCGTCGAATACGGCGCGCCCCTGATGATCATCGAGTAAGGCGGGCCGATGTTCTCCAAGATCCTGATTGCCAATCGCGGCGAGATCGCCCTGCGCGTGATCCGCGCCTGTCGCGAGTTGGGCATCCAGTCGGTGGCTGTGCATTCCACCGCCGACACCGACGCGATGCATGTGCGCATGGCCGACGAGGCGGTCTGCATCGGCCCGCCGCCCAGCCCGCAGAGCTATCTGTCGATCCCCGCGATCATTTCGGCCTGCGAGATCACCGGGGCGGAGGCGATCCATCCGGGCTACGGGTTTCTGTCGGAGAACGCGAATTTCGTGCAGATCGTGCAGGATCACGGCCTGACCTTCATCGGCCCCACCGCGGAGCATATCCGGGTGATGGGCGACAAGATCACCGCCAAGGAAACGATGAAGAACCTCGGCGTGCCTTGCGTGCCGGGATCCGACGGGGGCGTGCCGGACCTGGAGACCGCGCGCCGGGTGGCGGGCGAGATCGGCTATCCGGTGATCGTGAAGGCCACCGCCGGCGGCGGCGGACGTGGCATGAAGCTGGCCAAGACCGCCGAGGACCTGGACGAGGCGTTCCAGACCGCCCGGTCCGAGGGCAAGGCCGCCTTCGGCAACCCGGACGTCTATCTGGAGAAATACCTCAGCACCCCGCGCCATATCGAGGTGCAGGTCTTTGGGGACGGCAAGGGTGGCGCCGTGCATCTGGGGGAGCGGGATTGCTCGCTCCAGCGTCGGCACCAGAAGGTGTTCGAGGAGGCCCCGAGCCCGGTGATCGACGCCGAGACCCGCGCGCGGATCGGCAAGACCTGTGCCGAGGCCGTGGCCCGGATCGACTATGCCGGTGCGGGCACGATCGAATTTCTCTACGAGAACGGCGAGTTCTATTTCATCGAGATGAACACGCGGCTCCAGGTGGAGCATCCGGTGACCGAGGCGATCTTCGGCGTGGACCTGGTGAAAGAGCAGATCCGCGTAGCTGCGGGCTATCCGATGACCTTCAAGCAGGAGAACCTGCAGGTGCGGGGCCATGCGATCGAGGTGCGGATCAATGCCGAGAAAGTGCCCGCCTTCACCCCCTGCCCCGGCATGGTCACGACCTTCCACACCCCGGGCGGCCTGGGCGTGCGGATGGATTCGGCGCTGTATGGCGGCTATTCTATCCCGCCCTATTACGACAGCCTGATCGGCAAGCTGATCGTTCTGGCCCAGGACCGGCCCGCGGCGCTGGCACGGCTGAACCGGGCGCTTGGCGAGTTGATCGTGGACGGGATCGACACGACCGTGCCGCTGTTCCATGCGCTGCTGGCCGAGGAGGCCATCCAGACCGGAGACTACACGATCCACTGGCTCGAAGAGTGGCTGGAGACGGCGCAGATCTGACGCGGGCGCGCGCGGTTCTTCTGGACCGGGCGCGGGTGCGCCTCTAGGTTGTGGGCACGATGGCCCATGACATGTACCCCAATTCTCCGCCGCGGCTGACGCCCGACCTGCTGCTGCGTGGGTATATGGCGGGCATCTTCCCCATGGCCGAAGCGCGCGACGACGACGCGGTGTTCTGGGTGGATCCGCGCCAGCGCGGGGTGCTGCCGCTGGACGGGGTGCATGTGTCGCGCAAGCTGCGCCGGTTCATGGCGCGCACGGAATGGACGCTGAGCCTGAACCAGGACTTCGCCGGGGTCGTGGCCGGCTGCGCCGACCGGGACGAGACCTGGATCAACGACCAGATCTTCGACGCCTACACGGCCCTGCATGCCATGGGCTTCGCCCATGCGCTGGAGGTCCGCGAGGACGGCGCGCTGATCGGCGGGGTCTACGGCGTGGCGATCGGGACGGCGTTTTTCGGCGAGAGCATGTTCTCGCGGCGCCCGAACGGCTCGAAGGTGGCGCTGGTGGCGCTGTGCGCGCATTTGCGACGCTGCGGCTACACCCTGTTCGACACGCAGTTCGTCACCCCGCATCTGGCGACCATGGGCGCGGTGGAAATCTCGCGCGACAGCTACCGCGCGAAGCTGCGGGCGGCCCTGTCGGCCAAGGCCGACCTGACAGCGCGCCCCCTGCCCCGAACGCCCGCGCAGATCCTCGCGCCCGGCCCCGGACAACCCCGCTCCTGAGCCCGGCGCCGGCCCGCGTATTCCGGGCGCTTCGTGCGCTCTTGCGGGGCGTGTCGGCTTTCCACTAGGTTGTGCTGTGAGTGGGGCGCGCCGGACGCATGGCATCGTGACGCGCGCCGCCAGACGGCCCCGAAACTGGAACCAGACCAAGACCGGGAGGCCGTGACGTGACGCGTATTTCGAGCAGATTTCTCTGGGCCGGGGCTCTGGCCCTGTGGGCCGTGCAGGCCGCGGCCGACCCAGCCCCGGGGGGCGGATGGTCCTGGGCGGTCCAGGGCGGTGTGATGACCGACGACCGCGCAGCCGAAGCCCTGACCCCGACCCGGACAGAGTTGGAGCGCCAATTCGTGCTGGGCGGTGTGTTGGGCTATGACCGGCAGATCGGCACGAGCCGGTTCTCGGTCGGTGCGGAATTGCAGGCCAATGCCCATTTCGGAGACCAGGATTTCGTGGAATTCGCGCTGCCCGTCGCCCTGCGCTATCACCCGCGAGACAGCTGGTGGGATGCCTTCGACAGTTTCGCCTTCGGTCTCGGCCTGTCCCATTACACCGAAGTGTCCCAGTTGGAGAGGGCCAATTACGACGGGCAATCGCGGCGGACCCTGATCTATTGGTACCTGGAGGCGGAGTTTGCCGAGTTGTCGACCGGTGACACGGTGTTCTGGCGCTTGCACCACCGGTCGAATGGCTACGGGACGTTGAAGCCCAATGGCGGTTCGAATGCCCTGATGCTCGGGTATCGCAGGCCGTTTTAGGCCTTGTGTTCAGGGCCGCGCGGTCGGTCGCGGGGATTGCAGACCGGCGGCAACTTCGGGGGTGGCTTCTTCCTCCCCCGGGGTGGCACAGCGCAGGGCCCAGACGTCGTAGCGGTGATGATCAAGGGCGGCGAGCGCGGGCGAGGACGCGATCATCCAGCCGTCATAGAGCGGCGTGTCCCGCTCGGTGATCTGCAGGTGCACGAAGGCGTCAGAGGCGGGGTTTTCCTCAGGAAAGCGGCATTCGATCAAAGTGATGCTGAGCCGACCGCTCTGCCGGGCCTCACCGGCGGGGATTTCCAGGGTCTCGACGCGGCCGGTGGTCTTGTCGAGCACGCGGATCAGGCCGGCTTCGGCCGCGGAGACGCGCAGCTCCTGCTCGAAGGTCTGGAACTCCTCGTCGCGCAGGCGCAACTCCCCACCGAAGCCGTCCTCTTCGCCCTCGGCGCGTTCTTCGAGCTCATCGAGGGGCGAGATGATGATCGCCTCCTGCTGGGCCGCGGCCGCGCATCCGACCCAGAGCAGGGCAACCGCCAGCGTGGTGCGGATCACGAGCCGTCCCCGCCGACGAATTTCATCAGCAGCGACACGAGGCTGACCGAGCCCTGGGTGTCGATGAACTCGCCCCCGGTTTCCATGGCGAAGGGAGAGCCCCCGGGCAGGATTTCGATGAAATTGCCGCCCAGAAGGCCCTCGGAGGACACGGAGATCGCGCTGTCATCGGGGATCTCGATGTTCTCGGAGACCGAGATCGTGGTGTCGGCGCGGAAGGTTTCGGGATTGAGCGCGATGCCGGTGACGGTGCCGATCTTGACGCCCGCGAGGCGGACATCGGTGCCGATGGTGATCCCGTCGGCGGAGCGGAAACTGGCGGTCAGCGGATAGCCGCTGCCCCCGCCGGAAAAGCCCGTGGCGTTGGAGACGAAAAGGAGGAACCCGACCGCGGCGGCCAGAACGGCGCCGCCGACGACGACTTCGGTTTTACTGTGTGACATGCCCGTTCGGTGCCCTGTTGACTGGTTGGCGCCAGTCTAGCGCAGCTTCATTCCGGCTGCCATGCCTCATAATCCGCGCGCTCCACAGGCTTGGGACGGCGCAGGGAGCCCGCGGGGGCGTAGGCCAGCGGCGTGCCGGTGAGGTTTTCCTCATGGGGCTTTTCCCAGGACTTGCGCACCAGCGGCTTGGCGGTGGGCGGTTCTTTCCAGGTGAAATGCAGCCAGCCGTGCCAGTCGGGGGAGACGCGGCTCGCCTCGACCTCGCCGTTATAGATGACCCAGCGACGCTTGCCGTCCTTGGTCTGGAAGAAGCTATTGCCGGCTTCGTCCTCGCCCACCTTCTCGCCGTTGCGCTTGCTCCACAGGCGCATGCCCAGGGTCTCGGCGTTCCACCAGGTGATGAGTTGCAACAGGAACTTCATGATGCCTCCGGTCGGGTTGGCCCAGATATGGACGATTGCGGGGCTGGCGTCCAGCGACATGCGGACGCGGGGGACCGGTGGCGAGCGGGTTCAAGAGGCCAGCGAGAGGCCCTGTCGGCGGGCGATCAGGGCGGGGATCTTTTCCTTGAACTTGAAGAACCCGGCCTTGGCATGGGGCCAGGCGGCGGCATCGTGGTCGCGCAGTACCGGCACCAGCGGCAAATCACTATCGGCAAGGCGCGCGCGCAGCAGATCGCGGGCGGGGCCTTCGGGGGTGTAGGGCATGACGATCTGCGCCGCCCCTGCCCCGCGCGCCCAGGCGCCCAGATCTTCGGGCGCGGGCGTCACCGGACCCAGCCGGTCTGCGTAGCGCGCGCAGGTGCTGTCGAGGGCGGCAGAGGTCCAGTCCGTGACATGGGGCGCCACGGTCAGCGGCGAGCGTGCTGCGGCGCCATCGAGGATCGCGGTGGCCAGGGGCGGGTTGGCCATCTGGTCGAGCACGAAACCCGGCGACAGGTCATCCTCGGTCAGCACCAGCACCCAGGGCGCGTTCCGGTCGAGGGTCGGGGTGACAGGTGCGTCATCGGCCGGCGGATGGGGCGGGCCCATCAGGGGGGCGGGATCGGAGGCCAGCTGGTGGACCGGGCGGTGCCGCCCTTCGGTGTATTTCGAGATGTTGGACGCGCGCGCGGCGTAATTCTTGCCCTGGGTCTGCAACCCCGCGACCCAGCGCCAGCTCAGCGTGTTGGAGGCCGCATCCCCGTCGAGCAGGTGGCGCAGGAAGAAGTCGGCGCCCAGCTCCCACGGCAGGCGCAGGGTGAAGATCCAGATGGAGGCGAACCACATCCGCGCGTGATTGTGCATGTAGCCGGTCGAGACCAGTTCCCGCGCCCAAGCGTCGAACCCGTCGATGCCCGTCTCGCCCTTGCAGGCGGCCTCCCATTCGGCCCGAAGCCCGGATTCCACATGCAGCCGATCGAGCGCCTGGGACAGCCCGCCCTTGTAGGCCATCCAGACCGACGGGCGGCGTTCGAGCCAGCCTTTCCAGTAGGTGCGCCAGTAGACTTCCTGCACGAATTTCTCGGCCGACTTGAGGCTGTAGCGGCCCAGAACGGCATCGAGCACTTCGGCCTCGGTCACCAGCCGGTGGCGCAGATAGGGCGAGAGTTGCGAGACATGGGGGTGCCCCTGCTCGGGCAGGTCGTAGTTGCGCCCGCGGGTATAGTCGCCCGCCGCCTTGGGCAGGAAATCCCGCAGGCGCGCAAGCCCTGCGTCACGGGTCGGGGGGAAGGCTGTGTCCGGTGTCATGGGTCAGGAGCTATCGCGCCCCCGCCCGGGATCAAGGCGCGCCGTGACCCATGGTCGCGAGGCGCGTCTTTTTGCACCGCACCTTGCGCAACGGGGCGTTTTCACAAGCCCGACTTGGGGCCGGCACACGACCGCGGCAGAAGCGGTCGGATGCTCTTGTACCTCCCCGGACGGGCACATAACATCTTGTTGACACATAAACCTTAGAACCCCCCATACAGACTTGAGGCACCGGCATGCATGATCCCGTAGATACCTACATGAACCTCGTTCCCATGGTGGTCGAACAGACCAGCCGCGGCGAACGGGCCTATGACATCTTCTCACGACTGCTCAAGGAGCGGATCGTGTTCGTGAACGGTCCCGTCCATGACGGGATGAGCCAGCTGGTGGTGGCACAGCTGCTGCACCTGGAGGCGGAGAACCCGTCCAAGGAAATCTCGATGTATATCAACAGCCCCGGTGGCGTGGTGACCTCGGGCCTGTCGATCTACGACACCATGCAATACATCAAGCCGAAGGTCTCCACCCTGGTGGTGGGACAGGCGGCGTCCATGGGGTCGCTTCTGCTGACCGCGGGGGAGAAAGGCATGCGCTTTTCGCTGCCCAACAGCCGGATCATGGTTCACCAGCCCTCGGGCGGCTACCAGGGTCAGGCGACGGACATCATGATTCACGCCCAGGAGACCCAGAAGCTCAAGGATCGGCTGAACCAGATCTACGTCAAGCACACGGGCCAGCCCCTGAAAAAGGTGGTCGATGCCCTGGAGCGCGACAATTTCATGGATGCGGAGCAGGCCAAGGAATGGGGCCTGATCGACGAGATCGTCGAGAGCCGCGCCAACGAGGACACCAGCAAGTAACGCACCCCTTCCGGTGGGGCGGCCCCGGCTGCCCTGCCCTTGCCCCGGCCCCAAAAAATTGTGAAGTCCCAGAGGCCGGGGCGCGCCAATTTTTGGCATTGTGAAGCCCAGAGCCCTGCCCTAGCATGGCCCGAAACGCGCCCCCCTCGCGGCCAGGATGGCTCGATTTGACCGGATCGATCCGGGGGGCAACCGACGAGGTACCCGATGGCGAACAACTCCGGCGACAGCAAGAATACGCTCTACTGCTCCTTCTGCGGCAAGAGTCAGCATGAAGTGCGCAAGCTGATTGCAGGGCCCACCGTGTTCATCTGCGATGAATGCGTCGAGCTGTGCATGGACATCATCCGCGAAGAGACGAAATCATCCGGTCTGAAATCGTCCGAAGGCGTTCCGACGCCGCAGGAGATTTGCGATGTCCTCGATGATTACGTGATCGGCCAGAGCCACGCCAAGCGCGTGCTCTCGGTGGCGGTCCATAACCACTACAAACGTCTGAACCATGCGGGCAAGACGGATATCGAACTGGCCAAGTCCAACATCCTGCTGATCGGGCCCACGGGCTGCGGCAAGACGTTGCTGGCTCAGACGCTGGCGCGGATCCTCGATGTGCCCTTCACCATGGCGGATGCGACGACCCTGACCGAAGCCGGTTATGTGGGCGAGGATGTGGAGAACATCATCCTCAAGCTGTTGCAGGCGTCGGAATACAATGTGGAGCGCGCGCAGCGCGGCATCGTCTATATCGACGAGGTCGACAAGATCACCCGCAAGTCCGACAATCCCTCGATCACGCGGGATGTCTCGGGCGAAGGGGTACAACAGGCGCTTCTGAAGATCATGGAAGGCACGGTCGCCTCGGTGCCGCCCCAGGGCGGGCGCAAGCATCCGCAGCAGGAATTCCTGCAGGTGGACACGACCAACATCCTGTTCATCTGCGGCGGTGCGTTCGCGGGTCTCGAGAAGATCATCGCGCAGCGCGGCAAGGGCTCTGCCATCGGCTTCGGCGCCGATGTGAAGGAGAACGACACCCGCGGCGTGGGCGAGATGTTCGGCGAGTTGGAGCCGGAGGATCTGCTGAAATTCGGGTTGATCCCGGAATTCGTCGGCCGCCTGCCGGTGATCGCGACCCTCACGGATCTCGACGAGGACGCGCTGGTCACGATCCTGACCCAGCCGAAGAACGCGCTGGTCAAGCAGTACCAGCGGCTCTTCGAGTTGGAGGATGCGCAGCTGACCTTCACCGAGGATGCGCTGAACGCCATCGCCGGGCGCGCGATCGAACGCAAGACCGGGGCACGCGGCCTGCGCTCGATCCTCGAGGACATCCTGCTGAACACGATGTTCGACCTGCCGGGTCTGGACAACGTGGACGAGGTGGTGGTCAACGAAGAGGTCGTCTCGGGCGATGCGCAACCGCTGCTGATCTATGCCGAGCGCAAGGAAGAGCCCGCCACCGTGGGCTGATCCGGGCCCGCCCGTGGGGCGGTTCCTCGACCAAACACCGGACGCCGCTCTCGCAGGAGGGCGGCGTTTTTCATCCGCGCATTGTCCGTTCGAAGACAGGCACTTGCCCTACGAAGGGCGCGGTCTTGCCCTCCTTTTGCCGCGATGCCACGGTGCAGAAGGGCGATCGATCAACCGAGGACCACCTGCGTGACCAGCCACCGCTATGCCAGCCCCGATGTGATCCTGCTCGATATCCCGGGCACGGGGGCGCAGGCCTTGCGGGACAGCTTCGGCGCGGCGGTGGAGACGCGGCTGACCACCGGATTCGACGCGCCGGGGGTGCCCCGGATCGCTGCCGTGCGGCACCCGCTGGTGCGGATGGCGCGGATCATCGCGCAGTTTCGCGACGGCGAGAGCCCAGGTGCCAAGCCGCGCCTGCCCGGCCTGACATGGGAGGGCGCGCTGGAGATCCTGGAGAACCCGCGCACGCCCTGTGATCACAGCCGGTCCTATCCGCAGGCCCAGCTCAAGGCGTGCCTTGCGCCGCAGACCCACCCGATCCGGCGGTTGCACGCGGCCGATCACCTGATCCGCGCCGAATGCTTCGCCCAGGACTACGCCCGCGCGGCGGAGGCTTGCGCCCTGCCCATGCCCGCGCGCATCGTGGCCCATGCGCCGCTGCCCGAGATGTCACCCGAAGTGCAGGCGCGCGCCCTGCGCTTCTACAAGCGCGACTTCGAGACCCTCGGCTACCGTCCCGATGCGGATCGGCCGGTGCAGCCCGCTTCCCTGCCGGAGGCGCCGGGTGCGCAGGTCTGGGACCTGTGGCCTGCCTTCTTCGAGCAGCGCGACCTGCGCGCGGACGCGGCGGCGGCGGCCCTGCCGATGCCGGGCGTGCCGCTCGCCCCCTTCGCCAGCAGCCTGACCGGCGGGCGTCGCGGCGAGACCTGGGCCGGGCGGGAGGCGAACCTGATCCGGCATTTCCGAAAATTGCAGCCCGAGTTTGCCGACCAGTCCCGGTTGGCGCATCTGCTGGGCGCCGTGATCGTCGTGATGCGCCGGGTGCCGGATTGCCGCGAGGCGCATGCACTTTTCAACGAAATCACGGATGCTTATGCGCCACAGCTTGCGCAGGAGATGAAGCTCCGCTGGCTGGTGTCGGTCTGCGACAGCTTCGCCGATCACGGGGCGAGCCAGGCCCAGCGGGCCATGGGCATCGCCGGAAGCCTGCTGGCCAACACCCTGAAACTGACCGAGACGGAGCGCAAGATTTACGACATCCCGCGCCCCTGGCCGCCCAAGGCGCGGTGGGGCAAGGGCGGCGCGCTGTTCGACGGGATGATCTCCTACTGGGTGGAGAAGGGCGAGATGATCGACCTGATGACCGCGCGGCTGGAGGCGGTCTGCGCAGGTGACCCCCAGGCCGGACCGTTCACCCGCGAGATCATGGCCCGCGCCCATCGCCACAATACCGTCTACCGGCGGCTGGTCTCGCTTGCGGGCAAGCCCGCGCCGCCCCGGCTCGACCCTGAGTTGCAAAAGGATCTGCGCAAGCTGGTGCAGGAGCTGCTCTGACGCTCAGGGCATCTGTGCGGCGATCAGCTCGATCTCGACCTTGAACTCCGGGCGGGTGAAACCCGACACGATCATCAGGGTCGAGGCCGGCAGGTGATCGGGCACCGCCGAGAGCCAGGCGTCCCGCGCGGCCATGTAGCCCGCCATGTGGGCGCGGTCGGTGACATAGGCGTTGATCCGCACCACGTCCGCCCGCCCCATCCCGCCTTCCGCCAGCACCGCGTCGAGATTGGCGAAACACAGGGCGGCCTGGGCCTCGGCAGTGTCGGGGGCCACGTCATCGGGTCCGATCCCCAACTGCCCCGAACAGACCACGAGCCGCGCCCCCGCGGGCACCTCGACCCCGTGGGCATAGCGCGCAAAGGGCGGACGGATCGTATCGGGACTGAGCGGGCGCAGCATCGCGGACCTCCTGAGAACGGAACCATGACGTGACGCTGTCAGAGCAGAGGCGCGATGACCAGTCCGGACCCGTCATGCATCACTCCGGAAGCGCCCAGTTTTTGACCCTCCCGCCCGAAATGGGAGCGTTTACGCCGCCTAATTAGGCAGAATCATTGAGTGTCGCGCATGATTTGATGCCAAACTGCGCGCATGCTCTATTTTCAAAAAAAACACATACACCCGACAGGAGATCCCATGACACGTACTACCACTTCGCTTCTGGCGATCGCGCTCGTATGCGGCGCCTCCGCTGCCTCTGCCGAGAACGCCAAGGTCGTCTTCGGTACCAACTGGCTGGCCCAGGCCGAGCATGGCGGGTTCTACCAATCCGTGGCCGACGGCACCTATGCCGCTTGTGGTCTGGATGTCGAGATCATCTCGGGCGGCCCGCAGGTCAACAACCGGGCCCTGATGCTGGCAGGCCGGATCGACTATCACATGGGCGGAGACATGCTGCAGGCGTTCAACGCGGTGAAGGAGGACATTCCTGTCGTCATGGTCGCCGCGACCTTCCAGAAGCATCCGCAGGTGATCCTTGCCCACCCGGGCGAGGCCGAAAGTTGGGAAGAGCTGAAGGATCTGACCCTGTTGATCGGGGATAATGGCTTCACGTCCTACTACCAGTGGATGATCGCCGAGCATGGATTCACCGTGGAGCAGCGCCAGCCCTATACGTTCAATCCCGCGCCCTTCATCGCGGACAAGCGCGTGGGCATGCAGGGCTATCTCAGCTCCGAACCCTTCGCGGTCGAAAAGGAAGCCGGGTTCAAGCCCAACGTGTTCCTGATCGCCGATGCGGGCTTTTCCAGCTACGCCACTATGGTCGAGACCATGCAGGCCACGATCGACGAAAAGCCCGAGCAGGTGAAGTGCTTCGTCGAGGGATCGATCAAGGGCTGGTACAATTATCTCTACGGCGATCCGTCCGCGGCCAACGAACTGATCAAGGCGGCGAACCCGGACATGACCGATGACAAGCTCGCCTTTGCGCGCAACATGATGAAGGACGAGGGCATCGTGGACAGCGGCGACGCACTGGAGATGGGCATCGGCGCGATCAACCCGGACGTGGTGGCCGATTTCTACGCCAAGATGGTCAAGGCCGGAGTGATCGAGGACGGGCTCGACATCGCGGCGAGCTATACCACACAGTTCGTGAACCAGGGTTTGGGCATGGATCTCAAGCCCGGCGGCTGAGACCAGCCTGTCGAGACCTTTCGCGCGGCCCGGGATACGGGGCGCGCGATCCTGTGAAGTTCGTATGAAAGACGCAATGACCCTCGCCACTGCTGCACCGCTTGCGCCGCTCGATGCCCGTCCCCCGGTCCTGACGCTGTCCGGGGTGGACAAGATTTTCAACGGCGACGTGGTGGCCCTGCGCGACCTGAACCTGACGATCAACCAGGGGGATTTCATGTCCCTACTGGGCCCCTCGGGCTGTGGCAAGTCCACGGCGCTTCGGATCATCGCCGACCTGTTGCATCCGACGCGCGGATCGGTGGACTGGACCGGGCAGCATGACACGGGCGATCTGGGCGTGGTGTTCCAGGAACCGACCCTGATGCCCTGGGCCACGGTGGCGCAGAATGCGTACCTGCCCTACCGGCTGCGCGGCAGGCCCTACAACGCGGTCAAGGACGAGGTGCTGGAGGCGTTGAAACTCGTCGGTCTGGAGAAATTCCAGAACGCCTATCCGAGGGAGCTGTCGGGGGGCATGAAGATGCGGGTGTCCATTGCGCGGGCCATGGTCACGCGGCCCCGGCTGATCCTGATGGACGAGCCCTTCGCGGCCCTGGACGAGATCACAAGGTTCAAACTGAACAACGACCTTCTGGCCCTGAAGGAAAAGATCGGCTGCACGGTGATCTTCGTGACCCATTCGGTGTTCGAAAGCGTGTTCCTGTCGGACCGGATCGTGGTCATGGCGGCGCGGCCCGGGCGGGTGCTGCGCGAGGTGCAGGTCGACGCGCCCTACCCGCGCACCGAGACCTTCCGCACCAGCCCCGAATACGCCGCCCATTGCCGGGCGGCCTCCGATGCCCTGCAAGAAGCGATTGGAGCAGCAGCATGAGCCTTGCGGACCCGAGCCCCCTCGTGGACACGCCCGACGCCGACGAGCAGGCGCGCCTGCGCGCCCGCCGGATCGAGAGGATCGGCAAATGGTCCCTGCCGGTGATCGTCATGGCCCTGGGGATCTTCCTGTGGGACCGGATCGTGGTCTGGAACGAGATCCCCCATTACATCCTGCCGGGCCCGGGGCGGGTTCTGGACACGCTGATCGCCGATTGGGGGATCCTTTACGAGGCGTCGCTACTGACCGCCCGGACGACCATTCTGGCACTGCTTCTCGCCGTGATCGGGGGCGCAGGCCTCGCGATCCTGTTCAACCAGTCGAAAATGGTTGAGATGAGCTTCTACCCCTATGCGGTGATCCTGCAGGTGACCCCCGTGGTATCCATCGCGCCGCTGATCTTCATCTATGTCGACAGCAAGACCGCCGGAATGCTGCTCTGTGCGTGGATCGTGGCCTTCTTTCCGGTGCTCAGCTCCACCACGCTGGGCCTGAACTCGGTCGATCACAACCTGCGCGATCTGTTTCGCATCTATGGCGCGACCCGGTGGCAAAAGCTTTGGATGTTGCAGCTGCCTTCGGCGCTGCCCTATTTCCTCGGCGGGCTGAAGATCGCGGGCGGTCTGTCGCTGATCGGGGCGGTGGTGGCCGAGCTGGTCGCGGGCACGGGCGGGGTCGGCGCGGGGCTGGCCGCGCGGATCCAGGAGGCAGGCTACCGCCTGAACATCGCGCGGATGTTCGCGGCGCTCAGCCTGGTCGCGGCCATGGGGGTTTTCATCTTTGCAGCCCTGTCGGTTCTCAGTCATATGCTGTTGCACAAATGGCATGAGAGTGCCCTGACACGGGAGGGATGATGGACTACCGCGCATTGCCCAGCGGCGCCTTTACGATGACGAACGTGCATGTGCCCGCCTGCCTTTTGGGGCAGGACGGGGACCTGGTCAGGACCGAGATCTCCATCGATGCCCAAGGCGACCTGTCGGAGCCGCAGCCCATCGCGGTGGACATGGAAGGCGCGCTCGTGCTGCCGTGCTTCACCGACATGCACACCCATCTGGACAAGGGCCATATCTGGGGGCGCAGTCCGAACCCCGACGGTACGTTCATGGGCGCGCTCAGCACCGTGGCCGAAGACCGCGCGGCGCGCTGGTCGGCTGAGGATGTGCGGCGCCGGATGAGCTTTGCCCTGCGCTGCGCCTATGCCCACGGGACGCGGGCGATCCGCACGCATCTCGACAGCATTCCGCCGCAGGACGGGATCTCCTTTCCGCTCTTTCGCGACATGCAGGCCGAGTGGGCGGGCCGGATCGAGTTGCAGGCGGTCTGCCTGATCGGCTGCGATCACTTCTCGACCGACGGGCCGTTCAAGGCCACCGCCGATCGGGTGGCCGAGACCCCCGGCGGGGTTCTGGGCATGGTGACCTACCCGGTGCCGGACCTGATCGACCGGCTGCGCGGCTTCTTCGCCATGGCCGCCGAGCGGGGTCTTGCCGCCGATTTCCACGTGGACGAGACCATGGATCCGTCGTCCGAGACCCTGCGCGCGATTGCCGAGACCGCCCATGAGGTGGGGTTCGACGCGCCGATCACCGTTGGCCATTGCTGCTCGCTCGGCACGCAAGACGAGGCCCGGGCGCTGGACACGCTGGACCTGGTGGCGAAGGTGGGGATCAACGTGGTGTCCCTGCCCTTGTGCAACCTCTACTTGCAGGACCGTCATGCGGGCCGGACCCCGCGCGGGCGCGGCATCACGCTCGTGCATGAGATGATGGCGCGGGGCATTCCCGTGGCCTTTGCCTCGGACAACACCCGCGATCCGTTCTACGCCTATGGCGACATGGACATGATCGAGGTGATGCGGGAGGCGACGCGGATCGGGCATCTCGATCATGGGCGCTTCGACTGGGTGCGGGCCTTCACCGCGACCCCGGCGGCGATCTGCGGTTTCGACGCGCCGAGCCTTGCGCCCGGCGCGCCTGCGGACCTGGTGATCACCCGCGCGCGGAGCTGGAACGAGTTCTTCTCCCGCCCGCAAAGCGACCGGATCGTGCTGCGCGGTGGCGAGCCCATCGACCGCACCCTGCCCGAATACGCCGAACTGGACGACCTGATGGAGACGCCCCAATGACCATGCCCGACAACGTGGCCGCCGCAAAGGCCGCCCTCGCCCATCTCGATATCGAGCAGAACGAGAACGCGATCAAATCCAAGAGCCGGGATTTCTTCTGGTACTCGCCGGTGTTGAAGGCGCGGATGGATCACCTGGTCGCCGACTTCGTGGTCAACCCGCGCAATGAGGCCGAGGTGATCGAGGTGCTGCGGGTCTGCTATGCCCATGACGTGCCGGTTACCACCCGCGGTGCGGGCACCGGGAATTACGGCCAGGCCATGCCCATGCGCGGCGGCTGCGTCATGCATCTGCGGCATATGACGGCCGTCAAGGAAATCGCGCCCGGTCGCGTGATCTGCGAGCCGGGTATCCTGCTGAAGGATATCGATGCCGCCTGCAAGGACCATTCGGGCCAGGAAATCCGGATGTTCAGCTCCACCTGGGCGACGGCGACCATCGGCGGGTTCATCGCCGGGGGGTCCGGCGGGGTCGGGTCCTGCACTTGGGGGTCGCTGCGTGATCTCGGCAATATCATCCGGTTGCGCGTCGTGACCATGGAGGAAGAGCCGCGGGTGCTGGAATTCCGCGGCGAAGAACTGGCGCGCGTGTCCCACGCCTACGGCACCAATGGGATCATCACCGAGATCGAGATGCCGCTGGCCCCGGCCTATGACTGGGTCGAGATGTTCGTGGCCTGCGAGGATTTCATGGACGCCGCGCGGTTTGCCGAGGAACTGGCCAATGAAGACGGCATCCTGATCAAGCTCGCCAGCGTTTACGAAGCCCCCGCGCCCTTCGACTATTTCCAGCGGCTGAAGGGGCATGTGACCGACAAGGACACGGTCATCGGCCTGATGGTCGCACCGCACTCCATGGACGGGTTCGAGACTTTCCTCGGGCGGCGGCCGCAGGCGCGGGTGATCTATCGCTCCGACGACAATGACTGGGCGCGCGGGCCCGGGCCGGTGTTCGAATATGGCTGGAACCACACGACCCTGCGCGCGCTCAAGGTCGACCCGAGCATCACCTATCTGCAGGTGCGCTATGGCTTCCCCGAGCATCTGAACCTGGTTGAGAAGATGCGCGACGAGTTCAGCCCGGAGGTGTTGCAGCATCTCGAAGTGCTGCGCGAGAACGGCAAGGTGATGTTCGCGGGGCTGAGCCTGGTGAAGTTCACCACCGAGGCGCGGCTGGACGAGATCGTCCGCATCCACGAGGAGGCAGGTGCCATGATCTTCAACCCGCATCGCTACACCCTGGAGGAAGGCGGGCGGCAGACCGTGGATGACCGACAGCTGGCCTTCAAGCGCGAGGCGGACCCCAAGGGATTGCTCAACCCGGGCAAGATGATCGCTTGGGACGATCCCGATTTCGATTTTTCGGAAATGTACGCCTATCCGAAGATGACGGCGGCGGAGTGACCCGCGGTTTTCACAATGTGGGCTGCGCCCAGGGCAATACACGCGTCTGGGGGGCTTTGCCCCCCGGCTGCGCCGCAGCCTCCCCCCAGGATATTTTCGGACTTGAGTGGCGCCGGACATGAGCCTCGGGCGGGTTCTGGTGCTGGCCGCGCACCCTTGTGCGGAGAGTTTTTCGCAGGCCTTGCACCGGACGGTGGTGGAGACATTGCGCGCACGTGGCTGGGAGGTGGACGATTGCGACCTCTATGCCGAAGGGTTCGATCCGGTCCTGTCGGAGGCGGAGCGGCGCGGCTATCACACTTCCCCCGACAACATCGCCCCGGTCGCCGACTACGTCGCGCGGGTGCGGGCAGCGGATGCGTTGGTGATGGTGTTCCCGGTGTGGAATTTCGGCTATCCCGCCATTCTGAAAGGCTTTCTCGACCGGGTCTTCCTGCCGGACGTGTCCTTCAAGCTGGTGGATGGTAAGGTCCGGCCCAATCTGACGCATATCAAACGGCTGGCGGCTGTGACAACTTACGGGGGTACGCGTACCCGTGCGTTGCTCGCAGGGGACCCGCCCCGTCATTGCGTCAAGCGGGCTGTCTGGCACGTTTGTCGCCCGTTCAAGATGCGGTACCTCGCGCTTTATGACATGAACCGCGCGAGCCATGCCAAGAGGGTCGCTTTCCTGTCGAAGGTGACCCGGGAGATGGAGGCTTTCTGATGCGCGCCTTGGTCGTGTATTGCCATCCCAAAGAGGGAAGTTTCAACGCCGCCGTGCGGGACACGGTTCTGGACAAGCTGCAGCGCCGGGGGGCGGAGGTGCGGCTGATCGATCTCTATCAACGTCAGTTCGATCCGATCCTGCCGGCCTGCGAGTTCGATGCCTATCTCGACTGCCCGGCGAATGTGGCGCCTGTCGCCCGCGACGTGGCGGACCTGCGCTGGGCCGATACGCTGATCTTCGTCTATCCGACCTGGTGGTACGGGCTGCCCGCGATGCTGAAAGGCTGGCTCGACCGGGTGCTTCTGCCCGATGTCGCCTTCCTGATGCCCGATGCGGAGAACAAGGACATCCGGCCCGGTCTGACCAACATCACCTCCATGGGGGTTTTCACCACCTGCGGGGCGAGCCGGTGGTTGACCTCGCTGGTGGGCGCACCCGGACGGCGGACGCTCACGCGCGGTGTACGGCTGATCTGCGCCAAGGGGTGCAAGGTGCATTTTGCAGCCCATTACCTGATGGACAGCTCGACCCCGGAAAGCCGGGCGGCGCATCTCGTGAAGGTGGGCAAGGCCATGGACAAGCTGATCGGCAAGGCACCCTCCCGCAGGGGCAACAAGACGGCGGTGGCGTGATGGAGGTTCCGGTTCTCGATGGCGCGAAGCTGACGCGCGACCCGCAGGGGCTGTCTGCGGAGCTTGGGGCCGCGGCGCGCGGGCCCGGGTTCTTCTTGCTGACCGAGCACGGTATCCCCGAGGCCCTGATCACGGCGGTCTTTGCCGAGGGGGACCGGTTCTTCGACCTGCCGAGCGCCGAGAAGGCGCGCGTGGCGATCGATGCCACCAACCGGGGCTGGGCCGCGGAGGGCACCGAGCGGCTGGATCCCGAAGGCGGGGCTGTGGACCGCAAGGAAGCGTTCAACATGGGGCTCGACCTGGCGGCGGACGACCCGCGCGTCCTGGCGGGCGAGCCGTTTCGGGCGGCCAATCGCTGGCCGGAGCTGCCGGGTTTTGCGCCGACGCTGCGCCGCTATTTCGAGGCGGTGCAGGCCTTGGGCGTGCAGGTGATGGGGCTGGTGGCGCGCGACCTGGGCCTTGCGCCGGACCATTTCGACCGCGATTTCGATGCGCCCATGGCGACGCTGCGGCTGTTGCGGTATCCTGCGGGCGATCCGGCCGCCGGTATCGGCGCGGGCGCGCATACGGATTACGGGGCGCTGACCTTCTTGCGCACCGACGGTGTTCCCGGGTTGCAGCTGCGGGTGCGCGGCTCGGACGCCTGGACGGACGTGCCCGATGTGCCCGGGGCCTATATCGTCAATATCGGTGACTGCCTGATGCGCTGGTCGAACGACACCTATGTCTCGACCCCGCACCGGGTGTTGCCGCCGCCGCGCCCGCGCCGGTCGCTGGCCTTCTTCCTCGACCCCAATCCCGATGCGGTGATCTCCGCCCTGCCCGGCACCGGTGCGCCGAAATACCCCGAGACCACGGGTGCGGATTACCTGCGCAGCCGTCTGGAGGCGACCTATGGCTGAGCGACGGCATTGGTGGGCGGAGTACCGCACGACGGAGTTTGACGGTCTGGACCCGAAACGCGTCATCGCAATCCTGCCCACGGCCGCGATCGAGCAGCACGGACCGCACCTGCCCACGGGCACCGATACGATGATCATGGCCGGGATGCTGGACGCGCTCTGCGCCGCTTTGCCCGAGGACCTGAACATCCGCATTTTGCCGATCCAGGCGGTGGGCAAGTCGAACGAGCATATCCACGCCCCCGGCACCCTGACCCTGGAGGCGGAGACCGCCCTTGGTGCCTGGCGGGAAACCGGTCTGTCGGTCGCGCGCGCGGGGCTGCGCAAGATCGTCTGCGTCAACTCCCATGGCGGCAACCTGGACCTGGTGTCGATCCTCAGCCGCGAGCTTCGCGTGCGGGCCGGGATGTTGGCGGTGAAGACCCAGTGGATGAGCTTCGGCACGCCGGAGGGGATGTATTCCGACACCGAGCGCGCCTTCGGCATCCATGGCGGGGATGTGGAAACCTCGCTGATGCTGCATTTCCAGCCCCATACCGTGGACATGGCGCAGGCGCGGAATTTCACCTCGACTGCCCAGGGCGCCCCGATCTCGCCCATCGGGCCGGTGAGCCTGGGCTGGGTGTCGTCGGACCTGAACGCCGCCGGCACCGTGGGCGATGCCAGTGCCGCCACCGCCGCCAAGGGGGAGGCGACCTGTGCCCATCAGGTGGGGGGCATGATCGACCTGCTCAGGAAGCTGCGCGACCTGCCCCTGGACGGGATCGCGCCAACCTACCCTGATCTCTGACACGAGGCGGCGCCACGCCCTTCTGCCGAAGCAGGCGCCGCCTCGGTGCCCGCGGCTCAGATCACGATCAGATCGAGCGGCGGGAAGCCGTTGAAGCCCACGCTGGAATAGGTGGTGGTGTAGGCTCCGGTGGCCTTGATCAGGATGCGGTCGCCCGATTGCAGCGCCATGGGCAGGTGCACGGGCCGCTGCTCGTAGAGCACATCGGCGCTGTCGCAGGAGGGACCGGCCATGATGCAGGGGCCGGTTTCGCCGCCGTCATGGGGGGTGACGAACTGGTAGCGGATCGCCTCTTCCATGGTTTCGGCCAGACCCGAGAACTTGCCGATATCCAGGTACACCCAGCGGCACAGATCGTCCTCGGATTTGCGCGACACCAGCAGCACTTCGGCCACGATCATGCCCGCTTCGGCCACCAGACCCCGGCCCGGCTCCGCCATCACGGTGGCATCGCCGAACCGCGCCCGCACCAGCGCGCCGACGCGCCCGGCATAGGTCTCGGCCTCCAGGATCGGATCGCCGTAGAATGCCGGGAAGCCGCCGCCGATATTGATCAGGTTGAGGTCATGGCCCCGGGCGCGGCCCGCGTGCCAGATCTCGGCCATCTGGTCGAGCGTGTCGGACCACATGCCGGGATCGCGGGTCTGGGAGCCCACGTGGAAGCTCAGGCCCACCGGGCGCAGGCCGAGAAACGCCGCGCGGTCCATCAGGCGCAGGGCGGTGTCGGGCGCGCAGCCGAACTTGCGCGACAGCGGCCAGTCGGCCCCGGTCGCCCCCACCAGCACACGCAGGAAGACCCGCGCGCCCGGCGCATGGGCGGCGATCTTGTCCAGCTCGGCCTCGGCATCGGCCGCAAAGAGGTCGATCCCGTGGGCATGGGCGAAGGCGATGTCCGAAGGACGCTTGATCGTGTTGCCAAAGGAGATCCGCGCCGCGGTGGCCCCGGCGGCCAGGGCCAGTTCGATCTCGCCGCGGGAGGCCGCGTCGAAGCCGCACCCCTCGGCCGCCAGCGCGCGCAGGATCTCGGGCGCCGGGTTGGCCTTCATCGCGTAATGGATCAGCGTCCCCTGCCCCAGGCCATGCGCCAGCGCGTGGTATTTCGCCACCACCGCATCGCAGTCGAGCACCAGCGTCGGACGGTCGAAGATCCGGCCGTCGATAAAGCCGCGCAGGCGCGCTTCCACGGTTTCGATGGGTGCAAGGGGACGGGAACGGGCGAGCCCGGTTACGTAAGCGTTCATGGTCATCTCCATCAGACCCGGGCCCCGGAGGTCCCGACCAGTACCAAAGAAGACGTTACCGTCGCTACATAACCTGCTTGGACCTTTTGCGGTCCGCCCCGGCAGAGGCGCGTGCGTTGGCGTCACTGCGGCGCGATATGAGACCAAACCCGAGTCGGAGCAAGAGAATTTTTCGCCTTTCGCGGAATTTTTTCCATGCGGGGCCGGTGTGGTGGACCCGCGGGGGAGGCACCGCTAATTGTAGAGGGCGCCGCGTCGGCATCTATTAGGAGTATCCGTCCGCCATATGGCCGGCGGCCACGAAAAACCCCGCGCGCCGGTCCGGCGCGCGGGGCAAGCTCAGGATCGTCGGATCAGTTCAGCGCCGCATCCGTGATCGCGTGGGTCCAGGCCCCTTCGGGCTGCCTGGTGATCACCGGGTCCGATCCGCCCGCCAGCAGCGTCGCAACGGTGCGTTCGTAATCGGCCGGATCCAGCGCCCCGTTGGAGCCCGCGGTCAGCTTCGCGACCTCGCCCATCATACGCTTCTGATGGCTTTCGGTCTGCGCCCCTGTCGCGTCGTTGTCGAGCACGATCTCGGCGGCTTCCTCGGGGTTCTCCTCGGCGTATTTCCAGCCGCGCATAGAGGCCCGCACGAAGCGCACCATCTTGTCCTCGAAGGCCGGATCGGAGAGGTTCTCTTCCAGCACGTAGAGCCCGTCTTCCAGCGTCGCGACGCCCTGGTCCTCGTACTTGAAGGTGACCAGTTCGTCCGGGTCCACGCCCGCATCGATCACCTGCCAGTATTCGTTATAGGTCATGGTGGAGATACAGTCCGCCTGCCGTTGCAGGAGCGGGTCGACATTGAAGCCCTGCTTGAGCACCTCGACCCCGGTTTCGGACTTGCCCTCGGTGGAGATGCCGAGCTGGCTCATCCAGGACATGAACGGAAACTCGTTGCCGAAGAACCACACGCCCAGGGTCCGGTTGGACAGGTCGGCGGGCGTCTCGATCCCGGCATCCTTCCAGCAGGTCAGCATCATGCCCGACGATTTGAACGGCTGGGCGATATTGACCAGCGGCAGGCCCTTTTCCCGGGCGGCCAGCGCGGCGGGCATCCATTCGACGGTGACATCCGCCCCGCCCCCGGCGAGCACTTGTGTCGGCGCGATGTCCGGCCCGCCCGGCAGGATCGTCACGTCGAGGTTCTCCTCCTCGTAGAACCCCTTGTCGAGCGCCACGTAATAGCCTGCGAACTGGGCCTGGGTGACCCATTTCAGTTGCAGCTTCACCTCGTCCGCGGCTTGCGCGGCGCCTGCCCCCACAAGGGCGGCGATCCCCAATCCGATCATCGTCGATTTCATACTGGTAACTCCCGTTGTGATTCGTGGTTTCCCGTCCCGCTATGCTGCGGGCTCTGGGGATATTCTGACCATGGGGACAAGAAAGGCCAGCAGAGCCGCATGCGATCCGATGAAAATTCGATAATCGCGCCTGGGGTGGGCATGGATTGACCGCAACGGGCGTGACTTCTGCATCTGTCGAGCGCGCGCCTCCTGCCCGGCCCCGGACAGGCGCGCACAGGCTGCGGGTCTCCCCGGCTGCGCGTCTGTGTCGGGGGCCTTCGGCGTTGCGCTTCAGCGCCCGCGCACGGACGGGTGCCAGAAGGTCACGCGCCGTTCGATGAGGGCCACCGCCCCGTAAAAGGCGGACCCGGCCAGGGCGGCTACGGTGATCTGGGCCCAGACCATGTCGAGCGCCAATTGTCCCACGGAGGTCGAGATCCGGAACCCCATGCCCCGGATCGGGGAGCCGAAGAACTCCGCCACGATGGCGCCGATCAGCGCAAGCGTCGTGGCGATCTTCAAGCCGTTGAAGATGAACGGCATGGCCGCAGGCAGGCGCAGATAGAGCAGGCTTTGCCAGTTGGTCGCGGCATAGGTCTCCATCAGGTCGCGCTGCATCCGGTCGGCGCTGCGCAGCCCCTCGACCGTGTTCACCAGGATCGGGAAGAACACCATCACCACGACCACTGCCGCCTTGGATTCCCAATCGAAGCCGAACCACATCACCAGGATGGGTGCGGTGCCGATGATCGGCAGCGCCGCCATGAAATTCCCCACCGGCAGCAGCCCCCGGCGCAGGAAATCGTAGCGGTCCACCAGGATGGCGACCGCAAAGGCCGCGAGCGCGCCCATCGCATACCCCGACAGCGCCCCCTTCACGAAGGTCTGCACGAAATCCTCCCACAGGATCGGCAGGCTGTTCGCGATGCGCACCCCGATCACCGAGGGCGGCGGCAGGATGACACCGGGCACCGCATAGAGCCGCACGGTCACCTCCCACAGCACCAGGATCGTGACCCCGAAGATCACCGGCACCAGCGTCCTTGCCGTCGGGCTGGCCGATTGCGACAGGCGGATGTTCAGTGCCCAGGCCGCGGCCCAGATGGCAAGGATCACCCCCAGTCGCCAGTCCAGCATCGCCGCGATCAGCGGAACCGCGACAAAGGGCCAGAGACCGGCCTTCGGCGACAGAAGCGCCGTCATCGCGACAGCCCCATCCGCTTGAGTGTGATGCGCTGGACCAAGCCGATGATCCCGACCAGAACCGCCGCGAGAATCGCCGCCCCGAAGAGCGCCGACCAGATCTGGATGGTCTGGCCGTAATAGCTCCCCGCCAGCAGCCGTGCGCCCAGACCCGCCACCGCCCCCGTGGGCAGCTCGCCCACGATGGCCCCCACCAGGCTCGCGGCCGCGGCGATCTTCAGCGAGGTGAAGAAATAGGGCATCGAGGCCGGCAGCCGCAGCAGCCAGAAGCCCTGTGACGGGCTGGCATTATAGGTCCGCAGCAGGTCCAGCTGCATCGCATCGGGGCTGCGCAGCCCCTTGACCATGCCGACGACCACCGGGAAGAAACTGAGATAGGCCGAGATCATCGCCTTGGGCAGCAGCCCCTGCACCCCGACGGAATTCAGAACCACGATGATCATGGGCGCGATGGCGAGGATCGGGATGGTCTGGGAGGCGATGGCCCAGGGCATGACGCTCATGTCCATCGCCCGGTTGTAGAGGATCCCCACCGCCAGCAGCACGCCCGCCGCCGAGCCGATGGCAAAGCCTAGCAGCGTGGCGCTGAGCGTGATCCAGGCGTGATAGATCAGGCTGCGTTTCGAGGTGATGCGCTTCTCGACCGTGGTTTCCCACAGCTCGACCGCGACCTGGTGTGGCGCGGGCAGCCGGGGCCGCTCCTGCGCCCAGGTGGCCGGGATGGCAAACCCGTTCTGCGCCACGAGGGCAAAGCTGCTCATGTCCCGCCGCTCTGCCGCGCCGGGGGGCGTGACCTCGGCCCCGGCACGCTCGGCCTCCACCAGCACGCCCTTGATGTTCATCGGCACCGCCGCGACATACCAGAGCGCCACGAGAGCCGCGACCACCGTCAGGATCGGCAGGATCAGGCGCATTTCTGGTTGCTCCTACTCATCCAGATGCCCCGCCCGAAGGCCCTCGCGGACGCGGTGGGCAATCTCGATGAATTCCGGCGTGTCGCGGATGTCGAGCGGGCGGTCGAGGGGGAGCGGGCTGTCGATCACATCCGTGATCCGGCCCGGGCGCGGGGACATCACCACGATCTTGGTGCTGAGATAGACCGCCTCGGGGATCGAATGGGTGACGAAGCCGATGGTCTTCTCGGTGCGCTTCCACAGGGCGAGCAACTGCTCGTTGAGGTGGTCGCGCACGATCTCGTCCAGCGCCCCGAAGGGTTCGTCCATCAGCAGGATATCGGCATCGAAGGACAGCGCCCGCGCGATGGACGCGCGTTGCTGCATGCCCCCCGACAGCTGCCAGGGGTATTTCTTGGCAAAGCCCGACAACTCCACCAGCTCCAGCACGCGGGCGACGCGCGCTTCTTGCTCGGCCTTGGAATAGCCCATGATCTGCAGCGGCAGGGAGATATTCTTTGCGATGGTGCGCCACGGATAAAGCCCCGCCGCCTGGAAGACGTAGCCATAGGCGCGGGCTTGCCGGGCCTCGTCCGGTGTCATGCCATTGACCGTCAGCGTGCCGCCCGTGGGATGCTCCAGCCCTGCGACCGCGCGCAGGAAGGTCGTCTTGCCGCAGCCCGAGGGGCCGATGAAGCTGACGAACTCGCCCTTCCGGATCTCGAGGTTCACCCCAGAGAGCGCGTGCACCGGCCCGTCATTGGTCTGGAACACCAGGTCCAGGTCCTGCGCTGAGATCACGGTCGCAGGCGCATCCGTCGCGCGCGTCGGCTCGGGCGCCGCGGCCGGTGCCTCGGCGTCGGCCGGGGGCGCCGCGGCCTCCGGTGCGAGGTAGCGCCAGTTGCCCTTGCGGCTGGCCAGGTCCGCCTCCCCCGCAAGGGGCTGCGACGGGGTGACCTTCGGCGCGCGTGCGGGCGCGGGTTTCGGTGGCTCTGGGCTGTGGTCGAACCCGTCGATTTCTTCGCGACTGAGCATCGGCGCCGATTACACTCCGCTCGCGGGGATGCCGGTCCGCTCCACCTTGCGCGGGGCGGTCAGCTCCTTCCAGGTGCTGAGCGCCTTGGACACCGGGGTGACCGGCGGGCGTTCGACGAACTTGCCGTGGCCCTCCTGGGTCCGAATCTCGCCATCCATCACCGCCACATGGCCCCGGGTCAGCGTGTAGCGCGGCAGGCCCTTCACATGCTTGCCCTCGAAGACGTTGTAATCAATGGCGGATTGCTGGCTGTCTGCAGAGATGGTCTTCTCCTTCTCCGGGTCCCAGACCACGATATCGGCATCCGCGCCGACAAGGATCGCCCCCTTGGTCGGATAGCAGTTGAGGATCTTGGCGATGTTGGTCGATGTGACGGCCACGAACTCGTTCGGGGTCAGCCGCCCGGTATTCACCCCGTGGGTCCAAAGCATCGGCATCCGATCCTCAAGCCCGCCGGTGCCATTGGGAATCTGGGTGAAATCGCCCACGCCCGTGCGTTTCTGCGCGGTGGTGAAGGCGCAGTGATCCGTCGCCACCACCGACAGCGAGCCGGAGGCCAGACCGTTCCACAAGGAGTCCTGGTGCTGCTTGTTGCGGAAGGGGGGCGACATCACCCGGCGGGCCGCATGGTCCCAGTCGGGATGGGCATATTCGCTCTCGTCCAGGGTCAGGTGCTGGATCAGCGGTTCGCCATAGACCCGCTTGCCCTGCATCCGCGCCCGCCGGATCGCCTCATGGGCCTCTTCGCAGGAGGTGTGCACGATATAGACCGGCACGCCTGCCATATCGGCAATCATGATGGCCCGGTTGGTCGCCTCGCCCTCCACCGCCGGGGGGCGGGAATAGGCGTGCGCTTCGGGCCCGGTATTGCCCTCGGCGAGGAATTTCTGTTGCAGATCCGCGACCACATCGCCGTTCTCCGCATGCACCAGCGGCAGCGCCCCCAACTCGGCGCAGCGCCGGAACGAGGCGAACATCTCGTCATCGTTCACCATCAGGGCGCCCTTGTAGGCCATGAAATGCTTGAACGTGTTGATGCCGCGCTTCGTGACCGCCTCCATCTCAGAGAAGACCTGCTCCCCCCACCAGGTGATCGCCATGTGGAACGAGTAGTCGCAATTGGCCCGGGTCGACTTGTTGTCCCACATCTGGATCGCATCGAGCAGCCCCTGCCCCGGGCTGGGAAGGGCGAAATCCACGACCATCGTGGTGCCCCCCGAGAGCGCCGCGCGCGTGCCACTCTCGAAATCGTCCGTCGAATACGTGCCCATGAAGGGCATCTCCAGATGGGTATGCGGGTCGATCCCGCCGGGCATCACATAGCAGCCCGTGGCGTCGAGCTCGGTCTCCCCGGACAAGCCCTTGCCGATCTCGGTGATCTTCCCGCCCTCGACGCGCACATCCGCGGTATAGGTCAGGTCGGCTGTGACCACGGTTCCGTTCTTGATGACTGTCGACATGATGGTCTCCCCGTCTTGTTCTGGTTTTGGCCCTTCTTTGGGTGGGCTAGTCCTTGTAATCCGGTGCCTCGCGGTCGAGCAGGCGCTTCATTTCCGCGAAATGGGCGAACTCGGCCTGCTTGTAGGTCTGCCATTCGGCGGCGGTGTCCTCGGCCAGCGCGTCGGGCATGATGGCGAGCGGCTGGCCCGTGGAATAGGCCAGAACCATGGTCCGTGCGGCGCGTTCCAGGTGATACATCGCGTCCCAGGCTTCGGCCACGGTGGCGCCGAAGGTGGTCACGCCGTGGTTCTGCATCATCACCGCGGGCTTGTCCCCGACCGAGGCCGCGATGCGCGCGCCTTCGGCCTCTTCTGTGGCGATGCCGCCGAAGGACAGATCATAGGCCAGACGCTTGTACCAGCGCGCGGTGACCTGGTCGATCGGGTGGATGGTGGGGTCCTTCAACGCCGCCAGGGCCGTGGCATGGGGCGGATGCAGGTGCAGCGCGACCCGGGCTTGGGGCAATTCCCGGTGCAGGGCCGAGTGGATCGACCAGGCCGAGGGGTCCGGCGCATCCGGGCGGTCCATGGTGGTCGGATCATCCGCATCGCACAGCACCAGGTCCGAGGCGCGCACCCGGCTCCAATGCATCCAGCGCGGGTTGACCACGAACCGCCGCCCATCGGCCGACACAGCGGCCGAAAAGTGGTTCGCCACCCCCTCGTGCCAGCCTTCGCGGCAGGATAGGCGCAGCGCCGCCGCGAGGTCGATGCGGATCTGGGTCTCTTCGATCCGGGACTGTGTGTTCATCTTCCGCTCCAGGCTCTCAAGGGTCGCAAATCAGCTGCTGGTTCTCATCCATCAGCGGCGCACCGGTTTGCGGCTCCGTCGCCTCGATGGCGATCCCGTAACAGCCGTTGCCATCCCGGATCAGCAGCGAGGGCGGCACGCCTTCGGGCAAGGCCGCCAGGGCCCGCGGCGAGATATCCTCCAAAAGCGGCACGCCCGCCTCGTCGGTCAGCGGCTCACACCCCGCCAAAACCAAACCCACCACCAGAAATCTCTTCATCACGGCCTGCTCTTCTTCATCTGTGTCAAAATACTCCGGGGGGGCGCGCATCGCGCATGGGGGCAACGCCCCCTGCCCGGTCCGATCCCTAGCGCACGATTTCCGCGGTTTCCACAACGGCGTGAAACAGCACATTCGCACCAGCCGCCGCCCATTCCGGGCTGATCTCCTCGGCCTCGTTATGGCTCAGCCCGTCGACGCAAGGGCACATCACCATCGCCGTGGGATAGAGGTCGTTGATCCAGCAGGCGTCATGCCCTGCGCCCGACACGATATCCATGTGCGAATACCCCAACCGCTCCGCCGCGCTGCGCACGGCCCCCACGCAATCTTCGTCGAAGGCGGGCGGGTCGAACTGGCCCACGATCTCGGACGAGAATTCCACCCCGATCTCTTCACAGAGCTTCGGCGCCCTTTCCATGAACTCCGCGACCATCGCGTTCAGCTTGTCCAGCAGATGCGTGCGCATGTCCACGGTGAAGACCACCTTGCCGGGGATGATGTTGCGCGAGTTCGGATAGACGTCGATATGCCCAATGGCACCTACGGCGTTGGGCTGGTTCTTCATGGCAATCTCGTGGACAAGTTCAGTAATCCGTGCGAGCCCGCGCCCGGCATTCTTGCGCATATGCATCGGGGTCGAGCCCGTGTGGCTTTCCTTGCCCGTCACGGTGCACTCGATCCAGCGCAGGCCCTGGCCATGGGTGACGACCCCGATCTCCTTGCCTTCGGCTTCCAGGATCGGGCCCTGCTCGATATGCAGCTCGAAAAACGCGTGCATCTTGCGGTCCCCCACGGGCTCGTCGCCCAGATAGCCGATGCGCTTGAGCTCGTCGCCGAACCGCTTGCCCTCCGCATCGACGCGCGCATAGGCCCAATCCTGGCTATGCTTGCCCGCGAAGACGCCAGAGGCCAGCATGGCCGGCGCGAACCGGGTGCCCTCCTCGTTGGTCCAGTTGGTCACGACGATGGGATGCTTCGTCTTGATCCCGAGATCGTTCAGGGTGCGGATGATCTCCAACCCGCCGAGCACGCCGAGCACACCGTCATACTTGCCCCCCGTGGGCTGGGTGTCGAGGTGCGAGCCGACATAGACCGGCAGGGCATCCGGGTCGGTGCCCTCGCGCCGGGCGAACATGTTGCCCATGGTGTCGAGCCCCATGGTGCAGCCCGCCTCTTCGCACCAGCGCCGGAAGAGCGCGCGCCCCTCGGCATCGGCATCGGTCAGGGTCTGGCGATTGTTGCCGCCCGCCACGCCCGGCCCGATCCGCGCCATCTCCATCAGGCTGTCCCACAGACGGTCGCCATTGATCTTCAGGTTTTCTCCCGGCGCATTCGGGGCGGTAACGGTGTCGGCTGGCATCAAGGTCTCCTTGGTAGTTTCGGCTGGCCTGTGATCAATCGAGCGCGGCGAGCACCTCGCCCAGCGTCTCGACGATCCGGTCGATCTGCGCTGTCTCGATGATCAGCGGGGGCGAGAGCGCGATGATGTCCCCGGTGGTGCGGATCAACACGCCCTTGTCATAGGCATCTAGGAAAGCCTGGAAGGCGCGCTTGGTCGGGTGCCCGGAAATCGGCTCCAGCTCGATCGCGCCGATCAGGCCGAGATTGCGGATGTCGATTACATGGCGCGCGCCCTTGAGAGAATGCAGCGCCTCCTGCCAATAGGGCTCCAGGTCCAGCGCGCGGGCGAAAAGATCGTCCTCGCGATAGGTTTCCAGCGTGGCGAGACCGGCGGCGGAGGCAATCGGATTGCCTGAATAGGTGTAACCGTGGAAAAGCTCGATCAGGTTCTCGGGCCCTTGCATGAAAGCGTCATGGATATGGCTGCCGCAGAGCACCGCGCCCATGGGAATGACCCCGTTGGTCAGCCCCTTGGCGCAGGTAATCATGTCCGGCGTGACGCCGAAGCGCTGCGCACCGAACGCCGCACCGACCCGGCCGAAACCGGTGATCACCTCGTCGAATATCAGAACGATTCCATGATCTTGCGTGATCTTCCTCAACCTCTGCAGGTACCCCTTGGGCGGCAGCAGAACCCCCGTCGAACCCGCCATCGGCTCCACGATCACGGCGGCGATGGTCTCGGCCCCATGCAGCGCAATGATCCGTTCGAGGTCATCGGCCAGGTGCGCCCCATGCTCCGGCATCCCCCTGGACCACTGGTTCTCCGGGATATGGGTGTGCGGCAGGTGATCCACCCCGGTCAGCAAGGTGCCGAAATGCTTGCGATTGTTGACGATGCCGCCGACAGAAATGCCGCCGAAATTGACGCCGTGATACCCACGCTCGCGCCCGATCAGGCGCGTGCGCCCCGCCTCACCCCGCGCGCGATGATAAGCAAGGGCAATTTTCAAAGCCGATTCAACCGCCTCGGATCCGGAATTCGTGTAAAAAACATGGTCCATTCCGTCAGGCGCGATCTCGACAAGGCGATTGGCCAGCTCAAACGCCCTGGGGTGCCCCATCTGGAAGGCCGGTGCATAGTCAAGCTCCGCCGCCTGGGCCTGGATCGCCTCGACGATCCTGGGCCGCTTGTGGCCCGCATTGCAGCACCACAGCCCCGCCGTGCCGTCGAGCACCTGTCGCCCTTCGGCGGTCGTGTAATACATGCCGTCGGCGGCGACGAACATCCGGGGATTTGACTTGAACTGCCGATTGGCGGTGAACGGCATCCAGAATGCACTCAGGTCATTCGGACGGGACTTCGCATCCAGTGCCATGGTCGTTTCCCTCTCTGCGGCAGCCGTTTTTTATCAAACGGTCAAGTGACGGTACCAAAGTGCAGGTCTGCGTCAAGCACAGCCACGCGCAACACTCGGCTCCTGCCGAGAAATCAGCCCGCTGCGCGCGTTGTGCTTGTGATTCATGCACAAGTGACGTGTAGTGAGTGTATCGCAAGTTCCCGATTTCCGAAGTGCAATTTGCAAAAGGCATGCACCATGGCCCGTTCCAGTACCAGCGCCCGTCCAGCCCCGCAGACTCGTATTCAGAAGGCCAAGCGCGAAGCAATTTTCGATGCTGCGCTCGACGTCTTCTCGCAGCACGGGTTCCGCGGCGCGACGCTGGACATGATCGCGGCGGGCGCCGGCCTGTCCAAACCGAACGTGCTTTACTATTTCGAGGGCAAGGAGGCGATTTACACCCAGGTTCTTGCCCAGATCCTGGAAACCTGGCTGGACCCGATGTTGAACATGGACCCGGCCGGGGAGCCACTGGAGGAAATACGGGGATATGTGCGCCGCAAACTTGAGATGGCACGTGAATATCCACGCGAAAGTCGTTTGTTTGCAACGGAAATCCTGCAAGGTGCGCCACAGATAAAGTCCCTTCTGAGCGGCGCGTTGCGCGATCTGGTGGAGAAGAACGGTCAAGTGATCGCGGGCTGGGCCGCCGAGGGCAAGATCGCCGATGTGCACCCCAAGCACCTGATCTTCATGATCTGGGCGACCACGCAGCATTACGCCGATTTCCGCACCCAGATCGACCTCGTTCTGGGCACGGGCGAAGACCCATTCCCGGACGCCCAGCACTTTCTCGACCACATGTTCACACGGATGCTGAACCCCGACACCTGAACAGGTCCGCATTAAGATGCGGGTAAGACTTTCATGTTATGTTCCGAACGGTGGGTGGCATAACAACGAGGTGTGTCATGAAGATCGAAGGGCACAGACCATATTTCGATACCGGCCCCGGGGTTGCGCCCATGGGTCCACAGCAGTCTCCGCCGCCGTCCTCTCAACGTGTGCCAGATACCGTGGCGAAAGTTGCAAAGACCAGCGGCGCGCCGCCCTCCCACGCCAGACAGGCGGGCGAGGCCGCGCCGATCACGGAAGCCAAGCAGAAGGCAGATCGGGAGGCCAAGGCCACCGCCGACCAAGGCGAGGCGACGGCGAAAGAGGCTTCTCCGGGTGATCCGACCTACAAGGAACCGACCCTGCCCCGATTGAATGCCGAGGCACTGGCGACGGCGCTGATGAACTCGGAACCGGACAAGGCCGTGGTCCCAAGGGTCCTGCCCCAGGGCATGGTGGAGGGCGAATAGCCCTCCTCCCGCATCACTCGGCGGCTTGCGACGCCGGATTGTTCGGATGCGTGGTCCAGTTCGCGTAGTCCTTCTCGACCACCTTGCCGGTGCGCGGATCGACCTCGCCCGGCTGCATTTCGACCATGGTGATGCAGTCCTCCACCGGGCAGACATTCACACACAGGTTGCAGGCCACGCATTCCGCATCGATCACCTCGAAGACACGGTCCGCACTCATGGAAATCGCCTGGTGCGAGGTATCCTCGCAGGCGGCATAGCAGCGCCCGCACTTGATGCAGCTGTCCTGGTCGATCCGGGCCTTGGTGACGTAGTTCAGGTTCAGATACTGCCAGTCGGTGACGTTCGGGGTCGCCCGTCCGATCAGGTCGTCCAGGGTCATGTCCTTCTCGTCGAGATACTGGGACAGGCCCGAGATCATCTCCTGCACCACCTTGAACCCATAGGTCATCGCAGCGGTGCAGACCTGCACGTTGCCTGCCCCGAGGGCCAGGAATTCCGCCGCATCTCGCCAGGTCGTTACCCCGCCGATCCCCGAGATCGGCATCCCGGCGGTTTCCGCATCCCGCGCGATCTCGGCCACCATGTTAAGCGCGATCGGCTTGACCGCGGGCCCGCAATAGCCCCCGTGGGAACCCTTGCCATCGATGCTCGGCTCGGGGCTGAAACTGTCGAGGTTGACCGAGGTGATCGAGCTGATCGTGTTGATCAGGCTGACCGCGTCCGCGCCGCCCGCATGGGCCGCCCGCGCCGGGTAGCGGATATCGGTGATGTTCGGGGTCAGCTTCACGATGACCGGCATGCGCGTGTGCTGCTTGCACCAGCGCGCGACCATTTCGATGTATTCGGGCACCTGGCCCACGGCCGATCCCATGCCCCGCTCGCTCATCCCGTGGGGGCAGCCGAAGTTCAGCTCCACCGCGTCGGCGCCGGTCTCTTCGACCAGGGGCAGGATCTTCTTCCAGGGATCCTCCTCGCAAGGCACCATGAGCGACACGACCATGGCCCGGTCCGGATAGTCGCGCTTGACCTGCTTGATCTCGCGCAGGTTCACCTCCAGCGGCCGGTCGGTGATCAGCTCGATATTGTTCAGGCCCAGAAGCCGCCGGTCCGCGCCCCAGACCGCGCCATAACGGGGGCCGTTCACGTTGACCACATGGGGGTCGAAGCCGAGGGTTTTCCACACCACCCCGCCCCACCCGGCCTCGAAGGCGCGGCGCACGTTGTACTCCTTGTCCGTCGGCGGCGCGGAGGCCAGCCAGAACGGGTTGGGGGATTTCACACCGACGAAGTCCGAACGCAGATCTGCCATGTTCTTGCTCCTTTCCGGGGAACCCCCCTAGACGCCCATCAGGCTTGCATGAATGTCTTCGGCCGCATCACGTCCCTCGGCCACGGCGGTCACGGTCAGGTCCTCGCCGCCCAGGGCGCAGTCGCCCCCGGCCCACACACCCGGCAGGCTGGTCCGCCCCGCGCCGGTCACGGCGATCTTGCCCCGCTCCAGCGCGAGGCCATCCGGTGTCCCGGTCAAGGTCTGGCCAATGGCGGTGAGCACTTGATCGGCCGGCAGGGTCCGCGTCTCGCCGGTGGTGCGCAGCCCGTCCGGCGTGGTCTCGGTATAGGCGAATTCCACGGCCTCGCACGCCACGTTGCCGACAATGCGCTGGGGTTGCGCGTTGTAGAGAATGCGGACCCCCTTGGCGGTGGCGAGCTTCTGCTCGAACTCGCTCGCACTCATGGCGGCCTTGTCGCGGCGATAGGCAATGGTCACGTCCTCGGCCCCCAGAAGCCGCGATTGCACCGCCGCATCGACCGCAGTCATGCCGCCTCCGATAACGACGACGCGGCGGCCCACGGGGACCTCGCTCTTATCCTTGGCTTGGCGCAGGTTGGAAATGAAATCAACGGCATCCATGACGTTTTTCATCTCAGAACCCGCGACACCGAGTGCATTCACGCCCGCCAGCCCGATGGACAGGAAAACCGCGTCGTAATCTTCCGACAACTCGCCGAGCGTCAGGTCGCGCCCCAGCGCCTTTCCGGACTGCAGGGTGATACCGCCGATCTTCATCAACCAGTCGACCTCTGCCTGGGCAAAGTCGTCGACGGTCTTGTAAGTGGCAATACCGTACTCGTTCAGGCCGCCCGGCTTGGGTTTCGCATCGAACAGATCGACGCCGTGCCCCTTCATGGCCAGCCTGTGCGCGCAGGCCAGGCCCGCAGGCCCCGCGCCCACCACGGCGATCTTCTTGCCCGTCTCCGGCGCGCGCGCATAGGGGTGCACCCCGGCGGCCATCACCGTGTCGGTGGCGTAGCGTTGCAGGCGTCCGATCTCCACCGGCTTGCCCTCGGCCACTTCGCGCACGCAGGCTTGCTCGCACAGGGTCTCTGTCGGGCAGACCCGGGCGCACATGCCCCCGAGAATGTTCTGATCGAAGATCGTTTTGGCCGCCGCCTCCGGCGTGCCGGTCGCGATCTGCCGAATGAAAAGCGGGATATCGATGGTCGTCGGGCAGGCCGTGATGCAGGGCGCGTCGTGACAGAAATAGCACCTGTCGGCCGCGACCAGGGCCTCATGGGCGTCATAAGGCGCATGCAGGTCCGAAAAATTGGTCTCAAGCTCTGTCTCGGATAACCTTCCCGGGACCACTCCTGGCGTATGCTGGGAGGTAGACATTGCAGTCTCCATCTCGATGTTCCGTCCCATGAAACGCTACACAGGACCGTAATTTTATCAACTGGTAAATTTTGCACGGACCCAATTTGGCCCCTTTCGCGGAATTCTGCCACAAATCCGTGCACATTCCACAGGTTTTCAGCGTCCTTTGCGCAAGGCTCAGCCCTGAAACAGCTTTCCCGGGTTCAGGATATTGTCCGGGTCCATGGCGGATTTCAGCGCGGCCATCACATCGACCGTGTCCGCACCCAGCTCGCGGGCGAGGTATTTCACCTTGCCCTGCCCGATGCCGTGCTCGCCCGTGCAGGTTCCGTCGAGCGATATCGCCAGATCGTTCAGCCACCCGATATAGCTTTCGGCCCGCGCTCGCCCGCCGGGATCCTCCGGATCGATCAGCAGCGCGACATGGAAGTTCCCGTCACCCACATGGCCCAGGGTCGGCGCGATGATCCCGTCCGCCTCGGCCCGTTCGGCGGCGGCACTGACGGCTTCGGCCAGACGCGAGACCGGCACGCAGACATCGGTCACGAAGGCATCGAAGCCCGGGCGCAGGGCGCGCATGGCCCAATAGGCGTCGTGCCGGGCCTGCCACATCTTCGCGCGCGCCTCGGCATCGGATGTCCAATCGAAGGCCAGCGCTCCATGATCCGCCGCAATCTCGCCGAAGGTTTCGGATTGCTCGGCCACGCCCGCCTCGGAGCCGTGAAACTCCAGCAACAAGAGCGGCGCTTCGGGCAGGGACAGCTTGGAATAGGCGTTGATGCTGCGCACCGACAGCGCGTCAAGAAACTCGATCCGGGCCACGGGTACACCGTACTGGATGGTCGCGATCACCGCGGCACAGGCCGCCTCCACCGATGCAAAGCTGCAGGTCGCCCCCGCCACCGCCTCGGGAATACCGCTGAGCTTCAGGGTCAGTTCGGTGATCACGCCCAGCGTGCCTTCGGAGCCCACCAGCAACCGCGTCAGGTCGTATCCGGCGGAGGTCTTGCGCGCTCGCTTCGCCGTGCGGATCACCCGGCCATCGGCGGTCACCGCCTCCAGCGCCAGCACCACGTCGCGCATGGTGCCGTAGCGTACCGCATTGGTGCCCGAGGCCCGGGTCGCGGCCATCCCGCCCAGCGACGCATCCGCCCCCGGATCGACCGGGAAGAACAGGCCCGTCGCGCGCAGCTCTTCGTTCAGCGCCTTGCGGCTGATACCCGGCTGGACCACGCAATCCATGTCCTCGGGGTGAATGGCGAGCACCTGGTTCATCTCGGCGAAATCCAGCGACAGCCCCCCGAGCGGCGCATTCACATGCCCCTCCAGCGAGGTGCCGGTGCCGAACGGGACCAGCGGCATCCCGTAGGCGGTGCAGATCCGCAGCACCTCCTGCACCTCGGCCGTCTCACGCGGGAGAAACACCGCATCGGGCGGCTGGTTCGGCAGCCATGTGGTGGTGTGGCCGTGCTGTTCGCGCAGGGCGGCCCCGGTCTGCAGCCGCGCCCCGAATTTCTGGCGCAGCACGTCGAGTGCCGTGGCAATCCCGGCCGCGTTGCGCCGCAGCGGTGTCTGATCGGTCATGGCCGCCTCCCCTTTGCGGCCAGAATGCCGTCAACATCGGACCCTGGCAATGGCGCACGCTTTGGCCTTGCGACGGGCGGCGCGCGGGGACACTCTCGCACCCAGAATGACAGACCAGACCACCGCTGAGTTGCAAGAGGCCAAGGCCCGCGTGCGCGCGCTGAATGCCGCGCTCGACGGGGCCATGGCCGCCGACAAGGCCGCAGCGCTGGCCGATCACGTCGCGCCGGACTGGCACTGGCGCGGGATGCACCCGTTTCACGAGCAAACCGGGCCCGACGCGGTGGCCCGCGCGTTCTGGACCCCCCTGGCCGAGAGTTTCACCAGCCTGCACCGCCGCGAAGACGTGTTTTTCGCGGGCCAGAGCACGCTGGGGGCCACGCCGCAGGTGTGGGTTTGCGCCATGGGGCACCTGACCGGGCTTTTCGACCGCGATTTCCTCGATATTCCGGCCACGGGCAAGCTCACCTGGCTGCGCCATGCCGAGTTTCACCGGGTCTCGGACGGGCGCATCGTCGAGACCGCACTCTTCGTGGACCTTTTGGCCCTGATGCACCAGGCGGGGGTCTATCCGCTGCCCCCCGCCACAGGCGCGATGGCGATCTATCCCGGCCCGCGCACCCATGACGGGCTACTGACCGGCCCCCATGATCCGGCCGAGGGGGCCGCGACACTGGCGCTGGTCGAGCGGATGGTGGCGGACCTGTCTGCGCTGAACCGATCCGGCAACGACCGCGCCGGGATCGAGATGCTGCGCGCGTCCTGGCATGACGACATGACCTGGTACGGCCCCTTCGGCATCGGGGCCACCCACACCTTGCCGCGATACCAGGACCAACACACATTCCCCTTCCGGCTGAGCCTGGGGGGCAAGACCTTCAACGGCCATGTCGCACGGCTGGCCGAGGGAAACTATGGCGCGTTCTTCGGCTGGCCGAACCTCACCAATACCTCCAGGGGCGGGTTTCTGGGCCTGCCCGGGTCCGGCACACCTGCCGACATGCGGGTGGTCGATATCTATCGCCGCGCGGGCGACAAGCTGGCGGAGAACTGGGTGTTCATCGACCTGCTGCATTACCTGAAGATGCAGGGCCTCGACGTGCTGGAACGGAACCGGCAGCTGCGCCGGATCTCACACCCCTGAGGGCGCACGGGCGATCAGGGCGCCGCCCAGGACCTCGATCGCGACAAGGGCGCCAACATCCGGCACGGGGCCCGCAATCCGGACGCTGACGGTCGGGCCTTCGGCCAGGCGCACCGCCCCGATGGCCCGCGTGGCGTCCGGATCATCGCCGAAGGCCGACTCGTCACCCAGGGGGATAGTCCGTTGCAGGGTGCCGATCCCGCTGGCCGCGCGCCATTGCAACTGGGTTTTGCCACAAGCCCCGCAGCGACCGGTGGCCGGCGACCAGCTTTGTCCGCAATCAAGGCAGGTCTGGATCATGAAACGGCCCGCGGCGAGGCCATCATGAAAGGGGCGGTCCGGGTGGGACAGGAAGTCAAAGCTCATAGCATCTCCGCGGCCGCGTCACGGCGCTGGTTCGGATCGCTCCCTGCAGCCCGGCGGGGCCGGGCATCTTCCCACCCGCAATGCTAGCGCCGATCGGCTGCGTTCGCGAAGCGCCTTTCGCTCGGGTGCAACAAGTTAACGCAGGCGCTCAGCTGAGCGCGAGTGTATGTCCGCCATCGACCACCACGGTCGCGCCCGTCACAAAGCCCGCCCCCGGCCCCAGCAGCATCAGCACCGCCGCATCGAGATCCCCGGGCTGGCCCAGACGGCGCTGGGGCACGCCGCGCAGCATCCTCTGCCCCGCCTCGCTGGCGAAGAACTCGGTGTTGATCGGCGTCTCGATATAGCCCGGCGCCAGCGCATTCACGCGCACCCCGTCGCGCGCCAGCTCCAGCGCCATGGCGCGCGTCAACTGGATCAGCCCGGCCTTGGACGCCGCATAAGGCCCCACGGTCTTGAGCACCCCGATGCCCAGGATCGACGCCACGTTCAGGATCGTGCCCTGCCGCGCGATCAGCCCCGGCGCGAAGGCCCGCGAGACACGCCAGGCCCCCTTGAGGTTCGTGTCCAGCACACGGTCCCAATCCGCCTCGGTGGTGTCGATCACCATGTCCTGACCCGAAACCCCGGAATTGTTGATCAGAATATCGAGCGGTCCCATGGTGGTGACTGCCGCGGCCACCGACGCCGCATCGGTCACATCCAGCGCCGCGGTCTGCGCCACGATCCCGTCGGCGCGCAACGTCTCGGCAACGGCCTCCAGCCGGTCCGCCCGGCGCGCGGCCAGGATCACTTCCGCCCCCGCCTGGCCCAGGGTGCGCGCCAGATGCGCGCCGATCCCGCTGGACGCGCCGGTGATCAGCGCGCGCTTGCCCTCGAGCCCGAAGAGGCGCTTGAACAGGGCGGCTTGCACGACCTCCTGCATGCTCAGCGGATCGCCAGGCCGTCGGTGTCGAAGAACGACAGACGGTCGGGATCGAAACTCAGGCCCACCGCGTCGCCCGGTGTCAGGTCGGTGTCCCCGATCACCCGCACCGTCACCCGCCCCTCGGGCCCGCAATCCAGCACAAGCAGGGTGTCGGCCCCGAGGTATTCGACCACATCCACCCGCCCGTCGCAGGCCCCGGTCCCCGGCGCGCCCGGCGTGATATGCTCGGGCCGGATGCCCAGCTGCACCGCCGGACGGTCCCCGGAGAACACCCCGCCGCGCCCCGGACTCAACCTGTAGCGTCCCGCATCGGCGGTACAGGGCATGACGTTCATCTTGGGGCTGCCGATGAACTGCGCCACGAACAGGTTCGCGGGGGTCTCGTAAAGCTCCCGCGGGGTGCCCACCTGCGCGATCTTGCCAAACTCCAGAACCACGATCCGGTCGGCGAGCGTCATCGCCTCCACCTGGTCATGGGTGACGTAGATCATGGTGGTGTCGAGGCTCTGATGCAGCTTGGCAATCTCGTAGCGCATCTCGACCCTGAGCGCCGCATCGAGGTTTGAGAGCGGCTCGTCGAACAGGAACGCCGTGGGCGCGCGCACGATGGACCGGCCGATGGCGACCCGCTGCCGCTGCCCGCCGCTGAGGTCCTTGGGCCGGCGGTCGAGATACGGCTCCAGCTTCAGCACGGCGGCCGCCGCATCCACCTTCTCGGCGATCTCGGCGGCGGGGGCGCCTGCGGTTTTCAGGGAAAAGCCCATGTTCTCGCGCACCGACATATGCGGATAAAGCGCATAGGACTGGAACACCATGGTCAGCCCCCGCTTGGCGGGCGGATGGTCGGTCACATCCACCCCGTCGATCAGCATCGCACCGCGCGAGGTATCCTCCAGCCCGCCGATCATCCGCAGCAGCGTGGATTTTCCGCAGCCGGACGGGCCGACGAAGACCACGAACTCACCGTCGCGGATCTCCAGGTCCACGCCCTTGATAACCTGCACGTCGCCGAACCATTTCTCGACCTTGCTCAGGGTTATCGCGCCCATCGTCCCCTCCCCACATTCGGACTGCACCAGGCGAGCCACACGGCGGCGGTCCAGGTGAAGTCGCGCCCCCCCGCCGGCGCGCCGGTCAGGGGGTCGAAATATTCCGCGAACCCGTTCTCGGCGATCAGCCGCGCGGTGCTGTCGCGCAAGGCGGCGCCTTCGGGCAGGCCCGCCTCGTCGAACCCCATGGCGATCAGCATGTTCATCATCGCCCAGCTCGGCCCGCGCCAGTATCGCTTGGGCTCGAAGGCTGGGCTTTCGGGATCGTGGCTGGCCACGCCGAAGCGCACCGGGGCCTGCACGCGGGCGTAGGTCGCCAGGCTGTCCTTGGGATCGATGCCTGCGTACCAGCACAGGAAGGCCGCGTTGCTGACCGCCTGCGCCCAGGCCCCACTGGCGGTGTCACGCACGTCGTAGGCGCCAAGGGCCGCGTTCCACAAGGTTTCCGCCCCGGCCTCCAACTGCGCGATCCAGTCGGGCAGCGACGCGGTGTCGAGACCCAGCTCCCGCCCGAGCCACGCGAGGTCCCGGTGCGCCCGCAGGAGCGTGAAATGCATGGTCGGGTCGGCCATGCGGAACGGGTTGATCTCCAGCAGCCGCGCCTGGTCCCAGCCGCAGTCATGGCCCTGCTTGACCAACCACAGGTAGCGGTCGTAGTCGGATTTCTTCGGCCGCATGCTCGGGTCCACATGCCCGGTGTCACGCCGCTCATACGGGTCGATGCCCACCGGCTCGATCCGCGCGAGCGGCCCGTCCCAGTCCGGCGCGTTGTCGCGCCCGGCCTCCCATGGATGGGTCAGGCAGGCCGCCCCGGCATCCAGCCGCCAGTCCATGAACCAGCGATGCCAGGCGATGAATTTCGGATAGAGGGCGCGCATGGGCGCGGCCCCGGCTGACGGGTCAAGCTCGTAGATCAGCCGCGCCATGGTCGCCGCTATGGGCGGCTGGCTGATCCCCGAGGACGGCACCGGCCCGACCCCGCCCCAGATGTCGGGACCGGGGAAGTAGCTCGGGTCGACATTGTGGAACTGGATATGCGGTACCATCCCGTCCGCCCACTGCCCGGCCATCAGCACCTCCAACTCGCGCCAGCCGCGCGGCAGGTCGAACATCGCGTAGCCAAGCGCGGCAAAGGCGCTGTCCCAGTTCCACTGGTAGGGATAGAGGCCTGCCGTGGGCACGGAATACCCGCCCCGGTCGTTCATCCGCAGAATGCGCTCGGCCTCCGCATCCAGCGCAGCGGCGTCCATGGTGTCCTTCATCCCTTCACCGATCCGGCCGTCAGGCCCTTGGTCATGAACCGCTCCAGCCCCAGGAAGATCGCCATGATGGGCACGGTCGCGATCACCGCGCCGGCCATCAGGTGCTGACGCGGGATTTCGGAGCTATTCAGGCTCGCGATGCCGCGGGTGAGCGTGAATTTCGACGGATCGTCCAGTAGCATGAAGGCCAGCAGGAACTCGTTCCAGGCGATCATGAACACGTAAAGACTCACCGAGGCTAGCGCCGGCAGCGCGAGCGGCAAGGTGATCTTCCAGATCACCTGCAATCGATTCAGCCCGTCCATCAGCCCGGCCTCCTCGACCTCCGCCGGAAGCCCGCGGAAATAGCCCTGCAGCATATAAAGCGCCACGGGGATCGTCGTGACCGGATAGATCAGCAAGATGCCGATGAGCGTGTTCCGAAGCCCCGTGACCGAAAACGCGATGTAGATCGGCAGGGCCAGCACGATCATCGGCACCATGTAGATCAGAAGGATCGACCGCGAAAACGCCGCCCGCCCGGCAAAGCGCAGGCGTGCAACCGCGTAGGCCCCGGGGATCGAGAACGCGAGCGTGATCAGCACGGTCAATACGGACACGAAAAACGAGGTCCACAGATAAGTGCCGAAATTGAACTGCCCGAACAGCTCCGCATAGGACCGGAACAGGCCCCAGCCCTGGCTCAGATCCAGCGAGAAATCGAGCGGGTTCTGCAACAACGCCTGCTGGGATTTCAGGCTGGTCATCACCATGACGTAGAACGGGATCAGTACGACCGCGGTGAAGAAGATGTAGCCAAAGCCCGTCAGAAACCGGATCACCGCCGCCTCGAACTCGTGCCGGTTCAGCCGCCCCGCAGGCATCTCGTGCAGGATCCGCGCCAGAGACCAGACAAAGACCACCGCCAATCCCCCCGCCGCGATCCAGCGCGACAGGAGCGCCACCTCAGGCCCCAGCACCATGGGACCGACCCCGATCAGCACCAGCCCGAACACCAGCAATCCGGCCCCCGCCTGCACGCTCCGCTTGCCCGGGCGCAGGGGCAGCAACGCCCCCAACACCCCGCCCCACAAGAGCGACATCCAGATCGCGGGCCTGAACGGATCGCCGGTGGCAAAGGACATGGTCACCGCCACCGTGGTCGACAGCACCACCATCCACAGCGCGCCCAGAACCGGGCCGGTCACAAGCCCATGCCAGAACAGCTTCACCGCCCGCCCCTTTCATCTTTGGCCAAAAACGCCCGCCGGAGGCATGCGGCGCAGCCGCGTCCAAGGATTTTGCAAAATCCTTGCCGGGCGTCGGAGGCTGCGCCCAGACCTGCAACGGAGTGCACACGCGACGGACTGCGTCCATCGCTGCCGCGCACACGGCGTCCTGCATGCAGCAGCACGTCGGTCACAACCCTTCCTCTCGGCTGATGAAGCGGAAAAACAGCACCGAGAACAGCAGCAGACAGCCGAAGATCACCACGGCCACCGCCGCCCCCGCGCCGATATTGCTGACCGCGAAGGCCTGCTCGTAAACATTCACCGTCAGCGTCCGTGTCCCCGCATTCCCGCCCGTCAGCAGGAAGATGTCGTCGAACTTGTTGAAGGTCCAGATGAAGCGCAGCAGGAACAGCACCGACAGGATCCCCACCAGCATCGGCAGGCTGAGATACCAGAACTTCTGGAACGGCGAGGCACCGTCCATGTCCGCGGCCTCGTACATATCGGTGTCGATGCTCTGCATCCGGGCCAAAATGAACAGAAAGGACAGCGGGAAGTACCGCCAGATCTCGAACACCGTCACCATGATCAGCGCAAGCGGGCGCTGGCCGAAGAAATTGATCGCCTCGTTGGTCACCCCCATCTGGATCAGCAGCGCATTGGCCGAGCCCGAGAACGGATCGAACAGGGTCACCCAGGTGAAGGCCACCGCGATGACCGGCGCGACATAGGGGAACAGGTAAAGCCCCCGCAGGATCCCCTGCCCCCGGAACGACTTGTTCAGCAAAAGCGCCGCGAAAAGCCCGAACAGAAGTGCGCCGAGCGTGCCGAACACCGTGTAGAACATCGTCACCCCGAGCACGCCCCAGAACTCGTCGGCGTCGAAGATGCGCGCGAAATTCTCCAGGGTGAACTCGGCATTGGTCAGGATGCTGTCGCCTTCGCCGGTGATCCTGGGCAGGCTGCCCTCGACCACCTCCTCCACCGCGTCTTCATCCGCCCCGGGGGCGAGCGTGATCGGCAGGGCGAAGCGTTCGTTGAACCCGCCCGCGATATCGCCGTAGTCGCAGCGCAAAGCCCGCCCCGAGAGGGTGCAGAACTCCGGCAGCCCCTCGCCCACCACGACCGTGTCCGGCAGGGTGTCGGTCAGGGTGACGCCGCGGATCTCCTTGTCCTGAGACGAGTTGCGCAGCCGGTACTCGATCCGCAGGTCCTCGCCCGAGCCGCGCAGGCTCTCGCGCACCACGGGCGCCGTGGGGCGCAGATCGGCCAGCCCGACCGGCTTGAAGCTGATCCAGAAAATCGCCAGCAGCGGCAGGATCACCACCAGCGACACGCTGATCACCGTGGGCAGCAGCAAGCCCCAGGCCAGCCGCGCCTCGCGCTGCTGCAGAGCGCCGCGCCCGGTGGGCGGCGTGGGCGTGGGTGTGTCGGTCATGCGAGGTCGCTCCGCGGCAGGGTCGCGGTGCCCCACGGGTGGGGCACCGCATCGGCCCAGATCAGTCGATCTGCGACAGCGCGTCGTTCATCGCGGCCACGGCGGCGGCGGCATCGACCTCGCCATCGATATACTGGCGCACGATACGGTTGATCGCCTGGCTGTTGATCATCTTGGAGGCCAGCGACAACTGCCCCTCCGCCACGCCCCAGCGCTGCGCCACATCGAGCCCGCCGACGATCTCGTCGATCATCGCCGCGTCATAGAGATCGCCCAGCGGCGCCTTGCGATCCACGCCCACGGGCAACTGCGACCAGGCGTCGGTGAACTTCTGCGGATCGTCCGCCGTGCCCTTGCGCACCGGGAACTTGCCCTCCGGCGCGATGCTCAGGGTCTGGGTATAGCCCTCGTCCATCGAGAACTTCACGAACTCCATCGCCGCGTCTGTGTCCGCGTCCGTGGTGATGCCGAAATACCGGATATCGCCCCAGGCAGCACCTTCGGGGTTCGACGGGCCGGAAAAGTTGGTCACGATGCCGGTCAGGCTGGCCAATTCCGCGCTGGTCGGGTCGTCGTTGATGGTGGGCGGCGCGCTGTCGCGCAGACCGGCCAATTCGTCGAGGATGAAGGGCGACCAGATGATCATCGCGGCCTGTCCCGCGAAATAGAGCTCCCGCGACTGCTTCCAGTAAAGCTCGCCCGGGGGCGAGGCCTCGGCGATCGCCTTGTAGAACTCCAGCACCTCGGTGGTAGCGGCCTCGTCGAGCGGCGCGAAGCCATCGTCGTCCACCGGGCTGACGCCGTTGGCGAGGAACACATGCTCCAGAACCTGGGACATGAAGTTCTCGTCCACCTTGGTGGCGGCCACGAAGCCGTACATCTCCGGCGGATTGTGCAGCGCCTCCAGCGCGGCAGTCACATTGGCAAAGGAGGTCGGCGGCTCCAGCCCCATCTCCTCGAACTTGTCCTTGCGATAGACGATCATCTGGGTCCAGCCATCCACCGGCACCGAGGCCACGCCATCGCCGGTGGAGGCCATCTGCAAGGCCCCGGGCGCAAAGGTATCCTCGCCCAGATCCTCGACCACCTCGGTGGCGGCATCGGTGTCCAGAATGCCAGCCTCCGCCCAGGGCAGCGCGTATTGCAGGGTGTGATAGATCACGTCCGGCAGATCACCCGCCGCGAAGGCCGCCGTGGCCCGGGTGCCCAGGTCGCTCTCGGTGACCGGGATCACCTCCACGGCGGTGCCGGTCTGCGCCTCGAATTGCGCGGCCATTTCCTGCTGCTTGGCCAGGCGCTCGGGTTGCTCCTCGGTGGTCCAGAAGCGGATCGTGTCGGCGCTGACGGTCCCTGCGGTCAGGGCCATGGCGATTGCGGCGCCGAGCATCAGGTGCCCGCTGCGGGTCGTCGCGTGATAGGTCAAATCATCCTCCCATGGATCGGTTTTGTCCCAAGACGCAGCTGATTTCGGAGAACAATTCCCGGTCAAAATACCGATTGGATGCTCAAGATCCGTTTCAAAACCGTCACAGACCTCGCGCCTTGGACCAGTAATAACGGCCCCGCTCCCCGCTCTCAAACACGCCTCCTGAGCGATAGTTTGTGCGCCCAAACCGTTTTGGGCAAGGGGTTTTTTGGATATCGGGCAGGCGATCCGCGCCGCGGCACCCACACCGAACACAGCCCGTCCGCCCGCTGAAAAACATGGCTTACGTAGGGTCAAACGAAATTTTCATAAAGATTAGAGGCATCCTGTGGTAACATTTTTTTGCGAGCAGCTGCCGTAAAGCTCGCGTGTTTGAGTGGAGTAAGACCATGCAAGACAAGACACCGCCTCAATCCCCGCCCCCTCCCCCGGCGCAATCCTCCGGGCAGACCAGCGGTCCCGGGACGGACCAGTCGCCCCCCCGGTTCACGGACTGGGCCTCAATCTGAGCGTCGCGCGCCCGCTTCGGCGCGTCGGAGCCAGCGCCCTCCGGGGCCTTTCGCGGCGGCTGTGGCCGCAAGGGCTGGGGTCATGACAACCCCGCTGGAAACCGTGCGCAACATCGGCCCGGCCATGGCCAACGCCCTTCGCCTAGCTGGCGTGGGCAGTGCCGAGGCGCTCGTAGCGATGGGCGCGGATGCGGGCTACCTGCGGCTGCTGAACCCCGGCGCACGTCCCCATTTCATCGCCTATTACGCCATGGTGATGGGGCTGCAAGGGAGGCCTTGGAACGATGCCAAGGGGGCAGAGAAAGCCGCCTTGCGCGTCCGCTTCGACAGGCTCAAGGCCGATGCCAGCCCCACGACAGACACAACCTTCGAACGTCTTTTGGATGAGATCGGGGTCCGGCCCGCGCGCTAGCGCCCCTGGGCCCGCCGCGCACATTCCGCCGGCGCGGTGAACCGGTCGAGCAGCACGGATTTCGTCCGCACACGACTGCCTCGGATGTCGAACCGCACGGCAAAGGGCGTGAACCCGGCATAGCCGCCGCCGCGCTTCTTGGCGTTCACCTCGCCGCAGACCACGTAGTCGCCTTCGGGCGTCAGGTAGGCGGCGGACATCCGGTAAAAGGACGACAGCGGCTCTGAAATCGTGCCACGCATCGCCTCTTCGGCCTGAATGCGCAGGTAATTGTCCAGCGGCACCGATTGCGTCGAGACCTGGGTCGGGCTGCCGCAGGCGCTCAGCAGCGCCGCCAAACCAAGGGCAGCGATCGGTCGCAACGCGCAGAAGGAGTCAAGGGCGGGCATGGCAGGTCTCCGATCCGTTTGGCGGCACCTTGAACGGAAAAACAGGCACAAATGAGGCCGACGCGGCCATCTTTGTTTCCATCTCTCGAGACCAGACATGCAAAAGCCGCCCCAGGGCGGCTTCTGACGATCCCTCCTGGCGGCAGGTTCAGCCGACCAGTTCGAGCCCGGAGAAGAAATAGGCGATCTCGACCGCCGCGGTCTCCGGCGCGTCGGAGCCGTGGACGGAGTTCTCGCCCACGCTTTCGGCGAACTCGGCGCGGATGGTGCCGGGGGCGGCATCGGCGGGGTTGGTCGCACCCATCACTTCGCGGTTCTTGGCAATGGCGCCCTCGCCTTCGAGCACCTGAACGACCACGGGCTCGGAGGCCATGAATTCGCACAGCTCGTCATAAAACGGCCGCTCGGCATGCACGGCATAGAATACACCCGCCTGCGCCTTGGTCAGGTGGATCCGCTTTTGCGCGACGATGCGCAGGCCGGCATCCTCGAACTTGGCGTTGATCTTGCCGGTCAGGTTGCGCTTGGTGGCGTCCGGTTTGATGATGGACAGTGTACGCTCGATGGCCATGTGTCTCGCTCCTACGTCTGGGGCGGGCGGAGTGCCCGCGAAATCCTCGGGCGCCGCCTAGCACGGGCCGTGCCGCATGAAAAGACGTGATCGGAGCGCCCCGTTGACAGGGGCCGCAAACAGGGCCACATCGCCCCCATGCTACGCATCGATGACATCTCCTATTCGGTCGAGGGGCGCCCGCTGCTCGAACATGCCTCCGCGGTGATCCCCAATGGGCACAAGGTCGGCCTGGTGGGGCGCAACGGGACCGGCAAGACCACGCTTTTCCGGCTGATCCGGGGCGAGCTGACGCTCGATACGGGCGAGATAACCCTGCCCCGCGGCGCGCGCATCGGCGGGGTCAGCCAGGAGGTGCCGGGCAACGAGGTGTCGCTGCTGAACACGGTGCTGGCCGCCGACACCGAACGCGCGGGCCTGATGGCGGAGGCCGAGACCGCCACCGACCCGGGCCGGATCGCCGAGATCCAGACGCGGCTCGCGGATATCGACGCCTGGTCGGCCGAGGCGCGCGCGTCGTCGATCCTGCGCGGTCTGGGCTTTACGGAGCCGGAAACCCACCAGCCGTGTTCAGCCTTCTCGGGCGGCTGGCGGATGCGGGTGGCGCTGGCGGCGGTGCTGTTCTCGCAACCCGACCTGCTGCTGCTGGACGAGCCGACCAACTATCTCGACCTCGAAGGGGCGCTCTGGCTGGAGGCGTATCTCGCCCGCTATCCGCACACGGTGCTGATCGTCTCCCACGACCGGGGGCTGCTGAACCGCGCCGTGGGCGGGATCCTGCATCTCGAGGACCGCAAGCTCACCTTCTATACCGGCCCCTATGACCAGTTCGCCCGCCAGCGCGCCGAGAAACGCGCGCTGCAAGCCGCCGCGGCGCGCAAACAGGACGCCAAGCGCGCCCATCTCGAAAGCTTCGTGAACCGGTTCAAGGCCAAGGCGTCGAAGGCCAAGCAGGCCCAGTCCCGGGTCAAGATGCTGGAGAAGATGGAGACGATCCGCGTCCCCGAGGATGCCGCGCGCACGGTCTTCACCTTCCCCATCCCCGAAGAGCTCAGCCCCCCCATCGTCGCGACCGAGGGGGCCTCGGTCGGCTACGACGGGACGGCCGTTTTGCGCGGGCTGTCCCTGCGGATCGACCAGGACGACCGGATCGCGCTGCTGGGCCGCAATGGCGAGGGCAAGTCGACCCTGTCCAAGCTGCTCGCCGGGCGGCTGGAGGCGATGGACGGCACGCTGACCGCGTCGAACAAGCTGCGCATCGGGTTCTTCGCCCAGCATCAGGTGGACGAGTTGCGGGTCGAGGAAACCCCGCTGCAGCACCTGCTGCGCGTGCGTCCCGATGAAGGCCAGGCCAGGCTGCGCGCGCGGCTGGCGGGCTTCGGGCTGATGGCCGCACAAGCCGAGACCGAGGTCGGACGCCTGTCGGGCGGGCAGAAGGCGCGGCTGTCGCTGCTGCTGGCGACGCTGGATGCGCCGCATCTGCTGATCCTGGACGAGCCGACGAACCACCTGGATATCGAAAGCCGCGAGGCGCTGGTCGAGGCCCTGACCGCCTATACGGGGGCTGTGATCCTGGTGAGCCACGACATGCACCTGCTGAGCCTGGTGGCCGACCGGCTGTGGCTGGTCAAGGATGGCCATGTGGCGCCTTACGAGGATGATCTCGAGGCCTACCGCCAGATGCTGCTGACGCCCGACAAGCCGCGCAAGCCCAAAGCCGCCCCCGAGGCCGCGCCCAAACGCCCCTCCCGCGATGCGATCCTGGCCCTGCGCGCCGAGGCCCGCAAATGCGAGGAACGGGTGAAGAAGATCACCGAGATGCAGGAAAAGCTGTCGAAAAAGCTCGCCGACCCCGCGCTTTACGAGGACGCCAAGGCGGGTGAGCTGGAAACCTGGAACCGCAAATATGCCGAGGTGATGGACGGGCTCGACCGGGCGGAGGCGATGTGGATGGCCGCGCTCGAAAAGCTGGAGAAGGCCGAAAAGGCCGCCTGAGCCGCCCGGGCTTGCCAGACCGACCCGGCCCGCCTAAAGCGGGGCCATGACCAGCCCCGAAGCCATCACCGCCTTTGTCGCATTGTTCGTCGTGATCGACCCGATCGGGCTCGCGCCGCTTTTCGTGGCGCTGACCCAGGGCATGGATGCACGGGCGCGGCGGGCGATTGCCCTGCGCTCCTGCGGCGTGGCACTCGGGCTTCTGACGCTGTTCGGGGTGGCGGGCGAAGCGGTGCTGGGGTTTCTCGGCATCTCGATGCCCGCCTTTCGGATCGCGGGGGGGATCCTGTTGTTCCTGACCGCCCTCGACATGCTGTTCGAGCGGCGCACGAAACGCCGCGAGGACCAGGCCGCCACTGCCGATGAGGGCCACCCGGAGGACCCTTCGGTCTTCCCGCTGGCCACGCCGCTGATCGCCGGGCCCGGGGCCATTGCGACGATGATCCTGCTGACCGGCGAGGCCCAGGGCAACTGGCTGCATGTGGCCTCTGTCCACGGGGTGATGCTGGTGGTGCTGATCTGCGTTCTGGCCCTGTTTTTGCTGGCCGGGATGTTGGAGCGGCTCTTAGGCCAGGTGGGCATCAACGTCATCACGCGCCTGCTGGGCATGCTCCTTGCGGCGCTGTCGGTGCAATTCGTGCTCGACGGGATGATCGATCTGGGGGTTTTGTGACATCCCCTCTCCCCCCTGCGGCGGAACGTCCTATATAAGAGGCCATGAGCGAGATATCCGTCCCCAACCTGATCTACCTGATTTTGCTACTTCTGTTCATCGGCGGCGGCACCCTGATGGCGTTTCGTGGCCAGCTGGGCGCGTTGGTGCGCACGGCGACGACCTGGGCGCTGCTGTTTGCGCTGGTGGTGATCGGTTACGGCGTGTTCAGCGACCAGCGCTCGCCCCTGCCCCGGCAATCGGTCTTTGCCGAAACCGGCCGGGTGGAAATCCCCCGCGCAATGGACGGGCATTACCACGTGGTCCTGGACGTGAACGGCGCGCCCATCGAATTCATCGTGGATACCGGCGCGAGCGACATGGTGCTGAGCCTGCAGGACGCCGCACGGGCCGGGATCAACCCGGAAAACCTGATGTTTTCGGGGCTGGCCATGACCGCGAACGGGCGGGTGGAAACCGCGCCGGTGCGCTTGAAGGAAGTGCGGCTGGGTGGGATCTCGGACGAGAACGTGCGCGCGGTGGTCAATGGCGGAGAGATGCACCGGTCCCTTCTTGGGATGAGCTATCTCAACAGCTTCGACCGGATCGAGATCAACGACGGCCGCCTGATCCTCGAACGGGGCGTCTGAGCCCTGCGGGCACCGGTCGGCGCCGCGTCGGCTTTGTGTCGGGCATGTGTATGGCAAGTGTCGGGCAAATTGCCTGACAATCCGGTTTTCCCAGTATTTACGGCGTGTTGAGAGTCACGCCGTGCCGCCCGGCGAGGTCGGTGAAGAACTGCCACGCGACCCGGCCCGAGCGCCCGCCACGGGTCGCCTGCCACTCGATCGCCTCGGCGCGCAGCACCTCGGGCGCGACCTGCAGCCCGTAAGCCGCGCAGTAGCCGTCGATCATCGCGAGATACTCGTCCTGGCCACAGGCATGAAAGCCCAGCCAGAGCCCAAACCGGTCCGAGAGCGACACCTTTTCCTCCACCGCCTCGGAGGGGTTGATCGCGGACGATCGCTCGTTCTCGATCATGTCGCGGGGCATCAGGTGGCGGCGGTTCGAGGTGGCGTAGAACACCACGTTGTCCGGCCGCCCGGCGATCCCGCCATCCAGCACCGCCTTGAGCGATTTGTAGTGCTGGTCGTCATGGGAGAAGCTCAAATCGTCGCAATAGAGCACGAAGCGATGGCCGGGCGCGGCGCGCAGATGGTCGAGCAGCCGCCCGATGCTGGCGAGATCCTCGCGCGGCACCTCCACCAGCTTCAACTCGTGCCCCTGGCGTAGCACTTCGGCATGGACCGCCTTGACCAGCGACGATTTCCCCATCCCCCGCGCGCCCCAGAGGAGTGCGTTGTTCGCGGGCAGACCGCGGGCGAACTGCAGGGTATTCTCCAGCAAGGTGTCGCGCGCCCGGGTAATGCCCACCAGCAGGGCGATGTCGATCCGGTTGACGTCGCGCACCGGCAGCACCGCCTCGGGCCGTTCTTGCCACAGGAAGGCGTCGGCGCGGGTGAAATCCGGGGCGGCCAAGGGCGGCGGGGCGAGACGCTCCAGCGCCTCGGCGATCCGTACCATCACGTCTTCGGTCAAATCTTGTCGCCTCCCGGGCCCGGCTTGGCCGCCGGATCGTCGTCGTCGCGGAACTCGTCGTAAAGCGGGTCGTCCTCAAGGTCGGGGGCGTCGTCGTCTTCATCCCACAAACCTTGCGCGCGCAGCTCCTTCTCGCGCTTCTTCTCGACGCGGCGCACGAGGAAGATCGACACCTCGTAGAGCCCGTAGACCACCACGAAGAGGATCAGCTGCGTGACCACGTCGGGCGGGGTCACCAGCGCCGCCAGCAGCAGGATGCCCACCATGGCGTATTTGCGCACGGTCCCCAGCCCCTCGGCCGAGACCAGCCCCGCCTTGCCCATCAGCGTCAGCAGAACAGGCAGCTGGAAACACAGCCCGAAAGCCATGATGAATTTCAGGGTGATGTCGAGGCTTTCGTTCACCTTGCCGAAAAAGGTGATGCGCACGCCCTCCTCGGTTTCCGGCACGATGATCGGCATGTTGCTCAGGCCATCGACATCCGGAGAGATGACCGGCGGGCCGGTCTCGGGCGGCACGAGGATCACCCCGTCGGGCACATCGGGCGCGGCCCCCGACAGCAGGTTGGCGAAGATCGAGCTGACATCGGCAAAGCCCAGAAAGAACGCCATGGCGAGCGGTGTCACCACGAAATGCGCGAAGCTCGCACCCAGCAGGAACATGAAGGGCGAGGCGATGATGAAGGGCAGAAACGCCGCCTTTTCCGTGCGGTAGAGCCCCGGCGCCACGAAACGCCAGAGCTGGTGCGCGATCACCGGGAAGGATAGCGCGAAGCCGAACACCATCGAGATGCGGAACAGCGTGAAGAGGTATTCCTGTGGCGAGGTGTATTGCAGCGTCGGCGACGGGTCGCCCAGCTCGCGCAGGGTTTCCTCGATCGGCACCAGCAGGAATTGCAGGATCGGCTCGGCCACGGTGAAGGCCAGCACGATGCCCACGATGAAGGCGAGAACCGAGCGGATCAGCCGAGTGCGCAGCTCTGCCAGATGCTCGATCAGCGGGGCGCTGCTGTCTTCTATTTCGTCGGGTTTGGACATGGGGGGCGTCAGGCCTTGTCAGCTTGCGGCGCGGCCGGGGGTGTGGGCGTGTCGTCGGGGCGGTCCGTCTTGGGCGCGGCCTCGGCGGCCTTGGCGGCCTTCTCGGCATCCAGGCGGGCCTGCGCCTTTTTCGCGCTGACCTCGTGGATCTTTTTGGCGGCCTCGGCGCGGTCCTTGGACAGACGGTCGGTTTCGGTCCCGGGTTGCCATTTCTCGAAGGATTTGGCGGCGTCTTCCAGCCGGTCGATGCCCATCTTCTTGGGGTTGGCCGCGTCCTTGAAATCCTTGGCCATGTCCTTGACGCCCGACTCGTTGGCCGCGTCGTCCATGGCGCGGCTGAACTCGCGGGCCATGCCGCGCATCTTGCCCGTGAACCGCCCGAGGGTGCGGAACAGCTTGGGCAAATCCTTGGGCCCCACGACGATCAGCGCGACAATGCCGACCACCAGAAGTTCGGTCCAGCCGAGATCAAACATCCTGCGATCCGATCCGGATCAGACTTTGTCTTTGTCGGTCTCGGGGGTGTTTTCGGGGGTCACGTCCCGGGCGACCTCGGCGGAATCCTCCAGTTCTTCCTTGCTCTCGTTCACGCCCTTCTTGAAGGCGGTGATCCCTTTGCCGACCTCGCCCATAAGCGAGCTGATCTTGCCGCGCCCGAAGAGCACGAGCACCACGATGGCGATGAGAAGAAGGCCGGGAAGTCCGATATTGTTGAGCATGTCTGTATCTCCTGGGTGCGCGCCCGGTCGCCGGGGCGCTGTTGGCACCAGAGCTACGCAAGGGCGGGGGGGATGAAAAGTGCGATTTGCCCGGCGCGGGCATTTTGCCCGTGTCCCCTGGCGATTTGCCGGGTCGGGGCGGGATTGCCGCCGTGCCCCTGACAGGTTAGTGTCAGGAGCAATGGAGCCCCGCATGTCCCGTCCAGAACGCCTCAAGGCGCTGATCCAGTCCCTGGGCACCGGCCCCGCGCGCACGGCGGCGGAGTTGGCGGCGCGGTTCGGCGTGACCGAGCGGACGATCTACCGCGACATGGACCGGCTGCGGGCCGAGGGGGTGCCGCTGGCGGGCACGCCGGGCCAGGGCTACCGGCTGACGGCGACGTTCGCCCTGCCGCCGCTGGCCCTGTCGGCGCGGGAGTTGGAAGCGCTGCACCTGGGGTTGTCGATTGTCGGCGAAGCGGGGGATGCGGGGCTGGCGAAGGCGGCGGCCTCCCTGTCGGCGCGGATCGACGGGGCGCTGTCGGAGGATGCGGGCACCGCCGGGGCGCGCTGGGGCTTCACGCCGACGCCCACGGGGACGGCGGCGGAATACCTGCGTTTCCTGCCGACCCTGCGGGCGGCGTTGCGGGCGCGGCAGAAGATCGCCCTGCGCCTGCGCGACGGGTCCGAGCACCAGATGCGGCTGCTGGCGCTGGAGTATCACGGGCGGCTGTGGATTTGCGGCGGCTGGTGCGAGGGGTGCGGGGCGTTCCACCGGGTGCGGCTGGACGAGATCAGCGATCACCGGCTCCTGACGGCGCTGTTCGTGGATGAACCCGGGCGGGATCTGGCGGCGTATCGCGCGGCGGTCTGAGCGTCAGTCGCGGGCGGGGAAGACGAAGCAGCGGTCGCGCCGCATGGACAGCCACAGCACGGTGCCCGGTTTGGGCATGAAGACGCCGGGAACCTTGGCGCGCAGGATCACGTCGTCGAAATCCATGCGGAATTCCACGAGGCTTTCGGCGCCCATGAAGCGCGCGCGCTGCACCGTGCCGCGCGCGGGCGTGCCGTCCTGGGGGGTGGGCAGCGGCCCCTGCCCGTTCCGATCGAAATCGATGCGCAGGTGCTGGGGCCGGATGACGATCTCGACCCGGCCGCCATTGGGCACGCCGGGGGCGAGGAACTGGCCGAAGGGAGTTTCGGTGAGCGCGCCCTGCACGGTGCTCTCGATCACGTTGATATCGCTGAAAAACGCCGCCGCCGCCTTGTCCACGGGGGAGTTGTAGACGTTGTAGGGCGCGCCCTGCTGGACGATCTTGCCGCCGCGCATCAGCGCGATGTTGTCGGCCATGCGCATGGCCTCTTCGGGCTCGTGGGTCACGAGCAGGACGGCGGTGCCCTCGTCCTTGAGCACTTCGAGCGTCTCGTCGCGGATGCCGTCGCGCAGGCGGTTGTCGAGGCCCGAGAAGGGCTCGTCCATCAGCATCACGCGCGGGCGCGGGGCGATGGCGCGGGCCAGGGCCACGCGCTGCTGCTCCCCGCCCGACAGCTGGTGGGGGAATTTCCCGGCGTCGCCCAGAAGGCCCACGCGGTCGAGCAGCTCATGGGCGCGCGCGCGTTTCTCCTTGCGGCTGCCGGAGAGGCCGAAGCCCACGTTGTCGGCGACGCAGAGATGGGGAAAGAGCGCGAAATCCTGGAACATCAGCCCGACGGAGCGGGCCTCGGGCGGCAGGTGGATGTCGTCGGAGGACACGACCTCGCCATCGACGGTGAGCGCGCCAGAGTCCTGCCGGTCCACGCCCGCGATGATCCGCAGGGTGGTGGATTTGCCGCAGCCCGAGGGCCCCAGAAGGCAGGTGACCTGCCCCGGCATCACCCGGATCGAGACATCGTCCACCACGCGCTGCCCCTGGAAATCCCGCACCAGGTGGGAGACTTCCAGCCGGGGAATCGGTTGATGTTTCAAGGGGGCCGCCTCAATCCCGAAGGTTTTTATCGGAAATGAGGGGTATCAGCGTTGCCCGGCTGCTGCAAGACGGCGTCCGCGGGCCCCGGCGATCACGGCCGCGAAGCCCACGGCGAGCACCGTGATACAGATCACCAGAAGCTGGTCGTATTTATGGGCGTCGGGCAGCAGGGCCGCGACGATCGCGTTGGCGCGCAGGAAATAGGCCGCAGCCCCGAGGATCGCGGCGCCGAAGGCCACGAGATAGGACCAGAGCGGGATGGGCCGCCCCATCACCAGCCCCACGACCAGCACCGGGGTGAGGAACATCGAGGCCGTGCCGCTGACGGCGACCGCATCGAACAGGGACGCGTTGCCCCAGAGCGTCAGCCCCGCGCCGAGCGCCATGAACCCCACCATGGCGATGCGCCCGCCCGTCAGGCTACGCGGCAGCAGGCGCAATTCCTCGACCGTGATGCGCGCGGCCGAAGACAGGGCCGAATCGAGCGTGCTGAGCGCCGAGATCAGCAGCGACAGCATCAGCGCGGCCCAGATCCAGGGCGGGAACATCATTGCCCAGGTGCCCAGAAGCTCCCCCTCGTATTCGGCGCCCACGAGGCTCGCCTGGATGCCGAACATGCCGAAGCCGAGGATGCACAGGACCGAGATCCAGAAGGCATGCAGGAACGACCGGCGGGTGGTTTTCTCGTCGGCGAGAAAGCCGCGATCCATCATCACCGGGTCATGGGCGGGGTAGGAGAAGACCTGCAGCGCCGCGACCGCCAGCAGGATCCAGCCCTGCCGCGCGCCAGCGGTGCCCTCGGCGGTCAGCACCGCGGCGAGGGAGAAGTCGGGGCCGGTCACCAGGGCGGCGAAGGCGATACCGAAGACCACGAGGAACAGCAGCATCTGCACCACATCCGTGCGCAAGGCCGCCGAGAGCCCGCCCCAGGCGGAATAGGCGAGGCCCAGCACCGCCACGGCCAGCACCGCGATCGTGCCCGCGCCGCTCTCGGGCAGGAGCGCGTTGAAGATCAGGCCGACCACCAGCAGGTTGGCGAACACCTCCGACAGCAGGCGCAGGGCGATCACCACGTTGTAGCTGCCCTGCCCCGTGCGCCCGAACTGCGCGCCGAGCCAGTCCTGCACCGACCGCCCGCCGCGGGCCCGGATGCGCGCCACGATGAACCCGCCCGTCAGGAACGAGCCATAATAGGCGGCATAGGCCAGCGTGCCCGCCATCCCGTAGAAATAGCCCAGGATCGCCGCATTCATCAGCGAGCGCGCGAAGATCCAGGTGGTCACCTGGCTCAGCACGAGGGTCCAGAGACCCGGGGCCGCGCCCGTGGCGCTGGCGCCGCCGAAGAACCCCTCGACCGAGGCGCGGCGCGGGGCCACGGCCACGCTGGCCACGGCCACCAGAAGGAAGGCGAGCGCCACATAGATCGTCATCATGGCCGGGGATCCTCGTCATCGGCGTGCGGTTGCCAAGGGCTAGCAGTCGGACGGGCGCGACAAAAGCGTCATGGGGCCCGTCCACAGGAAAGTGAGGCGGCGTGAAGCCCGCGCTCAGAGCGTGGCGTTGATCGCGCCGCCATCGGCCAGGATGTTCTGGGCCACGATGAAGCCTGCGTGCTGCGAGCAGAGGAAGGCGCAGGTGGCGCCGAACTCGGCCGCGGTGCCGTAGCGGCGCGCTGGGATCGTGGCCTGCCGTTGGGCGCGGGCCTCGTCGAGGGTGATGCCCTGGGCCTTGGCGACCCCGGTATCGAGCATGATCGCGCGGTCCGTGGCGTGGATGCCCGGCAGCAGGTTGTTGATCGTCACCCCGTGCGGGGCCACCTGCCGCGCGGTTCCGGCGACATAGCCCGTCAACCCCGCGCGCGCGGCATTGGACAGGCCCAGTTGCGGGATCGGCGCCTTGACCGAGCCGGAGGTGATGTTGACCACCCGGCCCCAGCCCGCGTCGATCATCCCCGGCAGGCAGGCTTTCATCAGCGCGATGGGGGTCAGCATGTTGCCGTCGAGGGCGGCGATGAAATCGTCCCGGTCCCAGTCGGACCACAGGCCCGGGGGCGGCCCGCCCGCGTTTGTCACCAGGATGTCGACCGCGCCCGCGGCCTCGAGCACCGCGGCGCGGCCGTCTTGGGACGTGATGTCGGCGGCGACCGCCGTGACCGCAACCCCGTGGCGATCGCGGATCGCGGTGGCGGTTTGCTCCAGCGCCTCGGCGCCGCGGGCGTTGATCACCAGGTCCACGCCGGCCTCGGCCAGCGCCTCGGCACAGCCGCGCCCCAACCCTTTCGATGCCGCGCAGACCAGCGCGCGCTTGCCCTTGATCCCAAGATCCATCGGTATTCTCCCTCGTTGCGCCCCAGACCTAGCGCCGGACCCCGGCAAGGCCAAGACCCGACTTGATCCGGGTCAACGAAGCGCGCCGCCGGACGGGGTAAGCTGCGCCAGGAAAGTGGGAGTTGGAGGTCACGATGACATCTATCTGCATTGCAACGGACCTGCATGGGGATACGGATCGCGCCATGGCGAGGGCCGCGCGGCTGGCGCGAATCCATGGCGCGCGGCTCTGCGTGGTGTCGGTGTTGCCGGATGCGGCGCGGGACGCGGAGATGAGCGCGCGTCGCGCCACGCTGGAGGCGCTGGTCGCGAACCTGCCCGACAGCGCAGGTCTGGAGACGGAGATCATCGTCGCCAGTGGCGAGCCGTCGGAGCAGATCCACCATGCGGCCCTTCATGCCAAGGCGGATCTGATGGTGGTGGGGCCCCATCACCAGGCAGGGATGCTCGATTCGTTGCGGCAGACGACGCTGGAAAAACTGGTCAAGGCGGCGCCGACGCCTGTCCTGCTGGTCACGGATCCGGTGGATCACGACTATGCCAGCGTGATCGCGCCGGTCGATTTCTCGCCCGCCTGTGCGGCGGCGGTGCGGGCGGCGCGGACCTTCGCCCCGGCGGCGGCGATCCACCTTCTGCATTCGGTGGGCGTGCCCTACCAGACCATCGTCGCGGCTCCGGGGGCGGTGGGCGATGTCAGCCCCATGGCCGATCCGACCCCGTTCATCGAGGATGCCAAGACCCGCGCCGAGGCCTGGCTTGCCGAAGAGCCGGGGCTTCTGGGTCTGACGCCACCGGTCGCCGAACCGCGGGCCCTGCCGCAATTGCTGGGCACGGTGCGGGCGGAAAAGGGCGGTGACCTGATCTGCCTCGGGGCGCATACGAAGCAGGGGTTTCTGGACCGGTTGCTCGGCAGCTTCACCGCCGAGTTGATCCGCAAACCGCCCTGTGACCTGCTGATCGCGCCGGGCGCGCGGTGATCGCACCGGGGGCGCCGGGCAAGCCGGGGAAAATCCCCGGCCTACGGCAGGTCCATGTCACGCGGGGTCACATGGTGTAGAAGAACTCCTCCCGCGCGATCTTGCCGTCGCGCACGGTGTAGATCGCGACCTCTTCCATGGGGATCTCGGTGCCGCTGGCCTTCTCGCGGATGAGCGACTTGAAGACCAGGGCGAACCGGTCGTCGCCGTGCAGGTGCGGGCCTTCGATACTGCCGGAGAGGAACTCCATCTCCGCTTCCCACCAGGCATGCTTGGCGCGGATGCCGTCGAGGCCGACGGTCTCGGCGCTGTCATTGCCGGGCATGCAGGCCGCCTCCACCGAGACGCAGTCCTCGGCATAGAGCGCGTCCAGAAGCTGGCCCGTGGTGTTGTCCGCGTTGGCTTTCTTCACCGCCAGCGCGATCTCTTTGAGATCCATGTCACCCTCCCTTTTGTTCTATCAATGTTCCAAGACTGGCGCAGGCCCCGGTTTCCGTCAAGCCGCCGCATCGGCACCTTCCCTTCCCGGCGGCGCATGGCTATATCCGGCCCATGCTGGACCGCACCCATAACGCCCCCGACCTGCCGCCCGAGATCGCGCGGCGCCGCACCTTCGCGATCATCTCGCACCCGGATGCGGGCAAGACGACCCTGACGGAGAAGTTTCTTCTCTATGGCGGGGCGATCCAGATGGCGGGACAGGTGCGCGCCAAGGGCGAGGCGCGGCGGACGCGCTCGGACTTCCTGGCGATGGAGAAGGACCGGGGGATTTCCGTGTCGGCCTCGGCCATGTCGTTCGATTACAAGGATTTCCGGTTCAACCTGGTGGACACGCCGGGCCACTCGGACTTCTCGGAGGATACCTACCGGACGCTGACGGCGGTGGATGCGGCGGTGATGGTGATCGACGGCGCGAAGGGGGTCGAGAGCCAGACGCAGAAGCTGTTCGAGGTGTGCCGGTTGCGCGACCTGCCGATCCTGACCTTCTGCAACAAGATGGACCGCGAGAGCCGGGACGTGTTCGACATCATCGACGAGATCCAGGAGAACCTGGCGATCGACGTCACCCCCGCAAGCTGGCCCATCGGGGTCGGGCGCGATTTTCTGGGGTGTTACGACCTGATCCATGACCGGCTGGAGCTGATGGACCGCGCCGACCGGAACAAGGTCGCCGAAAGCATCGAGATCAACGGTCTGGACGATCCGAAACTGGCCGAGCATGTGCCCGCGCATCTGCTGGAAAAGCTGCTCGAAGAGGTGGAGATGGCGCGCGAGCTCTTGCCGCCGCTGGACCAGCAGGCCTTGCGCGACGGGACGCTGACGCCGATCTGGTTCGGCTCGGCGATCAATTCCTTCGGGGTCAAGGAGTTGATGGACGGGATCGGAGAATACGGGCCCGAGCCGCAGGTCCAGCCCGCCGAACCGCGGCAGGTGTCCCCCGACGAGAAGGCGGTGACGGGCTTCGTGTTCAAGGTGCAGGCCAACATGGACCCCAAGCACCGCGACCGGGTGGCCTTCGTCCGCATGGTATCGGGGCATTTCAAGCGCGGCATGAAGCTGACCCATGTGCGGTCGAAAAAACCCATGGCAATCTCGAACCCGGTGCTGTTTCTCGCCTCGGACCGCGAGTTGGCCGAAGAGGCCTGGGCGGGCGACATCATCGGCATCCCGAACCACGGGCAGCTCAGGATCGGCGACGCGCTGACCGAGGGCGAGGCGATCCGGATCAGCGGCATCCCGTCCTTTGCGCCGGAGCTGTTGCAGACCGCGCGCGCGGGCGACCCGATGAAGGCCAAGCATCTGGAAAAGGCGCTGATGCAGTTCGCCGAGGAAGGCGCGGCGAAGGTGTTCAAGCCCGCCATCGGCTCGGGGTTCATCGTGGGCGTGGTGGGTCAGTTGCAGTTCGAGGTGCTGGCCAGCCGGATCGAGCTGGAATACGGCCTGCCGGTGCGGTTCGAGCCGTCGCAATTCACCTCCGCGCGCTGGATCACCGGCGAAAAGATCGCGCTGGACAAGCTGGAGGCGTCGAACAAGCAACACATCGCCCATGACCATGACGGCGACCCGGTGTTCCTGACACGCCTCCAATGGGACATCGACCGCATCGAGCGGGACTACCCGGACCTGAGCCTGACGGCGACGAAGGAAATGATGGTGTGAGCCTGACGCCGGCCTCTGGCGCGCGCATCACACCGCACAAAAAAAGAGCCGCGTTGCCGCGGCTCTTTCCTGTTTCCACAGTCCGTGCTGCGCTCAGGCAGCTTTCTTGCGGCGGCGCGTGGCGGCGAGGCCACCCAGACCGGCCAGCATCAGCCATGCACCGGCCGGCAGCGGAATCGCGCTCGGCTCGGTGAAGGTGTCCTTCTCCGTTGCCACAATGCCACCGTCGACCAGAGCGAAGGTTTCGAACTCGGCAAGGCCTTCGGCATCGCGCGTGAAGGTCACGTCGAATTCGAACGACCGCTCGACCGAACGGTCGAACATACCAACGGCGTCGGACCCGACGCAGGAGCCGCTATCTGCTGACACACAGACGGTGCTGACCGAGATCAGCGGATCGCCACCGCCCAGATCATCGACGGTCACCGTGCCGTACTCGGAGAAGCCCGCAATGATCCCGGACGTGATGTCGTCCACGATGTCGGCCGGGTCGAGCGTGCTTGCGAAGGCTTCGCCGCCGAGGGCCTCGATGGCCGCGGTGAAGCTGCTGCCATAGGACAGGCCGAAGAGTTCGATGCCTTCGGCGTCCAGCGCGCTCACCGCGTCGGCAACGGTCGAGATCGGATTGAGATCGACATTGTCGAGATCGTCGAAGTCCATTCCGAACTCGACTTCGCCCAAATCGCTGGTCTTGAATCCCGCATCGCCGAACATGAACACGAAGCGGGTGGAGCCATCGCGCCACTCGACGTTTTCCGCCACGAGTTCCGCAGCAGTCGTGCCGTTTTCTGGGCCATCGCCACCGTTATCGGGGTCACTCAGGGTCACGGCACCGATCGCGGCTGCGCCGGCAACCACATCCGTGGTCAGAGCGGAGTTGATCACGCGGCCGGGGACCGTGCCAGCCGGGGCGAGCCGTGCTGCCTCGGAATAGACGCCGACGCTGGAGGCGACATCGCCGAAGGCCGCGAGTTCGGCAAGGAGGTCATCCGCTGCGGCTTGCGCTGCGGCAATTTCCCCGCCCATGCTGCCGGACGTGTCGAAAAGAAAGTGAACGTCAATTTTTGCGGCTGTCGGCGGGGCGTCAGACACAGTCACGGTTTTGCGAAGGGTTACCGACTCGCCCACGGCCAGCTCGGCGCTGAAGGTCGCCGGATCGATGCTGTCGGCCATGGCGACAGATCCGAGGCAAATTGTGACTGCACCGATACCGGCTGACATCAGCCAAGTGCGTTGAAAAGTCATAAGATTTCCTCCTAAAGAAGGTACAGGACCAGATACTACCGGTAGTTACGTAATGCGCCTCAGCCGAGTCCGAAGCTCAATAAAGTACATCAAATTTACCCACATCACTCCGGCGACCAACATCGACGCCAAGATCACAATGCATCAACTTCTCTTTAGTTAAAAGAGTTTTTACCTTTATTAACGGCGCTCGACCGTCTCCGAACACCCTCGCAGGAGCCAGCGTTGAGCGGCAAGAATAGAGAAAAACCTTGGAAAACAGACATGGACGCGACACAGCGATGAACCTAGAATGGCAGGCAAATTTTGTAGTTGTCGAGGCCTCTCAAGATGTTCGGTTCCTGGCTTTCAAAGGTATTGTTTCCAATAACGATCTGCACGCTGATTGGCGTGCTTTCATTGCAGGATGCCTTTGCCCGGTCATTACAGATTGACGATCTGACCAGGGAGCGGGAACAGAGTAGCATCCTGCGCAGTCTGCAACTTGACGCCTTCAAGGATCCGGAGCTTCTCCAACTTTTCAAAGACGCCTCCAGCGCCTTGCGGGAGGAGCGGTACGAGGACGCAGAGGCTGCAGCCCTCAGCCTGACAGAAAAGGCACCAGACGCGCCACAAGGCTGGCACATGTTGGGAATGGCCCGCGTGAAAAACGGGTCCACTTCCGGTGCGCTTCACGCCCTAGACGCCGCGGCAGCGCGTTACAAGAACAACTCGGACCCGTTGGTCATCAAGGGAGATGTGCTGCGCGGGCTGGGTCGGTTTGACGATGCCGAGGCCGCGTATCGTCGCGCTGTCGAGATTAATCCGGACGATCTGCGCGGGGTCGAGGGGCTCGGGGCGATGTTAGAGGCTGGGGGCAAAGCGGACGAAGCGATCACCGTCTATCAATCTGCTCTAGCAACGAACCCTTCGGATATCACCTTCGCGTTGAATACCGCGCGCCTCCAGGTGGCACTGGACGATCTTTCCGCCGCACGGGAGACCCTAAAGAGGTTCGAGGCCTCAAATCCCGAAAACCCCCAGGTCAAAATTGCACTCGGGCGAGTTGAATTCCTTTCTGGAAACAATGAAGCCGCGACGGCCTATTTCGATCAGGCGATCCGTATCGCCCCCGAGAATGCGACCCAGTATCTGCTAAAGGCGCGCGCCCAGTTGAATGCAACCGAGTTTGCAGCGGCAGAAGAAACATTGCGCGGCGCGCGTGAGATCTTTCCGGATGATCCGCAAGTGCCCTTTGAACTCGCCAGTCTGTACGGAGTCACGCGCGACTACGCCCGGGCTGCCGAAGTTTTCGCGGCAGGCGCCAAAAGGTGGCCTGATATCATGGGGTTCCACTCTGGACTCCTCAGGGCCTCTTATCGCCTGAATGATTTTGAGGCGGCCCTGTCCGCGGCAAGAGTGCTTTCAAGCCAGCCCGGCGCCTCTGCCGTCGACCACATCTGGCATGCACTCGTCCTCGAGAGGCTCGAGCGGGTCGATAGCGCGATCACCTCGTATGATACTGCACTGGAGCTTGATCCAGCAAACTGGCTTGCCGCCAACAATCTGGCAAACCTCTTGTTTGACCGTGCCCCAGACAGGGCATTGGAGCTTGCACGGCTGGCTCATCGGACAGCGTCCGAAAACATCGCGGTAAACAGGACACTCGCCTGGGCAGAATTTTCCGCCGGCAACACAGAGGCCGCCCTCGCGCTCTACGACTCTCTGGCGCCAGAAGCTTCCGATGATCCGATCCAACTCTTCCGGCACGGGCAGGTTCTGATTGAAGCCGAAGAGGCCGAAGCAGGCCGCATCCTCATCGAAAAAGCTCTTGCACTTGATGCTGAATTCAGAGGAGCAGAAGATGCTCGGAAGCTGCTCGCGGAATGACCTCTGAAGGCCATCGGACCTGGCCGGTGGCGCGAACATGAAGAAGGTCGCGGGCGGCAGGCGAGTTTGACGGCAAGCCGGTCTGCGTTGTCGGTTCGGTCGGAAAATCGATCGAGAACTCCATCAGCTTCTGACGTTCGGGTTACTGACCCGGAGACTTTCGCAGCACCCGTGCCATGCTCACCCTATCCGCGACCGCGGCGGCGCAGCGTTTGACCGGAATATCTAATTCGGGTATGACGCGGACATCCTTGTGGATAACCGCTCGCAGGACGCACAGAGCACGCGTCCTAACACCCTACGGCCCGATGCCGTAACCAATGGACGTACATGACAAAATTTTCCGACCTGAACCTCGATCCGAAGGTTCTCAAAGCCATATCCGAAGCCGGGTACGACACCCCCACCCCGATCCAGGCCGAGGCGATCCCGCCCGCCCTGGAAGGCCGCGACGTTCTGGGGATCGCCCAGACCGGGACCGGCAAGACGGCGAGCTTCACGCTGCCGATGATCACGATGCTGCGCAAGGGCCGCGCCCGGGCGCGGATGCCGCGGAGCCTGGTTCTGGCGCCTACGCGCGAACTGGCCGCGCAGGTGGCAGAGAACTTCGACATCTATGCCAAGCACACCAAGCTGACCAAGGCGCTGCTGATCGGCGGCGTGTCGTTCAAGGAACAGGACCTGCTGATCGACAAGGGGGTCGATGTTCTGATCGCCACGCCGGGTCGGCTGCTGGATCATTTCGAGCGCGGCAAGCTGATCCTGACGGATGTGAAGGTGATGGTGGTCGACGAGGCCGACCGGATGCTGGACATGGGGTTCATCCCCGATATCGAGAAGATCTTTCAGCTGACGCCGTTCACCCGCCAGACTCTGTTCTTCTCGGCCACCATGGCGCCGGAGATCGAGCGGATCACCAACACCTTCCTCAGCAACCCCGCGCGGGTCGAGGTGGCGCGGCAATCCACGACCTCGGAGACGATCACCCAGGGTCTGGTGCAGTTCAAACCGTCCCGCCGGGACCGGGCGACCGCCTTCAAGGAGAAGCGCGAGATGCTGCGGGCGCTGATCGAGCGGGAGGGCGATGGGTGCCGGAACGCGATCATCTTCTGCAACCGCAAGATGGATGTGGACGTGGTGGCGAAGTCGCTGATCAAGCATGGCTATGACGCCGCCCCGATCCATGGCGACCTGGAGCAGAGCCAGCGGACCAAGACCCTGGACCAGTTCCGCGACGGGACGCTGAAATTCCTTGTGGCCTCGGACGTGGCGGCGCGCGGGCTGGATATTCCGAACGTGAGCCATGTGTTCAATTTCGACGTGCCCAGCCACGCGGAGGATTATGTCCACCGGATCGGGCGCACGGGGCGCGCCGGGCGCAAGGGCACAACGCTGATGCTGGCGGTGCCGGCGGATGACAAGCTGCTGGCGGCGATCGAGGACCTGGTGAAGCTGGAGATCCCGCGGATCGAGGCGCCGGGGATTTCGGCCCCGCAGGGCGGCCGGTCCAAGGACGAAGAGCGCCCGGAGCCCGAGAAGCGGGAGCGGCGCAGCCGCAGGCGGACCAAGCCGGAGCCCGCGAAGGCCGACGCGCCGGAGCAGGCCCCCGTGGCGGCCCAGGCGGAGACCGCCGTGGCGGAGGCCGAGGAGGCGCCGATCCCGGACGCAGTGCTGCCCGCGGCCCGCAAGACCGAGACGCCGCAGCGCGGACGCAAGGGGCGCGCGCGCGACACCGGGCCCAAACAGGTGGGCCTGGGCGATCACGTGCCCGATTTCCTGCTGCGCAGCTTCTCGGAACGCTCCACGACCTGAGCCCTGCGCGACGGCCGCCCCGAGACGGGGCGCCGTCCCCGCCGGGGATCGACCCCGGCGCGGACGGGCGGTCAAACCGCCCCTGCCCCTATTCGGCCATCAGACGTGAGATCAGGACGCTGACTTCCGGTCGGCGGCCCAGTTCGGTCACGCAGACCTGGCGCACGGCGCGGGTCACGGCCTCTTCCAGCCGCCCGTCATCGTCGAGGGTCTTGCGGTTGGCACGGGTCAACACCTGGCCCACCTCGTATTCCACCAGCTCCTGCATGTCGGCCTTGCTCTGGCCGATCTCGGGCAGGCCGCGCAGTTCGGCCCAGGCGTCTTCGATCGGGTCGTCACCCTCGTCGATGATCACCGCCACGACCACATGGCCGTTGAGCGCCATCTTGAGCCGGTCGCGCACCACCCCGTCGAACGCCCCCACCAGCAGCGAGCCGTCGAGATAGGTGCGGCCCGTCTCGACATGTTCCACCACGCCGGGCTTGTTGCCGCTGAGCACGACCATGGCGCCATTGGGCGCGAGGATGCCGCGCCGGCCCTGGGCCTCGGCCAGGCGCGCATGGGCGCGCAGGTGGCGGTGTTCGCCATGCATGGGCACGACCATCTTCGGGTTCACCAGCTTGTGGATTTCCAGCAGGTCGGGCCGGTTGGCATGCCCCGAGACATGGTAGCGCCCGCCCTCGTCATCCACGAGGTCCACGCCCTTCTCGCTGAGCGCGTTCATGATCCGGGCGACGCCCTTTTCATTGCCGGGAATGGTCTTGGAGGAGAAGACGAAGAGATCGCCTTCGGTCAGCTCGAAGCCGAGATACTTGCCGCGCGCAAGCTGGGCGGAGGCGGCGCGGCGTTCCCCCTGGCTGCCGGTGACGATCAGCATCAGGTTGTCGCGCGGGATGTCACCCGCGGCCTCGGGCGGGATCGTGGGCGGGAAATCCGTCAGCACGCCGCTTTCGACCCCGGCGGTGACCATGCGCTTCATCGCGCGGCCCAGCAGGACGACGGAGCGCCCGGCCTCCCGGCCCGCCTCGGCCAGAGAGCGCAGGCGGGCGATGTTCGACGCGAAGGTCGTGGCCACCACCATGCCCTTGGCCTCGGCCACCAGCGGTTTCAGCTCGGGTGCCACATCGGCCTCGGACCGGCCGGGCTTGGGCGAGAAGACATTGGTGCTGTCGCAGACCAGGGCCAGCACCCCGTCCTTCGACACCTCGCGCCACAGGTCGGGATCGAAGGGCTCGCCCACGATGGGCGTCGGGTCGAGCTTGAAATCGCCGGTATGGATCACCCGGCCCGCCGGGCTGTCGATCACGAGGCCCGCGGCCTCGGGGATCGAATGGGAGACCGGCAGGTAGGAGACCTTGAAGGGTCCCGCCTCGACCACCTCCGGCCAGGCGCCGACGATACGCACCTCGTCGGGATCGAGGCCCTTTTCCTCCATCTTCCGGCGCGCGATGTTGCCGGTGAAGGCGCGCGCATAGACCGGCGCCTTGAGCCGCCCATGCAGCAAGCTCACGCCGCCCACATGGTCCTCGTGGGCGTGGGTGACGAAGATCGCCTCCAGCCGGTCGGCGCGCTCGGCCAGCCACGACACATCCGCCGTGATCAGGTCCACGCCCGGGGTGGTGTCCATGTCCGGAAACGCCACGCCGAGATCGACGAGGATATACCGCTCGCGCCCCTCGGGACCGTAGCCGTAGACATAGGCATTCATGCCAATCTCCCCCGCGCCGCCCAGGGGAAGATAGATCAACCGCTCTGCCATCATGCCTCTCTGTTATAACTGTTTATCGTCACGAGCCCCTGCATTGTCAGATCATCCACCCAGGCGTCAAACAGTTCCGCGCCCTGGGAGAACAATGGCGCCAGTCCCCCGGTGGAAATCACGCGCATGGGGCGGGCGCGCTCGGCCTTGATCTGGGCGCAGATCTCGCGCACGAGACCCACATAGCCCCAGAAGACGCCCGATTGCATGCAGGCGACGGTGTTCGTGCCCACGACCGTGTCGGGCATGGAGATATCCACATGGGGCAAGGCGGCTGCGGCGTTGTGCAGCGCCTCCAGGCTGAGATTCACGCCCGGCGCGATCACCCCACCGACATAGGCACCGTCCACATCGACCACGTCGAAGGTGGTGGCGGTGCCGAAATCCACCACGATCAGGTCGCCGCCGAACTGGGTGAAACCGGCCACGGTGTTGACCAGCCGGTCGGGGCCCACCTGGGTGCCCGCATCGACGCGCACATCCACCGGCAGCGCACAGCCGGGCTTGCCCACCACCAGCGGGCGGCAGTTGAAGTAGCGGTCGCACAGCACGCGCAGGTTGAACACCACCCGCGGCACGGTCGACGAGATGATGACCTCGGTGATCTCCACCTCGATCTTCTGCATCTGCATCAGGCTTTGCAGCCAGACATAGTACTGATCGGCGGTGCGCTGGTGCTCGGTCGCGGTGCGCCAGACCGCCACGAAGTCGGTGCCGTCATGGATGGCGAAGACGGTGTTGGTGTTGCCGCAGTCGATGGCCAGAAGCATTGGACTGCTCCTCTCGTTTCTCAGAAAAACACGTCTGCCGCCGGGAGGGTGCGCCGGCCGGAGGCGGTGGTGAGGATCAGCGCGCCGTCCTCGGCGAGCCCGTCGAAGGTGCCGTGGACCTCCTCGGTCATGGTGCGGGCGCGGATCGGGGCGCCGAGATGGGCGGCCGCATCGAGCCAGGCGGTGCGGATGGGGGCAAAGCCGTAGGTGGTGAAGCTGGCCTCGCGCCGGGCATAGGCGGGGGCGAGCAAGTCGAGGAAGTCTTCGGGTCCGATCTCGATCCCGGTCTCGCCCGCCAGAGACACAGGCGGCAGCGCGCCGGGCTCCACGCTGTCGGCGGGCGGAGCGGCGATCAGGTTGACGCCGATCCCGATGGCGAGGGTAAGGTTGCCTTGAGTGCCCATGGATTCGAGCAGGATGCCCGCCACCTTGCCGCCATTCAGCAACACGTCATTGGGCCATTTCAGAGATACGGATTCAGGCCGTCCCGTGGCGAGGATCAGTGCATCCATCAGCGCAAGCGCGGCCACGAAGGACCGGAGCGCAACCTGATCGGTGGTCTCGAACGGGCGCATCACGAGGGTGGCGGCGAAATTGCCCTCGGGATTGGCCCAGGCGCGACCCCGGCGGCCCCGGGCCGCCGTCTGGCGCAGGCCGAGGATCCAGGTCGGGCCGGTCAGGGAGGCGGCGATCCTTGCGGCCTCGGCATTGGTGCTGTCGACCTCCCCCAGGACGCGTTTCGCGACCCCGTCGGGCCAGCGCAGGTCAGCGGACAAGCGATTCCGCCGCGGCCAGCGCCATGCCTTCGACCCCGAAGAAATTGACGATCCCCACCAGCATGATCACGGCGGACGCCATGAGAAAGCCGTATTGGACCATCGGCATGCTGCCTTCCAGCGCGTCGTCGGCCTTGCCGAAATACATGTAGTAGACGATGCGCAGGTAGTAGAACGCGCCGATCACCGAGGCCATGACCCCGGCGATGGCAAGCCAGGTCAGGCCCCCGTCCACCGCGGCCAGCAGCACGGTATACTTGCCGAAAAAGCCCAGCAGCGGCGGGATGCCCGCCAGGCTAAACATCAGCAGCAGCAGCGCCATGGCCTTGGTCGGCTCCCGGCTGGCGAACTGGTTGAGCGACGCGATCTCTGTCACGGCGACCCCGTCCTTCTCCATCGACAGGATGAAGGCGAAGGTGCCGATATTCATGGTCACATAGATCGCCATGTAGATCAGCATCGCCTGCACCCCCCCGACCGTGCCCGCGGCCAGCCCCATCAGCGCAAAACCCATATGGGCTATGGAGGAGTAGGCCATCAGCCGCTTGATGTCGGTCTGGCCGATCGCCGCGATGGAGCCCAGGAACATCGACAGCACCGCGAGGAAGGCGACGATCTGCTGCCAGTCGCCGATCGCGTTGCCGAAGGCGTCATGGACCACGCGCGCAAAGAGCGCCATGGCCGCGACCTTGGGTGCGGTGGCAAAGAGTGCGGTAACCGGCGTGGGCGAGCCTTCGTAGACATCCGGCGTCCACATGTGGAAGGGCGCGGCGGAGACCTTGAACGCAAGGCCCGCGGTCAGGAAGACGAGACCGAAGAGCAGCCCCATGGAGATCTCGCCCTCGGTCGCCGTGGTGATGATCCCCGAGAAGAGCGTCGTGCCCGCGTAGCCATAGGTCAGCGACGCACCATAGAGCAGCATGCCCGAACTGAGCGCGCCCAGGACGAAGTATTTCAGGCCGGCTTCGGTGGAGCGCGTGTCGTCCCGGTGCAGCGAGGCGACCACGTAGAGGGCGAGCGATTGCAGCTCCAGCCCCATGTAGAGCGCCATCAGGTCGCCCGCGGAGACCATCATCATCATGCCCACAACCGCAAGCGCGATCAGGATGGGGTATTCGAATTTCAGGATGCCCAGCTTGGACATGTGATCGAGGCTCATCACCAGGATCGCGGCGGCCGACAGAAGGATGGTGATCTTGGCGAAGCGCGCGAAACTGTCATCGACGAACATGCCCCCGAAGGCGACGCGGTCGCCCTCTGCTGAGATGCCGATCCAGAAGGCCAGCCCGACGAACACGGCCGCGGTCAGCCAGACCAGCAGGGGCGCCGTGCGGTCCTTGCCCGTGTAGACGCCGTACATCAGCCCGGCCATGGCGAAGATCGCCAGGGCAATTTCGGGCATCACGATCGCGATATCTTGGGAAATCATGGCTCAGTCCTCAGTGCGCGGTGCCGGCGACCATGGTGTCGGGCACGAAGGCCGCCACCTGCGCGGTGTATTGGGTCAGCATCCCCTCGACGGAGGGGCCGATGATGTCGGTCACAAGGCTCGGATAGACGCCCAGCAGGAGCGTCATCACGATCAGCGGCGCGAAGATCGCCCGCTCCCGCAGGGTCATGTCGTTGATCGTCTTCAGGCTTTCCTTGATCAGGTCGCCGAACACCACCCGGCGGTAGAGCCAGAGCGCATAGCCCGCCGACAGGATGACGCCGGTGGCCGCGACAAAGGCCACCCAGGTATTGACCTGGAAGACGCCCACAAGGGTCAGGAATTCGCCCACGAAGCCCGAGGTGCCCGGCAGACCGACATTGGCCATGGTGAAGAGCATGAACACGAGCGCATAGGCCGGCATCCGGTTCACGAGGCCGCCATAGGCGTCGATCTCGCGGGTGTGCATCCGGTCGTAGATCACGCCGACGCAGAGAAACAGCGCGCCGGAGATGAAGCCGTGGCTGATCATCTGGAAGATCGCCCCGTCGACGCCCTGCTGGTTCGCCGCGAAGATCCCCATGGTCACGAAGCCCATATGGGCGACCGAGGAATAGGCGATCAGCTTCTTCATGTCGGTCTGCACCAGGGCCACGAGCGAGGTGTAGACGATCGCGATGGCCGACAGCCACAGCACCAGCGGCGCCATGATGTCGGAGGCCACCGGGAACATCGGCAGCGAGAAGCGCAGGAAACCGTAGCCCCCCATTTTCAGCAGGATCGCCGCCAGCACCACGGAGCCCGCGGTCGGCGCCTGCACGTGGGCGTCCGGCAGCCAGGTATGGACCGGCCACATGGGCATCTTCACCGCGAAACTGGCGAAGAAGGCCAGCCACAGCAGCACCTGCATCCCGCCGAGGATGTGGATGCCCAGCACCTCGATCGTGGTCGTGCCGAACTGGTGGGTCAGCAGCGTCGGGATATCCGTCGTGCCCGCATCCACATACATCGCGACCATCGCCACCAGCATCAGGACCGAGCCGAGGAAGGTATAGAGGAAGAACTTGAAGCTGGCATAGATCCGGTTCGCCCCGCCCCAGATCCCGATGATCAGGAACATCGGGATCAGCCCGGCCTCGAAGAACAGGTAGAACAGCACGAGATCCAGCGCGGTGAACACGCCGATCATCAGCGTCTCGAGCACCAGGAAGGCGATCATGTATTCCTTGACCCGCGTCTCCACCGTCCAGCACGACGCGATGGTGATCGGCATCAGGAAGGTGGTCAGCATCACGAACAGGATCGAGATGCCGTCCACCCCCATCTTGTAGGTCAGCCCGAGCACCCAGGGGCGTTCCTCGACGAACTGGAAGCCGGTGTCCTGCGGGTCGAACCCGGCCAGCAGGAAGAGCGACAGGATGAAGGTCACCGAGGTCGCGATCAGCGCCAGCCACTTGGCGTTGCGCCGCGCGGCCTCGTCATCGCCGCGCAGGAACAGCGCCAGGATCAGGGCCGCGACCGCAGGAATGAAGGTGATGATGGAAAGGAGGTTGTCCATTACTCTGCTCCGCCCCCGATCATCATCCAGGTGACCAGGATCGTGATGCCCAGCACCATGGCGAAGGCATAGTGGAAGAGGTAGCCCGACTGCGCCCGGCCCGCGAGCCGCGTGAAGAACGGAATGATCCCCATCGCGAGCCCGTTGATGCCGCCGTCGATGGTCGCCCCGTCCCCCTTGGTCCAGAGGAACCGCCCGATCGCCTTGGAAGGCTTCACGAAGACCGCGTCATAGATCTCGTCGAAATACCACTTGTTGTAGATGAAGTTGTAGACCGGCCAGAGCGTCTCGGCGAAGGTGCCCGGCAGGCTCGGCTTGCGGATGTAGAACAGGTAGCTCAGGCCCAGCCCGATCAGCATCGCCACGAAGGGGCTGACCTTCACCCATTTCGGCACGTCATGGGCATCGGCCATGACCGTGTTCTCGGGCGCCATGTAGACCGCGCCCTCACCGGGCTGGCCCACATAGACATAGTGATGCCCGTCGTCGGCATGGGCCTCCTCGCTCTGCTCCTCGGCATAGGGAATGCCGTAGAACTTTGCGACCTGGTCGGTGTGGCCGAAGAAGCTGCCATACCAGATCGCCCCGGCGAAGACCGACCCCAGCGCCAGAACGCCCAGCGGGATCAGCATGACCTTGGGGCTTTCATGGGCGTGCTCGTGGGTGTGCTTGTCGCCGCGCGGCGTGCCGTAGAAGGTCATGAACATCAGCCGCCAGCTGTAGAAGCTGGTCATCAGCGCGGCGATCACCAGCATCCAGAAGGCGTACATATGCGCCGCGTTCGTCCCGGCAAAGGCGCTCTCGATCACCGCGTCCTTGGAGGCAAAGCCCGCGAAGCCGATCCAACCCGTCAGCGGGATGCCGACGCCGGTGATGGCAAGGGTGCCGATCATCATCGCCCAGAAGGTATAGGGGATCTTCTTGCGCAGACCGCCGTAGTTGCGCATGTCCTGCTCGTGGTGCATGGCATGGATGACCGAGCCCGCGCCCAGGAACAGCATCGCCTTGAAGAACGCGTGGGTGAACAGGTGGAACATCGCCACCGGATAGGCCCCCACGCCCGCGGCCACGAACATGTAGCCCAGCTGCGAACAGGTCGAATAGGCGATCACGCGCTTGATGTCGTTCTGCACCAGGCCCACGGTCGCGGCGAAAAAGGCGGTGGTGGCCCCCACGAAGGTCACGAAGGTCATGGCTTGGGGCGCGAACTCCATCACCGGGGACATCCGGCACACGAGGAACACGCCCGCGGTCACCATGGTCGCGGCGTGGATCAGCGCCGACACGGGCGTCGGGCCTTCCATCGCGTCCGGCAGCCAGGTGTGCAGGAAAAGCTGCGCCGATTTTCCCATCGCCCCGATGAAGAGCAGGAAGGCGATCAGGTTCGCGGCGTTCCAGTCGGTCCACAGAAAGCTGATCTGGGTCTCGGCCAGCTCGGGCGCGGCGGCGAAGATGTCCGTGAGATTCACGCTGTCGGTCAGGTAGAACAGGGCGAAGATGCCCAGAAGGAAGCCGAAATCCCCCACCCGGTTGACGATGAAGGCCTTCATGGCCGCGGCCCCCGCCGACGGCTTGCGCCAGTAGAACCCGATCAGGAGATACGAGGCCACGCCCACCCCTTCCCAACCGAAGAACATCTGCACCAGGTTGTCGGAGGTCACGAGCATCAGCATCGCGAAAGTGAAGAAGCTCAGATACGCGAAGAAACGCGGCTTGTAGGTCTCGCCCTCGCGCCACTGGGGGTCGTGGTCCATGTAGCCGAAGGAATAGAGATGCACGAGCGCCGAGACCGTGTTGACCACGATCAGCATGATCGCCGTCAGCCGGTCCATCCGGATCGCCCAGTCGGCGGCGAGCGACCCGCTCTCGATCCAGCGCAGGACCTGGATCTGCTCGGTGGTGCCGTCGAAGGTCAGGAAGACGAACCAGCTCAGGAATGCGGCGAGGAACACGAAGCCCGTCGAGACCAAGAGCGCGGCCTTCTCGCCGATGAACTTCCAGCCGAAGCCGCAGATCAGCGCGCCGACCAGGGGGGCAAAGAGGATAATCGATTCCATGGTCTCAGCCCTTCATGTTCGAGACGTCTTCGACCGCGATCGTTCCGCGGTTGCGGAAGAAGCAGACGAGGATGGCGAGGCCGATGGCGGCCTCCGCGGCGGCGACGGTCAGAACGAACAGGGTGAAGACCTGCCCCACCAGATCCCCGAGGAAGGCCGAGAAGGCAACCAGGTTGATGTTCACCGCCAGCAGCATCAGCTCGATCGACATCAGAATGACGATCACGTTCTTGCGGTTCAGGAAAATCCCGAAGATGCCGATGACGAACAGCGCGGCGGCCACCGTCAGATAATGTTCCAGTCCGATCATGTGCCTACTCCCGTCCCTCGGGCGGCTGGCGCCCCGGTCCGCTGGCCCGTCCCGCGGGCCGCCTGCATCCAGTGTTCAAAACTCATTGCGCGGTCTCCGCATATGGGGTCCACGCGGCGCCGGCCTGCGGATAGACCGCGGCACAGGCGCAGGGTTCGGCCTGCGGCATCTCGATCCGCGTGTCCCGCCCGGTATGCGCGAGGTCGTCGGCCAGCCGGTCGAGGTCGAAGAAGATCGGATCGCGCTGCGCGTGACGCTCCAGCACCCGGGTGACCGCCGGGGTGCGGTCGAAGGGCAGGCGCGCGCGCATGCGTTCCTCCGCGGCGCGGGTGACCAGCGCGCGCCCCGTGGCGCATTCGGCCACGACATAGTCGCTGTAGGTGCCCTCCTGGGACCACCAGACCCGGTACATGACCCGGCCCGCGCTCAGGTCGCGATGCCCGTCCTCTCCGCCATGGGAGATATGGGTGGTCCGCGTGCACGCGTTCAGGTCCGGCGCGGCAGCGGATTTCGCCGCAGCCAGCAGCACAACCGCCGAGCCAGCGGCCAAAGTCAGGTATTGCGACACGCGCGTCATAGGCGTTCAGCGCTTCTTCCGGTTGAAATACCCGAAAGACGCCAGCACGCCGACGGCAATCGCCACCAGAATTGCAACAAGGTCACCGTCCATCATGTCCCTCCGGAGCCTTTTGGCTCCGTCTTCTTTATGGTCGTTTCATGGAGCGCCGACATGGACCGGCGCCCCGATCAGGCCAGGGCTAGAGCCCCTGCCCCGGCTTCACGTCCTTCAACTCCATCGCCTTGGCCGGGTCGCGCTGCATCTGGGCGACCACGTTCTGGCGCTTGATGCCCACGCGGTGGCGCAGGGTCAGCACGATCGCCCCGATCATCGCCACCAGCAGGATCAGCCCGGAGGCCTGGAAGAGAAGGATGTAATCGTCATAGATCAGCAGCCCGAGGGCGGCGGTGTTCTGCACCTCGTTGAGGTCCGGCGTCACCGCCCCACGCTGGGCAAGCGCCTCCTCGGAGAAGGTCCAGTTGCCGAACACCATGGCCAGTTGCATCAGCAGGACGATCCCGATCAGCGCGGCCATGGGGATATAGCTGGCCATTTCGGCCTTCAGTTCGGCGAAATCCACGTCGAGCATCATCACCACGAACAGGAACAGCACCGCGACCGCCCCCACATAGACGATGATCAGCAGCATCGCGACAAATTCCGCCCCCAGGAGCACGAAGAGCCCCGCCGAGGACAGGAACGCCAGGATCAGCCAGAGCACCGAATGGACCGGGTTGCGCGCCAGCGTCACGAAAAGCCCCGCCGTCACCACGGTGATCGCGAAAAGATAGAAGGTGATGTCGGCGACTGTCATGTGCGCCCCTCCGTTGCGACTGTCATTCGCTCCGCTCCTCGCCGGCCTCTTCGAGCACTTCGGTGGCCAGTTCCATGGCCTTGGTCATGGCGGGGATGCCGCTGAACATGGCCATCTGGCCGATGGTCTCGGCGATCTCCTGTTTCGTCGCCCCCGCCTCGACCGCATGGCGCACGGTCATGCGGATCTGCGCCTCGGCCTGCGCGCCGTGCACCGTCAGCCCGCCGAGCGTGAGCAGCAGCCGCGTCTTGGCATCGAGCCCGCCGGGATTGAAGGTCTGGCCCATCATGGCTTCCATGACCTCAGCGGGCACGGTCGGCCAGAGCTTCTCGAACCCCTTAGGGGTGAAATGCTCCAGCGCGGGGTTCATGGATTTCGCCCAGGCCTGGCTCTGTTCCATCAGCATGGCGAAGGGGTTGGCGTTATGATCACTCATCTGTACGGCGCGTCCAGTTCGAGGTTGCGGGCAATCTCGGCCTCCCAGCGTTCGCCGTTATCCAGCAGCTTCTCCTTGTCGTAGAAAAGCTCTTCGCGGGTCTCGGTAGCGAATTCGAAATTCGGCCCCTCGACGATGGCATCCACCGGGCAGGCTTCCTGGCAAAAGCCGCAATAGATGCACTTGGTCATGTCGATGTCATACCGCGTGGTCCGGCGTGAGCCGTCATCGCGCGGCTCGGCGTCGATGGTGATGGCCTGGGCCGGGCAGATCGCCTCGCACAGCTTGCAGGCGATGCAGCGCTCTTCCCCGTTGGGATAGCGCCGCAAGGCGTGCTCGCCCCGGAACCGCGGGGAGAGCGGGCCCTTTTCATGCGGATAGGCGAGGGTTGCCTTGGGCTTGAAGAAGTACTTCAGACCGAGCTTGAAGCCTGCAAAGAAGTCGAACAGCAGGAAGTACTTGGCCGCGCGGGTGTAGTCCATCTGTGCCATGTGTCAGCCTCCGATTGCCCAGCGGGCATAGGCCCCGCCGAAGAGTTCGAATTGTGCGGCGAATGCCACGAACACGACCCAGGCCAGGCTGAAGGGGAGGAACACTTTCCACCCCAGACGCATGAGCTGGTCGTAGCGGTACCGGGGCACGATGGCCTTGACCATCGCGAAGAGGAAGAAGAAGAACGCCATCTTGCCCACCATCCAGATCGGGCCGTCCGGCAGGAACGGGATCGGCGACAGCCAGCCACCGAAGAACAGCAGGGTGATCAGCGCGCACATCAGGAAGATCGCGATGTATTCCCCGGCCATGAAGAGCAGGAACGGCGTCGAGGAATATTCCACCTGGTAGCCCGCCACGAGCTCGGATTCCGCCTCCGGCAGGTCGAAGGGCGGGCGGTTCGTCTCGGCCAGCGCCGAGATGAAGAACAGGAACACCATGGGAAGGTGTGGCAGCCAGTACCAGCTGAAGAAGCCGAAATCGCCATCCTGGGCGGCCACGATCGCGCTGAAATTCATCGACCCGGTAGACAGGATCACGCCGATGATGATCAGGCCGATCGACACCTCGTAGGAGATCATCTGTGCGGCCGAGCGCAAGGAGCCCAGGAACGGGTATTTGGAGTTCGACGCCCAGCCCCCCATGATCACGCCGTAGACCTCCAGCGAGGAGACGGCGAAGACATAGAGGATCGCGACGTTGATATCGGCCAGAACCCAGCCGTCGTTGAATGGGATCACCGCCCAGGCAATCATCGCCAGCACGAAGGAGGTCATGGGCGCCAGCATGAAGACCGGCTTGTCGGCCCCGGCGGGCACGACCACTTCCTTGACCACGTATTTCAGGGCATCCGCCACGGTCTGCAACAGGCCGAAGGCGCCCACAACGTTCGGGCCCCGGCGCATCTGCACCGCCGCCCAGATCTTGCGGTCGCCGTAGACGAGAAACAGCAGCGAGACCATCACGAACCCCAGTACCGCGAGGCATTGGGCGATGATGAGCACGGCGATGCCCGGTCCTGTCGAAAAGAAATCAGCCATGTTTCCTCACATCGCCCTCTTGGTACGGACGGGGTCGGGGCTCCCGCCTGATGCCTGGTCTTTTTCGCGGATCGGGCCGGTCAAGTGGTGGTCCGATCCGGTGTCGCGCTCTGGCGCCGGTATACCGGTGTAAACCGCATCCCGGCTGCCTTTGCCACCTCCGAGCCGCGGGTTGTGCGCTCTTGTCGCGCACATGCGAACCGAGAGGGATTTCCCTGTGATCACAAACGCAATCCGCAGGGCGCGGGGCCGGGAATTCCCCGGCCCCGGCTGTTATTCTGCGGCCATCGCCGTGCTGCCGCGGGCCTTGGCGGCGGCACTCAACTCGCCCATCAGCGCACTGGCGCGGGCGATCGGGTTGGTCAGGTAGAAATCGCCGATCACACCGCGGAAATCGGCCTTGCCGAGCGTGCCCCTGGGCAGCGGCTGCCATTCGTTTTGCGGCACCGCGTCCACCTCTGCCAGGTGCGGGACATCCTTGACCAGCGCCTGGCGCAGTTGCGCGAGGCTGTCATAGGGCAGCGTAGCACCCAGTTCCGCCGAGAGCGCGCGCAGGATCGCCCAGTTCTCCTTGGCCTCGCCCGGTGCGAAATTGGCGCGCAGCGCCAGTTGCGGACGCCCTTCGGTGTTCACGAAGAGCCCCGGTTCCTCGGTATAGGCCGCCCCCGGCAGGATCACGTCGGCCCGGTGCGCGCCGCGATCCCCGTGGGAGCCCTGGTAGATCACGAAGGGCCCCGGCGCGATCTCGACCTCGTCGGCGCCGAGGTTGTAGACCACCTCTGCCTTCGACACGTCGTCCATGCCGTTCTCAGCGGTGCAGCCCGCATCCATCGCGCCCACGCGCCCGGCGGCGGTGTGCAGCACCAGCAGTTTCGAATTGTTCGCCTCGGCGAAGGCCATGACATGGCCCAGAACGGCAGCGCCATCGGCCTCGTTCAACGCGCCCTGCCCGACGATGATCAGGCTGTCCTTCTCGCGGGTTTCGTCGGAGACCCCCTTGTCGACCAGGGCCGCCAGCGCCGCGCGATCCGTGCCCATATGGGCGTAATCGTAGGTCAGATCAACGGCTTGACCGATCAGACCTACATCCGCACCGCCCGCCCAGGCCTTGCGGATGCGCGCGTTGAGCACCGGCGCCTCGACGCGGGGGTTGGTGCCCACCAGCAGGATCATCTCGGCCGTGTCGATCTCCTCGATCGCAGCGGTCCCGACATAGCCGGAGCGGTTGCCCGCGGGTAGCCTGGCGCCATCGGTCCGGCATTCGACCACACCGCCCTGCCCCTCGATCAACTGCCTGAGCGCATAGGCCGCCTCGACCGGGGCCAGGTCGCCCACGATCCCGGCGAGCGCCTTGCCCTTCATGGCCGTGGCCGCCGCCGAGAGCGCCTCTGGCCAGGACGCGGGACGCAGCTTGCCGTTCTCGCGGATATAGGGCTTGTCCAACCGCTGCCGCCGCAACCCGTCCCAGATGAAGCGGGTCTTGTCGGAAATCCATTCCTCGTTCACGCCGTCATGGTTGCGCGGCAGGATGCGCATGACTTCGCGCCCCTTGGTGTCCACGCGGATGCTCGAGCCGAGCGCGTCCATCACGTCGATGGTCTCGGTCTTGGTCAGCTCCCAGGGGCGCGCGGTGAAGGCGTAGGGTTTCGAGACAAGTGCACCCACCGGGCACAAGTCTATGATATTGCCCTGCAAATTGCTGTCGAGCGTCTGGTTGAGGTAACTCGTGATCTCGGCATCCTCGCCCCGGCCGGTCTGGCCCATCTGGGTGATCCCCGCCACCTCGGTGGTGAAGCGCACGCAGCGGGTGCAGGAGATGCAGCGCGTCATATGCGTGCCCACCAGCGGCCCGAGGTCGAGGTCCTCGACCGCGCGCTTGGGCTCGCGGAAGCGGCTGAAATCGACGCCATAGGCCATCGCCTGGTCCTGCAGGTCGCACTCGCCGCCCTGGTCGCAGATCGGGCAATCCAGCGGGTGATTGATGAGAAGGAACTCCATCACCCCCTCGCGGGCCTTCTTGACCATGGGCGAGTTGGTCTTCACAACCGGCGGCTGGCCCTCGGGCCCTGGCCGCAGATCGCGCACCTGCATCGCGCAGGAGGCCGCGGGCTTGGGCGGCCCGCCCACCACCTCGACCAGGCACATCCGGCAGTTGCCGGCGATGCTCAGCCGCTCGTGATAGCAAAACCGCGGGATTTCGATCCCCGCTTCCTCGCAGGCCTGGATCAGGGTCATCGCCCCGTCCACTTCCACTTCGATCCCGTCGATGACGACTTTGCGCAGATCAGACATCGGTTACTCCGCCGCTACGGGCGCGCAGCTGTGGTCCTTCCACAGGCGCGCCTCTTTCAGATATGACCAGCCGAAGGCGTGGTCGCTGTCTCCGTGGGTCTCGAGATGCGCAAGCCGCGCCAAAGCCTCGTCGAGGCTCGGGCGGTGGCCCGCGGGGACCCACCACATCACGAAATGCATCTCGCCAAGGGCCTCGAACCACTCGGCGCGACGCGCATAGAACTGCTTGTGGATCGTGCCCCAGACGAAGGTCTCCAGGCTCGCCACGTCCTCCCAGACGGTCAGGTTGGACACGTAGCGCGGATCGCCCTCGATCTTGGCATCCGTGTTGCCGGTGTCCGGCGCGCCAGAGCCTTCCATCATCCACACGAACCCGGGCATGCGCTTGCCCAGGCCGTTGATGCGGTCGAGATTCTCCATGAACTCCGCCACGCGCGGATCGTCCGTCTCGGCCACCAGCCGCCCGACATTGAGCTGCGCCAGGTGATGCCCGGCGGGCGCGTATGTCTGCGCCGCGCTCATGCGCCCACCGCCAGGAAGCGGCCGATGCCGGTGCGGGCCGCAGCCTCCCGCCGCGCGGCGGCGCAGAAGCTGTCGGGGTTGTCCGGCGTGATCGCGTTGCTCTGGTAATAGGCCGCGCGGTCCGCGGCGACCCGGGCCTCGGGCAGGGTCTCGCGCACGCGCTGGATATCCGCCGACGTATAGCCCTGCACCGACAGATCGCGCGTCGCTTCCTGCAGGATGGTGTCGGTCAGCCCCTCGTTCACCGAAACCCCGCCGCCGCATTCCGTCGCCAGGGTCCGCGCCATGGTCAGGTCGAAGGCCAGGGCATAAAGCTCCGGCGGCAATTCTGTCGGCAGCGCCGCCCGGTTGGGTGTCTCGGTCTCCGCCGTGGCCGGTGCCACGGGCGTCCCCGTGGAGACCGGGGCCGTGCAGCCCATCAACAGCCCCAGCACCGCAACTGCACCAGCGCCCCTCATCGCGGCGCCTCCAGCAGCAGCGACCCGATCAGGGTCTCGTCCGCGATCTCGGCGCTGGCGGCGTTGCAGACCGCCTCCGTCCCCTGCCCCTCGATCGGGTGCTTGGCCAGAAACGCCCGCCCCATCGCATCGAACACCGCGCTGGGATCCAGCATCTGCTCGAACGGCGTGGCCGTGTCGAACCCGTCCTCGGACAGCTGGGCCTCCAGCCGGGTCATCTGCTCCGACACCGCGCCGATATCGACGCCCACGGTGGCGCAGCCGGTGGCCAGCGCCTCGGCCATGGTCACGGCAAAGACCGCGTCGGTATAGTAGTCCGGCGCGGGCCTCAACTCCTGGCTGAACGCGGGGCCAGCCAGGAGGAGCGATATGACGGCGGCGCGGATCACTCGGCTGCCAAGGCCGCCGAAACGCGCCCGGTCTTCTGCGCCTTGATCCGGTCCTCGATCTCGTCGCGGAAGTTGCGGATCAGGCCCTGGATCGGCCAGGCCGCCGCATCGCCGAGCGCGCAGATCGTGTGGCCCTCGACCTGCTTGGTGACGTCGAACAGCATGTCGATCTCCTCGACCTCCGCCTCACCGCGCACCAGCCGGTCCATCACGCGCATCATCCAGCCCGTGCCTTCACGGCAGGGCGTGCACTGGCCGCAGCTTTCGTGCTTGTAGAACTTCGCCAGCCGCCAGATCGCCTTGATGATGTCGGTGGACTGATCCATCACGATCACCGCCGCCGTGCCGAGGCCGGAGCCCAGCTCGCCCCGCAGGTAGTCGAAATCCATGATCGCGTCGCGCATGTTCTCGCCGCGCACGCACGGCACGGATGAGCCGCCCGGGATCACCGCCTTGAGGTTGTCCCAGCCGCCGCGAATGCCGCCGCAATGTTTGTCGATCAACTCTTCGAACGAGATGCTCATGGCCTCCTCGACCACGCAGGGCTGGTTCACATGGCCCGAGATCGCGAAGAGCTTGGTGCCCGCGTTGTTGGGGCGCCCGAACTGCGCGAACCACTCGGCCCCGCGGCGCAGGATCGTCGGCACAACGGCGATGGATTCCACGTTGTTGACCGTGGTCGGGCAGCCATAGAGCCCCGCGCCCGCCGGGAAGGGCGGCTTCATGCGCGGCATGCCCTTCTTGCCCTCCAGGCTCTCGATCAGAGCGGTTTCCTCGCCGCAGATATAGGCGCCCGCCCCGTGGGTCAGGTAGAGGTCGAAATCCCAGCCGGAGCCGGCGGCGTTCTTGCCCAGAAGCCCCGCCTCGTAGGCCTCGTCGATCGCCGCCTGCAGCGCCTCGCGCTCGCGGATATACTCGCCGCGGATATAGATGTAGCTGGCATGGGCCCCCATCGCGAAGGACGCGATCAGGCAGCCCTCGATCAACGTGTGAGGATCATGGCGCATGATCTCCCGGTCCTTGCAGGTGCCCGGCTCGGATTCGTCGGCATTCACCACCAGGTAATGGGGCCGCCCGTCGCTTTCCTTGGGCATGAAGGACCACTTGAGCCCCGTGGGGAAGCCCGCGCCGCCCCGCCCGCGCAGACCACTGTCCTTCATGATCTTGACGATGTCGTCACGGCCCATCTGGATCAGCTTGTCGGTCCCGTCCCAGTGCCCGCGCTTGCGGGCTCCGGCCAGAGTGCGGTCATGCATCCCGTAGATATTGGTAAAGATCCGGTCCTGATCTTGCAGCATCTCTCACTCCTTCGCCTGGCGTGCCCGCCAGAGTCTGAACCCCACCACCAGCGCCCAGAAGAACGCTGCCAGTGCGGCAAAATCGAACAGGAAGACGAAACGGACCGGCAGGCCCATCTGTCCCCCTGCAAATTGCGCCCCGAGCCACAACACCATGGTCGCCGCCACCACGATGGCGGCGGTGCGGGCCTGCATCACGCGGGCCTGCTCCTGGGGATCGGGGCGCTGGGGCATGGTCAATAGACATCGCCCCCATCGACCCGCTTGGAGAACTCGGTCTCGCCGCCCTGGGCGAGCAGCTTGGCTTGCGCCACCCATTCATCGCGCGACGCCCGGCCCTTGAAACCTTCGAGGTTCTCGTCGACCCAGGCCAACTCCTGCTCCGACCAGCTAGCGACCTGGTCGAAATGGTAGAACCCCATCGAGTGCAGCATTTCTTCGAGCTTGGGACCGACGCCCTTGATCTTCTTGAGGTCGTCCGCCTTGCCATCGCGCGCGGCCGTCAGGGTCGCAGGCTTGGCCGCGTCCGTGCCAGCGTCATGCCCGGCACCGCTGGCATGGCCTGCCCCGCTGTCATAGCTCCAGCTGCCCTTGCGACCGGCCAACTCGGCCTCCCCGGCCAGCGCCGCACTCGGTTGCACCTTGGAGCGCACATCCGCCGGCACGGAGGGGGCGGGCTTGGGCGTGATCCCGGGCGTTGCGCCCTGCACGCGTTCGCGCGCCGCAGCCATCTCGGCCCGGATCTGCTCGGCGTTGTCTTTGGGCCGACCGGTCTCGCCACATACGGCAACCGCCAGCACGCCGCCCACGATCAGCCACGCGAGCACGCCCATGAACGCCCCTTGCAGGAACGACCACCCCACGACCATCAAACCAACCGTGGTCATGATGCCCAACAGGACACCAATCCCCCAGCACGTGATCGTGCAGGTCATGTCTTTGCGTTGTGTTGCCATACCGGTTCTCCCCCTAAATCAAGACGCTTTCAGTAAACGTCACCCTTTGTAACGCGGGAAGAAAATTCTGTCTCTCCTCCCGACGCAAGGGTTTTCGCCTGTGCGACCCACTCGTCCCGCGACGCCCGTCCCTTGAACCCCTCGAGGTTCTCGTCGACCCAGGCGAGTTCGGCGTCGGACCAGGCCGCGATCTGGTCGAAATGATAAATCCCCATGCTGTTCAGCAAGGTCTCGAGCTTGGGGCCCACGCCCTTGATCTTCTTGAGATCGTCCGCACCGCCCGCGCGGGCGCTCTCCAGCATCTTGGGCTTGGCGCCCTGCTGCGGGGCGGCGGCCCCGTACTTCCAGTTGCCCTTGCGCGTGGCCAACTCGGCCTGCCCAGGCAGAACGGCGGTCGGCGTGACCTTGGGCGCCTCGGCAGGGGTCTCTGCGGGCGCGACCGCCGGGTCGGGCGCGGCCTCGGCCGCAACGGATTTGGCCTCCGCCACCGGGGCGTCCTGGCGGTTCGCGGGCTTGGGCAGCGCGGCGTCCTTGCCGAGCCAGGGCGCCGTCAGCGGCACTTCGGAGCCATCAATCCGCTTGAGCGTATCGCCCAGGTCCACCGCCAAACGCGCGGAGGCGTTATAGGGATCCTTGCCGGCCTCGTACTCGGTCAGGCTTGTCAACCCGCCCGCAGGCTCCGAGGTGTAGCGGCCATTCTGCGGGCCGGGCACGGGCACCTCGCCCGCAGCCATCCGGTCCAGCAGCGCCGAGAAGCTCTCCACAGTCAGGTCCTCGTAGTAATCCTTGCCGATCTGGGCCATGGGCGCGTTGGCACAGGAACCGAGACACTCGACCTCTTCCCAGGAGAACTTGCCATCGGCGCTCAGCTGATGGGCGCGCGGCGCGATCTTCTCCTTGCAGACCGCGACCAGGTCCTCCGCCCCGCAGATCATGCAGGAGGTCGTGCCGCAAATCTGGATATGCGCCACGGATCCAACGGGTTGCAGCTGGAACATGAAGTAGAATGTCGCCACTTCCAGCGCCCGGATATAGGGCATGTCCAGCATGTCCGCGACGTATTCGATGGCGGGTTTGCTGAGCCAGCCTTCCTGTTCCTGCGCGCGCCACAGGATCGGAATGATCGCGCTGGCCTGTCGCCCCTCGGGAAACCTGGTCATCTGCGTCAGCGCCCAGGCCTCATTCTCGGGCGTGAACGCGAAATCCGCGGGTTGTTCGGCGTGAAGACGACGCAGCATCAGATCGTTTCCCTCAGTGGCGCAACCTGTTCGAGGATCAGCAGAAGCCGCTCGACCAGTTGCGGTAAATACGTCTCGATAAAGCTGCGCAATTCGGCGCGCAGCCAGATGGCCAAACCGGCCAGATAGGCGATCAGCAGGCCCGCAAGGGCGATCAGTCCGACGATCATGCCCAGCAGGGACGAACGTGATGCCTTCCCCGCCGCGGCACTTGCCCAGAAGGACAGACCGAAAACCGCCCCGAACCCGACCGCGATCCACATCATCCGCGATCTCCCCGGCACAGCGCCCCACGCGGGGCGCGCTGCGCACCCACCTTGCAGGCGGCGGGCCCGACAGGGGCGGTGATCGAAGGCAGGCACATGGTCGTTTCTTTCATTCTCTCGTTTCCCGGGGCGGGTGCGGTCACACCGCCGCCGACCCGAAGCTGCCCATGGCGACGAACAGCGCGATGGTGCCGATCACGGTCAGGGCGCCGCCCAGAACCAGCCGGCCCCGCTGGTGGTTGAGCGCGCCCATCACACCGACGACCAGCCCGACGCAGATCCCGATCAGCGATACGCCGAGCACAACCTGTGCAACCATCATGCTCATCGATCGATCTCCCCGAAAACCACGTCCATGGTGCCGATGATCGCGGCCACGTCCGCCAGCTGGTGACCCTTGGCCACATGGTCCATCGATTGCAGGTGCAGATACCCGGGCGCGCGGATCTTGGCGCGGTAGGGCCTGTTGGTGCCATCGGATTTCAGGAACACGCCGAACTCGCCCTTGGGCGCCTCGACCGCGGCATAGACCTCACCCGCGGGCACGTGGAACCCCTCGGTATAGAGCTTGAAGTGATGGATCAGCGCCTCCATCGAGGTCTTCATGTCCGCCCGCGACGGTGGGGTCAGCTTGCCGCGCGCCAGCACGTCGCCCTTGGTCTCGCGCAGCTTGACGATGGCCTGCTGGATGATCTTGAGGCTCTCGCGCATCTCCTGCATCCGCACGAGATAGCGATCGTAGCAGTCGCCGTTCTTGCCCACGGGGATCTGGAAGTCGAACTCGTCGTAGCATTCATAGGGCTGCGCGCGGCGCAGATCCCAGGCCAGGCCCGAGCCGCGCACCATCACGCCGGAATAGCCCCATTCGAGGATCTCCTCCTCGGTGACCACGCCAATGTCGCAATTGCGCTGCTTGAAGATCCGGTTTTCCGTGAGAAGCCCGTCGATATCGTCCATGACGGACGGGAATTCGTGGCTCCAGGCCTCGATATCGTCCAGCAGGTCCGGCGGCAGGTCCTGGTGCACGCCACCGGGCCGGAAATAGGCCGCGTGAAGCCGCGCGCCGCAGGCCCGCTCGTAGAACACCATGAGCTTCTCGCGCTCCTCGAAGCCCCAGAGCGGCGGGGTCAGCGCGCCCACGTCCATCGCTTGCGTGGTGATGTTCAGCAGATGGTTCAGGATGCGCCCGATCTCGCAATAGAGCACCCGGATCAGGGAGCCGCGCCGGGGCACGACCGTGCCGGTCAGCTTCTCGATGGCCAGGCACCAGGCGTGCTCCTGGTTCATCGGGGCGACGTAGTCGAGCCGGTCGAAATAGGGCAGGTTCTGCAGGTAGGTGCGGCTCTCCATCAGCTTTTCGGTGCCGCGGTGCAGAAGCCCGATATGGGGATCGCACCGCTCCACGATCTCGCCGTCCAGCTCCAGCACCAGCCGCAGCACCCCGTGGGCCGCCGGGTGCTGAGGCCCGAAGTTGATGTTGAAGTTGCGGATCTTCTGCTCGCCCGTGAGGGCATCGTCGAAATTCGTGCCGTCCATCATCGGTTACACTCCAACTTCTGCCGCGTGCCAGCCCGCAGGGATGCGGCCGATCAGGCGGTGTACATGGTCATATTGCGGCGCCAGCGCCTCGGCCGCGATGGCGCGGCGGCCCGGCTCCAGCGCGATGGGCGCGCTTGCATGCACCCGGGTCTCCAGCGGCGCGGGGCGCGACGCGATCCCGAGAAAGGCACAGATCCGCGCCACGGTCTCGGGGCGGAAAAGCTCTTCGTAAAAGCCCAGGAAGCGGTCCTTTTCGGGGATCGCCGACAGGATCCGCGTCAGCGGCCCCTCGTAGTCGCAGCGCTCCGCCAGGGCCTTCTCTTCACCCCGGGTCCAGCGGTCGAAGATCCAGTTGGCCCGGTCGGCGATGTCCTTCTCGGACCCGCCCTTCCAGCCCGCCATCATGCGGATGTTGGACCACAGCCGGTCGATGGGGTCGCGCAACAGATAGATGAATTTCGTCACCGGTCCGAGGGCGGCCATGGACCGCAGACGGTCCTCCGAGAGCAGCGCATAGGCCGGCGTGATATCCCCCACGACCCTCGCGCCCTTGCGCCCCTTTTTGAGGAAGGCGACATAGGCCTGGGGCCGCTCGACCCCCTGCCCCAGCAGGCCGAGATAGCGGTCGATCTCGGCCACTTCGAAACGCAGCCTGTCATGCTCGGCGCCCGAGGCGTCGCGCATCCGCGCCCGCAGACCCGCGCGCTTGTCGCAGAGCCCGTCGATCTGCTCCATTACCTGGTCGCGGTCGAGGGCGTCGAAGTAATGCAGCTCCTTGTGGGTCCAGAGATGCACCTCCGGGTGGCGCTCCAGATAGTACTGGAGCCAGCTCGTGCCCGCCTTCGTGGCACCGATCCCGAACAGGAGCGTGACATCGGCCATCGGCTCAGCCCTTGGCCTCTGCTTTGTCGTCGGTCTTCTCGTCGCCGGGCAGGATGTATTCCGCGCCTTCCCAGGGCGACATGAAGTCGAACTGACGGTATTCCTGCACCAGGTTCACCGGCTCATAGACGACGCGCTTCTTCTCCTCGTCATACCGCACCTCGGTGTAGCCCGTGGTCGGGAAGTCCTTGCGCAGCGGGTAGCCGCGAAACCCGTAATCCGTGAGGATCCGCCGCAGGTCGGGATGGCCCGAGAACAGGATGCCGAACATGTCGAACACCTCGCGCTCGAACCAGTTGGCCGACGGGTGTTCGGAGATGATCGAGGGCACGATGTCGTCCTCGCGCACCGGCACCCGGATGCGGATGCGGTGGTTCTGGTACATCGACAGGAAGTGGTAGACCACGTCGAAGCGTTGCGCGCGCTCGGGGTAGTCCACCGCCGTGATGTCGATCAGGGTGGAGAACTTGCAGGTCGCGTCCGTCTTGAGAAACGCCACCAACCCGACAATCGAATTCGGTGTTGCCACCACGGTCAGCTCGTCATGGGCGATCTCGGTCGAGATCACGCAATCGGGGCGTTTCATCTCGATATGAGCGGCCAGCTCCTGGAGGGCTGCGGTCATGGTCGTCTCTCCTGCGCGTCCGCGCATCTGTCGTCCTGCGCGCGGCACAGCACGCGCTCGTTCATACCGCGTCGCCGCGGCCAACGCGCGTCACCGCACGATCGTTCCGGTCCGGCGGATCTTGCGCTGCAACTGCAACAGACCGTAGAGCAGCGCCTCCGCTGTCGGCGGGCAGCCGGGGACATAGATGTCCACGGGCACCACGCGGTCGCAGCCGCGCACCACCGAATAGCTGTAATGGTAATAGCCCCCGCCATTGGCGCAGGACCCCATCGAGATCACGTAGCGCGGCTCGGGCATCTGGTCGTAGACCTTGCGCAGCGCGGGCGCCATCTTGTTGGTCAGCGTGCCTGCCACGATCATCACGTCCGACTGGCGCGGCGAGGCGCGCGGCGCGATCCCGAAGCGTTCGGCATCGTAGCGCGGCATCGAGGTGTGCATCATCTCGACCGCGCAGCAGGCCAGACCGAAGGTCATCCAGTGCAGCGAGCCGGTGCGCGCCCAGTTGATGATGTCCTCGGTCGAGGTCAGCAGAAAGCCCTTGTCCTGCAACTCGTTGTTGAGAAGTTGCGTCGCGTGCTCCTTGTCGGGGCCTGCGTCATAGGCTGCGGTGCTCACTCCCATTCGAGGGCTCCTTTTTTCCATTCATAGGCGAACCCGATCGTCAGGACCGCCAGGAAAACCATCATGCTCCAGAACCCGACGACTCCCACATCCTGGAACGCCACCGCCCAGGGGAAGAGGAACGCGACCTCCAGATCGAAGATGATGAAGAGAATCGCCACCAGGTAGAAGCGCACGTCGAACTTCATCCGCGCATCGTCGAAGGCGTTGAACCCGCACTCATAGGCCGACACCTTCTCGGGGTCCGGATTGCGCACCGCGAGGATCACCGCAGCGAGGATCAGGACAAGGCCCAATCCGATGGCAATCGCCAGGAAAACAAGGATCGGAAGGTATTCTCGAAGCAACTCTTCCACGTGGGGCTCCTTCCTGCGGCGCGCCGGGGCAGGCGCTCGTGGGCTCAGATCATGTCGGTCCGGTCGGGGCGGGTCTACCGTTGCATACTGAGCCGGTCAACAGAACCGCCTGCGGCAAACACGCCTCCGATTTGTCCCGAGTGTAAGACCCTTGCGGGCGGGTGCCAGAGACGGGGTGACGCAGGCGCCTCACCCGGCACCCTTCCCGCGCAGCGACCATAGCACAAAACCGAACTTGCGATACAGGTTTTACCGCGAACGGCGCGTCTCGCGTCCCTCTTGACGCAAACGGGGCGCATCAGGCAGGGTTTCCTTAATTTTCAGCCAATGAAGGATTACCCATGATCAAACGCTTTTTTCACGCTGCGCTCTGCGCTGCCCCATTGCTTGCGGCCCTTCCCGCCTCCGCCGCCACCGTGTTCGAGGCAAACCCCCTTGGGCCCGGCGGTTTCGACATTACGGCGACCGCGCCCTCTTCGATCGCACCTGCGTCGATCACCTATCTCGACACGGTGTTCGGCGGGGCGGCCCTCGTCATCAGCGGGAAAGAGAGCTTCTCCGGTGTGCTCGCCTCAGGCGGCGACATGGTCTCTCTGAGCTTCGAGGTCTATGAACCGAATACGCCGCAACTGCTCGAGGGGTGTAATGCGGTCTGCGAGGACAGCACCTTCACCCTGGCGCTGTTCGACGATGGCACGGAGGTGTTCTCGGCCAGTTTCAGCCCCACGGACAATACCGAACAACTTGTGGAATTCTCCGGACTGCCCGGGGTGATCTTCGACAAGTTCACGATCACCGAAACCGTCGGCGGCATAGACAACGAGTTCTTCGCAAATTTCGAAGCCGGTCTCGCGCCGATCCCCCTGCCCGCGCCGGCGCTGCTGTTGCTGGCGGGGCTCGGCGGGCTGGGGATGCTGCGCCGGAAGCGCTCGGCCCCGGCGCAGTCCTGACCTAGCGGCTCGCGGGCTGGCTGGCGCCCACCTGCGCCCCGGCGGCGGCGCCCAGCAAGGTGGCGGCGGTACGGCCGCTGCCACTGCCGATCTGGTTGCCCACTGCCGCCCCGGCCAGCGCGCCGGTGGCTGCATTGATGGTCTGGTTGTCACTGCAACCGGCGACGGCCCCGGCGCCGATCACGACGAGGCCCAAAACGAAACTGCGAGATAGGGTCATATATCCTGTCCTTTTACTGCACGCACTGCCTGTCCCGACAGCCTGCGTGAAAGGATGCGGCCGCAACCGCCGCAACGCAAGAGGTCTCGCGCGCGCCCAATGCGCAAGCGCGGTTTCCAGCCGGTTCCGCCCGGACAGATCAGGATGCCCATCGCGGTTTGCGCTTGTCGAAGAAGGCGGCGATCCCCTCGGCCGCCTCGTCGCTTTCCCACCTTTCGCGCAGCGCCGCCACGGTCGCGTCGATCTGCGCCTCGGTGACCGTGCCGCCCAGCTCCAGCGTCAGCGCCTTGGCCGCCGCCACCGCCCCCGGCGCCACCGCGAGATAGGGCGCCACCTCGGCCTCCACGGCGGCGTCCAACTCCGCCTCCGGCACCGCCCGCGCCAGAAGGCCCAGCCGGACCGCCTCGGCCCCATCGAAGAGCCGGGCCGACATGAACACCCGCCGCGCGCAGGCCTGGCCCATGCGCGCTACAACATAGGGCCCGATCGTCGCCGGGATCAGCCCGAGCCGCGTCTCGGTCAACCCGAACCGGGCGTCCTGCACCCCCACCGCCACGTCGCAGATCGCCATCAGCCCAACACCCCCGCCGAAGGCATGCCCCTGGATACGCCCGATCACCGGCTTGGGCAGCGTGTTCCACGCGCCCAGCATCTGCGCCAGGCTGCGCGCCTCCCGCGACCGGGTGTCGGGATCCGCCGCCATCTGCGCGCGCATCCAGCCCAGATCGCCACCGGCGCAGAAACTCCGCCCCGCCCCGGTCAGCACCACCACCCGGACCGCCGCATCCGCGGCAAGGCTCCGGGCGAGACCGTGCAACTCGGCGATCATCGCGGCATTCATGGCGTTGTGCTTGTCCGGGCGCGCCAGGGTGACCGTCACGACCCCGCGCCCGTCCCGCGCGACCTTTAGTGTCTCGAATCTCGTCATGCGCGCTCCTTTCGGCGCAGGGCCCGCGCCATTTCCGCCGCCCGGTCCAGCGCGTCGCGGTCGAGCCCGGTCTCGTAACCGGCCGCCGCCAGATGCGCCGCCACGGCCTCGGTCGCCACGTTGCCCGCCGCCCCGGGCGCATAGGGACAGCCCCCCAGCCCCCCGGCGGAGGCATCGAAGACCCGCAGCCCCGCGTCGAGTGCGGCATCGATATTGGCCAGGGCCCGCCCGGCGGTGTCGTGGAAATGCCCGGCCAGCTCCGCCGCGGGCAGCTCCGCCAGCACGGCCTCCAGCATCCGCGCCACCGCCCGAGGGGTCGCGCGCCCCAGCGTCTCGCCCAGCGAGACCTCGTAGCATCCCAGCGCCCGCAGGCGCGCGGCCACCCGCGCGACCGCCTCGGGCGGGGTCGGGCCGTCATAGGGGCACTCCGTCACGCAGGAAACATACCCCCGCACCGGCAGCGCGGCCTCCGCCGCCGCCGCGCAGATCGGCGCGAACCGCGCAAAGCTCTCGTCGATCGAACAGTTCAGATTGGCCTGCGAGAACCCCTCGCTCGCCGCCCCGAAGATCGCCACCTCGTCGGCCCGCGCGGCCAGGGCCGCCTCGAACCCGCGCAGGTTCGGGGCCAGCGCGCCGTACCGCACCCCCGGCGCGCGAACGATCCCGGCCAGCACCTCGGCGCTGTCGGCCATCTGCGGCACCCATTTCGGGCTGACGAAGCTCGCCACCTCGATCCGGCGGAAGCCGACGCGGCTCAGCGCATCGACCAGGGCGACCTTCCGCGCGGTCGCGATCACCCCCGGCTCGTTCTGCAAACCGTCGCGCGGGCCGACCTCGACGATCTCGACCGAGGCACTCATGGCGCATCCTCCAGCGGCGCATAGAAGTCGCGGTCATAGATGCCCGTTCCCGGCTCCGGCAGCGAGGCCAGGAACGCGGGCCGCTCGGCCATGCGCGCATACCAGTCCGCCAGCGCCGGAAACGGCTCCAGCGCCGCGAAATGCCGCCCCATGTAGACCGCCTGCCCGACGCTGACATCCGCCGCCGAAAACCCGCTTTCCAGAAGCGTGCGCGCCGCGAACCCCTTGGTCAGCCTGGCCTCCAGCGCGGCATAGCATTTCTCCAGCCGCCGCGCCTCCAGCCGGGTCAGGATCGGGGAGCGCATGGCGTCGTCGTAGAGCATCACATGCTGCTGGGTCAGGGCCGCCACATGGGCGCTGAGCGTCTCGGCGAAATGCACCAGGACCAGCCAGTCCATCCGCTCCATGCTGCCGGGGCTGCGGCCCAGCCCGTCGGGCGAGAACCGCTCGCACAGGTACTCGGTGATGGCGCCGGTCTCGACCATGACCTCGCCGTCGATCTCCAGGGCGGGCACCCGGCCCGCGGGCGACAGGGCCAGGAATTCCGGGCTGCGCAAGGTCTTGTCGAAGGGATAGATCCGGATTTCGGCGTCCAGCCCCAGCTCCTGGATGAGCCACAGGGTCCGCATGGACCGGGTCTGCGGGCAGTGATGCAGGCGGATCATTCGGCGGCCTCCTCCGGGCTCTCATCCGTGCGCTCGTTTGGGGTTTCGTCGGGGGCCAGCAGGATCAGCGGCGCTCCGGCGCTGACCTGTGCGCCCTCGGCCACCAGAACCTCCGACACCACCCCGTCCCGGCCCGCCGTCAGCGTATGCTCCATCTTCATCGCCTCCAGGATCGCGAGCCGCGCGCCCTGCGCCACGGTATCGCCGGGGGCGACGAACACCGCCTTCACCAGCCCCGGCATCGGCGCCTCCACATGGCCCGCCCCCGGTCCCGCCGCCCCGGCCCGGTGCAGCGGGTCGGGCGCGGTGAAGTGGTAATTGTTGCCCCAGAACACGCTGACGCCCGCGGCATGGACGACGATCCGCGCCGGTGTCGGTGCGCCGTCCACCCACCAGGCCCCGCCGCGCCGGGTGATCTCGTGGGTCGCCTCCCCGATGCCCACCCGGAAACTGCCGGCCCCGCGTGTCTCGATCCGGGCCTCGATCTCCGCCTCGCCGAACCGCAGCCCCTGCGCCTGCACCAGCGGCGCCCAGAGCGTGAACCCCGCCCCGTCCGGCCCCCCTTCATGGAGCCCCGCCGCCCCGAGCGCCGCCAGCGCGCGCGCCCGGCTGCACGGCACCGGCGCGGGCGACAGGGTCTCGACCTCCCGGTCGATCAGGCCGGTATCCACCTCGCCCGCAAAAAACCCGCCATGCCGCGCCAAGGCCCGCAGAAAGGCCAGGTTCGTCACCGACCCGGCCACCTCGCACCCCGCCAGCACCCGGTCGAGCTTGCGCAGGGCGCTTTGCCGCGTCGGGCCATGGACCACCAGCTTGGCGATCATCGGATCGTACCACGGGCTGATCTCGTCGCCCGCGCGCACCCCGGTTTCGATCCGCGCATCCGCCGGAAAGGCCAGATGGGTGAGCCGCCCGGTCGCAGGCAGAAAGCCCTTGGGCACGTCCTCCGCATAAAGCCGCGCCTCGAAGGCGTGCCCCCGCAAGGACAGATCCTCTTGCCGCGCGGGCAAAGGCTCCCCCGACGCCACGCGCAATTGCCATGCCACCAGGTCGACGCCGGTCACCGCCTCGGTCACCGGATGCTCCACCTGCAGGCGCGTGTTCATCTCCATGAACCAGAACCGATCCGGGCGCAGCCCGTCGCTGGCGTCCACGATGAACTCCACCGTGCCCGCCCCGGCATAGCCGATGGCCTCCGCCGCCCGCACCGCCGCCGCCCCCATGGCCGCGCGCATCTCCGGCGTCATGCCGGGGGCTGGCGCTTCCTCGATCACCTTCTGGTGACGCCGCTGGAGCGAACAGTCCCGCTCGAAGAGATGCACCGCCCGCGCACCATCCCCGAACACCTGCAGCTCGATATGGCGCGGCGTCGCCACGTATTTCTCCACCAGCACATGGTCATTGCCAAACGCGCCGCGCGCCTCGGCCCGGGCCGCCTCCAGCGCACCGGCGAACCCCTCCGGCCCCTCGACCCGGCGCATGCCCTTGCCGCCGCCGCCCGCCACGGCCTTGATCAGCACCGGATAACCGATCGCCTCGGCCTCCGCCGCCAGGCGCGCGGGGTCCTGATCCGCCCCCTGGTAGCCGGGCACAACCGGCACGCCCGCCTCCGCCATCAGCGCCTTGGCGGCATCCTTCAGGCCCATCGCCCGGATCGCCGCCGCCGACGGCCCGATGAAGACCAGCCCGGCGGCTTCCACCGCCTCCACGAAATCCGGGTTCTCCGACAGAAACCCATAGCCCGGATGGATCGCCTCCGCGCCTGTGGCCAGCGCCGCCGCGATGATCGCATCGCCGCGCAGATAGCTGTCCCGCGGCGCGGCCCCGCCGAGGTTCACCGCCATATCCGCCATGGCCACATGCCGCGCCCCGGCATCCACGTCGGAATGCACCGCCACGGTCTGCACCCCGAGCCGCCGACAGGTGTCGATGACGCGGCAGGCGATCTCGCCCCGGTTCGCGATCAGGATACGCTCAAACACCGGCCCATCCCTTCCTTGTTCCCCAAATACTCATCTCCCGGTCCCGCCGACCCTCGCCCACGCCTGCCACGCCCGCCGGCCGCGCAACGCAAAGAGAGGCGCGCGCGACCGTCACATCCGGAACACGCCGAAGCGCGTCTCCTCGATGGGCGCATTCAGCGCCGCGCGCAACGACAGCGACAGCACCGCGCGCGACTTGCGCGGGTCCACGATCCCGTCATCCCAGAGCCGCGCCGAGGCATAGAGCGGATGGGACTGCTCCTCGAACATCTCGATCGTGGGCTGCTTGAACGCGGCCTCCTCTTGCGCCGACCAGCTGCCGCCCTTGCGCTCGATGGCGTCGCGCTTCACCGTCGCCAACACCCCCGCCGCCTGCGCCCCGCCCATGACCGAGATCCGCGAGCTCGGCCAGGACCACATGAAGCGCGGCTGATAAGCTCTTCCCGCCATGCCATAATTCCCCGCCCCGAAGGAGCCGCCCACGACCATGGTGATCTTCGGCACCGCGGTCGTCGCCACCGCCGTTACCATCTTGGCCCCGTGGCGCGCGATGCCTTCGTTCTCGTACTGCCGCCCGACCATGAACCCGGTGATGTTCTGCAGGAAGACCAGCGGGATCTTGCGCTGGCTACACAGTTCCACGAAATGCGCGCCCTTCTGGGCGGCTTCGGAAAACAGCACCCCGTTATTGGCGACGATCCCCACCGGGCAGCCCTCGATATGGGCGAACCCGGTCACCAGCGTCTCGCCGAAGCGCGGCTTGAACGCATCGAAGCGCGAGCCATCCACGATCCGCGCGATCACCTCGTGAATATCGTAGGGAACGGAGAGGCTTGCAGGCACAAGCTCAAGTAATTCCTCAGGATCGTAAGCCGGGGCCTCCGGGCTCTGCCACACCACCGAAGAAGGTGCCGCCCGGTTCAGCGACGCCACCGCCTGCCGCGCCAGCGCCAGCGCATGGGCGTCATCCTCGGCCAGCGCATCGGCCACGCCCGACAGGCGGGTGTGCACATCGCCCCCGCCCAGATCCTCGGCGCTCACCACCTCGCCCGTGGCGGCCTTCACCAGGGGCGGCCCGGCCAGGAAAATCGTGCCCTGCGCCTTCACGATGATCGTCACGTCCGACATCGCGGGCACATAGGCACCCCCCGCCGTACACGACCCCATCACCACGGCGATCTGCGGAATGCCCGCCGCCGACATCCGCGCCTGATTGTAGAAGATCCGCCCGAAATGGTCCCGGTCGGGGAAAACCTCGTCCTGGTTGGGCAGGTTGGCGCCCCCGCTATCCACCAGGTAGATGCAGGGCAGATGGCATTCCGCCGCGATCTCCTGGGCGCGCAGGTGCTTTTTCACCGTGATCGGATAATAGGTGCCGCCCTTCACCGTGGCATCGTTGCACACGACCATCACGTCCTGGCCGTGCACGCGGCCCACCCCGGCAATCGCCCCGCCACAGGGCGCCGCCCCATCGTGGAGCCCGTGCCCCGCCGTCGCGCCCACTTCCAGAAACGGCGATCCGGGGTCGAGCAGGTTTGCCACCCGGTCCCGCGGCAGCATCTTGCCCCGGGCCACATGACGCGCGCGGGCCGCCTCTCCGCCGCCGGCCGCGGCCAGGGCTGCCACCTGCGACACCTGCGCAAGTGCAGCGAGATGGGCCGCGCGATTGGCCGCCCCCTCGGAGGTACCCGCAACCCAATTCGTGTTCAGTTTCATGTCACAAGCCCCGTATCTCGGATCGGTTTCGGGGTGGGTGCCATCATGCCGCAGGTGCGAAATCCGGCGGTTTGACCTGTATCAAAGTTGGCGCAATCCCCCGACGTCAGAAGAGGGCCCGAACCAAGAAGAGGGACAGACCCATGAAGACACACCTCCTGACGACCGCCGCCGCGCTCGTGCTCACATCCGCCGCCCCGGCGCTCGCGCAATCGGCCGGCGACTGGACCTTCGGTGTCGGTATCATCAACGTGAACCCGGACTCCGACAATGGCTCGGTCGTAGACGGCACGCTGGACGTGGAGGTCGGGTCCGACACGCAACTGTCGCTGACGGCGGAGTACTTCTTCACCGACAATATCGGCCTCGAAATCCTCGCCGCGACCCCGTTCACCCATGACATCGATGTCGGCGACGGCGCCGTCACCGGCGAAACCAAGCACCTGCCGCCGACCGTCTCGGTGAACTACCACTTCACGCAGTTCAGCGGGTTCAAGCCCTATGTGGGCGTCGGCATCAACTACACCAACTTCTTCGAAGAGAAGTCTTCCGCCGGCACGCTGGAGCTGGACGACAGCTGGGGTCTCGCTGCGCAGATCGGTGTGGACATCCCCGTGACCGAGCGCGGCGCGCTGCGCCTCAACGCCCGCTACATCGACATCGAAACCGATGCCAAACTGAACGGGGCGGATATCGGCACGGTCAAGATCGACCCGGTCGTTCTGAACGTGGCTTACGTCTTCACCTTCTGATCTGGTCCGAAGCCGCACATCCCGGGGCGCATCCACGCGGTGCGCCCTTTTTCGCGCCGTGACACAGCCCGTGCTCATGTCTGGGGCCTCTGGGCGCGCTCGCGCCCGGTGAAGGCCAGCCCCCCGTCGCGGCGGATGTAGTAGTCCCAAGCCTCCTGCGTGCCCTGGGGCCGGCAGCGCACGACCAGCCAGACACCGGGATCGCGCCCCGGCACCGCCGCGCAATCGGTCAGCACCGCCGTGCCCTCCCCCTCAAGCCGCGCGTGATCCGCAAGATACTGCGCCGCGTAGTGGTTGATCACCGCCGTCTCGTCCAGCGCCGCGCGCTGCATGCCCAACCGTACCCCGTTCGCCGCCAGGATCAACACGATGATCCCCAGCGGCAGGAACCACAGCCACCGCGGCCACGCCATCGCCTCACGCCCCCGGCCCCATGGTCATGCCATGGCCGCCATCAATTCGCGCCCGACCAGCATGCGCCGGATCTCCGACGTGCCCGCGCCGATCTCCATCAGCTTGGCGTCCCGGAACATCCGCGCCACGGGGCTGTCGTTGAGAAACCCCGCCCCGCCCATGGCCTGCACCGCCTGGTGGGCGACCTTCATCCCCTCCTCGGAGGCATAGAGCACACAGGCCGCCGCGTCCTGGCGCGTCACCTCGCCCCGGTCGCAGGCCTTGGCGACCTCATAGGCATAGGCCCGCGCGGAGTTCATGGCCGTGTACATATCGGCGATCTTGCCCTGCATCAGCTGGAAATTCCCGATCGGCTCCCCGAACTGCCGCCGCTCCGTCATATACGGCATGACCTCGTCCAGGCAGCCCGCCATGATCCCGATATTGACCCCCGACAGCACCACGCGCTCGTAATCAAGCCCGGACATCAGCACCGCGACCCCGCGCCCCTCCTCGCCCAGCACGTTCTCGAACGGCACCTCCACATCCTCGAAGATCAGCTCGGCGGTGTTCGACCCGCGCATCCCCAGCTTGTCGAAATGGGGCGAGGTGGAGAAGCCCGCCATCTCCTTTTCGATCAGAAACGCTGTGATTCCCTTCGATCCCGCCTCCGGGTCGGTCTTGGCATAGACCACCAGCGTATCGGCATCCGGCCCGTTGGTGATCCAGTATTTCGTGCCGTTCAGCCGATAATGATCGTTGCGCTTCTCGGCGCGCAGCTTCATGCCCACCACGTCCGACCCGGCCCCGGCCTCGGACATGGCCAGCGCCCCCACATGGGCGCCCGAGACCAGCTTGGGCAGGTACTTTTCCTTCTGCGCGTCCGTACCGTTCAGCTTGATCTGGTTGACGCACAGGTTCGAATGCGCGCCATAACTCAGCCCGATGGAGGCCGAGGCGCGGGAGATTTCCTCGACCGCGACCGTATGGGCCAGGTATCCCATCCCGGCCCCTCCATAGGCCTCGTCCACGGTGATGCCCAGCAGGCCCAGCTCCCCCATCTCGGGCCAGAGCGCGTTGGGAAACGCATTGCTCCGGTCGGTCTCGGCGGCGAGCGGCTTCACCCGCTCCTGCGCCCAGCGATGGACCATCTCGCGCAGGGCTTCCACCTCTTCGCCGAGATCGAACTTCATGGATGCCATGAACATGGGCGCCCGCTCCTCCCAAAATTGAACGCTTGTTCATTTGTAGGCATGGTGAGGGAGTCTGTCCAGAGGAATTGCGCGCGCCGAGGCGCACGCCCGAAAGGGGGCGCTGCCCCCGTCGCCCTGGCGGGCGCCTCCCCCGGGATATTTATCGACTTGAGCCCTGGGTCATTCCGCCGCCATGGTCCCTGGCAGGCGCCGGGCCTCGTCGGCCAGGATCCGCGCGATCTGCGCGCAATCGGCCTCCGAGAAGGTCAGCGGCAGGCGCAGGTCGAGCAGGGTCGCGAGGACACGGTCCGTGCGCGGCAGGGTCTGGGCCGGGGCGTAGCGCCAGCTGTCATAGCGCGAGGTGAAGCCCACCGGCTCCGCCGCGCCGAACCATTTCAGCTCCACCCCGCGCGCGGCACAGCGCGCCACGAAGGCCGCGATCGCCTGCGGCGCCGCCTCGGGCAGGCGGAACTGGAAGGACGAGGCGACGAATTGCTCTTTCTCGGGCCGATGCGGCAGCGCGAGACCCTCGGCCCCTGCCAGGGCGGTCTCCAGCACCCGGTAAAGCGCGTTCCAGCGCGCCGCCTGCCGCGGCAGGTCCGCCAGTTGCGGCCGCAGGACCGCCGCGCGCAGATGGTCCATCCGGCCCGAGACATTGGGCGTGTCGTATTTCACCCGCTCGAACACCTCCGGGCCCGGCGCGGCCCCGTGACGGGCATAGAGCATGTAGCTCCCCGACAGCATCACCGCCCGCGCCATCAGTTCCGCATCGTCGGAGATCAGCAAGCCGCCCTCGCCGGAATTGATATGCTTGTAGGTCTGGGTCGAGAAACAGCCGAACGCCCCGAAGCGGCCCGTGGGCGTCCCGTCCCAGGCCGCCCCCATGGTGTGCGCGCAATCCTCGATCAGGGTCAGGCCATGGCGGGTGCAGATCGCGCCGAGCGCCTCCATGTCGCAGATATGGCCGCGCATATGGCTCAGCAGCACGATCCGCGCGTCGCCCGCCGCCGCCTTCGCCTCCAGATCGCCGAGATCGAGCACCAGGTCCTCGGTCGTCTCCAGAAACACCGGCACCGCGCCCACCGCCGCCACCGCCCCCGGCACCGGGGCCAGGGTGAAGGCGTTGGTCAGCACCTTGTCGCCCGGGCCCACCCCCAGCGCGCGCAGGGCCGTGCCCATGGCATAACCGCCCGAGGCCACGGCCAGGCAATAGCGCGCCCCGGTCTGCGCGGCGAATTCCTGTTCCAGCAGGCCGACCTCGCCCAACTCGCCCGGGGCCAGGTTATACCGGTGCAACCGGCCCGAGCGCATCACCGCCACCGCCGCCGCGATGGCGGCCTCGGGGATCGGCTCCTGCTGGGTGAAATTGCCTTGGAAGATCTCGTCGGACATATCGGCCCCCTGCCCTGTTGCCCAAGGATTGGACCGATCGAGCCCAGCCGTCAATGGCCGGGATGGAGCCCGGAAAGCACCGCGTCCAGCCGGTCGTAATGATCGAGCAGCGCCTCGGGCGCCAGCTCGGCCACCGCGCGCCCGGTCGGCCCGAAGGTCACCAGAACCGACGGGATGCCCGCCGCGCGCGCGGTTTCCCGGTCGGTCACCGTGTCGCCGATCAGCACCGCGCGCGCCGGATCGCCGCCCACCCGCGCGATGGTCTCGAACAGGGGCGCGGGATCGGGCTTGCGCACCGGCAGGGTGTCGGCCCCCACCAGGGCGGTGAACCGGTCGCGCACCCCCAGCCGGGTCATCAGCGTCTCGGCCAGCCCCGCGGGCTTGTTGGTGCAGATGCCCACCTTGTGCCCCGCGCCCCACAACCGCTCCACCGCCGCCATCGCGCCGGGATAGAGCCGCGTATGCACATCGATGGCCCCGGCATAGGCTTCCAGCAGGACGGGATAGTCCCGGTCCACATCCGCCTCGCTCCAGCCCTGGCCGAGCCGCTCCATCCCCAGCCGCAGCATCGCGCGCCCGCCCGCGAAGGCCGTCGCCGCATCGGCCAGCGGGTCGAGGGGCGCGCCCTGCCCGCGGGCCGCGAAACAGGCATTGGCCGCGGCGATCAGGTCCGCACTGGTATCGGCGAGGGTGCCGTCGAGATCGAAGATCACCGAAAGAGACATGCGCGCGCCTTTCCGCCTGCGGGGCGTGAGGGGGTGAAAAGAACGAAACACCAAGTGACATCGCCCCCGGTTGCGGGGCTTCGGGCTTTGCGTAATAGAACGGGGACCAAAGGTGAAGGACGGATGCATGGGCGTGGCGTTGATCGTGCTGGCGGCGGGGCAAGGCTCCCGGATGAACTCGGAGCTGCCCAAGGTGCTGCACCCGCTGGCGGGCGCGCCGCTGCTGGCGCACGGGCTGCGGGCGGGGGCCGCGCTCGACCCGGCGCGGATCGTGGTCGTCACCGGCCACGGCGCGGCAGCGGTGGAGGCCGCCACGGCGCAGCTGGCCCCCGAGGCCATCTGCGTCCGCCAGACCGAGCAGCTGGGCACCGGCCACGCGGTGGCCCAGACCGCCCAGGCGCTGGCGGGGTTCGGGGGCGATGCGCTCGTGCTCTATGGCGACACGCCCTTCATTTCTCCCGAGACGCTGCTGGCGATGCAGGCGGCGCGCGCGGCGGGCGCGGACATGGTCGTGCTGGGCTTCGAGGCGGCGGATCCCGGCCGCTACGGCCGGCTGGTGACCGACGGGGACGCGCTGCTGCGGATCGTGGAGGCCAAGGACGCCACACCCGACGAGCTGGCCCTCGACCTGTGCAATTCCGGCGTGATGATGGCCGACGCGCAGGTGCTGCTGCGGCTGGTCGCGGGGCTGTCGAACGACAATGCCTCCCGCGAGTACTACCTGACCGACACGATCGCCGCGGGCCGGGCCGAAGGCCTGCGCGCCAGGGTGGTGGTCTGCCCCGAGGCCGAAACCCTCGGCATCAACACCCGCGCCGAACTGGCCGCCGCAGAGCAGGCCTTCCAGGCCCGCGCCCGGGCCCGGGCGCTGGAGGATGGCGTCACCCTCGCCGATCCCGCCACCACCTATTTCGCTTTCGACACGGTGATCGGCCGCGACGCCACCATCGGCCCCCAGGTCGTCTTCGGCCCCGGGGTCACCGTCGAATCCGGCGCCGAGATCCGCGCCTTCAGCCATCTCGAAGGCTGCCATGTCAGCCGCGGCGCCCGCGTCGGCCCCTTCGCCCGGCTGCGACCCGGCGCGGAGCTTGCCGAGAACACCCATGTGGGCAACTTCGTCGAGATCAAGAACGCCACCCTGGCTCAGGGCGCCAAGGTCAACCACCTGTCCTATATCGGCGACGCGGCCATCGGGGAGGCCAGCAATGTCGGCGCAGGCACCATCACCTGCAACTATGACGGCGTCTTCAAGCACCGCACCGAGATCGGCGCGCGCAGCTTCATCGGCTCCAACACCTGCCTCGTGGCCCCGGTCCGCGTCGGCGACGAGGCCATGACCGCGACCGGCACCGTGGTCACCCAGGACATCCCCGACGGCGCCATGGCCGTGGGCCGCACCCGCCAGGAAAACAAACCCGGCTTCGCACGCAGGTTCATGACCATGCTGCGCGCCAGAAAATCCGCGAAAGGAGCCCACTGATGTGTGGCATTGTCGGCGTCCTCGGACGCAACCAGGCAGCCCCCCTGCTGGTGGAGGCGCTCAAACGGCTCGAATACCGCGGCTATGACAGCGCCGGTGTCGCCACGGTCCAGGACGGTCATCTCGACCGCCGCCGCGCCATGGGCAAGCTGGTGAACCTCAGCGACCTGCTGGTGGAAAACCCGCTCGCAGGCAAGGCCGGCATCGGGCACACCCGCTGGGCCACCCATGGCGTCCCGTCGGTCTCTAACGCCCACCCGCACCAGGCCGGGCCGGTCGCCGTGGTCCATAACGGCATCATAGAGAATTTCCGCGCCCTGCGCGCCGAGCTGATCGCCGATGGCGCCAATTTCGAATCCGAGACCGACACCGAAACCATCGCCCAGCTCTGCGCCCGCGAACTGCGCGCCGGGGCCACCCCGGTCGAGGCCGCGCGCCGCACCATCGCCCGGCTCGAAGGCGCCTTTGCCCTGTGCTTTCTGTTCGACGGCCATGACGACCTGCTGATCGCGGCGCGCAAGGGCTCGCCGCTCGCCATCGGCCACGGCGATGGCGAGATGTTCGTGGGCTCCGACGCGCTGGCGCTCCACCCCATGACCGACCGGATCACCTACCTGGAGGAAGGCGACTGGGCCGTGGTCACCCGCGCCGGGGTGCAGGTCTTCGACGCCCGGGACACCGAGGTGCTGCGCCCCGAAACCCATGCCCGCATCGACGGCACCCAGATCGGCAAGGGCGGCCACCGCCACTTCATGGCCAAGGAAATCGCCGAGCAACCCAGCGTGATCTCCGACGTGCTGGGCCATTACACCAAGACCGGCACCCGGATCGACATGCCCGCCGAGCTGCCGGATTTCGCGCAGATCGACCGGCTGATCCTCGTGGCCTGCGGCACGGCCTTCTATGCCTGCCAGACCGCGAAATACTGGTTCGAGCAGCTGACCGGCCTGCCCGTGGACATCGACATCGCGTCGGAGTTCCGCTACCGCAGCCCGCCCATCGGGCCGCGCACCGCAGCCCTGTTCGTCAGCCAGTCGGGCGAGACCGCCGATACCCTGGCGGCCCTGCGCTACTGCGCGGGCAAGGCCGACAACATCCTGTCGATCTGCAACGTGCCGCAAAGCTCCATCGCCCGCGAAAGCACCGTCGCCCTGCCGACCCTCGCGGGCGTCGAGATCGGCGTCGCCTCGACCAAGGCCTTCACCTGCCAGCTCACCGTGCTGGCGCTGCTGGCGCTGCACGCCGCCCGACAGCGGGGCCATTGCGACGACGCAACCCTGGCCGAACATCTGACCGCCCTGCGCGGCCTGCCCGGGCTGCTCAACCTCGCGCTGGGCCAGGAGGCCGAGATCGAGGCGGTCTCCCGCGAGCTGGCCGAGGCCCGCGACATCCTCTTTCTCGGGCGCGGCGCAATGTATCCCATCGCCCTGGAAGGTGCGCTGAAACTCAAGGAAATCAGCTATATCCATGCCGAAGGCTACGCCTCGGGGGAGCTGAAACACGGCCCCATCGCCCTGGTGGACCCCGCCGTCCCGGTGATCGTCTTCGCCCCCACCGACCCGCTCTTCGACAAGACCGTCTCGAACATGCAAGAGGTGATGGCCCGCCAGGGCAAGGTCCTGCTGGTCAGCGACGCCACCGGTCTCGACACGGCCGGCCCCGGCAGCTGGGCTACGATCCAGATGCCCCATGTGTCGCCTTTCCTCGCCCCGATCCTCTACGCGATCCCGGCGCAGCTGCTGGCCTATCACACGGCGGTCGCCAAGGGCACGGATGTGGACCAGCCCCGCAACCTCGCCAAATCCGTCACGGTGGAGTGAGCCATGGCCAGGCAGTTCCCCCGCATCGGCCTCGGCCACCAGGCGATGATCGAGGCGCAGAAGGTCTTTTTCGTCGCCACTGCCGCCGAGACCGGCCGCATCAACCTCAGCCCCAAGGGCATGGACAGCCTGCGCGTGCTGGGGCCGAACCGCATCGCCTGGCTCAACGTCACCGGCTCGGGCAACGAGACCGCCGGGCACCTGCGCCAGAGCCCGCGCATGACGCTGATGTGGTGCAGCTTCGATGCCACCCCGATGATCCTGCGCGTCTATGGCACCGCCCGCGCCGTGCACCGCCGCGATGCGGATTGGGACGCCCTTGCCGCGCTCTTCCCCGGCGGGCCGGAAAAACGCCAGGTCTTCGACATGGATGTCGAGATGGTGCAAACCTCCTGCGGCTACGCGGTCCCCATGGCCGATGAGATGACCGAGCGGGACACCCTGAAGACCTGGGCCGCCGCCCGGGGCGCGGACGGGATCCGCGCATATTGGGCCGAGACCAACGCCGAAACCCTCGACGGTGCCCCCACCGGGATCGAGCGGAACCTGTGACCCCAGAGAGCGCGCTCGCCCTGATCACCGCCCATGCGGACCCTGAAAAGGCCGCGGGGATGGCCGCCTATCACAAGGTGGCGCGCCCCTATCTCGGGGTGCCCGTTCCGGTGCTCGACGATCTGGCGCGCGACTGGCGGCGGGCGCTCGACATCCCCGCCCGGGCCGCGCTGGCCTGCGCGCTCTGGGATACCAATATCCACGAGGCGCGGGTGGCGGCGGCCAAACTGCTGACCCAGGCCCGGCAGCGCCCCGACGACACGCCCAGCTGGGACGCGATCCAGGCCTGGGTGCCCCAGTTCGACGGCTGGGCGCTGGCCGATCACGCCTGCGCGGCGGGCGCGAAACGGCTGGTGGCCGATCCGTCCCGGCTGGATGTGGTCGAGACCTGGACGACCAGCGATCACATCTGGACCCGGCGCGCGGCCCTCGTGATCACCCTGCCCTGGACGAAACAGCGCGACGCCAAACCGGAGGATCTCGCGATCCGCGAACGGGTGCTCGGCTGGGCCGCGGGCTATGTGCCCGACCGCGACTGGTTCATCCAGAAGGCCATCGCCTGGTGGTTGCGCGATCTGTCGCGGCGCGACCCGGACCGGGTGCGGGCCTTTCTCGACATCCACGGCGCCGGGATGAAGCCCTTCGCCCGCCGCGAAGCCGCCCGCCTGTTGCCGCGCGCGGCGACGGAGGAAAGCTGAGGCTGCGCAACGGCTTGCATGGATTGTCAGACAATGTGCCCGACACTTGCCCGACAGGTGCCATACCCTTGCCCGACAGGTATCCGACCGCGGAAATACCGGGGTTTCGCGGGCAGCCGGGCGCGGATGTGTCCGAGATAAAATCCCTATCAGAGAATCATGTTTTCACCCCGCGCGGACCTTGCGCCCCCCCGCCCCGCCCGGTAGCTTTGCGACATTGGGAGGTTGCCTCATGACCACGACACCACTGATCGACCCGTTCCAGCGCGCCATCGACTACCTGCGTGTTTCGGTGACCGACCGCTGCGATTTCCGCTGTGTGTATTGCATGTCCGAGAACATGACCTTCCTGCCCAAGAAGGAATTGCTGACCCTCGAAGAGCTGGATCGCATGTGCTCCACCTTCATACGGCTCGGGGTGAAGAAGCTGCGCATCACCGGCGGCGAACCCCTTGTGCGACGCGATATCATGACGTTTTTCGACCGCATGTCCCGACATCTGGACAGCGGCGCGCTGCGGGAGCTGACCCTCACGACCAACGGCTCGCAGCTGGAGAAATTCGCCGACGGCCTCTACGCTGCCGGGATGCGCCGGATCAACGTGTCGATGGACACGCTGGACGAGAAGAAGTTTGCCGAGATCACCCGCTGGGGCCGCCTGCCCCAGGTCCTGCGCGGGATCGACGCGGCCCAGAAGGCCGGATTACGCATAAAAATCAACGCCGTGGCGCTTAAGGGCTTCAACGAGGACGAGCTCTTCCCGATGGTCGACTGGTGCGCCGAGCGCGACATGGACCTGACCTTCATCGAGGTCATGCCCATGGGCGATATCGGCAACGAGAACCGGCTGGGCCAGTACTGGGCGCTGTCGGACCTGCGCAACACCCTGCGCGAGCGGTTCACCCTGACCGAGCTGGACGAGCGGACCGGCGGGCCCGCGCGCTATGTCCGGCTGGAAGAAACCGGGCAAAAACTTGGGTTTATCACCCCCCTGACCCATAATTTCTGCGAAAGCTGCAACCGGGTGCGCCTGACCTGCACGGGCGAGTTGTTCATGTGCCTGGGCCAGGAGGACAATGCCGACCTGCGCAAGCCCCTGCGGGAATATCCCGACGACGACCGCGCGCTGGAGAACGCCATCCGCGCGGCGATCGCCCTGAAGCCCAAGGGCCATGATTTCGACTATTCGCGCCAGCGCCTCGACGGGCAGATGACCCGGCACATGAGCCACACGGGCGGCTGACCCCGCACGGCAGAGGGGGCGCTGTCCCCGCGGACCTGCGGTCTACACGCCGGAGTATCTCGGCACGGATGGAATCCTGCGGCTTGCCGGGTCAACCGGTTGCGTATCGGGCCACGAAATTCCTGAGAATACGGGCACTTGCGCGCACATCCGCATGCTGGACCCGCGCGATGAGGGGCTCGGCCTCTTCGGGCGGAAAATACCCCTTGTCGCGATAGGCGCGGATGCGCAGAGCCACGCCGTCGCCATCGGCTTCGGGGTGGAACTGGGTCGCGTAGACATTTTGCCCGTAGCGGATCATCTGGAACGGGCACGCCTCGCCGCGCATCAGGTGCACGGCCCCCTTGGGCAGGTCCTGCAACGCCTCCTTGTGGCCGACGAAGGCGTCGAACCGGTCCGGCAGGTCGGCGAGGATCGGATCGGCGCGCCCGGCCTCGGTGCGTTCGCAGGGCACCGCGGCGACGCCCTCGCCATAGCGGCGCTTGGAGACCTCCGCACCCAGGTGATGCCCGAGCGCACCCATGCCGTAGCAGCAGCCCATGAACGGCACGTCGCGGCCCACCACCTCGGGCATGAGCGACAGGATCGCCGCCTCGATCCGCGCCTCGGTCGGTGTTTTCACCTCTGCGGGGTCGCTGATACAGCCCGGCCCGCCGCCGACGATCACGCCGGAATAATCCGCGAGATCAAGCTCATCGGGCAGTTTCTCGTGATCGAGACAGATCCGCTGCGTGTCCTGCGCGCGCAGGCCCGACTTGGTCAGGATCGCGGCATACTCGTCGTCGGACACCTCCGGTTCGGGGCGCAGTTGCAGGATCAGAAACGGCTTCATCCCCGCGAGGTACCCAAGCGGCGCGTCCGGCGCAAGCGCCGCGCGCCTCAGGAGGCGATGGGCAGCCGCGTCTCGACGATCTCGGCCCACCAGGAACAGCCCGCCGGGATCGCCTCGTCATTGAAGTTGTAGGCGGGGTGATGGACCGCCGCCGTGTCCCCATTGCCCACCAGGATATAGGCCCCGGGCCGCGCGTTCAGCAGATAGGCGAAATCCTCGCCCCCCATGACCAGCGGCGCCTCGGCGCAGTCGCCCGAGACCTTGCGCGCGACATCCGCGGCAAACTCCGTCTCCGGCCCGGAGTTCACCATGACCGGGTAGCCCTTGTGATACTGCACCTCGGCCTCGGCCCCCATGGCCTGGGCTATGCCGGTGGCGATCTCGGTCAGACGCCGCTCGGCCATGGCGCGCACGTCCTCGTCCAGGGTCCGCACGGTGCCCTTCAACGCCACCTGCTGCGGGATCACGTTGAACGCGGTGCTGGAGGTCTGGAAGGACGTGACCGACACCACGATCTGCCGGATCGGGTCGGCATTGCGGCTGGCGATGGTTTGCAGGGCAAGGACCACCTGGCTGGCCGCCACGGTCGGATCCACGGTTTCCTGCGGCTTGGCGGCGTGCCCGCCCTTGCCCTTGATCACGATGTCGAACTGGTCCGTGGCCGCGAAGAACGGGCCCGGGCGGATCGCGAAGCTGCCCGTGGGCACGCCGGGCCAGTTATGCATGCCGTAGACCTCTTCGATGCCGAAGCGTTCCATCAGCCCGTCCTCGACCATTTCGCGCCCGCCGCCGCCACCTTCTTCGGCGGGTTGGAAGATCACCACGCAGGTGCCATCGAAATTGCGCGTCTCGGCCAGGTATTTGGCCGCCCCCAGCAGCATCGCGGTGTGCCCGTCATGGCCGCAGGCATGCATCTTGCCCGGCACCTTGGAGGCATAGGGCACGCCGGTTTCCTCGGGGATCGGCAGGGCGTCCATGTCGGCGCGCAGGCCGATGACCCGACCGGAGCCGGTCTGCCGCCCCTTGATGACACCGACGACGCCCGTGCGCCCGAGGCCTTCGACGACCTCGTCGCAGCCGAAGGCGTGGAGCTTCTCGGCCACGATCCCGGCGGTCCGGTGCGTGTCGAAGAGGAGTTCGGGATGGGCGTGGAAATCCTGCCGCCAGGCCGTGATCTCGGGCAGAAGTTCGGCAAACCGGTTCTTGATGGGCATGGTGCACTCCGTTGACGCAGGATGTGTCCTTTAGGTGCTTCGCACAGGCGCAGGCGTCAAGGTGCGACCTGCATCAGGCCGAAAACACCCCCGAACGGCCGGAGACGAATATGACCGACCTGGCGGGGCAGAAACGCCAAAATAAGAATGAGGTTCGCTTAGAAAGCCTCCTTTCGGGAAAATCCTCCAAACCGCGGCGATTTTCGTGCCGACGATCCGGTCCGGGCCAGCAAGCCGGATTCGTGGTCCGACGGACTCTGTCGCCCGAGAGCGCCTCGCGCTTGATTCAGGACCGGTTCCTCGCCTATCTGCGCGAGACTGATCCCCGTGATCCCGGAGACGGCCATGTACGCTGACCTTGGTTTGGACTTTATCGATGTGCGCCTTGCATCCGCCCTTTTCGGGCTTGCCCTGGGCCTGGCCTTCGGTGTGCTCGCACAGCGGACACGGTTCTGTCTGCGCCGGGCCGTGGCAGGTGCGCCCGAGGATCGGCGGAGTGCCGCGGGGGTCTGGCTGACCGCGCTGGCCGTGGCGCTGGTCGGCACGCAAGCGATCGTCGCGCTGGGGCTGGTCGGGTTTTCGGAGCATCGGTTCTTCGTCTCGGAGGTGCCCGTGCTGGCAATCCTCGCGGGCGGGCTGATGTTCGGCGCGGGCATGGTGCTGACCCGCGGCTGCATCTCGCGCCTGACGGTGCTGGGTGCCTCGGGCAACCTGCGCGCGCTGACGGTCGTGTTGATCTTCGCCGTTGTCGCCCATGCGACCTTGAAGGGCGTTCTGGCGCCGCTGCGCACCAGCCTGGCCAGCGCCACGGTCGATTTCGGCGACATGACCGGGTTTGCGAGCCTGCCCGGCGGCGCCTGGGGCTGGACCGCCGTGCTCGCCCTGCTGGCCGTTGCGGTGGCGATCCGGTCGGGCAACCGGCCCGGTGTGCTGCTGCTGGCGGCGCTGCTGGGCGCGCTGGTGCCGCTGGGCTGGGTCGGCACGGGGTATGTCCTTTACGACGATTTCGATCCGATCGCCCTGGAGTCGCTGTCCTTCACAGCACCCGCCACCGAGAGCCTGTTCTTCGTGATCGCGTCCACATCGATCCCGGCCGGGTTCGGCACGGGCCTGATTGCCGGGACGCTGCTGGGCGCGCTTCTGGCGGCGTTGGTGTCGCGCAGCTTCGCCTGGGCGAGCTTCGACAGCCCGCACCAGACCGGCCGCTACGCTGCGGGCGCTGCGCTGATGGGCGTGGGCGGGGTTCTGGCGGGCGGGTGCACCGTGGGCGCAGGCCTGGCTGGTGTGCCGACCCTGAGCTTCGCCGCGACCCTTGCCCTGGTGGCCATCGCGGTGGGCGGGGCCGTGACGGGGCGGCTGCTGCCCGAGGGCGCTACTTCTCCATCCCTTCGCGGATCCGGCGCACAAGGAACCAGACCCCAAGCACTACCAGCGGAGTGACCGCGGCGGTCAGCACCGTCTTGGAGACATCCGCGGTATAGGCCAGCGGGCCGATCAGGTAGATGGCGAGGTTCACCGCGTAGTAGCTGATCGCGACCACGGACAGCCCTTCGACCGTCTTCTGCAGGCGCAGTTGCAGCGCCGCGCGCCGGTCCATGCTTTCGAGCAGCGCCTGGTTCTGGGTCTGGCGTTCCACATCGACGCGGGTCCGGAGCAGCTCCGCCGCCCGTGTCGCGCGATCCGCCATCTGCTGCATCCGCCGCTCGGTCGCCTTGACCGTCCGCATGGCGGGATCGAAGCGGCGCATCATGAACTCGGCGAAGGTCTGCCGCCCGTCGAAGCGTTCCTCGCGCAGCACCTCGATCCGCTGGGTCACCAGCGCCTCGTAGGCCCGGGTGGCACCGAACCGGAACGAGCTTTGCGCCATCAGGTTTTCCAGATCGGCCGAAATCTCCAGCAGGGCGGTCAGCGTGTCCTCGGCGGGGGCGGCGTTGCTGCTCATGCTGCCGACCATGTCCGAGAGCCGGTCGTCGATTTCATTGAGCTGGCCGCCAATGGTCCGCGCGCGGGCCAGACCCAGCATCGACACGGTCTTGTAGGTCTCGATCTCGGTGACCCGTTGCAGGATGCGCCCGACCCGGCGCTTGCCGATGTCATCGCCGACGAAGATCGCGAAGCGCGAATGGCCGCCCGCATCGATGCGGAAATCGCCCGCGATCACCGCGGAGTCGTCGAGCACCTGGCTCACCGCGAGGCTTTCGGGCACGAACCAGCTTTCGAGTTTTGTCTTGATCTCTTCCTTGCTCGGCCGCTCCTCGACCCGGATCAGGGAGGAGCCCATGCGCATGCCGGGCGCCTTTTTCAGCCAATCCTCGGGAAAGACATCGAAGCTGTCGGGATCGAAGGGGCGGGCCGCGGTCCCGTCGACGAAGATCGTGAAGGTCACGAACTCGGTATGGCTTTCCCATTTCAGGGTGTGCTTGCCGATCTGGCCGGAAAAATGGGTCGCCCCGGGCGACGGATGCGGCGCGCCGTAGCGGTCGAGCAGCTCGATCAGGTGCGCGCGGTCCAGGTCCCGGTTGCGCATCGCCGCATCCTGCGGCTGCTTGATGGCGAGAAACACGGCATGGCACGGCGCGGACAATTCCGGGAAAGGCCGCGCATGCAATTCATTGGCCAGCGCATAGCGTAGCGGGTGGTCTTCGATGGCGGGCATTCGGGATTCCTTCTTTGGCTGCAAGATAGGTCCGCGCAGGAAAATGGAAAAGGGAAAAACCCGCGAAAAGAGGGGCTTAGCGGTACACGTCGGTATGCGAGCGGGCGGTTTTGAAACCTCGACCCCGGCACGGCACCACGCCCGCCCGGCGAAGCACTTGAAGCGTCAGTCAAATTTGCCCATCGCGCATGCAGGCTGCCCGGCTCACACGGCCAGCCCCTCGGGCTCCGGCAGGCCGTGGGCCCGGCAACATGCCGTCACGGTGTTGGCCAAAAGGCACGCAATGGTCATGGGACCGACGCCGCCGGGCACCGGTGTGATCGCGCCCGCCACCTCTGCCACGGCGGCGAAGTCCACATCCCCCAGCAGCCGGGTCTTGTCGGGATCGTCCGGGTGCGGCTGGCGGGTGATGCCCACGTCGATCACCGTGGCGCCGGGCTTGACCCAATCGGCCTTCACCATCTCGGCCCGGCCCACGGCGGCGACGAGGATATCGGCGCGGCGACAGACCTGCGCGAGGTCACGGGTGCGCGAATGGGCCATGGTCACGGTCGCGTTCTCGCGCAGCAGGAGCTGCCCCATGGGCTTGCCGAAGAGATTGGAGCGGCCGATCACCACCGCCTCCAGCCCCGACAGGTCGCCGAGCCGGTCGCGCAGCAGCATCAGGCATCCCAGGGGCGTGCAGGAGACAAGGCCCCGCTCGCCGCTGGCCAGAAGGCCCGCATTCACCACGCTCAGCCCGTCCACATCCTTGGCCGGGTCGATGCGCGCGACCACGGCGCGTTCGTTCAGATGTTCGGGCACCGGGAACTGGCACAGGATGCCGTGCACCGACGGGTCCGCGTTGAGTTGGTCGATCAGGGCAAACAGGTCCGCCTCGGTCGTCTTTGCCGGCAGCTTGTGCGAGAAGGAGGCCATGCCGACCTCCACCGTCTGGCGGTGCTTGTTGGCGACGTAGACCTCGCTGGCCGGATCCTCGCCCACCAGCACGACCGCCAGCCCCGGCGTGATCCCATGGGTGTCGCGCAGGGTCTCAACATGGTGCGCGACCTTCGCCCGCACCCCGGCTGCAAACGCCTTTCCGTCGATTGTCTCGGCTGTCATCTCTCTCTTGTCTCTTTCGGAGCGTCCGCGCCCAGAACCACCTCTTCCCGCGCGATGGACCACTCGATCAGCTGGTGCCAGAGCCCCTCGACGAGGTCGGGGTCGAGGCCCTGCGTGTCCGCTTCGGCCCGCACCCGTGCCTTGACCTGCGCCACGCGGTCCTCGATGCGGGCGGGCAGGTTCTCGGCCGGTTTCAGGGCGATGGCCCGGTCGATATAGCCCGCGCGCCGGGCCAGAAGGGCCACGAGGGATCTGTCCAGCGTGTCGATCGCGGCGCGCAGTTCCGCCATGGAGTTGCAGTCTTCGGGCGCGCGCATGTCTGGTCCTCCAGGGCGGTTCGGCGTTTGGTACCGCGCGGACGCATCGGACTCCAGCCTAGAACAGGCCTTCGACCTCGCCTGCGTCATTGAGCCGGATATGTTCGGCCGAGGGCACGCGGGGCAGACCCGGCATGGTCATGATCTCGCCACAGACCACCACGACGAAGCCCGCCCCCGCCGACAGGCGCACTTCGCGCACGGGGATCGCATGGCCCGTGGGCGCGCCGCGTTCATTGGGATCGGTGGAAAACGAATACTGGGTCTTGGCCATGCAGACCGGCAGGTGGCCATAGCCCTGCTCTTCCCAGAGCTTGAGTTGATCCACGATCTTGTTGTCCGCGATCACCTTCTCGGCGTGGTAGATCCGCTTGGCGATGGTTTCGATCTTCTCCAGCAGGGGCATCGCGTCGGGATAGAGCGGGGAGAATTGCGACGCGCCGCTCTCGGCGATCTCGGCAACCCGCGTGGCCAACGCGGCGGAGCCTTCGGAGCCCAGTTCCCAATGGCGCGACAGGATGGCCTCGGCCCCCTGCCCCGCGACATAGTCCTTGACCGCCTGGATCTCGGCCTCGGTGTCGGTGACGAAATGGTTGATCGCCACGACTACGGGCACGCCGAAGCCCTTGAGGTTGCCGATATGGCGGCCGAGATTGGCGCAGCCCGCCTGCACGGCCGCGACGTTCTCGGCGCCCAGATCGGCCTTGGCGACACCACCGTTCATCTTCATCGCGCGCACGGTGGCCACCAGCACCACGCAATCGGGGGCGAGGCCGGCCTTGCGGCACTTGATGTTCATGAACTTCTCGGCGCCCAGATCGGCGCCGAAGCCCGCCTCGGTCACCACGAAATCCGCCAGTTTCAGCGCCGTGGTCGTGGCGATGACCGAATTGCAGCCATGGGCGATATTGGCGAACGGGCCGCCATGGACGAAGGCCGGGTTGTTTTCCAGCGTCTGCACGAGGTTGGGCTGCATCGCGTCCTTGAGCAGCACGGTCATCGCCCCTTCGGCCTTGATGTCGCGGCAATAGACCGGGGAGCGGTCGCGCCGGTAGGCCACGATCATGTCGCCCAGGCGCTGTTCGAGGTCCTTGAGATCGCGCGCCAGGCACAGGATCGCCATGACCTCGGAGGCGACTGTGATGTCGAACCCCGCCTCGCGCGGGAAGCCGTTGGCCACCCCGCCGAGGCTCGCCGTGATCTGTCGCAGGGCGCGGTCGTTCATGTCCACCACACGCCGCCAGGTGACGCGGCGGATGTCGATCTCCAGCTCGTTGCCCCAGTAGATGTGGTTGTCGATCATCGCCGAGAGCAGCGAATGGGCCGAGGTGATCGCGTGGAAATCGCCGGTGAAGTGGAGGTTCATGTCCTCCATCGGGATGACCTGGGCATGGCCGCCGCCCGCCGCGCCGCCCTTCATCCCAAAATTCGGCCCGAGGGAGGCTTCGCGGATGCACACGCAGGCCTTCTTGCCGATCCGGTTGAGCCCGTCGCCCAGGCCCACGGTCGTGGTGGTCTTGCCCTCGCCCGCGGGGGTCGGGTTGATCGCGGTCACCAGGATCAGCTTGCCATTGGGGCGGTCCTGCACCGAGGTGATGAAGGATTGGCTGACCTTGGCCTTGTCATGGCCGTAGGGCAGCAGGTCGTCCGCGCCGATGCCGAGGGTGGCGCCGATCTGCTGGATCGGTTTCTTGGTGGCGGCGCGGGCAATCTCGATATCGGACATGGGGGCGGTCTTTCTCAGGGGATCTCTGTGCCATGAGTGCACTCCGGAACGCGGAACCGCAATCGCCCAGAGCCGACATTTTCGCAGGCGTCTGCGGCGCGCGCGGCACGATCGCCCGCGGGTGCGGGGTTACTGCGCCGCAACTTGCGGATCGTCCTGGGGGTTTTCCACCCGCACGGCGGCGAACTTGAATTCCGGGATCTTGCCATAGGGATCGAGCGCGGCATTGGTCAGGATGTTCGCCGCCGCCTCGACATAGGCGAAGGGCAGGAAGACCATGTCCTCGGCCACGGCCCGGTCGGCGCGCGCCATCACCGTGATCGTGCCGCGGCGGGTGGTCAGGCGCACATGGCCGCCCGGCTCCACCCCCAGCTTGCGCAGGGTCTTGGGATGGAGCGAGCAGTTCGCCTCCGGCTCCACCGCGTCGAGCACGCTGGCCCGCCGGGTCATGGAGCCGGTGTGCCAATGCTCCAGCTGCCTGCCCGTGGTCAGGATCATCGGATAGCGCTCGTCCGGCACCTCGGCGGGCGGGGTGACGCGGGCGGGCGTGAACATCGCCCGGCCCGCGCGGCGCGGAAAGCCGTCGCCGAACACGATGGGCTGGCCCGGATCGTCGTTCGACAGGGACGGATAAGTCACGGCCCCTTCGTTTTCCAGCCGCGACCAGGTGATGTGATGCAGCGAGCGCATGGACATCTTCATCTCGTTGAACACCATACGCGGCGTGTCGTAGTCCCAATCGAGTCCGAGCCGGTTGGCCATGTCGACGATGATGCGCCAGTCCTCGCGCGCCTCGCCGGGGGCGTCGACGGCCTTGCGGCCCATCTGCACCTGGCGGTTGGTATTGGTCACGGTGCCGGTCTTTTCGGGAAACGCGCTGGCGGGCAGGATCACATCCGCGTAATTCGCGGTCTCGGTCAGGAAGATGTCCTGCACCACGAGATGGTCGAGATGGGCCAGTGCCTTGCGGGCATGTTCCACATCCGGGTCGGACATGGCCGGGTTCTCGCCCAGGATATACATGCCGCGGATCTCGCCGCGATAGACGCGGTCCATGATCTCGACCACCGTCAGGCCCGGGGTCGCGTCGATCTGGGTGCCCTTCCAGATATGGCGGAACAACTCGCGCACCTCCGGGTCGGTGACGTTCTGGTAATCCGGCAGCACCTGCGGGATCAGCCCCGCATCGGAGGCGCCCTGCACGTTGTTCTGACCGCGCAACGGGTGCAGGCCGGTCCCGGGTCTGCCCACATGGCCGCACAGCAGCGCGAGGCTGATCAGGCAACGGGCGTTGTCGGTGCCATGGATATGCTGGCTGACCCCCATCCCCCAGAAGATCATGCCCGCGCGGGCGCGCGCGAAACTGCGGGCGACGGCGCGGATCTGCGCGGCCTCGATGCCGCAGAGCTCGGCCATGCGTTCGGGCGTGAAGGCGCGGATATGCTCGCGGAACTCGAAGAAGCCCTCGGTGAAGCCCTCGATATACTGCCGGTCGTAGAGTTTTTCCTCGACGATCACGTTCATGATGCCGTTGAGCAGGGCCACATCCGTGCCGGGGCGGAATTGCAGCATGTGCGCCGCGTGACGTTTCAATGCCTGCCCGCGCGGGTCGAGCACGATCAGCTCCCCGCCGCGCTTGGCGAACTGTTTGAAGAAGGTCGCGGCCACGGGGTGGTTCTCGGTCGGGTTGGCGCCGATCACGATCGCCACATCGGCATTCTCTATCTCGTTGAACGTGGCGGTGACCGCGCCGGAGCCGATGTTTTCCATCATCGCCGCCACGGAGGACGCATGACACAGCCGCGTGCAGTGATCGACATTGTTGTGGCCAAAGGCCTGCCGGATCAGTTTCTGGAAGAGATAGGCCTCTTCATTGGTGCATTTGGCCGAGCCGAACCCAGCCACGGATTTGCCGCCATAGAAGCTGCGCAGATCGCCAAGGCCATGGGCGGCGGCATCGAGGGCCTCTTCCCAGGTGGCTTCGCGGAAATGGGCCCACGGGTTGCCCGGGTCCACGTTCAGCCCCTTTTCCGGCGCGTCGTCGCGACGGATCAGGGGCTTGGTCAGCCGGTGGGGGTGGTGGATATAGTCGAAGCCGAACCGGCCCTTGACGCAGAGCCGCCCTTCGTTCGCGGGCCCGTTGATGCCGTCGGCCTTGACGATCGCGCCGTCCTTGACCTTGAGAGAGACCTGGCAGCCGACGCCGCAGAACGGACAGATGGAGCTGACCTCATCGTCGAAATCCTTGCTGTCGCCCTGCTGCGCCTCGTCGAGGAGTTTCGCTTCCATCAGCGCGCCGGTCGGGCAGGCCTGCACGCACTCGCCGCAGGCGACACAGGTGCTGTCGCCCATGGGATCATCGAGGTCGAACACCGGATAGGCGTCGTGGCCGCGCCCGGCCATGCCGATCACGTCGTTGACCTGCACTTCGCGGCAGGCCCGCACGCACAGCCCGCACTGGATACAGGCGTCGAGGTTGACGCGCATCGCCACGTGGCTGTCGTCGAGCAGCGGGATGCGCGGGCTCTCCAGCTTGGGAAACCGGCTCTCGGTCACCCCGGCCGCATCCGCCATGTCCCAGAAATGGGCCGAGCGGTCATGGGCCTCGGCGCGGGCGGGTTGGTCCGTCACCAGCATCTCGACCACCATCTTGCGCGCGGTTTCGGCCCGGGCCGAGGACGTGGTCACGACCATGCCCTCGGACGGCTCGCGGATGCAGGAGGCCGCCAGCACCCGCTCGCCCTCGATCTCGACCATGCAGGCGCGGCAGTTGCCATCGGGGCGGTATCCCGGCGCGGGTTTGTGGCACAGATGGGGGATCTTCAGCCCGCGCCCATTGGCCACCTCCCAGATGGTCTGGCCCGCCTCGGCGGTCACGGTCTGCCCGTCCAGGGTGAAGGTCACGGTCCGCAGTTGTGCGCCATCGGCCATGGTCAGACCTCCTCTGGGAAATGCTTGATCGTGGACAGGATCGGGTTCGGGGCCGCCTGGCCCAGCCCGCAGATCGAGGCATCGGCCATGGCGGTGCAAAGCTCGGACAGCAACCCGGCATCCCAGCGCTCGGCCTGCATCAGTTTGACGGCCTTTTCGCAGCCGACCCGGCACGGGGTGCACTGGCCGCAGCTTTCATCCTCGAAAAACCGCAGCATGTTGAGGGCGGCGTCGCGGGCGCGGTCCTGGTCCGACAGAACGACAACCGCCGCGGAGCCGATGAAGGTGCCCAGAGGTTGCAGCGTGTCGAAATCGAGCGGCACATCCGCCGCCGAGGCCGGCAGCAGCCCCGAGGATGGCCCGCCGGGCTGGAACGCCTTGAAGACATGGCCCTCGGCCATGCCGCCCGCCGCGTCGATGATGTCGAGGATCGTGGAGCCCGCAGGCAGCAGGTAGACCCCCGGCCGCGCGACCCGGCCCGAGACCGAATAGCTGCGCAGGCCCACGCGGTCGTTATGGGTGGTGGCACTCAGCACCTCCGGCCCTTCGCGGCAGATGCGGGCGATCCAGTGCAGGGTTTCGACATTGTGCACCAGCGTCGGCCGCCCGAAGAGGCCCACCTGCGCCACGTAGGGCGGGCGGTGGCGCGGCATCCCGCGCTTGCCCTCGATGCTCTCGATCATGGCGCTTTCCTCGCCGCAGATATAGGCGCCCGCGCCACGGCGCAGCTCGATATGACCCGGCTCGGCGATCCCAGCCTCTTCGAGCGCGGCGATCTCCCGGCGCAGAATTTCGAGCACGGCCGGGTATTCGTCGCGCATGTAGATGTAGCAGCGCTCCGCCTCCACCGCCCAGGCGGCGATCAGCATGCCTTCGAGGAAGAGATGCGGCACCCGTTCGAGGTAATGGCGGTCCTTGAAGGTGCCAGGCTCGCCTTCGTCGCCGTTCACAGCCAGGTAACGCGGCCCGGGATTGGCGCGCACAAAGCCCCACTTGGTCCCCGACGGAAAGCCCGCACCACCAAGACCGCGCAGCCCGCTTTGCTTTACCTGCGCCTGCACCGCTTCCCAATCGCCGGAGGCGCGCAGATCGCGCAGCGCGCCATAGCCGCCTGCCGCGCTGTAGGCCGCCAGCGTCTCGTACTCCGGGATCGTGGGATGGATCGCCCCCACCGCGATGGCCGCATGGGCCTTTTCCGGCGTGGCGTGGTCGATATGGTTGTGGCCCAACTCCAGCACCGGCGCCGTATCGCACCGGCCCATGCAAGGCGCGCGCAGAACGCGCACCTGGCCCGGGTCGAGCCCATCCTCCAGCGCGGATTTCAACGCCTGCGCCCCGGCCAGCTCACACGACAGGGAGTCGCAGACCCGGATGGTCAGGGCCGGTGGCGGGCTCTCGCCCTCCTTGACCACGTCGAAATGGGCATAGAAACTCGCGACCTCGTAAACCTCGGCCTGGGACAGGCGCAGTTCCTCGGCAAGGGCGCGCAGATGCGCCGCCGACAGATGGCCGTAGCGATCCTGGATGAGGTGCAAAAATTCGATCAGCAGGTCGCGCCGCCGCGGCCGGTCGCCCAGCACTTCGCGCAGTTCTGCCCAGGCCTGATCGGTGACCTGCCGGCCCTTGGGGGTCTTGCGGCCGCGCCCGGCGCCCGATTTCCAGACGCCGGTCTTCGTGGCAGATTTGCGATCCAACGCCATGTGCTTGCCTTCCCTGTTGCCATCAGACAGCCGTGAACCGGCCCGCCCCGCAATCCCATAACCGTCGTTTCCGGTCACTATCCGACCCCCGGGGGGATCTCGGGCAGGGTCAAACCGCACCGTTTGTGCCCTTTTGACGCCAAAAGGAAACGTCACGGTCCAGTCTGGCCCTGCTCGGCGGCGCGATCAAGGGCCTGAAGGGGCACATTCAGTCGATTGAACTCGGGGCCGCTTTGTGGTTGCTGGCGCGTGACCCTTCTAGCACAGTTTTCCCGAACCCCGAGCCCCAACCATGCTGCATACCGAACCGACGCTTCTGCAAGACGTGCGCGCGCGCTTCGCCCATGTCGAGACCTGCCCCTTCACCGGCGCGCGGATCTTTTTCGAGAACGCGGGCGGCGCGCTGACGCTCAACAGCGTGGTGGAGACCTCGGCACGGCTTGCTGCGATCCCCGACAACCAGGGCCGCGCCAACGGGGCCTCCGCCGCGCTGATGGAGATGATCGCGAGGGGCCGAGAGGACATGCGGCTCTTTTTCAACGCGCCCGGGGGCGAGGTGATCGTGGGCGAGAGCGGCACCGAATTGCTGTTCCGGCTGATCCGGGCCGCGTGCCTCGGGACGCCGGAGGGGGTGGTGCTGGGCTCCACCGTGGAGCATCCCGCGACCCGGAGTGCGGCGGATCACTGGGCGCGGGCGGCGGGCAAGACCTATGTGCTGGTCGCCCATGACCCAGCAGCCGGGCGGGTCAGCGCGGCCGCCTATGCCGCCGACGTGACCGCGCAGACGCGCGTGGCCACCATCGTGCATACCTCGCCGGTCACAGGGATCGGCATGGACATCGCCGAGATCGCCGCCGAGATCCGCCGCCGTGCGCCCGCCTGTTTCATCATCGTCGACGGCATCCAGCACGCCGCCCACGGGCCGATCGACATCGCAAGCGCCGGGATCGATGGGTATGTGGTCTCGCCCTACAAGATGTTTGCGCGCCACGGCTACGGGGTTGCCTGGCTGTCGGAGCGGCTGGCCGCCCTGCCCCATGAGCACCTGTTGGACGCGCCGGGGGATCCTTGGGAGTTCGGCACCCGCGATACCGCGGCCTATGCCACCTTCACGGATGTGGTGGATTACCTGCAATGGCTGGGCACGTCGGTCGGCGCGAAAGGCGGGCGACGCGCCTGCCTCGAAGCCGCGGGAGGCGCAATCGCCGCCCAGGAGCGCGCGCTGTGCGAGGCGATGCTGCACGGGATCGGCAACCGTGCGGGGCTGGCCGCCCTGCCCGGCGTGCAGATTATCGGAGGGGCCGAGAACCCCCATCGCGAGGGGCTGGTGACCTTTGCCCTGGCGGGGCGCGATAGTGCGCAGGTGGTCGAGAGGCTGAACGCCCGGGGTATCCGCACCCATCTGCGCAAGGCGGATCACTATTCCGGCAGCGTGCTGAAGCCCCTCGGGATCGAGACGAGCACCCGCGTTTCCTTTTGCCATTACAACAGCCTGGACGAGGTATCCGCCTTGCTCGATGCCATGGCCGAGATCGTGGACCGCCCGGACGGTCCCTGACCGCCGCCTCGGGCGCTCAGGCCCGGGCGTCCCGCTCCGCGATCCAGGCGAGGTTCGGGTCCAGTTCGAAGCGCCAGTTGCGGCGCGGCCCGGCCATGACGTTGAGGTAATACATCTCGATCCCGTAAGGCGCGGCGCAGGGGTGGTGGCCACGCGGCACCAGCACCACGTCGCCGTCCTGCACCGCCATGGCCGCGTCGAGCGACAGATCGTCGGTATAGACCCGCTGCATCCCGAACCCGGTCGCGGGGTTGAGCCGGTGGTAATAGGTCTCTTCGAGATAGGTGATGCGCGGAAAGTCGTCCTCGTCATGGCGGTGGCTGGGATAGGAGGACCAGTTGCCCGCAGGGGTGAACACCTCGGTCACCAGCAGGCTGCCGGCGACCTCGCGATCCTCCATGGCGATATTGTGGATGTGGCGCAGGTTCGCGCCGCGGCCCCGCGGGACCATCTCGATCCCCTCCGGTCCGAGCCGCCGCACGGGGTGATTGCCCCGCGCCGGGGCGGTGCAGACCGCGAGGGTGCAGGGTGTGGTCGCGGTGGCGGTCCAGTCGGAGCCGCCGGGGATATAGAGGCAATGGGGCGGGGTCTTGTCGAAGACGTTCATCCGCTGGCCCATCTCGCCGAAAGCCTGCCCGCCGCCGGTGATCTCGGCGCGGCCCTCGACCAGCACGAGGATCGCCTCCCGGTCGCCGGTGGCCTGGGCGGCGCTGTCGCCCGGCGCGAGGTGGTAGAGGTCGAAGCCGACATAGGACCAGCTCGCGGCCTCGGGGGAGATCGCGTGCACCTTGCCGGTGCTCGCGGAGGGTCGGCGCAAGAGATCGGGCATGGCGGGCTCCTTCACGGGGTGCGGCGCGCGGCCTGGGCGTCCAGCGCGGCCTCGAACGCGGCCGGGCTCAGCCCCGCGTCCAGTGCGCGCTGCATCAACTCGGCCTGGGTTTCCGGGGCGAGACCGCCGCTCGGCGGGTCGGTGTCGAGATTTGTGGGAAAGGCGTAGCCTTCGGCGGCGCAGGCGATGACCGCGGAAAGGGCTGCGGACCCCAGGCGTTCCTCGGCCGCCAGACGTTGCAACACGGGATAGAGCGCGCGGCACATGGCGGGGCGATCCAGCGCCTCCATCGCGCGACCGAAGGGGGACGAGACTTGCAGCAGGTTGACCATGCGGTGAATGTCCGCGCTGCGGTTCGCCCCGGCCGCATGAAAGAGCGCCGGGTTGAAGAACAGCGCGTCGGCCTTGGCGAGCGGCAGCTGCACATGGGCGCGCTCGAACACCTCGCCAAAGGCCGGGTCATGGAAGGCGAGATAGCCGGTCGGGAACTGCTGCGACCAGGGCAAGAGCTTGGTCGGGCCGCTCTCCACGGGCATGTCGCAATGGGCGATGCCCCCCTGCAGGGTCAGCGCCGGGGACAGGGCATGGACATGGGCGGGGTACCGGGCCGCCTGGTCCGCGCTCTGGAACCCGAGATGGTAGTCGCGGTGCCCCGTCTGCGCGGCCCCGCCGGGGTGCACGAGGTTGATCTGCGCGGTCATCTGGAAACCGGGGCCCAGCCACGCCTCGGCCGCGGCGGTCAGAGCCGGGGTGCCGAAATAGAGCGCGAAAAGCTCGGGATCGGCGCGGCAGAGCTTCTCGAGGCTGTTCCAGATCCGGTCATTGGCCCCTGCGGCGGCGAAATGGTCCGCACCGGGGCCGCCCGCGGATTTCTCCGCGGCGATGATGTCGAGGTACCGGGCCGTGACCGCGTCGAGGATCGCGTGATCCGTCAGCGCGCGGCGCAGAACAAAAACCCCCGGCCCCGCGCCGAGCACCCAGGCCCATTCCGCCATCAGGGCCCGGCGCGCGAGACCATCCGCCAAATCCCCCGACCGCACGGCCATGTCGTAGACCGGGATGCCGGACGCGATCTCGGCCGCATGCGGCACGCGTTGCGGATCGAGCTGCTGCGAGATCAGCGCCTCGAAGGCAGGCAGGTCGCAGGCACCGGGTTCGAAATAGCCTTGCGCCGTTGTCATCCGCTATCGGCACCGTCATTCGGGGGATCGAAGTCGAAGGCAAAGACATAGATCGCGTAAACCCCGATACCGCCCGCCAGGAGCGCCCAGAACGGGTTGCCCATGCTCACCTCGACACCGGTCCAGAGCGCCAGGACCAGCACCATCGCCACCCGGCGCCAGACCGGGCGGAAGAACGGCACGCGCAGGTCGAGCACGGCCTTGCGCCGCCGCTTCGGCTTGGGATCAGACGGTGCCACCGAGAGACCCTTCGAGCGTCGCGAGCTCCTGCCCGCCGGCCATCATGTCCTGCAATTCTTCGGGGGTGATTTCCCCACGCTCTGCCGTGCCCAGGGTCTGGCCCCGGTTGAGCACCGTGAACCGGTCGCCCACGGCCATGGCGTGGCGCACATTGTGGGTGATGAACACCACCGCGACCCCCTGCTTGCGCACCTTGTCGATGGTGGCCAGCACGTTGGAGGTCTGACGCACACCGAGCGCGGAGGTCGGCTCGTCCAGGATCAGCACCTTGGCCCCGAAATAGACAGCGCGCGAGATCGCGACCGTCTGGCGTTCGCCGCCCGAGAGCGTGCCCACCGCCTGGTCCGGGCCGCGCAGGTTGATGCCCATCTTGCGCATCTCTTCCATGGTGACCCGGTCGGCGAACTCGCGGTCGAGGAAATTGATGCCCGCGATCTTCTTCACCGGCTCGTTACCCATGAAGAAATTGCGGCTCACCGACATCAGCGGGATCATCGCGAGGTGCTGATGGACGGTGGCGATCCCGGCCTCCATTGCGTCGCGAGGGTCTTCGAAGTGCATCGGTCTGCCTTCGAAGATGATCTCGCCCTTGGTGGGCTTATGCACCCCGGACATGGTCTTGATGAAGGTCGATTTGCCCGCGCCGTTATCGCCGAGCAGGCAGTGACACTCGCCCGGGAAGATATCGATGGACACCCCGGCGAGCGCGATGACCGCGCCGAAGTGTTTCTCGATGTTCTTCATCTGGATGATGGGGGCGTGGTTGGTTCTGGAGTCCATGTCAACGCTCCCCCGTGATCATGCGCCGGATATAAGTGTTCAGGATCACCGCGCCGAGCAGGATCACCCCCAGGAACACCCGGAAGAGCGAGCTTTCGACCCCGGCGAAAAACAGCCCCTGCTGGACCACGCCGAAGATCAGCGCACCAAGGGCCGCCCCGATCACCGACCCGTAACCGCCGGTCAAGAGCGCGCCGCCGATCACCACGGCGATGATCGCCTCGAATTCCTTCAGAAGCCCGCGATCCGCGCCCGCAGAGCCGAACTCCATCACCTGGCAGGTGGCGAAGACGCAGGCGCAGAAGGCGGTGAACATGAACATAAGGATCTTGACCTTGTTCACCGGCACGCCGGAATTGCGCGCGGCCTCCGCATCCCCGCCGGCGGCGAAGATCCAGTTGCCGAAGCGGGTGCGGGTCAGCAGGATATGACCGAACGCGATCAGCATCAGCGCCCAGATCACCAGCATGGGCAGACCGTCGATCACCGCCTCGCCCGCGCGGTTGCCGCGGCTGAAGGTCTCGATCACGCCGATATCGCCGAGCCACTGGAAGAACCCGTTGCCGATCTTGCCGCCGAAGACCGGCGCCAGCCAGTCGCCTTCGGCCGCGTCGCGGATGCCTCCGATGATGGTTTTGCTTTCCAGCGTCTGGGGGATGAAGATGGTGAAGCCGCGCAGGATGAACAGGAAAGCGAGCGTCACGATGAAGCTCGGCAGGCCGGTTCGGATCACGATCGCGCCGTTCAGCGCCCCGATGGACAGGCAAATGGCGAAGGTGATCAGGATGGCGATCCACATGGGCCAGGCCAGCACCACGCCGAAGACCGCGATCATCATGCCCGCGAAGCCGATCATCGAGCCGACCGACAGGTCGAACTCGCCCGCGATCATCAACAGGCACGCGCCCACGGCGATGATCATGAATTGTGCCGAGACCAGCGTCCAGTTCAGGACCCCTTGCGGCGTGAACATGCCGCTGTCGAAGGCGGTCAGAAAGAAGAAGACGAAGACGATGATTGTCCCGCAGATCCCGCCCAACTCGGGACGGATCAGGGCCTGACGGAACTTCGATGTCTGTTTGATACGTTCATCGACAACGGGCGTTGGCGGTGCTGTCTCGGTCATGATTTCCCCCAAAGATCAGATAGAGACAACAGGGGCGGCCGGTTGCCGGGCCGCCCCTGAATGCGTTAGCGGTACTCGCCCGCGAAGGCCTCGACCTTCTCCAGACCGGAGGCGGTCACGAAGCCGGGGCCGGAGTTGATGTTGTTGCCCGGCAGAACCCCGTAGCGGTCCCAGTTGGCCAGGATCACCACGGGCATGTAGGCCTGCAGGAAGGGCTGCTGGTCGATGCCCCAGTTGATGGTGCCGTCCTTGATCGCCTTCACGATTTCCTCGCCCAGATCGAAGGTGCCGAAATGGATTTCGCCCGCCAGGCCCATCTCGTTCAGCGCCGCGATGGTCGGGTCCGCCGAGACCGGGCCGAGGGTCAGGATGCCATCGACGTCTTCATTCGTGGACAGGTAGGCCATGACCTTGTTCTTGATCTCGGCGGGGTCGGTGCCGCTGTCCATCATCGCATCGCCCAGCTCGATCCCGAGCCCGTCGGCATAGCCGCGGCAGCGCTCGCCCACTGTGGGCTGCTGGATCGCGTGGTTCACGCAAAGAAACTTGGTGACCCCCTCGCCCTTGGCGCGCTGCCCGGCGGCGAAGCCCGCGTCGTATTCGGGCTGGCCGACATACATCAGGGCGCCGATCTCGCGGGCCTGTTCGGGTGTGCCGGTATTCATGATGATGACATCGATGCCCTGATCGACCGCGTTCTTGATCGGCCCTTGCAGCACGTCGAAATCCGCCAGCGTGGTGATGATGCCATCGGGCGCGGAGGCCGCGGCCTGCTCGATGATTCGCGCCATGTCGGCAATGTCACCGGTGGGCGGGTTGCGGTATTCGACCGACACGCCCATCTGCTCGCCCGCCAGCGCGATGCCGTTCTTGATGGTGTTCCACCAGGTGTCACTGTCGGGTGCATGGCTGACCAGCACGTAATTCAGATCATCGTCACTCTGCGCGAAGGATGCGAAAGGTGCCGCGACCAGTGCGGCACCAAGCGCCACCGATTTCAGGATGGTTTTCATGTCGTCCTCCCAGACTATGTCCGCGCGCATCTCGGGCGCGCCTGTCACACCAGACGGATGGCCCGCCTTCCCCTGACACAAGCACAAGGTCCGCCAAAATGCAACCGGTTGCAAAATACGGTTCCATTTTTCTGACGGCTCTTCTATCTTCCCTGCAGGCACAGGAGGAACGATGCCTGTCACCTTGAAAGATGTTGCAGAACGCGCTGGGGTTTCGCGGTCGGCGGTGTCGCGGACCTTTACCGAGGGCGCGTCGGTCTCGCCCAAGACCCGCCGCAAGGTTGAAAAGGCCGCGGTGGAGCTTGGCTATCGGCCCAATGCGCTCGCCTCGTCGCTGACGACCGGGCGGACCAAGCTGATCGGGCTGATCTCGAACAACTTCCGCAATCCGCTCTTTCTGGAGGTGTTCGACCTCTTCACCCGGCTGTTGCAGGAGCGCGGGTTGCGTCCGTTGCTGGTGAACCTGTCGGACGAGAACGACCCGGAAAACTCGATCAGCATGCTGCGGCAATACTCGGTCGACGGAGTGATCGTCGCCTCGTCGACGTTGCCCCCCAGTTTTTCCAAGGCGTTCCGGGATGCCGGGATTCCGGTTGTCCATTCCTTCGGACGCTTTGCCAGCGCGCCCCATGTCCACGTGGTGGGCATCGACAATATCGAATGCGGCCGGATGGCGGCGCGCACCCTGCTGGCGCGCGGCTACCGCAAGATCGGGTTCATGGGCGGCCCCCGCGAGGCCACCTCGACCATTGATCGCCGCGAAGGATTCCACCAGGTCGTCGCCCGCCGCAACGGCATCGAGGTCTCGGAAAGCTTCGCTGCCGCCTATTCCTTCGACGCGGGCAAGACCGAGATGTCCCGGCTGTTGCAGCACGGCCCGGCGGAGGCGTATTTCTGCGGCGATGATGTTCTGTCCATAGGCGCGCTGGCCGCGATCGAGGCGGCGGGCCTGCGCGTGCCCCAAGATGTCGGGATCATCGGGCTCAACGACATGGAAATGGCCGGCTGGAGCAATCTGGACCTCACCACCATTCGTCAGCCCGTGCAGCAAATCATCAGCAGCTCCATCGAGTTGGTCGTGGCCATGCTCGAACAGCCGGACCGATATCCCGAGGCCCGGCTCTTTGCCTGCGAGGTGATCGAACGGGGGACGCTGCGCCCCCTGCCCTGAGGCCGCTCGGCCAGAACCCTGCGCGCAGCCTTACCGCAAGGAGGGCGGACGAGCATCGACCCAGGCCCCGTTTTGCCCCGCGCTTTGCACGGCCGCGTGCACCGCCGCCATGGACCGCAACCCATCCACCGCCAGGGGCAGGTCGCCCGAGGCCTCGCCACGGATCCGGGCCGCGAGATCGACATAGATGTTCGCGACCGCCAGCGGGAACCCCTCCGGGTGGGCGATGGCCACGCGGCTGAGGCGCTGCGCCTCGGAGGTCAGCCCCGCCTCGCCCTTCTCGATGATCTCGGTGCGCCCGTTCAGGCGCGTGTAGTAAACCTGGTTGGGCTGCTCGGAGGCCCAGCGGATGCCGCCCAGTTCACCGAAGACCTGGATATCGAGCCCGTGCATCCGTCCGATGGCGATGGTCGAGGACCAGAGCCTGCCGACCGTGCCCCCCTCCATCCGGAAATTGACCATCGCGTCATCCTCCAGCACGCGGGAGGGCACGGTGGATGCGAAATCCGCCGACAGGGTGCGCACCTCGTCCCCGGTGATGAAGGACGCCAGGTGGAGCGCATGGATCCCGCAATCGGCCATTTGCCCCGAGACCCCCGCCATGGCCGGGTCGTAGCGCCAGCGCACGCGCGGGTTGTCGGCATCGTCCCCGGCGGCGTGATGCCCATGGGAGAAGTTGGCGACGACCGTGCGGATCGCGCCCAGATCGCCCCGATGCACCATGGCGCGCATTTCCCGCACCATCGGGTAGGCCGAGTAGCAGTAATTCACCGCGCAGATCCGACCCGAGGCCTCGGCGATGCGCACGATCTCCTCCCCCTCTTCGACCGTCATGGTCATGGGCTTCTCGCACAGCACGTTGAACCCGGCGTTCAGGAAAGCCTTGGTGATCTCGAAATGGGTGGCGTTGGGCGTGGCGACGGTAACGAGGTCCAGCTTGTCGGGGCGATCCCGTTCGCCCGCGAGCATCTCGCGCCAATCGCCATAGGCGCGGTCCGGGGCAACGCCGAGGCGCTCGGCATAGGCCTTGCCCCTGGGGCCGTCCGCGTCCAGCGCGCCCGCAGTCAGCGTGAAATTACCGTCCGCCAGCGCGCCCAGCCGATGCGCCGGCCCGATCTGGCTGCCTTCGCCGCCGCCGATCATGCCCCAGGTCAGTTTCTTCATGGCCGTCTCATTCAAATCCGATGGCGCGCAGATAGGCGCGGTTGGTCATGGCATCGCCGAAGGGGTCGGTGTCCGGCAGGGTCGGATCGCAGTCCTGTTCCACCGTGCACCAACCGTCGAACCCGTGGTCGATCAGCAATTGGCGGACGCGCGGGAAATTCACGTCGCCTTCGCCGAGATTACAGAAAATTCCCTGGCCGCAGGCGTCGTAGAATCCGGTCCCCCGTGCGATGACATTCGCCTTCACGGCGGGATCGATATCCTTGAAATGCATGTAGCTGATGCGCGGCAAATGCCGCTGCATGAAGGCCACCGGGTCGAAGCCCGCATAGGAATGGTGGCCCGTGTCGAAGCAGATCTTGAGGATGCTGTCATCCACCTCGTCCAGCAGGCGCTCCAGCTCCGGCTCGAAATCCATGAAGCCCGCGGCATGGGCATGGATGCCCACGGTCAGCCCGTAATCCTCTGCCCCCATCCGCGCCACATGGGCGATGCGGTCGCGAAAGGCGGCCCATTCCGCCGCGTCCATCTGTTCGGCGGCCCCTGCCCGACCCGCCGTGAGCGCGCGGCGCGGCGAGATCGAGTCGATCAGCACGAGATGCTGCGCGCCATGGGCGACCAACGCCTTGCAGGTGCGGACGGAAACATCCAGCACCTCCTCCCACGCCGCCCGGTCATGGAAGGGGCGAAAGACGACGCCGCCGATCAGCTCCAGCTCATGTTCGGCGAGGGCGTCGGCGACCTGTGGCGGGTCCTCGGGCATGAAGCCGATCGGGCCCAGCTCGATGCCCGTGTAGCCCGCTGCCGCGGTCTCGCGCAGAACCTGCCGCCAGTCGGGATTGCGCGGATCGCCCGCGAATTCCACACCCCAGGAACAGGGCGCATTGCCGATACGAATGGTCACTTGGGGTCTCCCTTCAGTTGGGCAACGTCCTGCCACTGTCGCGTGGCATGGGATTTGAGGGCCGCGGCGGTGACGTGGCTGACCGCCAGCCCGTCGCGGAAACTGGGCCAGCGGGACGCGCCGTCGGCGATGGCTTCGAGAAAATCGCGCGCCTCGATGGTGATCTGGTCCTGGTAGCCGGTGCCGTGGCCCGGCCCCTGGCAGAACGGCAGGTAATCGGGATGGGCCGGACCGGTGAGGATCTGGCGAAAGCCGCGCTCGGCCTCGGGCCCTTCGGCGCGGTAGAGCCAGAGGCTGTTCTGGTCTTCCTGGTTGAAGCGGATTGCGCCCCTGGTGCCGGTGATCTCGTAGATATAGCCCATCTTCCGGCCCGTCGCGATCCGGCTGAAATAGAGATGCCCCATCGCCCCGCCCGCGAACCGGCACATCATTTGCGCCTGGTCGTCATTGGTCACGGGCGTGCCATTCCGATCCGTATGCACGGTCTCGACCTCCGCCATGACCGCGCCGATGGGACCGATCAGGGCGAGGGCCGCGTTGATCATGTGGGGCGCAAGATCGCCCATGGTGCCGTTGGCCATCCCGCTGGTGCGCCAACTGGCGGGCATGGCCGGGTCGGCGTAGAAATCCTCGGTATGCTCGCCGCGGAACCATGTCACCTCGCCGATTTCGCCCTCGGCGATCAGCCGGCGCGCGTATTGCGAGGCCGGCGTCCGGATGTAGTTGAAGCCGACCATGTTGACGATACCGGCGCGCTCCGCCGCCTCGGTGATCGCGATGGCATCTTCGAGCGACGCGCCCAGCGGCTTTTCGCAGAACACCGGTTTGCCCAGGGCCGCCGCGGCCGCGACGATCGCGCGGTGGGTGTCCTGCGGCGACGCGATGACCACTGCCTCAACGTCTGGATCAGCCACCAGCGCCTGCCAGTCCGCCGCCGCCCGCCGGAACCCGAAGGCCGCGCGGTAGCGCTCCGCCGATGCAGGCGAGGAGGCCGCCACCATCTCCAGCCGCGGACGCAGGCGCGTGTTGAACAGGGCCCCGACGCTGGCATGGGCGACCGCATGGGCCTTGCCCATGTAGCCACCGCCGACGATACCTACCCCAATCTCGGACATGAGCCCTCCCGAAAACCCTTGCAACCGGTTGCAACGTGAGTATCGTTGAAGCACGAACGCGGTCAAGCACGAACCTGACGGCCCGGGAGGCGAAAGACATGCGCGAGGACACCATCCGCCTGACAACCGCGCAGGCGATCATACGCTATCTGAACGCACAGTTCATCGAGACAGACGGCACGCGGCAGCGGGTCTGCGGCGGGGGTTTCGGCATTTTCGGCCATGGCAATGTGACTTGTCTGGGCGAAGCGCTCCATGATCATCGCGAAACGTTGCCGCTTTATCGCGGCCAGAACGAGCAAAGCATGGGGTTCGCCGCGGCGGCCTATGCCAAGTATCACCTGCGGCGGCGGTTCATGTTCTGCACCGCCAGCGCAGGGCCCGGCACGGCGAACCTGCTGACGGCCTCAGCGCTTGCCCATGCCAACCGTTTGCCGATGCTGATGTTGTGCGGCGACACGTTCCTGACCCGCCTGCCCGATCCGGTGCTGCAGCAGTTGGAGCATTACGGCAACCCGGCGCTGGGTCTGAACGATGCGTTCCAGGCGGTCACCCGGTATTGGGATCGCATCACGCACCCCGCGCAGGTGATCCAGTCCCTGCCCGCGGCGCTGGCCACCATGCTGGACCCGGCCGATTGCGGCCCGGCCTTCCTCGCCCTGCCCCAGGATGTGCAGGGCTGGGCCTATGACTATCCACGCGCGTTTTTCGAGGAAAAGACACACCGCATCCGCCGGATCACGCCCGACGCGGACGAGGTGGCGGAGGCTGCGGCTTTGCTGCGCAGCGCCGAGCGGCCGGTGATCATCGCAGGCGGCGGTGTGCAGTATTCCGGTGCGGTGGCCGAGTTGACCGGTTTCGCCGAAGCCCATGGCATTCCGGTGATCGAAACCATCGCGGGGCGCGCGAACCTGCTGGCCGACCATCCGCTGAATATCGGGCCCGTGGGTGTCACAGGCTCGGATAGCGCCAATGCGATCGCCGAGCAGGCGGATGTGATCCTCGCGGTCGGCACCCGGCTGCAGGATTTCACCACCGGGTCCTGGACCGCCTTCGCGCAGGAGGCTCGGTTCATCGCCCTCAACGCCGCGCGGCACGATGCGGGCAAGCACCGGGCCCTGCCTATCGTCGGGGATGCCAAACTTGGCCTGGTGGCGCTGGAGGCCGCCTTGGGTGACTACCGATGCCCCGAGGCCTGGCGCAACTACGCCCAGACCGAGCGCAAGGGCTGGGACGCCTATGTGGCCGACAATGTCCGCCCCGGAAACCGACCCAATTCCTACGCCCAGGCCATCGGCGTGGTGAACGCGCTGTGTGAGCCGCGCGACCGGGTCGTGGCGGCGGCGGGCGGTCTTCCGGCGGAGGTCACCGCGAACTGGCGCACGTTGGATATCGGCACCGTGGACGTGGAATTCGGCTTTTCCTGCATGGGCTACGAGATTGCGGGCGGCTGGGGCGCGCGCATTGCCCAGACGGAGGTGGAGCCCGAGGCAGACACCATCGTCTTTTGCGGGGATGGCAGCTACCTCTTGATGAACTCCGACATCTACTCATCTGTTCTGACGCGGAAAAAGATGATCGTTCTGGTGCTCGACAATGGCGGTTTCGCGGTCATCAACAAGCTGCAGAACAACACCGGGAACGAGAGCTTCAACAACCTTCTGGCCGACGCCCCCACGATCCCGGAGGCTTTCGGGGTCGACTTCGTGGCCCATGCCGCCGCCATGGGGGCGGAGGCCACGCAGGTGGCCAATGCCGACGAGTTGGCCGAAGCCTTCAAGGCTGCAAAAGCCTCGGACAAGACCACCGTCATCGTGATGAGCGTCGATGCCTATGACGGCTGGACGACCCAGGGCCATACATGGTGGGAGGTCGGCACCCCCCATGTCACCGACAACCCCAAGGTGCGCGAAAAGCACCTGGAGATCGAGGCGGAGCGCGCCAAGCAGCGGCGCGGCATATGATGGACGTTCTCGAAGCTATCCAAAGCCGGAATTTCCTTGTGATCGGGCGGGTCGGCATGGACTTGTCGCCCGCCCCCGCGGGCACGGCCATCGAGGACGCCACCGACCTGATGGTTGCCATGGGCGGGTCGTCGGCCAATATCGCCGCCGGTCTGGTGAAGTTCGGCGCAAGAGCGGCCCTGGTCACGCGGGTGTCCGACGATGCGGTCGGGCGCTACTGCCTGAACCAGCTCGCCGCCTACGGGGTCGATGCGACCCACGTGACGCCGGTGGCGGGCGAGTTTCGCAATTCTCTCGCGCTTTATGAAAGCCGCTTGGCGGACCACAACTCGGTCATCTACCGCAACGGGGCGGCGGATTTCCAGATGAGCGTCGCCGATGTCGAGGCCGTCGATTACAGCCAGTATGGCGCGCTGATCACCGCGGGCACCGTCTTCGCCGCAGAGCCGTCGCGCAGCGCCACCTTCCGCGCCTTCGAGTTGGCCCGCGCCGCCGGGCTGCCGATCATATTCGACGTGGATTACCGCCCCTATAGCTGGCCTTCCCCCCAAGTCGCCGAAGAGGTGCTGTCGCGCGCGGGGGCCCTGTCGGACATCATCGTCGCCAATGACGAGGAATTCGGCTTCATGGCCGGCGGGATCGACAAGGGCCTCGCCAAGGCCCGCGAGCTGGCGCAAACCAGTGCCGGCATCGTGGTCTACAAGATGGGGCCGGAGGGTGCGATCACCTTCGCAAACGGCACCGAGCTGCGCACAGGCATCTACCCGGTCACGGCGCTCAAACCCACCGGCGCGGGCGACAGTTTCATGGCCGGGTTTCTCGCAAGCCTCGCCGAGGGCCGCGAGTTGCGCGAGGCCGTCCTGCGTGGCTCGGCCTGCGCGGCCATCGTGGTGGCCAAGCCCGGCTGCGCCCCCGCCATGCCCGATGCGCGGGAGCTCGACGCGTTCCTTGCCCGCCATCCCGGCCCCCGCAACGCCCCGCAGCCCGCGGAAGGATAACCCATGCATATCGCCCCCCATGACAACCGCAACAAACCCATCGTGGACGCAGGCGACGCCCTCGTCCCGCTGAACTACTTCAACATCGTCAAGCTGAAGAAGGGCGAAAGCTTCGGCTACGCGGTCCCCGGCTACGAGACCTGCATCGTGCCCGCCACCGGGTTGATCGACGTGACCGTGGGGGGGTTTTCCGCCGACAAGCTCGGCGGGCGCGGCGTGGATGTCTGGGACGGGGAGCCCGAGGGCGTCTATGTCCCCACCGGCCAGGAGGCGCGGTTCACCTGCCTGTCTGACACGGCCGAGGTGTTCATCGCGGGTGCGAAGTTCGACACCGTTCTGGAGCCGTTCGCCGTGCGCGCAGACGAGCTGGACCTGGTTCAATACGGCTCCGACGACACCAAGACCCATCGCAAGATCAAGCATATCCTCGGCGCCAACCAGCACGGGCGCGTGGGTCGCTTGCTGGTCTCGGAATTGTTCACCGTGGGTGCGGGTGGCTGGTCGGGGTTTCCCAGCCACAAGCACGACACCGACCGACAGGACCCGGCCACGGGCGAGATGATCGAGACCCGCCATGACGAGACCTACAATTTCCGCTTCCGGCCCAATTACGGCTCCGGGCTGCAGATGCTGCAGCGCGCCGACAACGCGCCGGGCAATGCCTATCATATCATGGATGGCTCCACGATCTGCATCGACAAGGGCTACCACCCCTGCTGCGCCCTGCCCGGTTACGAGATGTATTACTTCACCATTCTCGGCGGGCTGAGCCAGCGCAGCCTGAAGCAGTATTTCCAGCCCACCCATGCGGAGCAGCTGCATACCATCCCCGGGATCATGGACATGGTGGCCAAGTTCAAATGACGCTCGCGACGCTTTCGGAGGTTCTGCAACCTGCGCTCGAGGGCGGCTATGCTGTGGGTGGTCTGGTGTGCCTTGGCTGGGAAGAGATGCGCGCCTACACCCGCGCGGCGGAAGCCGAGGGCGTGCCGCTGATCCTGCAGGCCGGGCCGTCCTGTCGCGCCCACACCCCCCTGCCGGTGCTCGGCGCGATGTTTCGACACCTGGCGGAAACAGCCTCGGTGCCCGTGGTCGCCCATCTCGACCACGGCTACAGCTTCAAGGAGTGCCAGGAGGCGCTCGACAGTGGGTTCACCTCGGTGATGTTCGACGGATCGCGCCTGCCGCTGGAGGAAAACATCGCGCAGACCGCGCGTATCGTCGATCTGGCCCACAAGGCGGGCATTTCCTGCGAGGGGGAGATCGGGTTCGTCGGCTATGCCGAGGGGGATGCCAGCCAGGGCACCGACCCCGAGGAAGCCGCGCGTTTCGCCCGGGAAACCGGCGTCGATGCCATGGCGATCTCCGTCGGAAACGTCCATTTGCAGCAGAACCGCGAAGGCGGGCTGGATGAAGGGCGCATTGCCGAGATCGCAGCCCGGGCCGAGGTGCCGCTGGTGATCCATGGCGGCTCCGGCGTGCCGCTGGCGCAGCGCACGCGCCTTGCGCGCCGCTCGACCATCTGCAAATTCAACATCGGAACGGAGTTGCGCATGGCCTTCGGCGCGGCCCTGCGCGAGGCGGTCACGTCTGACCTGGACCGGTTCGACAGGGTCCAGATCCTGCGCGAGGTGGAAGCCCCGGTCGAAGCCGCCGCCCGATTGGCCCTGCGGGCGCTGGCCCCGGAAAGAGAGGTTGCATGAAACTCGGATTGCTCGGCTGCGGCCGGATCGGACAGGTCCACGCCCGGAGCCTGTCCCGAATTGCCGAGGCCCGTATTGTGGCGGTCGCGGATGCCGTCCCCGAGGCGGCGCAAACCCTGGCCGCGCGCGCCGGGGCCGAGGTGCGCGGCAGCGAAGAGATCATCGCCGCACCCGATATCGACGCGGTGATCGTCGCCACCCCCACCACCCTGCATTTCGAGCAGATCCATGCCATCGCCGCCGCGGGCAAGGCGATCTTCTGCGAGAAACCCATCGATTTGAGCGCCGAGCGCGCGGCCCAGTGCCAGCAGGCGGTGGAGGCCGCGGGCGTGCCCTTCCTCACCGCGTTCAACCGGCGCTTCGATCCGAGCTTCGCCCATCTGCACGACCAAGTGCGGGACGGTGCGATCGGCGAGATCGAAATGGTCGTGATCACCTCCCGCGATCCCGCCCTGCCGCCGATTTCCTATATCGAAAGCTCCGGCGGGCTGTTCCGGGACATGATGATCCATGATTTCGACATGGCGCGGTTCCTGCTGGGTGAAGAACCGATCGAGATCCACGCGGTCGGAAGCTGCCTCGTCGACCCCGCCATAGGCGCGGCGGGCGATATCGACACGGCCATGGTCACCCTGCGCACCGCCTCCGGCAGGCTGTGCCAGATCAACAATTCCCGGCGCGCCACCTACGGCTATGACCAGCGGATCGAGGTGCACGGATCGAAAGGCATGCTGCAGGCGGCAAACCAACCCGCGCATCTCGTCACGCAAGCCAGCGGTGGCGGCTTCACCGCGGCACGCAGCATGGACTTCTTTCTGGAACGCTACGAGGCGGCCTATCTCGCCGAGATGACCCATTTCGTCGATGCCGTCACCCGCGGCAGTCCGCTCAAGGCGACCATCGCGGACGGGGTCGCGGCACAGCGCCTTGCGGACACGGCTGACACAGCGCGGAAAACCGGAAAGGTCCTGTCGCTCTGACCCGATCTTCGCGGCGCGCTCACAGCATCTTGTGACCCTGGTCCTCCGCAGGCAGGATCCGCCCGATGACCCCGATCAGGAACGCCGTGCTTATCCCGAAGGTCAACAGCCCCGTGATCGCGCCGAAGGTCGCGAAGATCCGCAAGCCTTCGCCCAGAACGATGTCGCCATACCCCAGTGTCGTGTAAGTGACTGTAGCGAAATAGAAACTGGTCTGGATATCCGGGAAAAGCCCAACGAATTTGAACACGAAAGCCCAGGTCCAGATCTGGATCGCGTGCGCCAGCACGATGCCGAAAACCGTCAATGACAACAGAACCGTGGTGCGGATCAGCTTGCCCCGGTGCTTCAGCCTTGCGGCAAACCGCGCGACCAGAGGGACCGTCGCCGCCACGATCCCAACATGCACCAGCGTACAAAGTATCAAGAAAGAAGTCCCCAGTAACACTTGGGCAGCCATCGACATCGGCGGGTCCTTTCGGGTTTGACTGGCTACTGAAACGCTGCAACCGTGCGTGGCAAGTCTAAGGGCGGAGTATTGGATGTTGAACCTGAATGTTTCCCGGGCCTTGCTGGTTGTCGTTGCCGCAGCGATGACCGGCCCGGCAGCAGCGCAAGACACCGCGCGCCCTGCGAAGGTGGTCACGGTCGAGCTGACCGAGGCGGAGGTCGTCCGCACCTACCCCGCGATCGTGCTGCCCTCGGACGAGGTGGAGCTGTCGTTCCGCGTCGGCGGCCCGGTGGTGGAGCTTCCGATCCGCGCGGCGACCTCGGTCGAAACCGGTGACATGATTGCCCGCATCGACCCGCGGGATTTCGAGCGCCAGATCGCCCAACTCGAGAGCCAACGCGACCAGTCCGCCGCCCAGCTTGCAGCCCTGCGCACCGGCGCGCGCACCGAAGAGATTTCCGCGCTGCAGGCCGCCGTCGCCTCGGCGGAGGCACAACTGGCCCAGGCCGAGGAACAGGCCGCGCGCACCCGGCAACTGGCCGAACGCGGGGTCGCGGCCGCCGCACAGCTGGACAATGACGAGGCCGCGTTGCGGGTCGCGCAGGCAAACCTGCAGGCGCAGCGGGAACAGCTTGCCATCGGGCAATCAGGGGGCCGCCCCGAAGATATCGAAGCGGCCGAGGCCGGGCTGCGCGGGCTGGAAACCCAGATACAGATCGCTCGGGACCAGCTCGACGACGCCACCCTGCGCGCGCCGTTCCCGGGCATTATCGCCAGGCGATATATCGACGACTTCTCGATCGTGCAGCCGGGACAGCCCATTGTCCTGCTCCAGAACCTTCAGGTCGTGCACCTGACCTTCGATGTACCGGGGCCGGACGTGACCGCCCTGTCGGCCAACGGACAGGGCAACATCCGAAACGAGGTGACCTTCGACGCGCTGCCCGGACGGGTCTTCGACGCCGAGATCGTCGAGTTCTCGGTTCAGGCGGATTCGGCGACACAGACCTATCGGGGCCGCGTGGCGGTGACCTCCCCGGACGAGACGACGATCCTGCCGGGCATGGTCGGGCGCGTGATCTCGAGCGCGCCGGGCGGGACGCCCCGACTGATGGCCCCCCTGACCGCGGTGGCTGCCGCCGCCGACAGCAGCCCCTTCGTCTGGATCGTCGAGGACGATGACACCGTGCGCAGCCAACCGGTCACCTTGGGCGAAGCCTCCGGAGAGATGGTCGAGATCCTCGATGGGCTGGAGTCCGGTACCACCGTCGTGTCCGCGGGCGTCAACCACCTGGTCGAGGGGATGCGCGTGCGTCCCGTGACCCGGATCGGGGGCTGAGCCCTTGGACCTGGCACGTTTCGCGCTGCAAAAGCGCCTGATCTCGGCGATCTCGACCCTGCTCATCCTGATCGCGGGTTTCTATGCCTATTCGACCCTGCCGCGCTTCGAGGACCCCGAGTTCATCATCCGGCAGGCGCAGATCATCACCCCCTACCCCGGCGCCCAAGCCGAGGAGGTGGCCGAAGAGGTCACCGATGTCATCGAGGACGCGCTGCAGCAATTGCAGGGTGTACTGGAGGTGCGTTCGGTGTCGTCGCCCGGGCTGAGCAACGTGACAGTGGAATTCACGATCCCGTCGGTGCCGGACTACACGACGCTCTATGAACGCTTCGCGCAGATGCGCGCCAAGATCGACGACGCGCAATCCCTGTTGCCGCCCAATACCCTGCCCACGCAGGTCTATGACGATTTCGGGGATGTCTACGCGCTCTACTTCGCGGTGGTGGGCGATGGCTACACGATCACCGACCTGCACAGATACGCCAAACAGTTGCAAAAGCTGCTCGTGACCGTGGAGGGCGTGTCGAAGGTGGTCCTCAATGGGGTGCAGGACGAGGTCATCTATGTCGAATTCTCGCCCGCGCGCCTGATCGAGCTTGGCCTGACCGCACAGGATGTGTCGCAACTGCTGGAGGCCGAGAACCTCGTCGCGCCCGCCGGATCGATCCAGGCCGGGGCCACGCGGCTGGAATTGCGCCCGCAGAGCGCCATCTCTTCGACCGAGGCGATCGGGAACCTGATCATCACCAACCCGGAGACCGGCGCGCTGTTCCGGCTCGGCGACATCGCCAAGGTCACGCGCGGCCTCGTGGACCCGGCCGATCCGATGATCTTCCGCGACGGCCGACCCGCCATCGGGATCGGCATTTCCAACACCCTCGGCGGCAACGTGGTCGACATGGGGGTTGCCGTGAAGGACCGCATGGAGGCGCATATCGCCGAGCGCCCCATCGGGATGGACGTCATTGCGATCTCCGACCAGTCGGAGTCGGTCAAGGTTTCGGTGAACAGTTTCGTGAGCAACGTGCTGGTGGCCCTCGTGATCGTGGTCGGCACGCTGATGGTGTTCATGGGCTTGCGCTCGGGGATCCTGATGGGGGGCATCCTGCTGGTAACGGTGGCGGGCACGCTCTTCGGCATGTTGCTGTACGGGCTCGACATGCAGCGGATCTCGCTGGGCGCGCTGATCATCGCCCTCGGCATGCTGGTGGACAACGCCATCGTCGTGGTCGAAGGCACATTGGTGCGCGTGCAGAAAGGCGAGAACACCGCCGAGGCCGCCATCGCCGTGGTCAACCAGACCAAATGGCCCCTGCTGGGCGGGACCGTTGTCGGGTTTCTCGCCTTCTCGCCGATCGGGTTCTCGCCCGACAATACAGGCGAGTACGCGGGCAGCCTGTTCTGGACGATCGCGATCTCGCTGCTTTTCTCGTGGCTCGTTGCGATCTGGCTGACCCCCTATTACTGCACGCTTCTGCTCAAGCCGGGTGACGCGGACGCACCGGAACAGGCCGAAAACGGCATGCTGCGCGCTTACCGGCGCCTGCTCGACCTCGCGATCCGGTTCCGCTACGGGACCGTGGTGCTGGTGGTGGCGCTCTTTGCATCGGCGCTGGCGATGTTCAGCCAGGTGCCGCCGGGGTTCTTCCCCACCTCGACACGCGAGCAGTTCGTGATCGACTACTTCCTGCCCGAGGGCACGGATATCTCCAAAACCCGACAGGACATCCTGGAAATCGACGCCCATGCCCGCAGCCTGGCCGGCGTGACGGGCACGAATGCCGCTGTCGGCGCCGGGCATCAGCGTTTCATGCTGATCTATCAAAGCGAGGACGCCAACAGCGCCTATGGGCAGATCCTCGTGGATGTCGAAGCCTTCGACCAGATCGATGGTCTTGTGGACGAATTGCAGGCCTGGATCGTCGCGAACTACCCTGATGCCAATACCAAGGTATGGAAATTCCAACTCGGCCCGGGGGGCGGCTCGAAGATCGAAGCGCAGTTCAGCGGCCCCGATGCGGCCACCCTGCGCGCGCTCGCGACCCGCGCCAAGGAAATCATGGCCGAGTACGGCGCAATCGCGATCAAGGATGACTGGCGCGAACAGGTCCAGATCATCCGCCCGATCATCGATGCCGAGAACGCACGGCGGCTCGGCCTGTCGCAAGCCGACATCTCCCACGCACTATACGGCCATCTCAACGGGATCACGTTGGGCGTGTACCGCGAGGCCGACGAGCTGCTCGACGTGATCATGCGACCGCGGGCGGCGGACCGCAACGAGATCGGCGAATTGCGCAATGTCCAAGTCTACAGCCAGGTGGTCGGAGGCTATATCCCGATCTCGCAAGTGGTGGAGCGGTTCGAGATCGCGTTCGAGGCTGGCAACCTGCGCCGCATCGACCGGCAGCTGACGATTACCGCGCAATCGGACAATGCCCCCGGGGTGCTGTCGGGCGAACTCTTCGAGCAGTTGCGCGGTCCGATCGAGGACATCCCCCTGCCGCCCGGCTACAGCCTGAGTTGGGAGGGCGAGTATGGCTCGTCGCAGGAGGCGAACGAGGGGCTGGCCTCCACCATGCCGCTGGGGTTCGGGGCGATGGTGCTGGTCGTGATCTTCCTGTTCAACGCGGTCCGGCAGCCGCTGATCATCCTGTTGACCGTGCCCCTGGCCCTGATCGGCGTCATCTGGGGATTGGCGCTGAGCGGCACACCGCTGGAATTCATGGCGATCCTCGGCATACTTTCCCTGACGGGGATGCTGATCAAGAACGCGATCGTGCTGCTTGATGAGACCGACAGCCAGATCGCGGGGGGCAAGGCCCGCATGGCGGCGGTCGTCGACGCCGCCGTCAGCCGGGTGCGCCCGGTCTCGCTGGGTGTTCTGACCACGGTGCTGGGGGTGGTGCCGCTGTTGTGGGATCCGTTCTTCAAGTCCCTCGCCGTGGTCATCATCTGCGGGCTGAGCTTTGCCACGATCCTGACACTGATTGTGGTGCCGACCCTCTACACGATCTTCTACCGGGTCACCGGGGACGAGACCGGCGGCACCTGAGACCTCTCAGAGCCCGACAAAGACCTGGATGATGACCGCGTTGGCCAGGTCTACGAAAAAGGCCGAGACCAGCGGCAGCACGATGAAGGCCAGCGGCGCGGGTCCGTAGCGCTTGGTGACCGAGGACATGTTGGCAATCGCCGTGGGGGTCGCGCCAAGGGCGAACCCGGCAAACCCCGCGCTCAGCACCGCGGCAGTGAAATTGCGCCCCAGGGCGGCGAACACGACCAGCAGGATGAAGGCCACCGTCATGGCCACCTGCATCGCCAGAACCCCGAGCAACGGCCCGCCAAGCTCCGTTAGGGTCCACAGCTGCATGCTCATCAGCGACATGGCGAGGAAAACCGATAGGCTGTAATCCGACACCACCGCCAGCGCCCGGCTGCCTGCGGGCCAGGTCAGGCGCGGAAAGAGATACGGGATGGTGTTCGACATGACGATCCCCACCAGCAGACACGGCACGAAGAGCGGCAGCATCACGCCCGCCGCGGCAATCGCGCCATGCGCGAGGAAGCCCAGCAGGATCGCCACGTGGGCGGCCAGCATGGACCGCATCAGGCTGACATGGTTGACCACCTCCGGCGCCTCACCGGGTTCTTCGAATTCCAGCCCTACCACCGGGGCGGCGCCCTCCTCACCGCTGAGCCCGTTGCGATCGATCAGCCGTTTTGCAATCGGCCCGCCGATCAGGGCCGCGAACACCAACCCAAGGGTGGCTGCGGCGATCCCGACCTCCGCGGCGGCGGCGAAGCCCGTGACCTCTTCGATTTCGGGGCCCCAGGCAATCGCCGTACCGTGCCCGCCGATCAACGCGGCCGAGCCGAGCAACACCGCCATCGGCGTGGGCAGATCGAACAGGATCGTGCCGACAAGCCCCACGAGGTTCTGGAGCACCATGAACCCCACGGTCAGCCCGAGCAACACCAGCAGCAACCGACCCCCGCGCAACAGGTCGGCAAGCCGCGCGTTCAAGCCGATGGTCGAGAAGAACAGCACCAGCAGGTAGTCCCGCACCGCCAGGTCGAACACGATCTGGCGCCCGGTGAGTGCGAAGAACGCCCAGGTGACGAGAGCTATGGCCAACCCGCCCGAGACCGGCTCGGGAATGTTATAGTCCTTCAGGAACTGCACCTTGCGGGTCAGGAACGCACCGATGAAATAGACCAGCAAGCCCAGAGTGACCGAGATGAAAGCGGGTACGAGAAGGTCGGGCATGGGCGGCACCGCATGGGATCAGGGACAGGGTCGTCGCCCTCTTTTCAGGTGCCGTGCGCAGGATCAACCGACAGGGGTGCCCGGGACGGTCAATCGCCGTCGATCTTTGCCAGATCGTTGAGAATCGGGCAGTCCGGGCGCTGATCCCCGTGGCAGGCCCGCACAAGCGTTTGCAACGTGTCCTGCATGGCGCGTAGCTGAGCGATCTTGTCCTCGATCTTGGCCAGATGCTCTTCGGCCAGGGATTTGACCTGCGCGCTCGCGCGGCTCTCGTCCTCGTAGAGCGCAAGCAGCGTGCGGCAGTCCTCGATGGAGAACCCCAGCGCCCGCGCCCGGCCCAGAAAGACCAGCTTGTGCAGGTCCTGCATCCGGAAGGCGCGGTAGCCATTGGCACTGCGCACGGGCCGCACCAGGCCGATCTCTTCATAGTACCGGATCGTCTTGGCCGGCAGGCCGGAGCGTTCCGCAACTTCGCCGATATTCATTCCCGTCCCCTCATTCCGCCGGTTGCGGGTCAGCGGCCACGGCGCCCTGCGGGCCCTGGGTGTCCATGCTTTGTTGCGGGCGGACACGGCGCAGCCGCAGCGCGTTGCCCAGAACCGACACCGACGACAGCGCCATGGCCCCCGCTGCGAAGATCGGCGACAAAAGGATGCCGAACGCCGGATAGAGCACCCCGGCCGCCACCGGGATCAGCGCGGCGTTGTAGCCGAAGGCCCAGCCGAGGTTCTGCTTGATGTTGCGCATGGTCCGCCGCGACACGTCGCGCGCATTGACCACGCCGCGCAGGTCCCCGGACATCAGCACCACATCCGCGCTCTCGATCGCGATATCCGTGCCCGTCCCGATCGCCACACCCACATCCGCATGGGCCAGAGCCGGGGCGTCGTTGATCCCGTCGCCGACGAAGGCCAGCTTGCGACCCTCGGCGCGCATCGCTTCGAGGGCGGCGACCTTGCCCTCGGGCAGAACGCCCGCCACCACGTGGTCGATGCCGACGGCACGGGCCACGGCGCGGGCGGTGCCTTCGTTATCCCCGGTGATCAGCGCGACGTCCACGCCCTGCGTCTTGAGCGCAGCAATCGCTGCCTTGCTCGTCGGCTTTATGGGGTCGGAGACCGCGGCAATCGCCGCCAGTGCCCCCTCGACCGCGACGAAGAACACCGTATGGCCCTGCTCTGCGAGGGCGCCGGCCCGTTCGGCCAACAGCCCGGTCTCGACGCCCTCCTCCGCCATCAGGCGGGCGGTGCCGACGAGGACGCGCCGCCCCGCCACCATGCCTGAGATACCGCGCCCGGTGTGGCTTTCAACATCCGTTGCCCTCTCGGGCACGACCCCTTCGCCGCGGGCCGCGCGCACGACCGCCGCGCCCACGGGATGCTCCGACGCCATCTCGACCCCCGCCATCAGAGCGAGCACTTCGGCGCGCGCCCAGCCTGTCGCAAGTTCGAGGTCGGTCAGCACGGGACGGCCTTCGGTCACGGTGCCGGTCTTGTCGAGCGCGATCATGTCCACATCCGCCAGCGCCTGCAGCGCATCGCCCTTGCGGAACAGAACCCCCATCTCCGCCGCACGCCCGGTGCCGACCATGATCGAGGTCGGCGTCGCCAGGCCCATGGCACAGGGGCACGCGATGATCAGCACCGACACCCCGGCCACCAGCGCAAAACCCAGCCCCGGCCCGAGCGCGAGCCAGACCGCGACCGTCAGCGCCGCGGTCCCCAGGACGATCGGCACAAACCACAGGGTCACCCGGTCGACCAGTCCCTGGATCGGCAGCTTGGCGCCCTGGGCCTGTTCGACCATACGAATGATCTGCGCCAGCACCGTGTCGCCCCCCGTTCGGGTGACCGCGACGCTCAGGCTGCCGGTGCCGTTGACCGTGCCGCCCGTCACCTCGGCACCAGCGGCTTTCGGTACGGGCATCGGCTCGCCGGTGATCATGCTCTCGTCCACATTGCTCGTGCCCGCGATCACGGTGCCATCGACCGGCAACCGCTCCCCCGGGCGCACCAGAACATGGTCCCCGGGCCCGAGCGCCTCTACCGGCACTTCGGCGATGTCGTCGCCCCGGATCAACCGGGCGGTCTTGACCTGCAAACCGAGCAAGCCCTCGATGGCGGCCCCGGTGCGGCCCTTGGCGCGCGCCTCCAGCCAGCGTCCCACTAGGATCAGCACCACGATCACCGCGGCAGCCTCGAAATAGACCGCCCGGCTCGCCTCTGGCAGCAGCGCGGGGAAGAAGGTCGCCACCACCGAATAGGACCAGGCCGCACCGGTCCCCAGCGCCACCAGCGCATTCATGTCCGGCGCCCCATGGGCAAGGCTTTGCGCGCCCTTGACGAAAAACAGCCGTCCGGGGCCAAAAAGAACCAGGCTGGTCAGCACGAATTGCAGAAGCCACGAGGTCTGCATCCCGATGGTCGCCATGATCCAGTGATGAAAGGCGGGCACCATGTGACTGCCCATCTCCAGGATGAAGACCGGCAGGGCCAGCGCCGCGGCCCCTGCCACCCTGCGCGCCATCGCCTCGGCTTCGTCCCGCTGGCGCTGCGCACGGGCGGGCGCTTCATCGGTCGCCGCCAAACGCGCGGGAAACCCGCCCTCGCTGCACCGCGCGATCAGCCGTGCAGGGCTAGTCACCCCGTCGAGCACCCGCACGGTCGCGGTTTCGGTGCCCAGGTTGACCGAGGCCTCCAGAACACCCGGCTCCGCCTGCAGGATCCGCTGCACCCGCCCGACGCAGGAGGCGCAGGACATCTCGGCCACGCGCAACGAAATGGTGGCCTCCCGCGGCGCGTATCCCCTGGTGGTCAGCATCTCGACCAGATCCGGCAAGGTATCCGGCTGCGCCAGCGTCATCCGCGCGGTCTCGGTAGCCAGGTTCACCGACACATCGCGCACACCAGGGCGTTCGGCCAGGGCACGCTCGACCCGCCCGACGCAGGACGCACAGGTCATTCCCGTAAGGGACAGCGAAACGGTCATGGGTTCGGACATGGTGGGGCGCTCCTTCTGCTGAGCCTTACTTAAGGCTTCCAGTGACTGGAAGCTCAAGCCACCCGGAGCATTTGTCGCGCCCCCGCTCAGCAGGTGTAGTTCAGGCCCAGACGCCCGCCGTCCACATAGATCGTCTCGCCCGTGACATAGCTGGCCTTGTCGGAGCACAGAAACGCGACCACGTTCGCGATCTCCTGCGCGGTCCCGACCCGTTTCAGGGGCGTGCGCGTTAGGACCATGTTCATGGCCTCCGGGTTGGCATTCACCCCCGCCATCATCTCGGTATCGATGGACCCCGGCCCGACCGCGTTCACGCGGATGCCGTGGGGGGCAAGCGCAAGGGCCGCGACCTTCGTCAGCTGCATTAGCCCGCCCTTGGAGGCGCAATAGGCCGGAATCGACGGGATCGCCACCTGCGCGTTGATCGAGGACATGTTCACGACAGCCCCCTTGATGCCGTGTGCCACCATGCTGCGCCCGGCCCGCTGGGTGGCCACGAACACGCCGCGCAGGTTGATATCGAGCACCCGGTCGAAGGTCGCCAGATCGTAGTCGAGAAAGTCGCCCGGCGCCGCGATCCCCGCGTTGTTGACAAGGTAGGTGACCACGCCGTGCTCCGCCTCGATCCGGTCGAACAACGCGCCGACCGCCGCGGCATCCCCCATGTCGCACGGGTATCCCGCACCGCCGAGGCGCGCCGCAGCCTCCTGCACACTGTCCTGAATGTCCGCAAGGATGATCCGCGCGCCCTCAGCGGCGAGCGCCTCGGCACAGGCGTATCCGATCCCCTGCGCCCCCCCGGTGATCAATGCCAGCGGTGTTTGCGACATGGCTCAGCTCCTTCTTGCCCAGGTGATTTCCGTAGCGCAGGGATCATGCCAGCCTTCCCCGGTCAAGCAAGTCGGGAGGGCAACGGCGACATCCGCGGCAGTTTCCATGCAACGCGCGGGATGAACGCGTTCCGGGTCGACCCGGACAGCCCATGTTTCGAGGGTGTGTTCAGGCAGGACAAGCGCGTCGCCGCCCATTGCACCTCGGGCCTGTGGTCGGTCCTGCCCGTGGCCACGCGACAAGACTTGGAGTTTGCCGCCGCGCATCGGAAGGACGGGTTCTCGGACTGGGTCGTCCAGGGCCGGCCACTCACCAAGGACGCCTAGAACGCCCCGATCAGGTCAGCACTTTCGACACAATGGTCAGGGCACCTATGAACGGCACCATCCCGGCCAGCACCCAGAGCCCGTCCCGGGTCAGCATCCCGAGGCTGATGAACACCACCGCAAGCCCGAGCAATGACGACGAGAACGGCACCAGTTCGAGAAACGGGATCATCGCGGCCAGCCCGACACAGCTCAGGGGCAGGACATACCAGATCGGTCGCCGGAACAGTACGCCCATGCGCCGATGCGCATTGCGGTCGAACCAGACCGCCAGTGGCCGGACCCGTATCAGCCCCTTGCGCAACTGTTGCCCCGACAGGCTGCGGCGCTTGACCCAGTCCGGCAACCATACGCAGCTACGTCCAGCGACCATCTGCGTTGCCACTAGGATGATCAACACCGCACAAAAGCTTGAAAACAGGGGGATTCCACTCAGTGGCGACACGAGGAGCATCGCGGGCATCAGCAGCAGTGGCAAGAAACTCGCGGGCCCGAAGGCCGCGATCATATCCCCCACGCAGACATCCTCGCGGTCCGAGACATCCATCGCGCAATCGAGGATGCGGGTCATCGACCAATCCCCGAAGGACGCCTCCGCCTCTGCCGCGTGTTGTGAGCTCACGTCTGCCATGTCATACCCCGATCAATCCAAAGGTTTTTATGGGGCCGTCTCGATCACAGATGGGGCGGTCTGTGGATTATGCAAGCGACCTAGGCGGCAGACGGCCGAGCCGTGCCGCGGCGCGCCAACTCAGCCCCGCCATGACAGCCGCCGTGGCAAGGCAGAGCGGCAGTCCCCCAAGCTGAAAGCTCAGCCCCGACAGGAGCGTCCCGATCAGCCGCCCCGCCGCGTTCGACATGTAGTAGAAACCAACATCCATGGTCACGCGTTCCGTCCGTGTGAAGGCGAGGATGAGGTAGGAATGCAGTGCCGAGTTGAGCGCGAAGACCACCCCGAAGACCAGCAACCCGAGCACGAGGCTGGCCGTCAGCCAGGGCGCGGCCCCACCCGCCAGCACCACAAGGCCCGCAAGGGCAGCCGGGATCAAGGCAAGGATACCCACCCAAACCCGCGCCAGCCGGATGATCTCGGCATCGGTTTTCTGCCGGGCGCGCAAGATCTTTGGCGCGAAGCCCTGCACCGCGCCGTAGCCGATGATCCAGAGCGCCATGAACCCACCGATCTGGAAGAATGCGGCCCGGTTGCCTGCGACGCTACCATCGGACAGCACGCTGTAGAAATAGATCGGGATGCCGACCACGAACCATACGTCCCGCGCCCCGAAGAGGAACATCCGCGCCGCGCTCAGCCAGTTCACCCGTGGGTCGGTGGAAAGCACATCCCGCAGTTTCGCGCCCCTGCCCCCCTGTGGCAGCCCCGGCGGCATGAATAGCGCCAGGAGCAGCGTCACCAGGCCCAGCATCCCCGCCATCACCCAGACCGCAGGCACGAACCCCACCATCGCCAGAAGCGCCGCTCCCAGCAGGAAGCCAAGCCCCTTGACCGCGTTCTTGGACCCGGTCAGCGCCGCGACCCAGCGAAACAGCGCCCCATCGCCAGCGGGCGCCAGCACTTTCACCGCGGATTTCGCGCTCATCTTGGACAGGTCCTTGGCAACGCCCGACGCCCCCTGCACCGCCATCACGAAGGCCACCGAGGCCGCAACGCTCCATCCCGGATCCAGTTGTGCCAAGGCAACCAGCGCCGCGATCTGGATCGCCAGCCCGGCATAGAGCGTGCTGGCCAGCCCGAACCGTGCCGCGATCCAGCCCGCGCTCAGGTTGGTGACCATGCCCATGAATTCATAGAGCAGAAACAGGTAAGCCAGCTGCAGCGCCGAGAAGCCCAGCGTGTGGAAGTGCAACAGCACCAGCATCCGCAGCGCCCCGTCGGTGAGCATGAAGGCCCAGTAGGCCGCCGTCACCGCCAGGTAGGCGCGCAGCCCGTCCGGGACCGGACGCTTCACAGGCTTTCCAGCACCATGCGCGTCACATCCGCCAGACGCCACGCATAGCCATACTCGTTGTCGTACCAGGCATAAACCTTCACCTGCGTGCCATTGACGACCATCGTGCTTGGCGCATCGATGATCGCGGAGCGCGGATCATTGGTGTAGTCGGCGGAAACGAGCGGGCGTTCTTCGTACCCCAAGATGCCCGCCAGAGCCCCCTGAGAGGCCGCCTTGAAAAGCCCGTTGACCTCCTCGACGCTGGTTTCGCGCGCCATCTCGAACACGCAGTCGGTCAGGGAGGCATTGAGCAAAGGCACCCGCACCGCGTGCCCGTTTAGCCGCCCCTTCAGTTCCGGGTAGATCAGGGTGATCGCGGTCGCGGACCCGGTGGTCGTCGGGATCAGCGAGTTAAGGGCCGAGCGCGCGCGCCGCATGTCCTTGGCCGGGCGGTCGACGATGGTCTGGGTGTTGGTCACATCGTGGATCGTCGTGATCGACCCGTGCCGGAGTCCGATCCCTTCGTGGAGGACCTTGACCACGGGCGCCAGGCAATTGGTCGTACAACTCGCCGCCGTGATCAGCCGGTGTGCCGCAGGGTCGTACAAGTCGTGGTTGACCCCGTAGACCAGGTTCACCGCGCCGCCGTCCTTGACCGGTGCCGACACCACGACCTTCCGGACGCCTGCATCGAAATAGGGCGCGGTCTTCGCGGCGGTCTTGAACACGCCCGTGCAATCCAGCACCACGTCCACGCCCATCTCGCGCAAGGGCAGATCTTCGATCCGCGCAGCTTGGGTCAAGCGCACAGAGGTGCCATTGATCGTCAGGCTGTCGGCGTCATGGGCGATCACCGCCTCCCAACGGCCGTGCACCGTGTCGAACTCCAGCAGCAGCGCGTGCTGTTCCGGTGTTGCAACGGGGTCGTTCAGAAGGACCAGATCGGCCTCCAACCCCTCGTCGAAAAACGCGCGCAGCACGAGTTTTCCGATCCGGCCAAGGCCGTTGAGCGCGATTCTCGGGCGCGGTGTCGTCATGTCAGTGTCTCTCGGCTTTGGAAAGATGGGTGCCGCCCGATCTCATCGAGGCGCTGTTGCAGTGCCAGTCGGTCCAGAGATTGCAGCGGCAGGGCCACGAAACCTTCGATCCGGCGGCGCATCTGGGCGTAGGTCTGGGCGAAGGCGAGAGATTTCTCCGCCTCGGTCCCTTGGGCGGCGACCGGGTCCGGCAGGCCCCAATGGCCCGTCATCGGCTGGCCCGGCCAGGGGGGGCAATGCTCGTTCGCCGCCCGGTCACAGACCGTGAAGACGAAATCCATCCGCGGCGCATCGGATCGCTGGAACTCGGACACGGGCTTGGCGCGCAGGCTCGAGACGTCGTGGCCTGCCCGCTCCAAGACCTCGACCGCCCGGGGGTTGAGACCGGCGGCCGGATCAAGCCCGGCAGAATGCGCCACGAAGCGCGCCCCGCCAAGCTCGGTCAGCAGCGCTTCGGCGAAAATCGACCGGGCCGAGTTTCCGGTACAGAGGAAAAGCACATGAAACGGGGCCTCACGCGCCGCCCCGTCGCGCGACATCGGTGTCATGTCCAGGTGGGTGCTGCACAGGTCAGGCCGTCCCCGGCAGCAATCATCGACGAGGTAATCCACCAGCGCGCCCACCCGGCGCAGTTCCGCCCGGTAGAGCACCGCACGACCCGCCCGCTGGGAGGCAACCAGCCCCGCGGCCTGCAGCGCCGCGAGGTAGACCGACAAGGTATTGGGCTTGAGTCTTAAGGCCGCGGCAATGTCGGACGGGCGCACCCCGCTCGGCCCGCGTCGCACCAACAGGCGGAATACCTCCAACCGTGCGGGATGGCTCAGCGCATCGAAGGCGTGGGTGGCATCTATTGATTCCATAATTCATGAATACTCGAAATATTGAGAAGTTCAAGCCGTCTTTCAGCGCTTTTGCAAAGAAAGCCGATCTGCGCTATCACCGAAGTGTCATCCCGCCGAGGAGGGCCGGAGATGCACCGATACGTCAGTTTCGCACTCAGTTGCGTGCCCGAACCCGGCAGTGACCTCGCCGTGCTCGGCAAGCATTGGTTCGGATGGGACGTGGACAGCGGCACTGAATCGGCCCTGCTGAACATCGAAAAACTTCCCCGCGCACCGCTGGCCTTGATCGGACGCCACCGCCGCTTCGGGTTTCAGGCGCCGATCCTCGCGCCCTTTCGCCTCGCCCGGGGTCACAGCCCGCTCGATCTGCACCATACCGTCCGTGCGATCGCGGATTATTTCGGCCCGATCAAGCTGCCGGCCCTGCGCATGGCGCGCCGCCGGGCGGGTCTGTGTATCGTACCGCTCCGGGGATCGCCCGAGTTGCGGCGGGTCGCCACGACGGTGCGGGGTGTTTTCGACAGGTTCTGCGCGCCGCCAGCGCGATCCGCCCGCAGTACTCCGCCCCGCGCTGCGTGCGATATGCCGTCGGAAGCGCCATTCGAATTGCAATTCCAGATCACCGATGGCGTGCTGCCTGCGGAACAGGCGAGGGTGTTTTCGATCCTGCGTCCGATCATCGAGCCGAACCTGCCCCGCCCCTTCGTCATCCGGTCCCTCACCCTGCTCGGAGAAGACCAGCACGGCTGGTTCCGAAAGATCCAACGCTATCCGCTTGGCGGAACAAGCCGTGTCCGCGGACTGCAGGACGATCTTACGCCGCCCCTCACCGGAGTGCCACTGAGCTGGTAGGGTCCGATGGCGCGGCGGACGCCCATCTGGTCAATGCCCGCGCTCGAAGAGGGGAGGAGGAGGCCTGCAAGCGCAGGCATTGCCAGACGAGGTCTTTACCGAAACAGAACGCATGCGTCCTGCTCTGCGTTGAACATACCCCCCTTTGAAGGCCGGTGGCGAAATCAGACTTTCTGCGCGCGCAAACTTCGCTGCAGCGCAACAACCTGCAGCCTGGGGCGGCGACAACGGCTGCCAAAGCTTCATTTCTAGGCAGGATTTGCGCCAGAACTCGCGCGCGCAAGGCGCGTGGGTCGCCTCAGGTCGGGAGAATCACGCCTCCCGCGGGTCACCCGGCACGCAAAAACGCCCAGCGCATGCCGGCGGGCCGTCCTCCCTGCCCCACCATTGCCCAGATATGGTCCATTTCACGGTGCAGGCTGATACGGGCATCCCCCCCTACGGAGCCCGAGATGGAACCCAGCCTTCTGCAAGTTTATGAGTGCCGCGAGAGCGTCGGTATCCTCGCCTACTGGCTGTATGCTGTCGGACCGGACACCTGCCTGAGCCTGGTGGGGAGCCTTCTGCAACTCGCCCTCGTTCTGGCGGCGATCCTGGCGGCCAAGCATATTGTCATGCGCAAAATTTCCGCCGCACGGCAGAGACGGCGCGCCTCCGCCGCCGATCAAAGCGCAGCGTCGGACTCGCCGGGATGGATCGATGGCAAACCTGCGATCTACACCAAGTTTCCCCAGCGCTGAGCCGGATCAGCCGCGCAGGCGCTGGCCGGTCTCCGCCTCGAACAGCATGACCCGGTCCGGCGCCAGGGACAGCCCCACGGGCGTGCCCTCGGCGATCGGGTCTTCCTCGCCCGCCTCCACCGTCAGCCTGGAGCCGTCCGCCCCACGCAGATAGAGGTACGACACCCCGCCCAGGGACTCCGTCAACTCCACCAGATACCCGTCCCCCCCGGGCTCCAGCGCGATGTGCTGCGGACGCACCCCCACAGTCACCGGACCCGACCGGCCCGCGGCACCCGGCACCGGCAGGGGCGGAAGCCCGGCGAGATGCACGGCGCCGTTCTCGATCCGACCATCGAGGAAATTCATCGCCGGAGACCCGATGAACCCCGCCACGAACACGTTGTCCGGGTCGCGGTAGAGCTCCAGCGGCGCGCCCACCTGCTCCACCCGGCCGGCCCGCAGCACCACGATCTTGTCGGCCAGCGTCATCGCCTCGACCTGGTCATGGGTCACGTAGATCATCGTGGCGCCGATCTCCTTGTGCAGGCGCGCGATCTCCACCCGCATCTCGACCCGCAACTCCGCATCGAGGTTGGACAACGGCTCGTCGAACAGGAACACCTCCGGGCCGCGCACGATGGCCCGACCGATCGCCACACGCTGCCGCTGCCCGCCCGACAGGGCCTTGGGCTTGCGCGCGAGGTAATCATCCAGCTTCAGGATCTCCGAGGCGGCGGCCACCTTGGCCTTGATCTCCGCCTTGGGCACGCCGTTCATCTTCAGCCCGAAGCCCATGTTTTCCGCAACGGTCATATGGGGATAGAGCGCATAGGTCTGAAACACCATCGCCACCCCGCGTTCGGACGGATCCAGCCGGGTGACATCCCGCGCCCCGATATGAATGCTGCCTTCGCTGGTCTCTTCCAGCCCGGCGATCATCCGCAACAGGGTGGACTTGCCGCAGCCGGACGGGCCGACAAAGACGCAGAACTCGCCATCCGCGATGGACAGGTCCACGCCATGCACGACCTGCGTTTCACCGTACCGCTTGACGGCGCCCCGTAATGTGATCCCGGACATGGGCTGCCCCTCCCTCTAGGCTCGGGTTTCGTGCTGCAAACGCGGCCCGGTCGCATCCGGAAAGCGCCAGGTCTCCGCCTCGGCCGCGATCCGGCCGGCGGCTTGGCCGATCAGCGGCGCGTGGCCTTCGAGCTCGGCAAGCGACATGCGCGTGGTAGTGCTCGTTACCGACAGCGCCCCGAGGACCCGGCCGGTCTGGCTCAGGATCGGCAGGGCGACGCAGATGATCCCGGGCTCATGCTCCTCCCGGTCCAGCGCGTAGCCCCGCGCCCGGGTTTCCTCCAGATCGGTGCGCAACTGCGCTGCCGAGGTCAAGGTGTGGGGCGTGAACGCGTGATAGGACTGCTGATCCAGGATCGGCGCGAGCTCGGCATCGGGCAGAAAGGCCAGCATCGCCTTGCCGACCCCGGTGCAATAGGCCGGACCGACCTTGCCCGCCTGGGAGAACATCTCCACCGGCTTGGCAGCGTTGCGCTTGTCGACATAGAGCACCTGCGCATTGTCGAGCTGCGCCAGATGCACCGTCTCGCCGAGCTCCGCGCTCAGGGCGTCGAGATGGTCCCTGGCAATCGGCGCGAGCGCGCTTTGCTCCCACGCGGCATGGGCCAGCCGCACCAGGCGCAAGCCCGGCGCGTAGGTCTGACGCTCCGGATCGAACGCCAGCATCCCCTGGCTCGTGAGGGTCTGCACAAACCGGTAGAGGGTCGCCTTGGGAAACGGGCTGGCCGCCAGCAGCTCGCCAAACCGGACCGGGCGACCGAACGCCGCCACCTGGTCCAGCACGGCCAGGGCCTTGCCGACGGTCCCATCTGCAGTCCCGCCACCGGTCATGCGGGTCTCCTCCCTGTCGCGCCACTCTTTGCGGTGGAAAGCTGTTGACAGGTTAGGACCAGCGGGGCCATGATTTCAACATATAAAACATGGTTTCAAATAATGAGACCGGCCACTGCATGAGACCATAGGGAGGATATCATGCGCCCATCCACGAAATCGCTTCTGGCCGCGTTTGCCACGTCTGTCGCCGTCACGGTGCCCGCGGCGGCCGAGCTGACCGGCGAGCTGAAGATTTTCTCGGATATGTCGAACCCGGCTCCCCGCGCCACCATGGAAGGTCTCGTCGCCGGGTTTCAGGAGCAGCACCCCGATCTCGACATCGAACTGACGATCATCGACCGCGAGGCCTACAAGACGCAGATCCGCAACTTCCTGACGGCCAACACGCCGGATGTGGCCAACTGGTACGCGGGCAACCGGATGCTGCCCTTCGTCGAGGCCGGGCTTTTCGAGGATATCTCGGACCTCTGGGATGACGAGAAATCCGCAAATCTGGCTTCGACCAAGCCGTCCATGACCATCGACGGCAAGCAGTGGGGCGTGCCCTATACCTACTACCAGTGGGGCGTGTATTACCGCGAAGACATCTATAACGACCTCGGCCTGACCGAGCCGACCACCTGGGCCGAGGAAAAGGCGAACTGCCAGACCCTGCTCGACAACGGCATCAAGTGTTACACCATCGGCACCAAGTTTCTGTGGACCGCGGGCGGCTGGTTCGACTACCTCAACCTGCGCACGAATGGCTACGAGTTCCACATGGATCTGACGAATGGCGAGATCCCCTGGACCGACGACCGGGTGCGCCAGACCATGGCGAACTGGCGCGAGCTGATCGACATGGGCGCCTTCATCGACAACCACCAGACCTACAGCTGGCAAGAAGCCCTGCCGTTCATGGTCCGGGGCGAAGCCGCCGCTTACCTGATGGGCAATTTCGCGGTCTCGCATCTGCGCGAGGCCGGCCTGGGCGACGACCAGCTGGGCTTTTATCAATTCGTCGAAATCACTCCGGGCATCCCCAAGGCCGAGGATGCGCCGACCGACACGTTCCACATCCCCGCCCAGGCTGCGAACAAGGAGGCAGCCCGTGCCTTCCTGCGGTATGTCACCTCTCCCGAGGTCCAGACACAGATCAACGCGGGCGACCAGCTCGGCCAGTTGCCCGTGCACAAGGCCGCCAGCGTGGATGACGACAAGTTCCTGAAAGAGGGCTTCGACATGCTCTCGAACGCCTACGCACTGGCACAGTTCTTCGACCGTGACGCGCCCGCCGAGATGGCCAAGGCGGGGATGGAGGGCTTCCAGGAATTCATGGTGAAACCCGACAATCTCGACCGCATCCTGGAGCGGATGGAGCGGGTCCGCCAGCGCGTCTACTGACCACCACCACTCACCCAAGGGGCGTTCCCGGCATTTCCCGGGGACGCCCACCCCACCACCGAACGGTGAGCACGCCCATGACCTCTTCTGATCTTTCCGAAGTTCGGTCGCTGGCTGGCGGCAGCTGGTGGCACCGCAATCAGCAGGCCCTGACCCCGATCCTGTTCCTGATCCCGGGCATCCTGTTTTTCGCGGTCTACGTGATCATCCCTATCTTCCAATCCTTCCAGATCAGCTTGCTGGAATGGGACGGGCTGGGGGAGCCGGAATTCGTCGGCCTGCGCAACTATGACGAGCTGCGCTACGACGATGCGTTCTATACCTCGCTCAAGAACAATATCATTTGGCTGGCGCTCTACCTGCTGGCGATCCCGGCGGGGCTGTTCATCGCGCTCTTCCTGAACCAGACCGTGACGGGCATCCGGCTCTACAAGTCCCTGTTCTTCTTTCCCTTCGTGATCAGCCAGGTTGTCGTGGGCCTTGTCTTCACCTGGTTCTACGACCCGAATTTCGGCATGCTGAACACGATGCTCGGCTGGGTCGGCCTCGGCCCCATCGCGGTTCTGGGGGATGAGCGTTACGTCACCATCGGCATCATCGCTGCCGGGCTTTGGCCCCAGACCGCCTATTGCATGATCCTGTACCTGACCGGCCTGAACGCCGTTGACCCCGAGCAGATCGAGGCCGGGCGCCTCGATGGCGCCAAGGGCTGGCGGATGCTGTGGCACGTTGTGCTGCCGCAACTGCGCCCGGCGACCTTCATCGCCTTCGTGGTCACGATCATCGGCGCGCTGCGCAGCTTCGATCTGATCTCGATCATGACGCAGGGGGGCCCGTTCGGATCCTCGCGCGTGCTCAGCTTCTACATGTTCGAGGTGGCGCTGTCGGAATACGGCTTCCGCATGGGCTATGGCGCGGCCATCGCGGTGGTGCTCTTCCTGATCATGATGGTCTTCATCACCGGCTTTCTGGTGAAGATGTACCGCGACGAGCGGGGGTACTGAGATGTTCCCCCGCCCGATCGAGAAAGCCCCCCGCGCCGCCCAGCTGACCTATCAGGGGATGATCCCGCTGGCCCTGATCCTATGGCTTCTGCCGCTCATCGCCGTGGCGATCTTCTCGGTCAAGCCCGCCGGGGATTTCGCCGCCGGGAATTACTGGGGCTGGCCTGCGGAATTCGCAGGCTTCGAGAATTACGCCCGCGTCTTCACCGACAGCGAGATGCCTCGCTACATCCTCAACTCCTTCATGATCACCATTCCCACGGTGATCGGCGCCGTGGCCCTGTCCTGCATGACGGGCTTTGCGCTTGGGATCTACCGCTTCCGGGGTAACCTGTTGATCTTCTTCATGTTCATCGCGGGCAACTTCGTGCCGTTCCAGATCCTGATGGTGCCGGTGCGCGACCTCACGGTCGATATGGGGCTCTACAACACCAAGACCGGGCTGGTGCTTTTCCACATCGCGTTCCAGACCGGGTTCTGCACGCTTTTCATGCGCAACTTCATCCGCGCCCTGCCCTATGAGTTGATCGAGGCCGCCCGGGTCGAAGGGGTCGCCGAATGGCGGATCTTCTGGTTCGTGGTGCTGCCCCTGATGAAACCCGCGATTGCAGCACTCTCGGTTCTGATCTTCACCTTCATCTGGAACGATTACTTCTGGGCCGTGGTGCTGACCCAAGGCCCCAACGCCCAACCCGTGACCGCCGGGATCACCAGCTTCAACGCCCAGTTCGGCATCGCCTACAACATGCTGAGCGCAGGCAGCCTGATCGCCGCCCTGCCCCCGGTCATGATGTTCTTCCTGATGCAGAAACACTTCATCGCAGGTTTGACACTCGGAGCCGTCAAATGACCCGGATCGCGTTCATCGGCGCAGGATCGACCATCTTCATGAAGAACATCCTCGGCGATGCCCTGCATTTCGAGGCCCTGCGCGACGGGCATTTTGCCCTGATGGATATCGACCCCGACCGGCTGGCCGAAAGCGCCGCCGTCGCCCGCGCCATGATCGCCACAATGGGCACCGGCGCAACGCTGAGCACCCACACGGACCGCCGCGCAGCACTTGAGGGCGCGGATTTCGTGGTCACCGCGTTCCAGATCGGCGGCTACCAGCCCTGTACCGTCACCGACTTCGAGATCCCCAAAGCCTACGGTGTGCGCCAGACCATCGGCGACACGCTCGGCGTCGGCGGCATCATGCGTGGCCTGCGCACGGTCCCGCATCTCTGGGCCGTGGCCGAGGATATGGCGCAGCTCTGCCCGGACGCGACGCTGCTGCAATACGTCAACCCCATGGCGATCAACACCTGGGCGCTGGCCGAACGGTTCCCGACCCTGCGCCAGGTCGGCCTGTGCCACTCGGTGCAAAACACCGTGCAGGAACTGGCCCATGACCTCGACCTGCCGCCACATGAGATCCGCTACCGGGTCGCGGGGGTCAACCACGTGGCCTTTTTCCTCGACCTGACCCACCGGGGCCGCGACCTCTATCCGGCGCTGCGGGTGGGATACGCAGAGGGGCGCCTGCCCAAGCCGCCGCTGCTGATGCCGCGCTGCGCCAACAAGGTGCGGTACGAGGTGATGAATCACCTCGGCTATTTCTGCACCGAAAGCTCCGAGCATCTGGCCGAATACGTCCCCTGGTTCATCAAGAACGGGCGCATGGATCTGATCGAAACCTACGCCATCCCGCTCGACGAATACCCCACCCGCTGCCTCGAGCAGATCGCAGACTGGCGCGCCCAGGCCGAGGCGCTGACCAATGCCGCCCGGATCGACGTGCCCAAGAGCCACGAGTTTGCCGCCGAGATCATGAACGCCGTGGTCACCAATACGCTCTACCGGATCTACGGCAACTTGGCGAATACCGGCCAGACCCCGCAACTGCCCCCGGGGGCCGCGGTGGAAACCCCCTGCCTCGTGGATGCGAACGGCGTGCAGCCCACCACCGTCGCCGACATCCCGCCGCAACTGGTCGCACTCATGCGCAGCCAGATCAACGTGCAGGAACTTGTGGTCCGCGCGCTGATCGACGAGAATCCAGCGCATCTCTATCACGCCGCGATGATGGACCCCCACACGGCCGCCGAGCTTGACCTGCGCCAGATCCGCAGCCTGGTCACCGACCTGCTCAACGCCCATGGCGACTGGATCCCGGCCTGGGCCCGCCCCGCCAAGGCCGCCTGATGCCTCATCTTTGCCCAAATACTCAAGACGCAAGGCCCGCCCCATGACCAAAGACCGCCGCAACCGCGCCTGGTATGGCAAGCTCGACAAGGACGGGTTCATCCACCGCTCCTGGATGAAAAACCAGGGCTTCCCGGATCACGTGTTCGACGGCCGCCCGGTGATCGGGATCTGCAACACCTGGTCCGAACTGACCCCGTGCAACCACGGCCTGCGCACGCTGGCCGAAGGCGTCAAGCGCGGCGTGTGGGAGGCCGGGGGCTTCCCGGTCGAGTTCCCCGTGATGTCCCTGGGCGAGACCCAGATGAAGCCGACGGCCATGCTGTTTCGCAACCTTCTGGCCATGGATGTCGAGGAATCGATCCGCGCCTACGGCATGGACGGGGTCGTCCTGCTGGGCGGGTGTGACAAGACCACGCCGGGGCAACTCATGGGCGCGGCCTCGGTGGACCTGCCCGCCATCGTGGTCTCGGCGGGGCCGATGCTAAATGGCAAGTATCGCGGGCAGGATATCGGCTCCGGAACGGATGTGTGGAAATTCTCCGAAGCCGTGCGCGCGGGCGAGATGACGCTTGCGGATTTCATGAATGCCGAGGCCGGCATGTCCCGCTCCGCCGGGGTATGCATGACCATGGGCACGGCCTCGACCATGGCCAGCCTGGTCGAAGCGATGGGCATGTCCCTGCCCCTGAACGCCGCCCTTCCGGCGGTGGACGCCCGCCGCATGGCGCTGGCGCATCTGACGGGCAAGCGCATCGTCGAGATGGTCGAGGAAGACCTGCGCCCCAGCGCGATCCTGACCAAACCCGCCTTCGAGAACGCCATCCTCGCCAACGCTGCCGTGGGCGGGTCCACGAACGCGGTGATGCACCTGCTCGCCCTTGCGGGCCGGGCCGGTGTCGACCTGACGCTAAAGGATTTCGAGATCGGAGGCGGGATTCCCTTGCTGGTCAACTGCATGCCATCGGGCAAATACCTGATGGAGGATTTCGCCTATGCCGGGGGGATGCCCGTGGTCCTGTCGGAGTTGCGCGACCACCTGCGCCCGGCCACCACGGTGCTGGGCAAGGATATCGCCACCTATGCCGAGGGGGCAGAGTGCTTCAACCGGGACGTCATCCATGCCTATGACGCACCTGTGAAACCTGCTGCCGGGCTGCGGGTGCTCCGGGGCTCACTTGCGCCCGATGGCGCCATCGTGAAACCGTCGGCCGCCACGGACGCTCTGCTTGAGCACGAAGGCCCGGCCTTCGTCTTCGAGAACATCGAGGACATGAAGGCCAATATCGACCGCGACGACCTGCCAATCACACGCGACACGATCCTCGTGCTCAAAGGCTGCGGGCCCAAGGGGTACCCCGGCATGCCCGAGGTCGGGAACATGCCGATCCCGGCAAAGCTGGTCCGCGAGGGCGTGCGTGACATGATCCGGGTCTCGGATGCCCGCATGTCCGGCACCGCCTATGGCACGGTGATCCTCCATGTGGCACCAGAGGCGCAGGCGGGCGGGCCGCTGGCGCTGGTCAAGACCGGCGACCGCATCCGCGTCTCGGCTCGCGAGGGCGTGCTCGACCTGTTGGTGGATGCCACCGAACTGGCGGCCCGCCGCGCCGCATGGCAACCCGATCCGCCCCACTACACCCGCGGCTATGCCAAGCTCTACATCGATCACGTCTTGCAGGCGGACCGCGGGGCCGACCTGGATTTTCTGGTGGGCAAGGACACCCGCCCCGTCACACGAGAGAGCCACTGATGCCCGCGCCCCGAAACGCCACCTTCCACGACCTCGACGGCGCATCCGTCTTCGTAACCGGCGGCGGCTCCGGCATCGGTGCGGCCCTGACCGACGGCTTTCTCGCCCAGGGCGCGCAGGTCGCCTTCATCGGCCGTTCCGACGCCAGCGCCTTCGTGGCAAAGATGCGCGCGGCCCACGGACGCGCGCCGCTCTTCGTGCAAGGCGACATCACCGATACCGACGCCCTGCGCGCCGCCATCGCCCAGGCCACCGCGGCCCAAGGCCCTATCACCGCGCTGGTGAACAACGCCGCCAACGACAAGCGCCACAGCACCGCCGAAGTCACCCCGGAGTTCTGGGACCAGATGCAGGCGATCAACCTCAAGGCCTATTTCTTCGCCGCCCAGGCCGTCACCCCCGGCATGGCCGAGGCCGGCGGCGGGGCCATCGTCAACTTCAGCTCGATCAGCTACATGATGGGCAACGCAGGCTACCCCGCCTATACCGCCGCCAATGCCGGGATCACGGGGCTCACCCGCTCGCTCGCCCGCGAATTCGGCCCGGACGGGATCCGCGTCAACGCCCTCGCCCCGGGCTGGGTCCTGACCCCGAAACAACTCGATATGTGGGCCACGCCCGAGGATCTCGCCGCCCATCTCGACCGCCAGTGCCTCAAGACGCATCTCGCGCCCGAGGACATCGTGGAGGCGACCCTGTTTCTGGCCTCCGGCGCAAGCAAGATGATGACAGGGCAATGCATGGTCGTGGATGGCGGCGTAGTGGTGACGGGATGACGAACGATACCTGGATCGCGGTCGACTGGGGCACCTCGCACTTGCGGGCCTGGCGCATGGCTCAGGATCGGGTTCTGGCCGAGGCGGCGTCGGATGCGGGCATGTCCGCCCTGGGCCGGGCCGATTTCGAAGCCGCCCTCCTGGCGCTGATCGCAGGATGGCTCGACGGGCCGACGGATGTTCTGGCCTGCGGCATGGTCGGCTCGCGCCAGGGCTGGCACGAGGCCCCCTATTCCGCCGTCCCCTGCACACCGCTCGGGGCTGCCCCGGTGCGGGCGCACGCCGCCGATCCACGCCTGCGGGTCCACATCGTTCCGGGCCTGAAACAGGTCCGCCCCGCCGACGTGATGCGCGGCGAGGAAACCCAGATCGCCGGGTTTCTCGCGCGCAACCCGGGCTGGGATGGCGTGGTCTGCCTGCCGGGCACCCATACGAAATGGGCCCATGTCAGCGCGGGCGAGGTCGTCAGTTTCCAGACCTTCATGACCGGCGAGCTTTATTTCACCCTCGCGCGCCACTCGGTCCTGCGCCATTCGCTGACCGAGGCGGGCTGGGACGCCGAGGCCTTCGCCGACGGATTGAAGGACGGCATGGCCCGACCCGAACGCCTGGCTGCCCGGCTCTTCGGCCTGCGCGCCGCGGACCTGCTGGAAAACGCATCGCCCGAGGCGACCCGCGCCCGGCTCTCGGGCCTGCTGATCGGGGCGGAACTTGTGGCGGCGCGGCCCTATTGGCTGGGCCAGCAGGTGGCCCTCGTGGGCGCCGCGAAGGTGACCGGTCCCTACAAGACCGCCCTCGACCAGCAAGCCGTCCCCGTCCAGATCGTCGATGGGGCCGAGATGGTGCGCGCAGGGCTCAAGGTCGCCCATGACAGCCTGAAGGAAACCGCATGAGCCGTCCCCTGATCGCCATCCTGCGGGGCATCACGCCGCCCGAAGCCGTCCCCGTGGCCAGCCGCCTCGTCGCCGCGGGCATCGACCGGATCGAGGTGCCGCTGAACTCGCCCGATGCGCTCGACAGCATCGCGGCCCTCGCCGGTGCCTTGGGCAACCGCGCGCTGATCGGGGCGGGCACCGTGCTGCGCCGATCCGAAGTGCGCGACGTGCAGGCCGCGGGCGGGCGCATCATCGTGTCGCCCAACACCGACCCGGAGGTCATCCGCGCCACCCGCGACGCGGGCCTTCTCAGCTTTCCGGGCGTCTTCAGCCCGACGGAATGTTTCGCTGCCCTGCAGGCGGGCGCGACGGGGCTGAAGCTCTTCCCGGCCTCCGTGGGGGGCATCGGGCTGTTGAAAGCCCTGGTCCCGGTCCTGCCCGAGGACACGGAGATCTACGCCGTGGGCGGGATCGACGGCGGCGATTTCGCGACCTGGCTTGCGGCGGGGGCCAAAGGCTTCGGTCTGGGCAGTTCGCTCTATGCGCCAGGCGACACGGACGAGCAGGTCTATCTCAAGGCGCTGAGCATCGTGCGCTATTACGGAGCGGCGGTGTCGTGAGCGCGACCCTCTATGACAACCGCCCCTGCGCCCTGGGCGAAGGCCCGCTTTGGCACCCGCAGCGGCAGCAGCTCTTCTGGTTCGACATCACCGGGCAGCGGATGCTGTCGCGCGACGGCGAGACACCGTTGGAATGGCAGTTCGACGAGATGGTCTCGGCCGCAGGCTGGGTCGATCACGACACCCTCCTGATCGCGTCGGAAACCGCTCTTGTCACATTCGACCTTGCGGAGGGCGAGAGCCGCTTTGTCGCCCCGCTGGAAGCCGACCGCCCCGAGACCCGCTCCAACGATGGGCGCGCGGACCCCTGGGGCGGGTTCTGGATCGGCACCATGGGCAAATCGGCCGAGCCCGGCGCCGGTGCGATCTATCGCCTCTTCGATGGGACGCTGCGGCGGGTGGTGCGGGACGTGAGCATCTCCAACGCGCTCTGCTTCGATGCCGCCCGAAGCTGCGCCTATTATGCCGACACCCCGACGCGGCAGGTCATGGGCCTGCCCCTGGACGACGATGGCTGGCCATCGGGCCCGGCAACCGTGGCCGTCGATCTGCGCGCCGAGGGGCTGAACCCGGACGGCGCGGTGACCGATGCCGCGGGCAACCTCTGGATCGCCCAATGGGGCGCCGGGCGCGTCGCCTGCCACGCCCCCGACGGTTCCTTCCTGCGCGCCGTGGCCTGCGGCGGCCGGCACAGCTCCTGCCCGGCCTTCGGCGGCCCCGATTTCGACCGGCTCTTCATCACCACCGCCCGCGAAGGGCTCAGCGCCGAAGACATCGCCGCCGCTCCGGAAAACGGCTGCGTCTTTGCCGCCGAGGGGGTCGCACGCGGCCTGCCGGAACCCCGGGTGATCCTGTGACGCGCAAGCTGGGCGTCTGCTACTACCCCGAGCATTGGCCCGAAGACCAATGGCCGCGGGACGCCGCACGCATGAAGGACGCGGGCCTCACCCTCGTCCGGATCGGGGAGTTCGCCTGGTCCCGGCTCGAACCCTCCCCCGGCGATCTGCGGTTCGACTGGCTCGACCGTGCCATCGCCGTTCTGGCCGAGGCCCGGCTGGAGGTCGTGCTGGGCACCCCGACCGCCACACCGCCGCGCTGGATGCTCGACCGCCACCCCGATATGTTGGCCGTGGACGCCCGCGGCCAGCCGCGCAAGTTCGGCTCCCGGCGGCACTACTGCTTCAGCCATCCCGGCTACCGGGCCGAGGCCGCGCGCATCTCCCGCCTGCTGGGGGAGCGGTACGGCCGCGACCCCCGCATCGTGGCCTGGCAGATCGACAACGAATACGGCTGCCACGACACAACGCTCAGCTATTCCGACGCCGCCCGGCATGGGTTTCGCGACTGGCTCGCCCAACGTTATCAGTCCACCGAGGCGCTCAACCGCGCCTGGGGCAATGTGTTCTGGTCGATGGAATACGACCGCTTCGACCAGATCGACCTGCCGAACCTGACCGTGACCGAGCCAAACCCGGCCCATGCGCTGGCCTTCCGGCGCTACGCCTCGGACATGGTGGTGGCCTTCAACCGCGCGCAGGTCGCGGCCCTGCGCCCCCTGACGGACGCACCGCTGATCCACAACTACATGGGCCGCGTGACCGAGTTCGATCACCACGCGGTGGGCGCGGACCTCGATATCGCCAGTTGGGACAGCTACCCGATGGGCTTTTTGCTCGACCGGGTCGAAGCACCCGCCGATCACAAGGCGGCCTATCTCCGCCAGGGCGACCCGGATTTCCAGGCCTTCCACCACGACCTCTATCGCGGGGTCGGACGGGACGGCCGCTGGTGGATCATGGAACAGCAACCCGGCCCGGTGAACTGGGCGCCCTGGAACCCCGCCCCCCTGCCCGGCATGGTGCGGCTGTGGTCCCACGAAGCCTTCGCCCACGGCACCGAGGCGGTCTGCTTTTTCCGCTGGCGCCAGGCCCCCTTCGCGCAGGAGCAGATGCATGCGGGCCTTCTGCGCCCCGACGACAGCCCGGCCCGAGGGCTGGAGGAGGCCGCGGCCCTGGCCGCAGACCTCCCCCGGCTTCCCGACGTGTCACCGACCCGCGCCCCGGTGGCACTCGTGTTCGACTACCCCTCCCAATGGGCGTGGGAGGTGCAGCCCCAGGGCGCGGATTTCGACTATTTCGCCCTGTGCTTTGCGATGTATCGCGGGCTGCGCAAGCTCGGCCTCTCGGTCGACATCCTGCCCGCGGACCCGGCACGGCTGGCGGGCCATGACCTGATCCTTGTTCCCGGGCTTTTGCACCTGTCAGCCGACATGACCGCATATCTCGCAACGACCCAGGCGCAGGTGCTGGTCGGCCCGCGCGCGGGTTCCAAGACGCCGGAGATGTCCATCGCCCTGCCGCTCGGCCCCAATCTGCAAGGGCTCGACGCTACCGTGACCCATGTCGAAACCCTGCCCCCCGGCGCCGAACGCGCGCTGCAACGCGGCGGGGCCGCCGAACGCTGGATCGAGGCCGTCGAGACCCGCGCCGAGATCCTGGAGGAAACCACCGAAGGCGCCCCCGTCCTGATCCGCACCGGACGGCAACACTACCTCGCGGCCTGGCCGGACCCGGAGGCCATGGGCCGCATCCTGCGCGATCTCTGCTCGCGCGCAGGCATCCAGACCACCGACATGCCCGAAGGCGTCCGCCAACGCGTCCACGGCCACCACAAGCTGGTGGTCAATTATTCCTCCGAAATGCGGGTTTTCGAAAACGATGCCTTGCCCCCTGCGGGTCTGGTGTGGAAATTGATCCCATGAAAGACAGTGTCGCACCAGACATCCCGACCCCGCGCTTCGACGAGATGCGACAAACGACCTGCTACATGTGCGCCTGCCGCTGCGGGATCAACGTTCACCTCAAGGACGGCAAGGTCGCGTATATCGAGGGCAATCGCGCCCACCCTGTGAACAAGGGCGTCCTTTGCGCCAAGGGCTCCGCAGGCATCAAGCAGCACACCGCGCCCTCGCGCCTGCGCGCGCCGATGAAGCGCGTCGGCCCGCGCGGCTCGGGCCAGTTCGAAGAGATCACCTGGGACGAGGCCCTGCAATTGGCGGTCGACTGGCTCGCGCCCTTGCGCGAGACGGCACCCGAGAAGCTCGCCTTCTTCACCGGGCGCGACCAGTCCCAAAGCTTCACGAGCTTCTTCGCGCAGAATTTCGGGACCCCGAACTACGCCGCCCATGGCGGGTTCTGCTCCGTCAACATGGCAGCGGCCGGCATCTACACCATGGGCGGGGCCTTCTGGGAATTCGGCGCGCCGGATTGGGAGCATACCAGGATGTTCCTGCTCTTCGGCGTGGCCGAGGACCATGACAGCAACCCGATCAAGATCGGCCTCGGCAAGCTGAAGGCCCGCGGTGCCAAGGTCGTCGGCATCAATCCGATCCGCACCGGCTACAACGCGATTGCCGATGACTGGTACGGGATCACACCGGGCACGGACGGCCTCTTGATCCTGTCGCTGATCCACTGCCTGCTGCGCGCGGGCCGGATCGATCTCGACTACCTCGCGGCCTTCACCAACGCGCCGGTCCTAGTGAACGAGGATCCCGCCAGCCCCGAAAAGGGTCTTCTGCTGCGCGACGAGGCTGGCAAGCTGCTGATCCTCGACCGCGCCACGGGCAAGCCGGTGCCTTTCGACACCCAGGGTGTGCAGCCCGATCTCGCGGGCTCCTATCGCCGCGCAGGCGTATCGCACCGCCCCGTGATCCAGCACCTCGCCGAGAAATACCTGAGCGACGACTATGCGCCCGAAGCCGTGGCCGACCGCTGCGGCATCCCGGCCGCGCGCATCCGCACGCTCGCCGCCGAGCTTGCCCGGACCGCCTTCGACGAGGCCTTCGAACTCGATATCCCCTGGACCGATTTCCGCGGCAACAAACACCAGACCATGCAAGGCCGCCCGGTCTCGATGCACGCCATGCGGGGCATCTCCGCCCATGCCAACGGGTTTCAGACCGCCCGCGCGCTGCACCTGTTGCAGATCCTGCTGGGCACGGTGGAGGTCCCCGGCGGCTTCCGCTTCAAGCCCCCCTACCCCAAACCGCCCGAGGCGCATCCCAAGCCCCATTGCAAGGTCACCCCCGGCGCACCGCTCGACGGCCCGCATCTGGGCTTCGTGCACGGCCCGGACGATCTGTGCCTGACCCCTGAGGGCGCGCCTGCCCGCATCGACAAGGCGTTCTCCTGGGACAACCCCATGTCGGCCCACGGGCTGATGCACATGGTGATCTCCAACGCCCATGCAGGCGATCCCTACAAGATCGACACCCTGTTCATGTACATGGCCAACATGGCCTGGAACTCCTCCATGAACACCGCCGAGACCATGGCGATGCTCACCGCCACCGACGAGACCGGCGCCTACAAGATCCCGCGCATCATCTATGCCGATGCCTACAAATCCGAGATGGTCGCCTATGCCGACCTGATCCTGCCGGACACCACCTATCTCGAACGCTACGACTGCATCTCGCTGCTCGACCGCCCGATCTGCGAGCCGGACGCCGTGGCCGACGCGATCCGCTGGCCGGTGGTCGAGCCTGATCGCGACGTGCGCGGGTTCCAGTCGGTGCTGGTGGATCTCGGCGCACGGCTGGGTCTGCCCGGCTTCGTCGATGCCGAGGGCGCGCCGCTTTACGCCGATTACGCCGATTACATGGTCAAGCACGAACGCCGCCCCGGCGTCGGCCCGCTCTCTGGCTTTCGCGGCACCGGCGAGGCGGCGGGCCGCGGCGCGCCGAACCCGGACCAGATCCAGCGCTACATCGACAATGGCGGCTTCTGGGAGGCCGAGGTGCCCAAAGAGGCCCGCTACTACAAACCGTGGAACACCGCCTACCAGGACTGGGCGGTCGAGATGGGTTTCTTTGATGCGCCCCAGCCCTATATCTTCAACCTCTGGTCCGAACCCCTGCGCCGGTTCCAACTCGCCGCCGAGGGCCATGGCGAACGCCAACCGCCCGACCACTTGCGCGCGCAAATCCGCGAGAAGCTCTCGCCGCTCCCGATCTGGTACGAGAGCACCGATGCCCGCGCGAACGAATTCCCCCTTCACGCCCTGACCCAGCGGCCCATGGCGATGTACCACTCCTGGGGCTCGCAAAACGCCTGGCTGCGCCAGATCCACGGGGTCAACCCGCTCTACGTGCCCTCCGCGGTCTGGGAGGAACACGGGTTTTCCGACGGCGACTGGGCCACGCTCACGTCACGCCACGGGGAGATCACCATCCCCGTGGCCCTGATGGCCGCACTCAACCCGAAAACCGTCTGGACGTGGAACGCCATCGGCAAGCGCAAGGGCGCCTGGGGCCTCGACGCGGACGCGCCGGAGGCGACCAGGGGCTTCCTGCTCAACCACCTGATCTCCGAGCTTCTGCCCGCCCGCGCCGACGGGATGCGTTGGTCCAACTCCGACCCCGTGACAGGACAGGCCGCCTGGTTCGACCTGCGCGTCAACATCGCCAAGGCTCCGGCGCGCGCCGAGGCCGCGCCCAGCTTCCCCCCGATCCACGGCCCCGCATGACACATTCCCTCAAGTCCGCAAATATCCCGGGGGGTGCGGGGGGCTGGCCCCCCGTCTCCCAAAGCCAGGCCAGGAGTACGCCATGACCGCGTTGCCCAGCCATACCGAGAAAAAGCTCGGCCTTGTCATCGACCTCGACACCTGCGTCGGCTGCCACGCCTGCGTCGTCGCCTGCAAGGGCTGGAACGACCAGGCCTATGGCGCCCCGCTCAGCGATCAGGACCCCTACGGCGCCGACCCCACGGGCAGCTTTCTCAACCGCGTTCACAGCTACGAGGTCACCCCCGCCTCCGGCCCCGCGCAACTCGTGCATTTCCCGAAATCCTGCCTGCATTGCGAGGACGCGCCCTGCGTCACGGTCTGTCCCACCGGGGCCAGCTATAAACGCGCCGAGGACGGGATCGTCCTGGTGAACGAGGACGCGTGTATCGGCTGCGGCCTATGTGCCTGGGCCTGCCCTTACGGCGCCCGAGAAATGGACGCGGCCGCCGGCGTGATGAAGAAATGCACCCTCTGCGTCGACCGGATCTACAACGAGGCCCTGCCCGAAGAAGACCGCCAACCGGCCTGCGTGCGCACTTGCCCCGCAGGCGCACGCCATTTCGGCGACCTCGGCGATCCCGACAGCGAGGTCAGCCAACTCGTGGCCGCGCGCGGCGGTGTCGACCTGATGCCCGAGCAAGGCACCAAACCCGTCAACAAGTACCTGCCGCCGCGCCCGCGCGACGAGGTGCCCGAGTTCGACGTGCTCGCCCCCTATCTCGAGCCCGTCGCGACCGAGCCGCAGGGCTTTCTCGGCTGGCTCGACCGCACGCTCGATCGGATCTGACCCATGCATCCCGCCCGCTCCGTCATCCTCTTCACCTCGCTCTCCGGCATCGGCTTCGGCTTCCTGATCTGGCTTGGCCTCGGCATCCCCAAGGCGGTCGGCGGGGTCGGCGCGGTCTATTACGCGCTGGCCTTCGTCCTGACGGCGGGCGGACTGATCGCCTCGACCTTCCATCTCGGCAACCCGCAACGGGCCTGGCGCGCCTTCACCCAATGGCGGACGAGCTGGCTCAGCCGCGAGGCGGTGCTGGCGGTGCTCGCCCTCGCAATCATGGCCCTGCACGGCGCGGCGGCGGTGTTCCTCGGCTACCAACCCGCGTTTCTCGGCCTGCTCGGTGCCGCGCTCTGCCTCGCCACGGTGCTGGCCACGGCGATGATCTACACCCAGCTGAAGACCGTGCCGCGCTGGAACCAGCCGAGCACCCCGATCCTCTTTGCGCTCCTCAGCCTCGCGGGCGGGGCGCTCCTCGCTGGTCGGATGGACCCCGCGCTCTGGCTGCTGATCGCCGCCGGAGCCGTGCAGCTCTGGGCCTGGCTGCAGGGCGACAAGGCCTTCGCCGAGAACGCGACGACGCTCGCCACCGCGACACGGATCGGCGAGGAGGTTCGCGCGTTCGAGCCGCCCCATACGGGCGGCAACTACCTGATGCGCGAGATGGTCTTTCAGGTCGGGCGCAAGCACGCGCTCAAACTGCGGGCCATCGCCTTTGCGCTGATGATCGCGCTGCCGGTGCTCATCATCCTGGTGAACGACAAGCACCTCATGGTGAGCATCGCGGTCCTGCTGCATTTCGCGGGGGTACTGGTCGCCCGCTGGCTCTTCTTCGCCGAGGCCGAGCATGTGGTCGGGCTCTACTACGGGCGTCCGCAGACGCCCCTGAGCGCGGAGTAAAGCGCCCGGTACCGCGCCAGCCGCGCGCCGTGACGCGCGGAGGGACGCGGCTGGAACACCGCCCCGATCTCCGGCGGGTCGGCCAGCCGCGCCGCAGGCATCGCCCCGCTGCCCACCGCCGCCAGCTTCGCCGCACCGAGCGCCGGGCCCAGATCCGCGCTGGCCGGGCGCTGCACCGGCAGCTCCAGCACATCCGCCAGCGTCTGCAGCACCAGGTCGCTGCGCGCCCCGCCGCCGATGGCCAGGGGCGACGCGGCCCGCACCCCGGCCTCGCCCAGAACCGCCTGCGCGTCAGCAAAGCTGTAGGCGATCGCGTCGACCACGGCACGCATCATCTCGCCCGGGCCGGAGCCATGGCTCAGCCCCTCGAACCCCGCCCGCGCCTTCGGGTCGCCATGGGGCGTCCGCTCGCCGGTCAGGTAAGGCAGAAAGAGCGGCACATGCGCCGGGTCGGCCATCTCCGCCGCTGCGAGGAGGTCCGGCACGGACCGACCGAGCACCCCCGCCAACCACGCCATGGGCGCGGCCCCGTTCAGCATCGCCGCCATCTGGATGTAAGCGCCCGGCACACAATGCGCAAAGCTGTGAACCAGCCCGGCGGGGTTGGGCCGATGCGCCTCGGACGCCACCAAGTACTGCCCCGAGGTCCCAAGCGAGATCATCGCCTGTCCCGGGGCCACCACCCCGATCCCTGCCGCCCCGACCATGGCATCGCCGCCCCCCCGGATCACCGGCACCCCGGGCTTGAGACCCAGGGCGGCCGCCGCCGCCGCGCTCAGCGGCCCGGCGAGGTCCGTCCCGGCCCCGAGCGCGGGCATCTGCGCGCGCTCCAGGCCGCTGAATGCCAGGGCTTCCCGGTCCCAGTCCCGCGCCGCCTGGTCGAGCCAGAGCGTGCCCGCTGCCTCGGAATACTCCGTCACCGCCCGCCCGTGCAGCCGCATGCCCACCCAGTCCTTGGCCTGCATCACCATCGTCGTGGCGGCATGCAGCTCCGGCTCGGCACGGGCGAGCCACGCCAGCTTGGGCGCGGGAAAGCCCGGCATGGGCGGCACACCGACCCGCGCGGCCAGCCCCGGCAGCGCGGCCATTTCCGCCGCCTCCCGCACCGCCCGATTGTCGTTCCACAGGATCGCCGGGCGCAGCACCGCGCCATCGGGCCCGAGGCACACCGCCCCGTGCATCTGTCCCGACAGCCCGATGGCCGACACCTCCGCCCAGCCGGGCTGCGCGGACAACTCGGCGCAGACCGCCAGGATCCCGTGCCACCACGCCTCGGGGTCCTGCTCGCTCGCGCCCGGCACCGGCACCTGCACCTTCAGCGGCGCCGAGGCAGCCCCCAGCACCCGCGCCCCGTCCCACACAAGCCCCTTGACCGCCGATGTTCCGATATCCAGCCCAAGAAACATCTTACCCCGCCCCCATCTGCCTGCATTGCGCGATGGGGTACGAAAGCCAGCCGCGCCCTGCAACGCAAAAGGCCCGCACGGGGCGGGCCTTTCGGTGGTCTCTGTCCGCCTGGATCAGTCGATCAGCGGAAGCAGCTTGTCGAAGCTCGCCTTCGCATCGCCGTAGAACATCCGGGTGTTGTCCTTGTAGAACAGCGGATTCTCGATCCCCGAATACCCGGTGCCCTGCCCGCGCTTGGACACGAACACCTGCTTGGCCTTCCAGCACTCCAGAACCGGCATCCCCGCAATGGGGCTGTTGGGGTCCTCTTGTGCCGCCGGATTCACGATGTCGTTCGACCCGATCACGATGGCCACGTCCGTGTCCGGGAAGTCCTCGTTGATCTCGTCCATCTCCAGCACGATATCATAAGGCACCTTCGCCTCGGCCAGCAGCACGTTCATGTGCCCCGGCAGACGCCCGGCGACCGGGTGGATGGCAAACCGCACATCCTTGCCCTTGGCGCGCAGCTTGCGGGTCAGCTCCGCGACCGTCTGCTGGGCCTGTGCGACGGCCATGCCGTAGCCCGGGATGATGATGATGCTGTCGGCCTCGTTCAGCGCCGTGGCCACACCGTCGGCATCGATGGCAATCTGCTCGCCCTCGACCGCCATCTGCGGGCCCGAGGAACCGCCGAAACCGCCGAGGATCACGCTGATAAAGGCCCGGTTCATGGCCTTGCACATGATGTAGGACAGGATCGCACCCGACGAGCCCACCAGCGCACCGACCACGATCAACAGGTCGTTGCCGAGGCTGAAGCCGATCGCCGCCGCCGCCCAGCCGGAATAGCTGTTCAGCATCGAGACCACCACGGGCATGTCCGCCCCGCCGATCCCCATGATCAGGTGATAGCCGATGAACAGCGCCAGCAGCGTCAGCAGAACCAACGTCCAGCTGCCCGCACCGCCCAGGTACATCCCCGCCAGCACGACCGACCCCACGGCCGCCGCCGCGTTCAGCATGTGCCCGCCGGGCAGCTGCTTGGCCGCCGTGTTCACCTTGCCCGCCAGCTTGCCATAGGCGATGACCGACCCGGTGAAGGTCACGGCACCGATCCAGATGCCGAGCACCAGCTCGACCCGCAGGATGCCGATTTCCACGCCCGTTTTCTTGGCGATGAGCTGCCCGAAGGAGGACAGACCGTCATAGATCTCCACGGAAAGGCCGATGGGGGTGTAGCCATCCGGCCCGACAGCCCCCAGAACCTGGCCCGCCTCGGTGTAGAGCGCCGCGATGTCGTTGATCATCAGGTCGGCGTTGAAGCCCACGAAGACCGCCGCGAGACCCACGAGCGAGTGCATGATCGCCACGAGCTCGGGCATCTGGGTCATCTGCACCTTGGTGGCCAGCTGGTAGCCCACCGCAGCGCCGAGCGCGATCAGCACGATGGACGCGCCCGCAAGCCCCTGTCCCGGCCCGATGATGGTCGCCACGACCGCGATGGCCATGCCGACAATGCCGTACCACACCGCGCGTTTCGCGCTTTCCTGACCGCTCAGGCCCCCGAGCGACAGGATGAAGAGAACTGCTGCAACCGCGTAGGCTGCAATCGTAAATCCGAATTCCATAGTCCGGGCTCCTTAGGATTTCTGGAACATGGCGAGCATGCGCCGTGTCACGAGGAAGCCGCCGAAGATATTCACCGAGGCCATGAAGATGCCCGCCGCGGCGAGCACGGTGATCAGCAGCGAGCTGGACCCGATCTGGATGAGCGCGCCGAGAATGATGATCGACGAAATTGCGTTGGTCACCGCCATAAGGGGCGTGTGCAGCGAATGCGCCACGTTCCAGATCACCTGGAAGCCGATGAAGACCGACAGGATGAAGACGATGAAATGCTGCATGAAGCTTGCCGGCGCGATCAGCCCGACACTCAGCACCAGCGCCGCGCCGACGCCCAGCAGGATCACCTGCTGCTTGGTCTGCGCCTTGAAGGCCGCGACCTCTTCGGCGCGGATCTCTTCGGGGGTCTTTTCCTTGACCTTTTCCTTCGGCTTGGCCGCGATGGCCGCCACCTTGGGCGGCGGCGGCGGGAAGGTGATCTCGCCCGCATGGGTGATCGTCGCCCCGCGGATCACGTCGTCCTCCATGTTGTGATTGGTCTGACCGTCCTTCTCGGGGGTCAGATCCGTCATCAGATGGCGGATGTTCGTGGCATAAAGCGTCGAGGATTGCGCGGCCATCCGGCTCGGGAAGTCGGTATAGCCGATGATGGTCACGCCGTTATCGGTGACGATCTTCTCGTCCTTGACGGTCAGCTTGCAGTTGCCGCCGCGCTCGGCGGCGAGATCCACGATGACCGAGCCGGGCTTCATCGCCTCGACCATGTCCTTGGTCCACAGCTCCGGCGCCTCGCGGTTCGGGATCAGCGCGGTGGTGATCACGATATCCATGTCCGGCGCAAGCTCGCGGAACTTGGCGAGCTGTGCCGCCGCGAATTCCGGGCTGGAGACGGAGGCATAGCCGCCCGTGGCGGCCCCGTCCTGCTGCTCTTCCTCGAAATCGAGGAAGACGAACTCCGCCCCCATCGATTCGACCTGCTCGGCCACTTCGGGCCGCACGTCGAAGGCGTAGGTGATCGCACCGAGGGACGTCGAAGTCCCGATCGCAGCCAGACCCGCGACACCGGCACCGACGACCAGCACCTTGGCCGGGGGCACCTTGCCGGCGGCGGTGATCTGGCCCGTGAAGAACCGTCCGAAATTGTTGCCCGCCTCGATCACGGCCCGGTAGCCCGCGATGTTCGCCATCGACGACAGCGCATCCATCTTCTGCGCGCGCGAGATCCGCGGCACCATGTCCATGGCGATGACCGATGCGCCCTTGTCCTTGGCCAGCTCCATCAGCGCCTCATTGGCCGCCGGATAGAAGAAGCTGATCAGCAACTGCCCCTTGCGCAGACGCTTGGCCTCGGCCTCCGAGGGCGGGCGCACCTTGGCAACGATGTCCACCTCCTTGAACAAGGCCGCCCCGGTCTTGGCGATGGTCACGCCCTGGGCGGTGTACGCCTCGTCCGAGAACCCGGCCGCCGCACCGGCGCCGGTCTCGATCACACATTCGTATCCAAGCTTCTGCAGCTGAACCGCAGAGTCCGGCGTCATCGCAACGCGGTTCTCGCCAGGGAAGATTTCTTTCGGTGCCCCGATCTTCACGTAATATCCTTTCCCCTTATCAGCCCAGCCGGGCCCAGTGTTCAAACCGCCTCTTAACAGACGGATTTATGCGGCCGCAACAGGGTGATAGCGCCACCATCCAAAGACGCCCCCCTATGCATCACCCATGGCTTCCCTAGCGGCAGGTGCATACGCCGGTATACATACCCATCCCCGGTCACAGCCACCGACGGGTGCGGGCGCAATAGGCCTCGAAGGCCGGACCGAAGGTCTCCAGCGCCCGCTGCTCCTCGGCCCGCACGAAACGGCGTTCCAGCACCAGCACCAGAACCGCCGCCAGCGGCAGCGACAGCCACGCCTCCCAACGCAGCAGCAGCCCCGTCAGGATCAGCACATCCGCCAGGTAGATCGGATTGCGCGTCCGGCTGAAAATGCCCTCGGTGATCAGGGTATCGGGGGTCAGGTGGGGCACTATCGTGGTGGAATGCTTGCGGAATTCCAGCACCGCAAGCAGGATCAGCAGGATACCGCCCCCTACCAGAAGACCGCCCAGAAGATCCGTGATCGGCCCGCCTGGCGGCCCGACCGGGACGAACCGCGCCTGCGCCCAGCCCAGCAGAACGCAAATCAGCAGCCACAGCGGCGGGATGTCCAGCGCCTGTTCCAGACTGAGTTCCTTCAACCGCTCAAGCATGGCCGCTCCCTCATGTGCCCCTGCCGCGGTGATAGCAGACCCGCCCAAGGATACCAGAGGGCCGCGCCGCCGGAATTGATGCAGCCATCCGCGCCCCTGCACCCCGCGTGCTGCGTCAAGATGCGCGCAGCCAAGGCCGATGCGTCACGCCGCACCCCGCCCTCAAGGGCCCCCGCAGCCCGGCCCGGCGCGCGGCTATTCCCACTCCATCTCCTCGAAGACCCGGCCCGCGTTCCGCGTCGCCAGTTCCTCGAACGTGTCGAGATGGGCATAGGGCGTCTGGTCCACGTAATAGGCCCCCGCCAGGTCCCCGCCCGCATCCAGATGCGCCCGGATCTGCCCGCGCAGGTAGACGAGGTAGTCATGGGTATACCGCCGCACCTGCGCCATGTTGGTCGGATGCCCATGCCCCGGGATGACATACGTGGCGCCCAGCGGCTCGAAGGCCGTCTTCCAGGTCTCGATCCAGTCTGCCGTCACGGTGTCGCCGAAAATCGGCGGCATCCGCTCGTGAAACGCGATGTCGCCCGCGATCACGATCTCCCAGTCGGGCAGCCAGACCTGCACGTCGCCCGGACTATGCGCCGGCCCGAGATGCAGCACCTCGATCCGCACCCCGCCCAGCTCGATCACCTCGCGCTCCTCGAACGTCCTGTCCGGGCTGACCAGGCGCGTGCCCTCCGCCCGGTCGCGGTTATAGCGGATCATTCCCTCCAGGATCTGCGCGCCGTATTCCTCGAACTCGGCGGCGGCGTCCGCATGGGCCAGGATCTCCACCCCCTCGTCTCGCCAGTAGGAATTGCCGAGCATCGCGTGCCCCTGCCCGTTCTCGTTGATCACCAGCAAGACGGGCTGATCGGTGATCCCCCTGATCTCCGCGTGCAGCGCCTCGGCCAGTTCCGCCGAAGCCCCGCCATTGACCACCACAACCCCCTCATCGGTGACGATGAAACTCAGATTGTTGTTATGGCCTGCATTCTCATAGGTCGGCGGTGCCGTCGCCCCGATCGCGGACCAGACATGGGGGATCACCTCGACCGGCTTGGAATAGAGCGGGCTCTGGGGGTACTGGTCGGGAATATCCTCGCTCGCAAGCGCCGGAAACGCGACCAACGCCGTGGCACAGGCCAGCAGCAGGGGCAATTTGGGCATGATGTCTCCTCCTCCCGAAAAACATTCCATTTTGTGAATATCAAGTCCAGCGCCAATTCGCACAGCTGCGCCCCGGTTGCATTTGCCGCCCCATCGCGCCACAGCCCCCTGCAGGAGGACACACCCATGCTGCGACGCGACGCATTCGATCTGCCCGAGGGCGTGATCTATCTCGACGGCAACTCGCTCGGCCCCCTGCCGCGCGGGGCCAAGGCCGCCGTGGCGCGCGCGATGCAGGCGGAATGGGGCGCGATGCTGATCCGCGGCTGGAACGAGGCGGGCTGGATGGATCAGCCCGACCGGCTCGGCGACCGGATCGCGCCACTGATCGGCGCGGCGCCCGGCACGGTGACCGTGGGCGAAACGCTGTCCATCCGCGTGTTTCAGGGCCTGGCCGCCGCGCTCTCTTTGCGGCCCGGGCGCAAGGTGATCCTGACCGAGGCCGGGAACTTCCCCTCCGATCTCTACATGGCCCAGGGCCTGATCGACGCGCTCGGCCAAGGTCACGTTCTGCGCGCCCTGCCCGCAACCGAGATCCCCGCCGCCCTGACCGACGAGGTGGCGGTGCTGATGCTGACCGAGGTCGATTACCGCAGCGGCGCGCGCCACGACATGGCCGCGCTTACCGCCCAGGCCCACGGGGTCGGCGCGCTGACCCTGTGGGATCTCGCCCATTCCGCCGGTGCCCTGCCCGTGGCGCTGACACGCTGCAACGCGGATTTCGCCGCGGGCTGCACCTACAAGTACCTCAATGGCGGGCCCGGGGCGCCCGCGTTCTTCTACGCCCGCCCCGATCATTCTGAAATCACCCGCCCGATCCTCGCAGGCTGGCTCGGCCACGCCGCGCCCTTCGACTTCGCGCCGGACTATGCCCCCGGCCCCGGACGCGCCCGGTTCCGCATCGGCACCCCGCCGGTTCTGCAAATGGCCGCGCTCGACGCCGCGCTCGACATCTTCGACGGGGTGGACATCGCGGCCCTGCATGCCCGCGCCATTGCCCTGGCCGACCGGCTGGCCACGGGGTTCGAGGCCGTCTGCCCCGATCTGCGCCGCCTCACCCCGATGGACCCCGCGCGGCGCGGCAGCCAGATCGCCTTCGCCCACCCGAACGGCTACGCCATGGTGCAGGCGCTGATCGCCCAAGGGGTTATCGGGGATTTTCGCGCGCCGGACATCCTGCGCTTCGGCCTCACGCCGCTCTACCTGGATGCGGGCGACATCGACACGGCCATCGAGCGCTTCCCACAGGTGATCGAGGGGCGGCTCTGGGACGATCCCGCCTACCGCAGCCGCAACAAGGTGACCTAGGCGGACCGTGCCACCGCCACCGGGCGGCGCCCATCGGCCCAGGCCCGCACCGCTTCGCCAAATGCCGTGAAGAGCGGCCGCGACACCGGGTCCCGATCCGCGTTCCACTCCGGATGCCACTGCACCGACAGGGTGAAGCCCGGCGCATCAGCGATGTAGATCGCCTCCGGTGTGCCGTCCTCCGCATGCCCGTCGATGACCACCCGCGTGCCGGGGTCCATGATCCCCTGGCCGTGCAGGGTGTTGGTGCGCACCTGCGTGGCGCCGAACACCCGCGCGAACGGCCCGCCAGGCGACACCGTCACCGTCTGGCGGATCTCGAACTTCTCTTCCAGCGTGCCCTCCGGCGGCATCCGGTGATTGATCCGTCCCGGCAATTCGCGGATCTCCGGATGCAACGTGCCGCCCATGGCCACGTTGACCTCCTGAAATCCCCGGCAAATGCCGAGAAACGGCTGGCCCCGCTCGACACAGGCCCGCACCAGCGGCAGCGTGATCCGGTCACGGTCACGGTCGAAATCGCCATGCTTGTCGGTGGGTTGATGCCCGTATTCCTCGGGATGCACATTGGCCCGCGCCCCGGTCAGCACGAAACCGTCGCAGACCTCCAGAAGCTCGTCCACGCTCACCAGCGTCGGGTCCGTGGGCACGATGAACGGGATCGCGCCCGCCACCTTGCTGACCGCGCAGGAGTTCATCGAGCCCCCGGCATGGGCCGGATACTCGTCATTGATCAGGTAGGAGTTGCCAATAATTCCGACGACCGGACGCGACATTTGGATCCTGCGAGAAACATGTACCTGCCCCGCATATATGACAGATGCGTGACCGGGTCGAGGGACAGGCGCGCACAACCGGGCCGAGCGCACCGCACAGCCCGTTCAGGCGTCGGCAAAGAGCCCCGCCGCCTCGATCCCCGCGACGGCCGCCTCGGCATCGTTCTCCGAGGTGTCGCCGGTCACGCCCACGGCGCCGATCACCTCGCCCTTGCGGTTCTTCACGAGGACCCCGCCCGGCACCGGCACGACCTTGCCGCCGAACGCGCCGTTCATCGCCCCCATGAAATAGGCCTGGTTTTCCGCCCGCGCCATCTGCGCCGAGCCCGGCAGGCCCAGCATGACCGCGCCATAAGCCTTGCCGCGCGCGATCTCGAACCGACCGGGGCTGGCACCATCCTCCCGCTCGAAGGCGATCGGGTGGCCGCCCGCGTCCAGAACGACGACACTGAGGGGCTTGAGCTCCATCTCCTTGCCCTTGGCCAGGGCGCTCTTGATGATGGTGCGGGCTTTGCGAATGCTGATCATGGTCTGTTTGTTCCTGCTGAGGCGCGGCGCGCGCAAAATGGGCGCAGGCCCGAAGGCCTGCGTCTGGGTCGAAGGGCGGTCTGTCAGGCCCTGAGCGCCTCGGGCGCGACCAGCGCGGCCTTCAGCTCCAGCCGCCGCGCATGCAGCACCGGCTCGGTATAGCCCGAAGGCTGCTCCCGCCCGGCGAACACCAGGTCGCAGGCCGCCGCAAACGCGATCCCGTCGAAGCCGGGCGCCATGGGCCGGTAAGCCGGATCGCCCGCGTTCTGCTGATCGACCACCGCGGCCATCTTGCGCAGCGCCCCCATCACCTGCTCTTCCGAGACGATCCCGTGATGCAGCCAGTTGGCCAGCGCCTGCGAACTGATCCGGCAGGTCGCCCGGTCCTCCATCAGTCCCACATCATGGATATCCGGCACCTTGGAGCAGCCCACCCCCTGGTCGATCCACCGCACAACATAGCCGAGAATGCCCTGCGCGTTGTTCTCGACCTCCGCCGCAATCTCCGCCGCGCTCAGGCTGCGGCCTTCGAGCAAGGGAATGGTCAGCAAGTCCTCCAGCGTCCCGCGCGCCCCGCCCGCGGCAATCTCGTCCTGCCGCGCGAACACATCCACCTTGTGGTAATGGGTCGCGTGCAGCGTGGCCGCGGTCGGCGACGGCACCCAGGCACAGTTCGCCCCCGACATCGGGTGCCCGATCTTGGCCTCCAGCATATCCGCCATCAAATCCGGCATCGCCCACATGCCCTTGCCGATCTGCGCCCGACCCTTGAGCCCGCAGGCCAGACCGATATCCACGTTGCGATCCTCGTAGGCCGCGATCCAGGCCGTGCCCTTCATCTCGCCCTTGGGCAGGACCGGCCCCGCCTCCATCGAAGTGTGGATCTCGTCGCCCGTGCGGTCGAGGAAGCCCGTGTTGATGAACGCCACCCGCGACCGGGCCGCATGGATGCAGGCCTTGAGGTTCGCGCTCGTGCGCCGCTCCTCGTCCATGATCCCGATCTTGACCGTGTTCGCCGGCAGCCCCAGCGCCGCCTCCACCCGGGTGAAGATCCGGTCGGTGAAGGCGACCTCTTCGGGCCCGTGCATCTTCGGCTTGACCACATAGACCGACCCGTGGACCGAGTTGCCCCCCGCACGGCCCAGATCGTGCATGGCGATCAGCGTGGTGACCATGGCATCCATCAGCCCCTCGCCGATCTCCGCCCCGTCGCGATCCAGGATCGCCGGGTTGGTCATCAGGTGCCCGACATTGCGCACCAGCATCAGCGCCCGCCCCTTCAGCACCAGCCGGTCGCCATTGGGCGCGGTCGCCACCACGTCCCGGGCCAGCGCCCGGGTGAAGCTCTTGCCGCCCTTGGTCACCTCTTGCGACAAGTCGCCCTTCATCAGGCCCAGCCAGTTGCCATAAGCCAGCACCTTGTCCTCGGCATCCACCGCCGCGACACTGTCCTCGCAATCCATGATGGCCGAGATCGCCGCCTCGATGATGACGTCGGAAATCCCCGCCGGATCCGCCGCGCCGATATGGCTCGTGGGGTCGATCATCACCCGCAGATGCAGCCCGTTCTTGCGCAGCAGCACCGAGGTCACATCGCCCGCAGGCCCCGTGGTGTAGCCTGCGAATTGCGCCGGATCGACCAGCGGGCGCAGATCGCCCGCCACCAGTTCCAGCGCCCCATCGGCCACGTCGATCCGCGTGACATCCGCCCAGGACACGCCCGCAATCGGGGCCGCATGGTCCAGGTGATCCCGCGCCCAGGCCATCACCCGCGCCCCGCGCTCGGGATCGTACCCCTTGCCCGACGGCAGATCGCCCAGGGCATCCGTGCCGTAAAGCGCGTCATAGAGCGACCCCCACCGCGCATTCGCCGCGTTCAGGGCATAGCGCGCATTGGTGATCGGCACGACAAGCTGCGGGCCGGGAATGGTCGCGATCTCCGGATCCACGTTGGCGGTGTCGATCTCGAAATCCTCGGGCTCCGGCACAAGGTAGCCGATTTCGCGCAAGAACGCCGCATAGGCCGCCGCGTCATGGGGCTGGCCCTTGCGCGCGACATGCCAGGCATCGATCTTGCGCTGCAACTCCGCGCGCTTGGCCAGCAGCGCCCGGTTGGTCGGCCCTTCCTCATGGACCAGCGCCGACAACCCCTCCCAGAACGCCGCCGCGGTCACACCCGTGCCCGGCAGCGCCTGCGTTTCGAGGAACTCCACAAGCTCGGGGGCCACCTGCAGACCTGCGCGCTCTACCCGTTTCATACCGTCACTCCTTCGTCGGGGCCGACCGCACCCGGGCGCGGCCTGTATTCTGTCGTATGCGATGGTGGACGAATTAGGGAAAAAGTTTCCGATAGGCAACAAGACTTCGCAAAATTGGTCGGGAAAAAGGACCATGACCCGGCAAACTGCGCCCACGCGCAACTTTGTTACGGTTTGGACTGTGCCTTGCCTGAAACCGGGGCGGCCCCGGCGCGGCGGCAGCGGTCGGAGCAATATTTCACGGCCTCCCAATGCCGCGCCCATTTCTTGCGCCAGGCGAAGGGCAAACCGCAAGAAACACACGTCTTGGTCGGCAGGTCGGATTTCTTGCGCATCCGCCCCATCACAGGTCGAGGCTCATCTGCCCCGGCGGGGCCTTCGGCGCCCGGCGGCGGGTCTTGCGCGGGGCGCGGTCATTGACGAACCGCCCCTGCGCGTCCTTCCGGCTGGCGTGCTTTTCGACCACCCGGGCGGCCTCGCTGCGAAACGCCTCTCCGCGCCGCACGGCCCAGACCTTGTCGCGGGCCGCCGCCGCCGCGGCCTTGGGCTCCACGATCGGCGCGGGATAGGCGCGGTCCAGAACCGTGCCCGCCCCCTCCCAGCGCCACGGCTCCTGCAGGTAGCGGTCCGGCACTCCCGCAAGTTCCGGCAGCCAGCGGCGGGTGAACACGCCCTCGGGGTCGTTGTCATGCCCCTGCTTGACCGGGTTGTAGATCCGCACCGTGTTCATCCCCGTGGTCCCCGACTGCATCTGCACCTGCGGCCAGTGAATACCGGGTTCAAAATCGGTGAAATACCGCCCCAGGATCGTGCCGGAGGCGCGCCAATCCAGCCACAGGTGATAGGACGCCACCGCCACAAGCATCGCACGCGCCCGGAAATTCAGCCACCCCGTGGCGATCAGCGACCGCATGCAGGCATCGACGAAGGGCAATCCCGTCTCCCCCTTGGCCCAGGCCGCCAGACGCACCGGGTCCGGCACCGCGGGCCGCAACCCCTCATAAGCCGAATGGAGGCACGCATGCTCCAGCCGCGGCGCATCCTCCAGCTTCTGCATGAAGTGATCGCGCCAGGCGAGCCGCGCCTCGAAGCTCTTCATCGCCCCGATCCAGCCGTCCCGCGTGCCCTTCACCTCGGCCATGCGCACCGCCGCCGCCTGCACCGCCTCCCGCCCCGACAGGGTGCCGAGCGCCAGGTGCGGCGACAGGCGCGAGCACGCTTCCGCCCCGTCCAGCGGATTGGCCATCGCCGCGCGGTAGGTCCGGCCCCGCTCGGTCAGAAACCCGCCCATCAGGGACAAGGCCTCATCCCGCCCGCCGCGCTGCCGCCCCGGGCAGGGATCGTCGGCAAGGCCCAGCGCCGCCGCATCGGGCAAGGCCCCGCCCCCGCCATCGACACCGCGCAGCACGGGCACCGCCACCTGCGGCTGTGCCATGAACCGGTCCCGCGTGCGCGCCCAGCCGTCCCGCCCGTTCAGCCGCCGCACGACCCCGGATTGCGCCAACTCCTCCCAGGCCACGCCCTGCGTGCGCGCCCAATCGGCCACTGCCCGGTCGCGAGCATAGGTCCAGCCATTGCCGGTCTCCTCATGGCTGATCATCCGGGTGATCCCGTGCGCGGCGCGCAGCCGCTCCAGCACCGCGACCGCCTCTCCGGTCTCGATCCGCAAGGGCGCGCCCAGCGCCGCAAGCTCCCGCGACAGGTCCGCCACACATTCCCGGGTGAACGCCCACTGCCGCGCCGAGACGTCCCGAAGCTGCCAATACTCCGGCTCCACGATGTAAACCGGCAGGACAGGCCCAAGTGCGGCCGCCCGCGCCAGCGCCGGGTGATCGGCCACGCGCAGGTCGCGCTTGAACCAGACAAGGATGGGGGCGGGATCGGTCACCGGCAAAAACCTAGCCTGCCGCGACGGCGGTCAAGGGTCGCGCCGTGGCGCGCGGGGCGAAGGCCTGCGCCAGCCGCACCGCCGCCCGCGCCCGCCCCGCATCCGACCCCGCCGCCCGCCGGGCCGCATCCAGTGCGCGCAAGAGCGGCGCAGGCTCCACCTCCGCCCCGGCCAGAACTGCGCGCACCTCGGCGCTCAGCCGCCCGTCCACCGCCACGCCCAGCGCGCGCTGCAACACCCCGTTCGCCGCCGCAGGCCCCAACTCCGCACAGGTATCGCGCAGCAGGAAATCGACGCCCGCGTTCCGCGCCACCCCGCCCAGCTTGCCGGAATATCGCCAGACGCTGCGCGCCAGCATCCCCTCCAGGGCGACAAACTCCCCCGCCGCCGCCAGCGCCTGCGCCCGCCCGCGCAACTCCGGTGTCAGCCAGGGCGCAGCGGTCCCCGCCACGCAGATTCGCCCCGCCCGATCCCGCGCGAAGGCGAGATTGACCAGATGCAACGCCATGATCTCTTGCAGTGTCATGCCCGTCCCGACTCGCGTGTTCGCCCTATGTTCTCACCTGCCCCGCGCGCACTCAAGCCCCCTCTGCACCCGGCGCGAGAAATCGCACCGCCCAAACCTCCCCATCACCGTCGGAAATCCCGAATCCGCACCTGCACGGCCCGCCTGCCTCTGGCCATTCCCCGCGAAACCTCGCAGTCTGCTGCCAAATCCACACGAGGATCCCCCATGCGCGACGCTGCCCCCCAGACCATCCGCCTTGCCGACTACACCCCCTACCCGTTCCGCATCGACCATGTGGAGCTGATCTTCAGCCTCGCCCCCACGGCAACCCGGGTACTCTCGACGCTCAAGGTGACACCCCTGCAACCGGGCACGGACATGCGGCTCGACGGCGAGGACCTGCTGCTGATCCGCGCGGCCATCGACGGCGCGCCGGTCTCCGTGACCCCCGACGCCACGGGCCTGACCGTGCCCGCCGCCCTGCTGCCCGATGGCCCCTTCACCTGGGAATGCGAGGTGCAGATCGCGCCGGCCGAGAACACCGCCCTCGAAGGCCTCTACATGTCCAAGGGCATGTACTGCACCCAGTGCGAGGCCGAGGGCTTCCGCAAGATCACCTACTACCCGGACCGCCCGGACGTGATGGCACCCTTCGATGTGCGCATCCTCGCGGCCGAGGACGGCTCCACCCCGGTGCTCTTGTCCAACGGCAACCCCACCGGCCACGGCCGCTGGACCGACCCCTGGCCCAAACCCGCCTACCTGTTTGCCCTGGTGGCCGGCGACCTCGTGTCGGTGGACGACAGCTTCACCACCCGGTCGGGCCGCGACATCGCGCTCAGGATCTGGGTCCGCCCCGGCGACGAGGGCAAATGCGCCTACGCCATGGATGCGCTCAAACGCTCCATGCGCTGGGACGAGACCGAATACGGCCGCGAATACGACCTCGACATCTTCCAGATCGTCGCCGTGGACGACTTCAACATGGGCGCGATGGAGAACAAGGGGCTGAACATCTTCAACTCCAAATACGTCCTCGCCTCGCCAGAGACCGCCACCGACCGCGACTACGAGCTGATCGAAGGCATCATCGCGCACGAGTATTTCCACAACTGGACCGGCAACCGCATCACCTGCCGCGACTGGTTCCAGCTCTGCCTCAAGGAGGGGCTGACCGTCTTCCGGGACCAGCAGTTCTCCGGCGACATGCGCTCCCACGCGGTCAAGCGGATCGACGACGTGCTGATGCTGCGCGCCCGCCAGTTCCGCGAGGATGCAGGCCCGCTGGCCCACCCCGTGCGCCCCGAGGAGTATATCGAGATCAACAATTTCTACACCGCCACGGTGTACGAAAAAGGAGCCGAGGTGATCGGCATGCTGCGCACTCTCATCGGGCCGGAGGCGTATCGCAAAGGCTGCGACCTCTATTTCGAGCGCCACGATGGGCAGGCCTGCACGATCGAGGACTGGATCGCGGTGTTTGAGGACGCCACGGGGCGCGACCTGAGCCAGTTCAAGCTGTGGTATTCCCAGGCCGGAACTCCGCGCCTCGACGTGGCCGAGGCCTTCTCGGACGGCACCTACACCCTCACCCTGCGGCAAGAAACCCCCGATACCCCCGGCCAGACCGACAAGGCGCCCCAGGTGATCCCGGTCACGGTCGGGCTGCTGGGACGCGACGGGCGCGAACTCGCCCCCTCCACCACGCTGGAGCTGACCGAGCGCACCCAATCCTTCCGCTTCGACGATCTGCCGGAGCGGCCCGTCCCGTCCCTCCTGCGCGGCTTCTCCGCCCCGGTGATCCTGCGCCACGAGGTCAGCCGCGAAGACCAGCTCCTGCTGCTGGCCCATGACACGGACCCGTTCAACAAGTGGGAGGCCGGGCGCAGCCTGGCCAAATCCACCCTGATCGCCATGGTAACCGAGGACACCGCCCCCTCCGAGGCCTTCCTCGATGCGCTCACCACCGTGGCCGGGGACGCCAGCCTCGATCCCGCCTTTCGGGCACTGGCCCTGGCGCTCCCGTCCGAAGACGATCTCGCCCAGACCCTCCATGCCAGCGGCGTGACCCCGGACCCCGACGCGATCCACGCCGCGCGCCAGTCCCTGACCCGCGCCATCGCCGCCCATGCCGAGCCGACCCTGTCGGCGCTCTACGACACCATGGCCGTGCCCGGCCCCTATACCCCCGACGCCAAGGCCGCGGGCCGACGCGCCCTGCGCGGCACCGCCCTGCGCCTCTTGTCCGAGCGCGACAATGGCGACCGGGCACGGGCGCAGTTCCTGTCGGCCGACAACATGACCGAACAGCTGGCAGCCTTCTCGGCGCTTTTGATCATCGGCCAGGGCAGCGCCGCCGTGGGCACCTTCTACGAGCAGTGGCACGAGGACCGGCTGGTGATGGACAAGTGGTTCGCGCTGCAGGTGTCTCTCGCCCCGCCCGAGAAAGCCGTGCGCGCCTGCAAGGCCCTCGCGGCGCATGCGGATTTCGACTGGAAGAACCCCAATCGTTTTCGCAGCGCCCTCGGCGCGCTGACCATGAACGCCGCCGGGTTCCACAATCCCAGCGGCGAGGGCTACGAGTTGCTGGCGGACTGGCTGATCCGGCTCGACCCGGTCAACCCGCAGACCGCCGCGCGCATGACCACCGCCTTCGACAGCTGGCGGCGCTACGACACCAACCGCCAACGGCTGATCAAGATGGAGCTGGAGCGTATTGCAGCGACCCCGGGGCTCTCCCGGGACGTGACCGAAATGGTCGGCCGCATCCTCGCGGCCTGACCCGACCCAGCGGACCGGAGGCCCCATGTCCACCCTGCTCATCACCGGCGCGAGCGCTGGCATCGGGGCCGCCTGCGCCCGGCTGGCCGCACGCCCCGGCCTGCATCTCGCCCTGCACTACAACCGCGACGCCGCCGGGGCGCAGGCCGTGGCCGAGGCGGCCCGCGCCGAGGGGGCCGAGACCACCTGCCTGCAGGCGGATCTGGGCGACCCGGATCAGATCGACGCGCTCTTTGCCCGGCTGGATGCGGACTGCCCGCCCCTGACCGGGCTGATCAACAACGCGGGCATCGTCGATGTCACCGCCCGCGTGGACGAGATGGATGCCGCCCGCCTGAGCCGGATGTTCCAGGTCAATGTCATCGGTGCGATCCTCGTGGCCGGGGCGGCGGTGCGGCGCATGTCCACCCGCCATGGCGGGACCGGCGGCGCGATCGTGAATGTCTCGTCCGCCGCCGCCCGCCTTGGGTCCCCGGGCCAATACGTGGATTATGCCGCCTCCAAGGGCGCGATCGACACCTTCACCCGCGGCCTTGCGCTGGAGGTCGCGGGCGAAGGTCTTCGCGTGAACGCCGTGCGCCCGGGCATCATCGAGACCGGGATCCACGCCAGGGGCGGCCTGCCCGATCGCGCCCGGGATCTCGCGCCCACGGTCCCGCTCGCGCGCCCGGGCACGCCCGAAGAAGTCGCCCGCGCGATCCTCCACCTGCTGTCGGACGAGGCGAGCTACACCACCGGCGCGATCCTCGACATCTCCGGCGGTCGGTGATCCAGCGGCGCGCGCTGCGCGCGCATACCTGCGGCCCGTGCCGGGCCGATGCCGAAGGGGGGCGCTGCCCCCGCCGCGCTGCGCGCGTCTCCCCCGGAGTATTTTCGCACAAATGAAGTCAGGGGCGTTGGCGCAGAAACGAGTTAAGATCTCGTGACGGCAACGTACGGTGAACCCCTTGAGAACATGGGACAAAAACCTTCCCCGCGGGGAAGGTTTTCCGCCGCGCAGCGGCGCCGGGCCCAACGCCGGACAAGGCCCCACAGGGGGCGCGGGCCGGGGGCGGGAGCGCCACGATTCGTCTTTTTCGGAGAAGCCTCGGTCCGAAGATCAGCTTTCGTAGCGGGTGTTCCCGCGCCGGTTGGTGTCGAGCGGCAGATCCATGTGGAGCGGCTGGTGGGCGCGCTGGGAACAGCTCTGGCGCGGGCACATCTGGCAGTTGATCCCGATCTTGCTGAACAGCCCCTTCTCGCTCACCCGGTAGGGCGCGGCATAGCCGATCCGGTCCGCATGGCTCATCTCGCAGCCGAGCGCCACCGCGAGGCGGCGCTCCTGCGTGTCGCGGCTGAAGACCGGGCGGTCCGTGGTCCGGCTGATGGTGAAGAAACGTTCCCCGTCGGGAAGCTCCACGAATTGCGGCAGGATCACGCCGGGCGAGGTGAAGGTGTTGTGGATGTTCCAGACCGGGCAGGCCCCGCCATATTCGGCCAGGTGGAACGAGGTCGAGTTGAACCGTTTCGACACATTGCCCGCCTTGTCGATCCGCAGAAAGAAGAACGGCACCCCCTTCGCCCCGTCGCGCTGCAGGGTGGTCAGCCGGTGGCAGACCTGCTCGAACGAGACCGAGAAGGCCGCCGAGATCCGGTCCACGTCGTAGCGTGTCGTCTCGGCCAGCGACAGGATCTCGTCATAGGGCATCAGCAGGGCGGCGGCGAAGTAGTTGGCCAGCTCCACCCGGCAGCGCCCCAGCCCCGAGCCCTCCTGCAGCCCCGCCCCCGCGGTCAGGCTGTCGAACACGTCGGGGAACTCGACCAGGCCCAGCACATGGGCCAGCTGGAAGATGCGGTTGGGATGGTCCAGCGCCTCGGAGATCCGCAGCACCTTGCGGGGCGCATCATAGACCCGCAGGCTGTCTGGCATGTCGTGGACACGCTCCAGGGTCACGGTGATCCCGTGCAGGGTGGCGAGCCGCGTCTTGAGGTCGCCATAGATATCGTCGGGCCGGCCCGGCATTTCGGCGCGCACGGCCTCGGCGGCGCATTCCAGCTCGTCGAAATGGTTGCGGTGGTTGCGGAAGAAGTCGTGGATGATCGTCTCGGGCGAGGTCGCGGTCAGGTCCGGCAGCACCCCGCTGGAGCCCATGCGCATCACCTTTTCAAGCGTGCTGCGATGGGCCTGGTGGAGCTGCAGCAGCCGCGAGACCAGCTTCGGCGCGTGATCCAGGGCCGCGCGCAGCTCGGTCAGGTCCGGGGCGGCATCGGTGAAGACCGGGTCCTGCATGGCATGGCGCAGGTCGGTCAGCTGCGTGGCCGCGTCGTCCTTCACCAGGTCGCGCCAGTCCACGTTGTAGGTCTCGGTCAGCGCCATGAGCATCTGCACCGACAGGCTGCGCTGGTTGTTCTCCAGCAGGTTCACATAGGCCGGCGACACCCCGAGGGCCTGGGCCATCTCGGCCTGGGTCTGTTTGCGTTCCCGCCGCAGGGCCCGGAGCCTGGGCCCCACCAGTGTCTTGCGCATGGCAAACCTTACAAGATTACAAATTTCTGACCTGTTATCTCGACATATAACATACCAACCCGAAATCCAGTGAAATCTCGTCCCAAGCGCGCCATCTAGTGCCCCACGCCGCAGCCGGGGTCTTCCGGAACACGGCCGACCCAAGGATGTCACCAGGGAGGAACATGATGACACTGAACTTTACCCGCCGCGTCGCACTGACGATCGCAACTGCCGCTGCCACCTCGATCGCGCTGCCCGCCTTCGCAGACGACGACTGGAAGCCGAACAAGCCGATCGAGATGGTGATCATGGCCGGTCAAGGGGGCGGCGCGGACCGTCTCGCGCGTCTGTTCCAGTCGATCATCCAGAAGGAAAACCTCGCCTCCATGCCGGTGCTGCCGGTCAACAAGGGCGGCGGCTCCGGCGCCGAGGCGCTGCGCTACCTCAAGGACAAGGAAGGCGATTCCCATGTCATCATGGCGACGCTGAACAGCTACTACACCACCCCGATCCGCACCGACATCGGTGTCGACATCGAAGAGTTCACCCCGCTGGCACGCATGGCGCTCGACACCTTCGTGCTCTGGGTCAACGCCGACAGCGACATCTACACCCTCGAAGACTACGTGGCGGCGGTGAATGCCTCCGGCGGCGCGTGGAAGATGGGCGGCACCGGCACCGGGCAGGAAGACAGCCTCGTGACCGCGATGCTGGAGAAGGAATTCGGTATCAAGCACACCTATGTGCCCTTCAACGGCGGCGGCACAGTGGCCAAGAACCTGGTGGGCGGGCATATCGACAGCACCGTCAACAACCCGTCCGAGGCGATGGGCTTCTGGCAGGCGGGCAAGGTGCGCCCGATCGCGGCCTTCACGCCCGAGCGTCTGGCCGTCTTCCCGGATGTGCCCACGGCGACCGAACTGGGCCATGAGAGCCTGGTCTACTGGATGCAGCGCTCCTTCGTCGGGCCCAAGGACATGCCGGCAGAGGCCGTGGCCTATTACACCGCCATGTTCGAGGGCCTCGCCCAGACCGAGGAATGGCAGACCTACACCCAGGAGAAGGCCCTGATGGCCGACTTCCTGACCGGGGATGCCCTGCAGGCGTACTTCCTGGAAGAGCGCGACAAGCACGCTGCGATCCTGCAGGAAATGGAAGGCACCGGTTCCTGATCCCCTACGCCGGTCACGAAACGCGGGCCGCATTTCCGGCCCGCGTTTCTCACGAACAGAACAGCTGAATCGAGGGGTTGGGGATGCTGAAAGCCGAGAGCGTCATCGCGATGGGTCTGATGGGCCTGTCTGTCTATTTCATGTACCACGCACTGGTCCTGCCGATCGGCTGGGTCGAATTCGCGGGCCCGGGCGGCGGGGCGTTTCCGTTCTGGCTCTCGGGGATCATGCTGCTGGCGTCGGGGGCGATCCTGATCCGCTCCCTGCGCAGCGCCGCACCATCCGAACCCTTCTTCGACCCCGACACCCGCCGCGCGGTCCTGTCGGTCTGCATCGCCCTGGTGGTCACCATCGCCCTGCTGCCCATCGTCGGCGCCTACGTGGCGATCCCCCTCTTCATGATCTGGTACCTCGCGATCTATGGCGGGCACGGCTGGAAGCTGACGGCGATTCTGTCGGTTTCGGTGCCCACCTTCCTGTTCTTCTTCTTCGAGGTCACGCTCAAGATCCTGCTGCCCAAGGGGATCACAGAGCCACTCTTCATCCCGCTCTACGCGATCTTCTTCTGAAGGCCCCCGGATATGGATATCTTCCCGCTTCTGGCTGAAGGCTTTGCCACATCGCTCTCGCCGCTCAACATCTTCATCGTCCTGATCGGGGTCACGGTCGGGCTCTTCATCGGGGCCATGCCGGGCCTCGGGTCGGTCAACGGGGTCGCCATCGTGCTGCCCCTGACCTTCGTGGTCCCGCCCGCCTCGGCGATCATCCTGCTCTGCGCCATTTACTACGGCGCGATGTACGGGGGCGCGGTCAGCTCGATCCTGCTGGGGATACCCGGCGCGTCCACTGCCGTGGCCACCACCTTCGATGGCCGCCCCATGGCGCAGAAGGGCGAGGCGGGCCTGGCGCTGATCGCGGCGGCCGTGGCGTCTTTCATCGGTGGGACGATCTCGGTCATCCTGTTCACCGCCTTCGCCATCCCGCTGGCGGATCTCGCGCTCGCCTTCGGACCAGCAGAGGAATTCGCGCTCGTGCTGCTGGCCTTCACCACCTTCGTAGGGCTGGGCGGCGACGACGCGCTGAAAACCATCGTGATGATCTGCCTTGGCCTCGTGCTCAGCACCGTGGGGCTCGACCTGATCTCGGGCCAGCCGCGGCTGATCTTCGGCGACCTGCCGGGGTTTTATTCGGGCATCTCCTTCCTGGTGCTGGCCATCGGGGTCTACGGGATCGGCGAGATCCTCTATACCATTGAAACGTCGAAAAAATCGCCGACGGTCACGGCGGCCAAGATCACGTTTTCCGAGCTGGGCGCGGGCCTGCGCCGGATGAACAAGCTGTGGAAGACCATGTCCATGGGATCCTTCCTGGGCTTCTTCGTCGGCATGCTGCCCGCCGCCGGGGCCACGCCCGCGGCGCTCATGGCCTACGGGATCGCGCGCACCACGTCGAAGAAGTCCGAGAATTTCGGCAAGGGCGAGATCGAGGGCGTCGCCGCCCCCGAGACCGCAAACAACGCCGCCTCCACCGGATCGCTGCTGCCGATGCTGACGCTGGGCATTCCCGGCTCGCCCACCACGGCGCTGCTGCTCGGGGGCATGGTGATGTGGGGGCTGGTGCCCGGTCCGATGCTGTTCATCGAACAGCCGGATTTCGTCTGGGGCATGATCTCTTCGCTCTATACGGCCAATGTGGCGGCGGTGCTGATCAACCTGGCACTCATCCCGCTCTTTGTCTGGGCCTTGCGGATGCCGTTCACGGTGCTCTGCTCGGTGGTCGTGGTGCTCTGCATCGTGGGCGGCTTCGCGCCCTCCCAGAAGATCCACGATGTCTGGCTGATCGCGGCCTTCGGCATCCTCGGCTACATCCTGCGCAAGGCCGATTACCCGCTGGCCCCGCTGGTGCTGGCGCTGGTGCTCGGGCCGCTGATGGAGAAAAGCTTCCGCCAGAGCCTGGTGATGGAGCAAGGCAATGTGCTGGTGTTCATCGAGCGTCCGCTCTCGGCCACCTTCATGGTGCTGGCGCTGATCTTCTTCCTCCTGCCGCTTTTGAAGTACTTCAAAAAACCGGCTAAGAAGCCTGTGGCGGTCAAGTAACCGCGACACAGTTCGGCCGGACCCGGGGGAGCGGGTCCGCGCCATGCCATCGCAAAAACGACGACAAGACCCAAGGAAAGACGAGGGGAGACCACCATGGCCCAGACAGTCTCTGAGCTGATTGCCACCCATCCGGATGCAGCACCCGCCATCGGCGCCCCCGACCGGGGCTGGCTCGATTATGCCGGGCTGCGCGCCCAGACCGAGGCGACCCGGGCCGCGCTGCATTTCGCCGGTGTCGGGCGCGGCGACCGGGTGGCGATCGTGCTGCCCAACGGGCCGGAGATGGCGTCGGCCTTCGTGACAATTGCGCAGGTGGCCACGACCGCGCCGCTGAACCCGGCCTACCGGCAGGAAGAGTACGAATTCTACCTCGGCGACCTGAACGCCAAGGCCATCGTGCTGGCCGAGGGGTATGACGGCCCGGCGCTGGCCGCGGCGCAGACCGCCGGTCTGTGCGTGCTGCGACTGTCCTTCGATCCGGCGCGGCCCGCGGGCACCTTCACCCTGACCGCCGAAGCCAGCGCGGGCGAGGCAGATACCGCCGCCCCGGAGGCCGGCGATGTGGCGCTGATCCTGCACACCTCGGGCACCACCTCGCGGCCCAAGATCGTCCCGCTGCTGCAGTCGAACGTGGCGGCCTCGGCGGCCAATATCCGCGCTTCGCTGGACCTGACGGCCGCGGACCGCTGCATGAACGTCATGCCGCTCTTCCATATCCACGGGCTGATCGCAGCCGTGTCCGCGTCGCTGGAGGCGGGCGCGTCGATCTGGTGCACCCCGGGCTTCAACGCGCTTGCGTTCTTCGGCCAGCTCGATGATTGCAAGCCGACCTGGTACACCGCCGTGCCGACCATGCACCAGGCGATCCTGACCCGGGCGGGCCGCAATGCGGAGATCATCGCGCGCGCGAACCTGCGCTTCCTGCGGTCCTCCTCGGCGTCCTTGCCGCCGCCGGTGATGGCCGAGTTGGAGAAGACCTTCGGCGCGCCGGTGATCGAGGGCTACGGGATGACCGAGGCCGCGCACCAGATGTGCTCCAACCCGCTGGGCTTCGACACGCAGAAGCCCGGCTCCGTCGGCGTGCCCGCCGGTCCACAGGTCCGCATCGCCCACGAGGCCGAGGACCGGCTGATCGACAGTTCCGAAATCGGAGAGGTCGTCATCTCTGGCCCGAACGTCACCCCGGGCTACGAGGGCAACCCGGAGGCCAACGCCAAGAGTTTCTTCGAGGCCGAGGGCGCGCGCTGGTTCCGCACCGGCGACCAGGGGGCGTTCGACGCAGATGGCTACCTGTCCCTGACCGGGCGGCTGAAGGAGATCATCAACCGCGGCGGCGAAAAGGTCAGCCCGCTGGAGGTGGACGCGATCCTGCTGGACCATGCCGAGATCGCGCAGGTCGTCACCTTCGCCCTGCCCCACCCCAAGCTCGGCGAGGAGGTCGCGGCGGCCGTGGTGCTGACCGAAGGGTCCACAATGACCGAGCGCGATATCCGCGATTTCGCCGCCTCGCGGCTTGCGGATTTCAAGGTGCCGCGCAAAGTGGTGATCCTGGACGAGCTGCCCAAGGGCGCCACGGGCAAGATCCAGCGCATCGGCATGGCCGAGAAGCTGGGCCTGATCGAGCAGGCCGCCTGATCTGACCTCTACGCCGGGGGCACCTTCGGGACGCCTCCGGCGGGAGTATTTGTGCACAAAAGAAGAAGGACGCGCGCCGGGGTGCGTGCGTGGGGAAAATCAATGAAAATCTGTGTGTTCGGCGCCGGGGCGATCGGCGGCTATATGGGCGTGAAACTGGCGCAGGCGGGGGCGGATGTGAGCCTCGTGGCGCGCGGCCCGCATCTGGCGGCGATGAAGGCAAACGGGCTGACGCTGATCGAGGAGGGCGACCAGCGCACCAACGTGGCGGTCACCGCGTCGGACAATCCCGAGGAACTGGGCCCGCAGGATTACGTGATCGTCACGCTCAAGGCCCATTCGGTCCCGCCCGTGGTGCCGAAGATGCAGCCGCTGATCGGGCCGGACACCACCATCGTTTCTGGCGTGAACGGGGTGCCCTGGTGGTATTTCCACAAGATCGGCACCGAGCTGGAGGGCACGCGGCTGGAGAGTGTCGATCCGGGCAATGCCCAATGGGACGGGTTCGGCCCGGACCGGGTGCTGGGCTGCGTGGTCTATCCGGCCGCCGAGGTGATCGAGCCGGGGGTGATCAACCATATCGAGGGCAACCGGTTCTCGCTGGGCGAGCCCGACGGGTCGAGATCCGAACGCGCCATGGCGCTCTCGAAGGCGCTCTCGGCGGCGGGGCTCAAGGCGCCCGTGCGCCCGCGCCTGCGCGACGAGATCTGGGTCAAGCTCTGGGGGAACCTGTCGTTCAACCCGATCTCGGCGCTGACCCATGCCACGCTCGACGTGCTGTGCACTGACCCGGGCACCCGCGCCGTGGCACGCGGCATGATGCTGGAGGCGCAGGAGATCGCCGAGAAGCTGGGCGTCAAGTTTCCCATCGACGTGGAGAAGCGCATCGATGGCGGCGCCGCCGTGGGGGCGCACCGCACGTCGATGTGGCAGGACCTCGACCAGGGGCGGCCGATGGAGATCGACGCGCTGGTGGGCTCGGTGCAGGAGTTGGGCCGTCTGACCGACACGCCCACGCCGACCATCGACACGGTGCTGGCGCTGGTGGCCCTGCGCGGCAGGACCGCCGGGCTCTACTGACGTCGGCGCTCAGCAGCAGGGAAACTTGATCCGGCTCAGCACTTCGGCCTGGGCCGGGTTGGGCCGGAGCCTGCAGAGCAGTCGTGTCACCCAGCCGGTCATGGCGCGTCCCGTTGCGCACTGCGCCGGGTGGCGACGATTTCCGCCAGGATCGACAGGGCGATTTCCTCGGGCGTGATCGCCTTGATGTCGAGCCCCGCGGGGGCCTTCACCCGGTCCAGCGCCTCCGGCGGCACCCCGTCCGCCGCCAGCCGGGCGCGCAGGGTGGCGAATTTGCGCCGCGAGCCGACGAAGGCGACATAGGCCCCGCCCGCCGACAGGGCCGCGCGCAACGCCGCCTCGTCCCCCTTGCCTTGGGTCGCCACCACCAGAAACCGGGCCGCGTCGGCGCAGGTGTCGAAAGCGTAGCTGTCGGACAGGCGGACGCCCGCGGGCGCTTCGTCTGCCGCGAGGCCCGGCGCGGCCAGGGCCAGGTCGAAATCGAACCCGGCCCCGAGCCGCGCGAGCGCTTGCGCCACCGGGCCGCCGCCGCAGATCTGCAGCACCGGGCGGGGCAGAACCGGTTCGATGAACACATCCATCGACCCCTTGGACGGGCAGCCGTTGCGGGCAAAGCGGATGCCTGCGCGCTCCTCCCCCGGGGCGACGCCTTCGGCCTCCAGCACCTCTTCGGGGCGCAGGGACAGAAAGCGCGTCGCGCCATCGGCCACGGCCTCCCGCGCGGCGCGGCCCACGGCGGCGCGGATGCACCCACCCCCGACCCAGCCCGCGAGGATCTCGCCCTCGGCGGAGATCAGCGCCTTGGCCCCGGGTTTGGCCGAGGTCGCCTCCAGCGTGCGCACCACGGTCGCCACGGCAAAGGCGCGGCCTTCGGCGCGCAGCGCCTCCATGTCGCGGTCCAACGGGTCCATCACACCCCTCCCAATTCGGTTTCCAGTGCGGCGAGATCCGCCAGGGTCGCGGCCGGGTGGAACAGGTCCAGATGGGGCATCGCCGCCGCCATCGCACCCGCCACCGGTGCGTAGTCTTTCCATGATTTCAGCGGGTTGAGCCAGATCACCTTACACCCCCGTTTTTTCAGCCGGGCCAGGGCCGCCCCGGTATCGCCCGCCTCGGCGGTGTCGTAGCCATCCGACAGGATCAGCACCACCGTGCGCCCGTCGACGAAGCGGCGGGCATAGGTGGCGGCGAACTGCTCCAGCGCCGCGCCGATTTTCGAGCCGCCCCCGAACCCGTCCGCGAGCAGGCTCAGCCGGTTGAGCGCCCGGATCGGGTCGTCATCGCGCAGGGCCTGGGTGATGCGCACGAGCCGCGTGTGAAAGAGATACGCATCCGAGGCCGGATCGGCCCGCATCAGCCCCGCAAGGAAGGCGAGGAACACGCGGGCATAGAGGGTCATGGAGCCGGAGACATCGCAAAGTGCCACGATCTTCACGGGCCGGTCGGGGCGGTGGCGGCGCGCCAGCCGCAGGGGCTCGCCCCCGGTGGCCAGGGCCCGGCGCAGGGTGCGGCGCATGTCCAGCCCCTGCCCCTTCGCGGCAGCCTTGCGGCGGCGGGAGCGGCGGTCGCGCAGGGCCCGGCCCAGACGTTCGGCCACTTTCTCGGCGGCGCGGATATCGGCGGCCGAGACCAGGTCGCGCAGGTCTTTCTTCATCAGGTTCGCCACGGCGGAGGCGACGAGCTTGCCCTCGCCATCCGCGTCCGCCTCGCCGTCGCCCCCATCGGGGCTTTCGGCCTGTCCGCGCCCGCCCTGAGAGGCGCCCTCGGACAGCTCGGACGAGCTGTTCTCGGGCGTCGGGACCGCCGGGCTCGGGACAGCCCTGGTGCGCACGCGCCCGCCATTGAGCCAGTAGGCATCGAAGAGGGCGTCGAACTGCGCGGCTTCGGCCTGGCTGCCCGCGCAGACCGCGCGCAGGGCCGCGCGGGCCGTGGCCGGGCGGGTGCAGTCGACGCAAGCCAGCGCCTCCATCCCCAGTTCGGTAGCCCCGACGCCGAGGCTCAGGCCATGGGAGCGCAGATGGGCCATGAACCCGGCCATGCGCGCGGCGGGCCCGGCATCGCGGGCGGCAAAGCGGGTCGTACGGCTCACGCCGCCTTCCCCGCGAGCCGATGGGCCACCTCGACCGACAGGGTGTCGCGGTCCTGGCGGGTTTTCAGCAGGGTGGCGAGGGTCGCGCCCAGCACCACCGGGTCGTCGTTCAGATCGGCTATCCCGAGGCCCGACAGGGCGGCGGCGAAATCCAGCATCTCGGCGATGCCCGGCTTCTTCTCCAGGTCCTCGCGGCGCGCCGCCTGCACGAAGCCGACGATCTGCGCGGCCAGGTGGTCGGCGATCTCGGGGCAGCGCGCGAGGAGGATCGACAGTTCCGTCTCGCGGCTGGGATAGTCGACATAGGCATAGACGCAGCGGCGGCGGAGCGCGTCGCTGAGATCCCGCGTGCCGTTGGCCGTCAGGATCACCGTGGGTCGCGTGACCGCGGTGAGCGTGCCGAGCTCGGGCACGGTGACCTGGAATTCCGAGAGCACCTCGAGCAGATAGGCCTCGAACTCCTCATCCGCGCGGTCGATCTCGTCGATCAGAAGGACGGGGGCCGTGTCCTGCCGGATCGCCGCCAGCAGGGGGCGTTCGAGCAGGTAGTCCTCGGAGAAGACGCGAGCCTCCGCCGCCCGGGCGCTCTCGCCGTCCTCGGCGGCGGCGCGAATGGCCAGCAACTGCCGCGGATAGTTCCATTCATAGATCGCGTGGGAGGCATCGAGCCCCTCGTAGCATTGCAGCCGGATCAGGCGCGTGTCCTCGACCGCCGCCAGCACGCGGGCGACCTCGGTCTTGCCGACACCCGCCGCGCCCTCGAGCAGCAATGGCCGCCCGAGCGACCGGGCGATATGCAGGGCCATGGCCAGGTCGTCGGAGGCGACATAGCCGTGATCCGCCATCGCGGTCTGAAGAGATGTCCAGTCTGTCATTCCTTGCCTGGATGGAGGGGAAAACCCCACCCTACCCCCGAAGGTGTAGGGCGGGGTTCACCCCGCCATTCCTATCCGTGCAGGCCGAGTTGATTGGCGGTCTTCCAGATCCGCCAGTGGTCATGGGGCATGTGGCTCTGCCGCAGCCCGAAGGCGCGGAAGGCATCATGCACCGCGTTCGAGAACGCCGGAACCCCGCCGACATTCGGGCTCTCGCCCACGCCCTTGGCCCCGATCGGGTGATGGGGGCTCGGGGTCTCGGTGAAGTCGGTGGTGTAGTTCGGCGTCTCCCACGCGGTCGGGATGAAGAAATCCATCAGCGTCCCGGTCTTGCAGTTGCCGATATCGTCATAGGCGATCTCCTGGCCCATGGCGATGGCGAGCGCCTCGGTCAGCCCGCCATGCACCTGCCCCTCGATGACCATCGGGTTGATCCGGGTGCCGCAATCGTCCAGCGCATAGAACTGCCGGATCTCGTGCTCGCCGGTGTCCACGTCGATCTCCATCACGCAGATATAGGCCCCGAACGGATAGGTCATGTTGGGCGGGTCATAATAGCTGACCGCCTCCAGCCCCGGCTCGACGCCCGGGATGGCCTGGTTATAGGCGGCATAGGCGATCTCCTGGATCGTCTTGAACCGCTCCGGCGCGCCCTTGACCACAAAGCGGTCCACGTCCCATTCCACGTCGTTGTCGTGGACCTCCAGCAGGTAGGCCGCGATCATCTGGGCCTTGGCCCGGATCTTGCGCCCCGCAAGCGCTGTGGCGGCCCCCGCCACGGGCGTCGAGCGCGAGCCATAGGTTCCGAGACCGTAGGGCGCGGTGTCGGTGTCGCCCTCCTCGATGGTGATGCTGTCGGCAGGGATGCCGGTTTCCGAGGCGAGGATCTGCGCGAAGGTCGTCGCATGCCCTTGCCCCTGGCTGATCGTGCCCAGCCGCGCAACCGCCGACCCGGTGGGGTGGATGCGGATCTCGCAGCTGTCGAACATGCCCATCCCGAGGATGTCGCAGTTCTTCACCGGGCCCGCGCCGACGATCTCGGTGAAATGCGTCAGGCCGATGCCGAGCAGTTTCCGCGTCTCGCCGCGCTTGAACGCCTCGACGCGCTCGGCCTGCTCGGCACGCAGGCCCTTGTAGTCCACGGCCTCCAGCGCCTTGTCCCAGGCGGTGTGGTAGTCGCCGCTGTCATATTCCCAGCCAAGCGCGCTGGTATAGGGAAACTGCTCCTTGCGGATGAAGTTGATCCGGCGCAGCTCGGCCGCGTCCATGTTCAGCTCCATGGCCAGCACCTCGATCATCCGCTCGATGAAATAGGCGGCCTCCGTCACCCGGAAGGAGCAGCGATAGGCCACGCCCCCCGGCGCCTTGTTGGTATAGACCCCGTCCACGCCGACATAGGCGACCGGAATGTCATAGGAGCCGGTGCAGATGTGGAAGAACCCGGCGGGGAACTTGGTCGGATCCGCGCAGGCATCGAACGCGCCGTGGTCGGCGGTCACATGGCAGTGCAGCCCGGTGATCTTGCCCTCCTTGGTGGCGGAGATCTTGCCCTTCATCCAATAGTCGCGCGCAAAGGCCGTGGCCATCAGGTTGTCCATCCGGTCCTCGATGAACTTCACCGGCTTGCCCGTGACGATGGAGGCCACGATGGAGCAGACATAGCCCGGATAGACCCCGACCTTGTTGCCGAAGCCCCCGCCGATATCCGGCGAGATGACGCGGATATTATGCTCTTCGATCCCCGACAGCAGGCTCGCGACCGTGCGCACCACGTGGGGGGCCTGGAACGTCCCCCAGAGCGTCAGCTTGCCATTGACCTTGTCCATGGACGCCACCGACCCGCAGGTCTCCAGCGGGCACGGGTGGGTGCGGTGGTAGTAGACCATTTCCTCGACCACGACCTCGGCGTTCTCGATCACCTGCTCCGTCGCGGCCTTGTCGCCCTCTTCCCACAGGAAGATATGATTATGGTGGCGACGCGGCCCGTGGGCGCCGTCGGCACCGGGCTCCAGATCCTCGCGCAGCACCACGTCCGATTTCAGCGCCTCGAACGGGTCCACCAGCACGGGCAGTTCCTCGTACTCGACCTCGACCAGCTCCACCGCGTCGGCGGCGATATAGCGGTCCTCGGCCACGACAAACGCGACCTCCTGACCCTGGAACAGTACCTTGCCGTCGGCCAGCACCATCTGCTTGTCGCCCGCCAGCGTCGGCATCCAGTGCAGCGACAAGGGCTCCAGGTCCTTGGCGGTCAGCACCGCGATCACCCCCGGCAGCGCCAGCGCCGCCTCGGCATTGATCGAGACCACGCGGGCATGGGCATAAGGAGAGCGCACGAAATCGCCGTGCAGCATCCCCGGCAGCTTGATGTCATCGACATAGTTGCCCTTGCCTTGGGTGAAGCGCGCGTCCTCGACCCGCTTGCGCGACGAGCCCAGGCCCTTGAGCTTTTCGACCCGCTCTTCGCGGGTGGGGGGGGTCATGTCGTTCATTCCGCGGCCTCCTTGGCAGCGTTCATCTCGGCGGCAGCGGCCAGGATGGACTTGACGATGTTCTGGTACCCGGTGCAGCGGCACAGGTTCCCGGCCATGCCGAAGCGGACCTCTTCCTCGGTCGGGTTCGGGTTTTCCTGCAGCAGCCGGTGCGCGCGGGTGATCATCCCCGGCGTGCAGTAGCCGCATTGCAGCCCGTGATGCTCCTTGAACATCCGCTGCAGCACGTGGAGGTTATCGGGATCCCCCAGCCCCTCAACCGTGGTGATCTCGGCCCCGTGGGCCTGGGCGGCGAACACGGTGCAGGCCTTCACGGACTTGCCGTCCATTTCGACCGTGCAGGCCCCGCAATGGGAGGTCTCGCAGCCCACATGGGGCCCGGTGATGTTGAGCCGCTCGCGCAGCGTGTAGATCAGCAATTCGCGCGGCTCGGCGAGCATTTCCTCGGGTTTGCCGTTCACGGTCATCTTGATGTGCATCTTGCTCATGTCTGCTCTCCCTTATGCGCGCGACCAGGCCCGGGCGATGGCCCGGCCCAGGATGACGCCCGCAACATGGCGTTTGAATTCCACCGGCCCGCGGTTGTCGGGCATCGGGTCGATGTCTTCGAGCATCGCGGCGACGGCGGCCTTGACAGCCTCCGCGTCGCAACTCGTGCCGACCAGCGCAGCGCCCGCGGCGGCGGAATAGACCGGCGTGTCGCTCAGGTTGGTCATGGCGATGTCGACATTGCCCGCGACCGTGCCGTCCTTCTCGATCAGGACCGCGGCGGCGGCGGTGGCATAATCGCCGATCTTGCGCTTCTGCTTCTCATAGGCGTAGCCCTTAGCATGGGCATCGAAGGCGATCCTGGTGAGGATTTCCTCGTCCTCCCGCAGGGTCGTATAGGCGCCCTCGAAGAAGTCGCGCGCCGCCACCTCGCGGACACCCTCGGGCCCCATCAGGGTGAAGGTCGCATCGAGCGCCTGCATCAGCCCCGGCATGTCATTGCCCGGATCGCCATTGGCGACATTGCCACCCACCGTGCCCATGTAGCGGACCTGCGGGTCGGCTATCTGCTCGGCCGCCTCGCGCAGCAGCGGCGCGGCGGAGGCCAGCGCGTCGGAGGTGATCAGCGCGTGTTGCGTGACCATGGCCCCCAGGGTCACCCGACCGCCCTCGACCCGGATCTCGCGCAGCTCGGCGATGTCCTGCAGATCGACCAGGTGTTCCACCGCGGCCATGCGCAGCTTCATCATCGGGATCAGGCTGTGCCCGCCCGCGAGGCAGCGCGCCTCGTCGCCGTGTTCCTGCAAAACGCTCACCGCGGACGCGAGGTCCGTCGGCCGATGGTATTCAAAGGCCGGTGGTATCATGTGGTGTTCCTCCCAACTGGCTGACCCGTCTGACGCGGGTTCATACTCGCTGAGGCTGAGCGTAGTGCGACCGCCTGCCGCAGGAGGAGGCGCAACACACCGAAAACGCGGGTCGTTTCACGAAATGCGAAATACGCGCACGAGTTGCGATGGGCGCGCCGCGCGCGATCCGGGCCCGGGTTTCAGCGATCCGTGGGGAAGGTGCGTGTCAGACGAGGCCGAGGGCCGTGCGCACGTCCTGCAGGCGCGAGCGGCTCACGGGGACCTTTTCCAGCGCGCTACGCGCGTCGAAGAACACCACCCCGTTGTCCTTCTTGCGCTCGAACCCGGTGACATGGCCCGGGTTGACGAGGTAGCTGCGATGGGCGCGGACGAACTGCCCCCGGGGCAGCCGCGCCTCGGCCTCGGAGATCGACCAGGGGCAGAAAAGCTTGCGCTCGTCCTGGTAAAGGACGGTGTAATGGCCCTCGGCCCGGATCGCCGCGACCTGGCGGCTGTCGATGAAGAATGTCCGACCATCGAGCTCATAGGGGATTTTCCGGATCTCCGCCTCCGGCGCGGGCATTTCCGCCTCAGCCCCGGGCGCCGGGGCCTGGGCGCGCGCCTCCGCCTGCGGCAGCAGGGTCACGCTGGACAACAGGAACGCACCGCAGATCACGAAGGCGATCAGCGCCACGATCAGCGCAAGCGTCGCGTTGCTGATCAACGGGCCGGCCGCCGCCGCCCCGGGCACGGCGCTGAAATCGGTGCCGAACATGGCGACGAAATGCACCGCGAAGACAGCAAAGCCGAAGCCGAGCGTGCCGAGCAGGATGTTGCGATAGGTGCGCGCGCCATAAGCGATCCAGATCGCGCCCATGGACAACACTACCGAGGCCAGGCCCGCCTCCATCACCGCGGCGACCGAATAGCTGGGCTGGCACAGGCGCATCCCCGACATGCCGATATAATGCATCACCGGAATGCCCAGCCCGACACAGAGCCCCGCCGCCGAGATCGTCAGCGCGCGGCGCGGCAGGAAATGCAGCACCAGTAGCGCCACGCCGACGATCAGGATCGCCACCAGCGCCGAGATCAGGGTGATCAGCGGGTCATAATAGAACAGGATCGGCAGTTGCAGGCCCAGCATCGCGACGAAATGCATGGCCCAGATGCCGCCGCCCAGGGCGACCGACGCCATCGCCACCCGCGTCTTGCGCGGCCCCGCGGGCAGGGTCGAGGCGCCCTTGGTCAGGGACAGCCCGGTGAAGCCCGCCATCAGCGCAACCGCCAGGGAGGCCGCGACCAACCACGGGTTATGGGAAAAATCGAGCACCCAGCCTCCTCCCAGCGACCCTCGTGCCGATCAAAGGTAGGCCAAGCCCTGCCGGGCGTCCATCCCGATCGCGGTCAGGGGATGCGCAGGGTTACTGGCAATAGGGTTGAGCCGCGGTCCAGCTGCGCATGGACTCGCGTTTGGGCGGGCTGAGCAGCGGCGCCCAATCGGCCGCCACCCCGGCCCCGCCCGCCGCGATCACCCCGTCGCGCGGCACGGTCACCGCCATGATGCGGATCGCACAGGCGAGGTTCGCGGGACCGTCCAGCAACGCATTGCCCGTCGCCGCGGCACAGCCATAGCCCCGCGCGGTGGCCGGCGAGATCTGGGTCAGCCCGAACCACCGGCCACCGCCGCCCACGGCCTTTGGATTCCAGGTGCTCTCGTATTTCGCCAGCGCCGACAGGAACCCGGCCCAGAACGCTTCGCGATCCGCCCGGTCGGCGTCGAGGTAAGCCGGGCACCACTGGCGCACATCGGCAGGTGTGACCAGCGGCAGCGCCGCGCCGTGGCTCGACAGCGCATCCAGGGCCGCGCGGGTCAGCTGGTCGCTGTCGGGGCGGAAATCCCATTGTGCCACTGGCAGATCGGCGGTGCCGCCCCCGCCGTCTCGCGCCGTGCTGCCCGTGCTGCACCCTGCCAGAACACAGAGCCCAAGCCCCACAAGCGCCCCTGCCAGTTTTCGCATGTCCAAGTCCCGAACCGTTTCGTCGGGCGCAGGATTCCCCGACAAACCCGGCCCGCGCCAGCCCCCAATTTCCGCACGGGCGGAAACCGGCCCATGGCGGGCCGCACGGGCGCCGCAATCCGCCTTGCCCCGCCGCCTGCCCTCCCCTAAAACCGCGGGCGGAACAGGCGGAGACGGACCCATGCTCGACCTCACATACGAGACCCCGAAACCCAAGGTCATCGCAGGCGCGCGGGAGGATTGGGAACTGGTGATCGGGCTTGAGGTACACGCCCAGGTCGCCACCAATGCCAAGCTGTTCTCCGGCGCCTCGACCCGCTTCGGGGCGGAGCCGAATTCCAACGTCGCGTTCGTGGATGCGGGCATGCCGGGGATGCTGCCGGTGATCAACGAGGAATGCGTCGCGCAAGCGGTCCGCACGGGGCTGGGCCTGAAGGCGGCGATCAATCTGACCTCGGCCTTCGACCGCAAGAACTATTTCTATCCGGACCTGCCCCAGGGCTACCAAATCAGCCAGCTTTACCACCCCATCGTGGGCGAGGGCGAGGTGCTGGTCGAGCTGGGCGATGGTACGGCGCGCGTGGTGCGGATCGAGCGCATTCACCTGGAACAGGACGCGGGCAAGTCGATCCACGACATGGACCCGCATATGTCCTTCGTGGACCTGAACCGCACGGGCGTGGCCCTGATGGAGATCGTCTCCCGCCCCGATATCCGCGGGCCCGAGGAAGCGGCCGCCTATGTCAGCAAGCTGCGCCAGATCATGCGCTACCTCGGCACCTGCGACGGCAACATGCAAAACGGCAACCTGCGCGCGGATGTGAACGTGTCGGTCTGCCGCCCCGGGGATTACGAGAAATACCAGGCGAGCCAGGATTTCTCACATCTCGGCACGCGCTGCGAGATCAAGAACATGAACTCCCTCCGGTTCATCCAGCAAGCCATCGAATACGAGGCGCGCCGCCAGATCGCGATCATCGAGGACGGCGGCAGCGTGACCCAGGAAACCCGGCTCTATGATCCGGACAAGGGGGAGACGCGGTCCATGCGCTCCAAGGAAGAGGCGCATGATTACCGCTACTTCCCCGACCCCGACCTGCTGCCGCTGGAGATCGAGCAGGCCTGGGTCGACGATATCGCCGCCGCCCTGCCCGAGTTGCCCGATGCCAAGAAGGCGCGGTTCATCACCGAGTTCGGCCTGTCGGATTACGATGCCAGCGTGTTGACCGCCGACACCACCAACGCGGCCTATTTCGAGGCCGTGGCGGGGGAGGCAGGCGATGGCAAGCTCGCGGCGAACTGGGTGATCAACGAGCTGTTCGGGCGGCTGAAGAAGGAAGACCACGACATCACCGAAAGCCCAGTGAGCCCGGCGCAACTGGCCGGGATCATCAAGCTGATCAAGGCCGACGCGATTTCCGGCAAGATCGCCAAGGACCTGTTCGAGATCGTCTATACCGAGGGCGGCGATCCGGCCGAGATCGTCGAGGCGCGCGGGATGAAGCAGGTCACCGACACCGGCGCCATCGAGGCCGCGGTGGACGAGATCATCGCCGCCAATCCCGCCCAGGTCGCCAAGGCGCAGGAAAATCCCAAGCTCGCCGGTTGGTTCGTGGGCCAGGTGATGAAGGCCACGGGCGGCAAGGCCAACCCCAAGGCCGTGAACCAGATCGTCGCCGCCAAGCTGGCGCAGCAGTAAACGCCCCATGGGCCTGCGCCGCCCCCGCCCGCCCCGGGACGCGATCCTGGTCTATAACGAGCGTGTGAAGCTGTTCTCGACCTTCACCAATGCGCTGGCGCTGGGTCTGATCGGCTTCGCGATCCTGCGCCCGCTGACCGGGGCCGCACCGGGCATGGCGGCCTCCGCCCTGTGGTGGGGCCTCGCCGGACTGGTATTGCACGGCGTTTCGCACTATATACTAGGGTATCTGAAGAAGGAGGAGCGCGATCCATGACGCTCTATGAATTCATCATACCCGTTCTTGCCCTGGCCCTCGCGGCCGGTGGCATCGTTGTGCTGCGCCGGGAACGCCGCAGGATCGACACCCAGGTCTCACGCCAGCATCCGGCGGAGTGACGTCTTCCGGTTCGGCCGGTTCCGTTTACTTGTACTCTATAAAGGTGACGCGCCTCGGGTCGCAAACGTCGCCTTGTGTACGTCACACATCCACGCCCTTCCAGACGGAAAAAGAGCGGCCCTTTCGGACCGCTCCTTGAAGTCTTGGCTGCGTGATCGCTAAAACGATCAGGCAACTTTCTTGCGACGACGTGCAACCGCCATGCCGCCCAGGGCAGTGCCCAGCAGCAGAAGGCCCGCCGGCAGCGGCACCGCAGAGACCCGCAGCGAATAGGACGCGGCCGAGTTGGTGTCATTGTCCCAGTCGAACACGACGAACAGGGGCGACGCATCCGCCTCGATCATGAAGGTGAACGGGTTCGTATCCACGGGTCCGGTGAACACCGGCGCGGAACCGTCAGAGTTGAACGACAGCGACGCGACTGTGGGACCGAACTCATCGATGCTCAGCGCATCAAAGCTCAGAGACACCATCGCGTTCACGGGGACCGGGTTAAGGTTGAACCCCAGGATTGAGATCGAGTCGTGCAATTCGGACGCCACGAGGTTGACGTTCACAGTGTCACCAATCGTCAGAGTTGCGGCGGCAACATCTCCATTCTCCAGCCCGCCTTCAACGATCGGGCCGGGACCAACTACGGTGTGGACCGTGGACGCGCCGGCAAATGCCGGAATCGCAGCCAGCGCTACCGCAGCAATCAAAGTCTTAAAGTTCATGTTTTTACCCTCATGGTTTACTCACAAGCGTCATACCTGCTGTGCTTAACATTACGTTAACAAATCCGACCGAGCAAGAACTTGCTTATTGACCGAGGGGACTGACCCCGATTTTCTGCGCTCACGTCGTGAAATTGCGAACAATCGGCGCAGAAATCTGTCCTTCTTGCTCATATTTCCACGTTCCCGGCGGCGATCACGGCAATTGGCGCTCGTTTCCGCCGCGCGATTCGCGCTGTGCGACGGCACGGCCAGTCGCGTGATCCGTTGACATGACAGGGGTGGCAAGCCCTCTAGGACCCGCGGCGCGCGATCAATGAAAACGGTGGAAAAGTAGTGGAAATGTACGAATACAAGATAGTGCCTGCTCCCAACACGGGGCTCCAGAAAAAGGGGCTGAAACGCATCGAGGACCGCTTCGCCGCGCAACTTGAACAGGCAATCAACGCGCTGGCGGCTGAGCGTTGGGAATATGTCCGTACCGACACCCTGCCCTGCGAAGAACGCGCGGGGCTGACCTCCAAGACGACCCGGTTTCACACTTTGCTGGTGTTTCGCCGACCGCTGCCCGGCGCCGCGACGGCCGCCGAGGCCGCGGCGCTGATCCCGGCGGGCCCGCCCCCCGTGGCCGGCCCCCGGGACGCGGAAAAGCCCGCGGGCGAAATGCTGTCGGTCCTGCGCGAGATCAAGGGCCCGCGTCCGGACCCCGACGCGCCCGCGCCCAAGGTCCCTGCGCCCGACGCGCCGTCGCGCGGCTGATCCCGACGCTCAGGCCTCGATCTTCAGCGCCAGCGCATGGATGCGCCCGACCAGGTCCTTGCCCAGCGCGTCATGGACCGCCCGGTGCCGCGCGATCCGGCTCATGCCCTCGAATTTTTCCGAAACTATCCTTACATTCCAATGGCTTTCGCCACCTTCCTGATATCCTGCATGACCGCGATGGCTCTCGCTGTCGTCCACCACGTCCAGCTCCCGCGGCGCGAAGGCCGCCTGCAGACGGGTCTCGATCTCGGTTTTCACGCCCATTTTGTCGCAATCCTCTTTGCTTGCCCGAACAAAGCATTAAACTCTCCGTTCCGAGTCGGAAAGTGAGGTCCTATGTCGAAGAGTGATCCCTTCGGGTTCGATATGTCCGTATCGTCCTCCAAGAAGAAGAATCCACGCGGCCGCCGGGGCATGTCCGGTGCGTTCGAGACCTCCACACGCCAATGCGAGCATGAAGGCTGCGAGGAGGCCGGGAAATACCGGGCGCCGAAATCGCCCGATATTCTCGATGACTATTTCTGGTTCTGCCAGAAGCACGTCCGCGAATACAATCTGAAGTGGAATTTCTTCAACGGCCAGTCCGAGGAAGAGATGGCGCGCCGGATGGACAAGGACCGCGTCTGGGACCGGGAGACCAAGCCGTTCAAGCGCTCCACCGAGGAGCGCGCCTGGGCCCGGCTGGGCGTGGATGACCCGCACCAGGTGCTGGGCGAGAACGCCACGCGCAACCCCGGAAAGTCGATTACCGGCACCCGCCGCCTGCCCCCGACCGAACGCCGCGCGATCGAGATCCTGGAGGCGAAAGATCACTGGTCCAAGCCCGAAATTCGCAAGTCTTACAAGGCGTTGATCAAGGTTCTTCATCCGGATATGAACGGCGGCGACCGCAGCGATGAAGAGAAGTTGCAAGAGGTCGTCTGGGCCTGGGACCAGATCAAGGACAGCCGCAATTTCAAGACCTGAGCGCGGCTGTCAGGGGCGTGGTACGGGCGGTGGGACTCGAACCCACACGGCACTAGGGCCTTCGGATTTTAAGTCCGATATGTCTACCATTCCATCACGCCCGCACGCCCCTCCTGGCTAGGCAAGCGGTTCGGGTCGTGCAAGCCCGAATCGTCTCAGAGCTCCCGCCCCGGCGGGCGCAGCAGGTAGACGCGCTCTGGCAGCCACGGGTTCAGCGCCACCGCCGCGCGCAGCACGTCTTGGGCCAGCCCCATCCGCCCCATCCGGATCAGGGTCAGCGCCTTGCCCGACAGGGCCGCGGTATGGGTCGGGCTGAGCGCGAGCGCCCGGTCGAGATCGCGCAACGCCGCATCGTAGTGGTCTTGCAGGAACCGGGCAAAGGCACGCTGGTTCCAACCCTCGGCATAGTCCGGGCAATAGGCGATCAGCGCGTCGAACACCTCCACCGCCCCTGCGAAGTCATACTCCCGCCGCTTGCGCATCCCCTCGTCCAGCAGCGCCTGCGCGGCCGCGTCCGGCGCGCGGGTCCAGACCTGCCATAGCGCGCCGATCAGGGGGCGGGCGGCGGTCTCCGAGGGCGCCGCCTGGAGCTGTGCGTGCAGGCCCGCGATCTCCGCGCGGGTGTCGGGCACGGGTGCGCAGCCCTCGGCCCAGCCCGTCGCGGGCAGGCCCATCGCGAGCGCCAGGGCGAGAAGTCCATGTCTCATGGGCCAACAATGGCCCGAAACCGGCCCGCGTCAAATCCGTAACCCCCCGCCCCTTGACCCGGGCCGCCCGGAGACTGAGGTAAGAGCGATGTTTCCCATCCGCGACCACAACCCCTCCGAGCGCACGCCCTATGTGACGCTGATGCTGATCGGCCTGAATGTGCTGATCTTTCTCGCCTACCTGCCGCTGATGGGCGACCCGCGCGCGCTTTCGCTGTTCTTCCAGACCTGGGGCCTTGTCCCGCGGGAGCTGACCGCGGGAAGCGGGACGCTGGGCCTGTTCACGTCGATGTTCCTCCATGGCGGGTTCATGCACCTGGCGGGCAACATGCTTTTTCTGTGGGTCTTCGGCGACAACCTGGAGGACCGGCTGGGGCACGGGCGTTTCCTCGGCTTCTACCTGCTCTGCGGGATCGGCGCGGCGCTGGCGCAGGTACTCGCGGCCCCGTTCAGCCCGGTGCCCATGGTGGGCGCGTCGGGGGCCATCGCCGGGGTGCTGGGCGGTTACCTGTTGCTCTATCCCAAGGCGCGGGTGGATGTGCTGATCATCATCGTGATCATCTTCCGGGTGATCCCGATCCCGGCGGGCCTCGTTCTGTCGGGCTGGTTCGCGCTGCAGGTGTTCAGCGGGGCGTCCACGCCGATGGACGGGGGCGGTGTCGCCTACTGGGCCCATGCGGGCGGGTTCGTTGCGGGGCTGATCCTGATCCTGCCGGTCTGGTTGCGACTGGGGGGCCCGCGCTTCTGGGCGCGTACGGACGGTCATCCGGACCACCCGGAGGCGCGCTACGACGCCATCGCCTCGCGCATCCCCAAGGTGCGGCGGCGCACCAGTCGCGTCCCCCGCGTGCGGCGGCGCAAGTAGGCTCAGCTCTTGCGGATGGTCGCGGCGAACTTGCCGAACATCGGCTCGCTGGCGGCCAGGATATGCCCGTCCTCCAGCAGCAGCTGGTCCTCGCGGATCGGCTCCACCAGCCCGCCCGCCTCGCGCACCAACACGATGCCCGCGGCCAGATCCCAGGGCTTCAGCCCGCGCTCCCAGTACCCTTCGTAGCGGCCTGCCGCCACGTAAGCCAGATCGAGCGCCGCCGCCCCCCAGCGCCGCACGCCCGCGCATTGCGGCAAGAGCTGGCCCAGATCCTTGAGCGTTGCGGGCAGGTACGCGTTGTTGGCGAAGGGCAGGCCCGTGGCGAAGACCGACTCGATCATCGTGCGCCGGCCCGAGACCCGCATCCGGGTCTGGTTCATCCAGGCGCCCTGCCCCTTCTCGGCAAAGAACATCTCGTCCTTGGCCGGGTCGAACACCACGCCCGCGACCACATCGCCCTTGTGCTCCAGCCCGATGGAGACGGCCCAATGGGGCATCCCGTGCAGGAAGTTCGTGGTCCCGTCGAGCGGATCGACGATCCAGCGCCGGGTCGGGTCCTTGCCGATCACCTCTTCCTTGGCCTCTTCGGCCAACCAGCCATAGTTCGGGCGCGCCTCGCGCAGCTCGTTTTCCAGGATTTCCTGGGCCCGCAGATCGGCGCGGCTGACGAAATCGCCCGCCCCCTTCATCGACGATTGCAGGTTCTCCACCTCGCGGAAATCCTTCACGAGGCTGCGCCCCGCCGCCCGGGCGGCCTTGATCATCACGTTGAGGTTTGCGCTGCCAATCGCCATGTCCGGCCTCCTGAATTCCAGCGCCCGCGTATAGACCCGCGCCCCGGGCGCGACAACCCCTATCTCTGGCCCCCGGTTCCCCCGTGCGGGCGCCTCTGACGCAGATGTGAGCGGTGCTTTCCATCGGGCGCGGACACCCCATTTATGACAGCATGATCACACGACGCACGGCCCTCGCCTTTTCCACCGCCGCGCTGCTGGCCGGCCCGGCTCGCGCCAATGGCACCGACTGGACCCGCGTGCGGGACCGCGCGCGGGGGCTGGACCAGTTGCACAGCCTGACCGTGGCCCAGGGCGGTACGGTCGTTCTGGCCGAGGCGCTGCGCGGCCCGGCCCTGTCGCGGGCGGTGCCGATCAAGTCGGTGTCGAAATCCCTCGTGGCCCTCCTGCTGGGTGCGGCCATCGACCGGGGCGAGATCGCGGGCGTGGACGCCACCCTGGCCGAGGTCGCGCCGCAGTTGATCCCCGCAGGCGCCGACCCGCGGGTGCCCGACCTGACCATGGCCGACCTCGTGACCATGCAGACGGGGCTGGAGCGGACCTCGGGCGCCAATTACGGCGGCTGGGTGTCGAGCCGGAACTGGGTCGCCAATGCCCTGAGCCGCCCGATGGTGGCCACGCCGGGGCAAGGGATGCTCTATTCCACCGGGTCGTTCCATATCCTCGGCGCAGCCCTGGCCGAGGCGACGGGCCTGTCGCTGCTGGCCCAGATGCGCCGCCGGATCGGCGCGCCACTCGGCATCGACATTCCCGCCTGGACCCGCGACCCGCAAGGCTACTACCTGGGCGGCAACGAGATGTCCCTGCGCCCCCGCGACCTGCTGGCCATCGGCGAGATGGTGCGTCTGGGCGGGGCAGCCGAGGGCGGTCAGGTGATCAGCAACGGCTGGCTCAGCGCCTCGGCCATCCCGCGCACGCAATCGCGGTTCTCCGGGCTGGGCTATGGCTATGGCTGGTTCTTGGGGCGTGCAGACGGGGCGGAGTTTCTGCTGGCGCGCGGCTATGGGGGCCAGATCCTGTGCATCGTGCCGGACCGCGCCCTGACGCTCGTGATCACCTCGGACCCGACGCGTCCTGCCCGTTCGGGCGGCTATTTCGGCGACCTGATGGCCCTGCTGGACGACGCGATCCTGCCCGCCGCCCGCGCGGCGTGAGCCACGGGAGCGATTGGAAATCGCCGCCGACTGGCCCATAGTGCGACCATGTCCGACGCGCTCGCCCCTCCCCCCGCCGCCTCGCCCCGGCTGATCCCCGCCCTGGCGGTGGCGGTGCTGCTCTCCGGGCTCGTGGCGCTGGCGGCCTTCCCGCGGATCGAGCGGTATTTCCTGACCGAGGCCGCCGAGAGGGCCGCGGCCACGCTCAGCCTCACGGTGGAGGGGCTGAACGGCGCCCTGCGCCGCTACGCCCCCCTGCCCGCGCTGGTGGCCGAGCGGCCCGACCTCGCGGCCCTGCTGCGCCAGCCCGAGAACACCGCCCTGCAGGCCCGGATCAACGAGGATCTGCGCCAGACCGCCTATGCGATCGGGGCCTCGGACGTGTACCTGATGGACATTTCCGGGCTGACGCTCGCGGCCAGCAGCTACCGCAAAACACTGTCCTTCGTGGGCCGCAGCTTCAGTTACCGGCCCTATTTCACCCAGGCGCTGGATGGTGGGCTGGGCCGGTATTTCGCCCTTGGCACCACCTCCGGTGAGCGTGGCTATTTCTACGCCGCCCCGGTCGAAGACAACGCGCGCATCACCGGCGTGGTGGCGGTGAAATTCACCGTGGACGGGTTCGAGGAAACCTGGCGCGCAGGCCCCGCCACGGTTTTGGTGCGCGACCTGCAGGGCGTGGTCTTCATGTCCTCGCGCCCGGACTGGCATTTCCGCGCGCTCGCCCCCCTGACCGACGCCGCGCGCGCCCGGATCGAAGCCGCGCGGCAGTATCCGCTGTCAGAGGTCACGCACCTGCCCACCGAGATCACGCCCCTGTCGGAGGGCGCGGAGCTGTGGTCCATCGCCACGCCCGGGGGCGAGGCCGAAAGCTATGTCGCCCGCACCGCCCGGATCAGCGACGCGGGCTGGGACGTGACGATCCTGCTGCCCACGGCGCCCGCGCGCCAGCAGGCGCTGCAGATGATGGCCATCGCCATGCTGCTGACCCTGCTGTTGGTGATGGCCGCCGCGATCTACCAGCAGCGCCGCGCCCGACTGCTGGAGCGGATGGAGACCCAGCGCGCCGCCCAGGCCGAATTGGAGGCCCGCGTCACCCAGCGCACCGCGGATCTGAACCTGGCCAACCGGCAGCTGCAGCAGGAGGTGGTCGAGCGCCGCCAGACCGAACAGCGCCTGCGCAAGACGCAAGCCGAGTTGGTGCAGGCCGGCAAGCTCGCCGCCCTGGGGCAGATGTCGGCGGCCCTCAGCCACGAGTTCAACCAGCCGCTGGCGGCGGTGAAGTCCTATGCCGAGAATGCCATGACCTTCCTCGACCGCGACCGGGTGCCCGAGGCGCGCGAGAACGTCACGCGGATCTCGGCCATGACCGACCGGATGGCGTCGATCTCCAAGCACCTGCGCAACTTCGCCCGCCGCCCGCAGGAAGAGGTGGGCGCGGTGCGGCTCGATGCGGTGATCGAGGACGCGCTGTCGGTGATGCAGGTCCGGCTGAAGCAGACCGGCGCGGCGGTGGACTACACTCCGCCCGCGTCCCCGGTCTGGGTGCGCGGCGGCCATGTGCGGCTGCAACAGGTGGTGGTCAACCTGCTCAGCAACGCGCTGGATGCGATGACCCACACACCTGCGCCCCGCGTCACCCTGCGGACCCGCGCGCGCGACGGGGCCCATATGCTCGAGGTCCGTGACATCGGCCCCGGCATCGCGCCCGAAGCCGCCGAAACCATGTTCGATCCGTTCTTCACCACCAAGGCGCCGGGGGGCGGGCTCGGGCTGGGCCTGTCGATCTCCTACAATATCGTGCGCGATTTCGACGGCACGCTGGAGGCCGAGAATGCCCCCGGGGGCGGTGCGGTCTTTCGGCTGGTCCTGCCGGCCGCCGCCGCCCCCCGCGCCACGGGAACCGCCGCGGAATGAGTGCAGCGCCCGAGACCATTCTCTTTGTCGATGACGAGGAGCCCCTGCGCCACGCGGCGGCGCAAACTCTGCAACTGGCGGAATTCGACGTCGCGTGTTTTGCCGAGGCCGAGGCCGCCCTGCCCCGGATCGCCCGCGATTTCCCCGGCATCCTGGTGACCGACATCCGCATGCCCGGCATGGACGGCACGACGCTGATGGCCCGCGCGCTGGAGATCGACCCGGAGTTTCCGGTGATCCTCGTGACCGGCCACGGCGACGTGGACCTGGCGGTGCAGTCCATGCGCGACGGGGCCTATGATTTTCTGGAAAAACCCTACGCACCCAGCCGTCTGGTCGCCAGCGTGCGCCGGGCGCTCGACAAGCGCCGCCTGACCCTCGACAACCGCCAGCTGCGCGCCGCCATGGGCCGCCGCGACCCGGTGGAGGCCCGGCTCACCGGGCGCAGCGCGGTGATGGTCGCCCTACGTCAGCAGCTGCGCGCGGTGGCGGGCACGGATGCGGATGTGCTGATCGTGGGGGACACGGGCACGGGCAAGGAGGTCGCGGCCCGCGCGCTCCACCGCGCCAGCACCCGCAGTACGGGGCCTTTTCAGCATATCAACTGCGCCGCCCTGCCCGCCGACCTGATCGAGAGCGAGCTTTTCGGGCATGAGGCCGGCGCCTATCCCGGGGCGATGCGCGCGCGGTTCGGCAAGTTCGAGGCCGCGCGGGGCGGGACGGTGTTCCTGGATGAGATCGACAGTTTGCCGCTGCCGCTCCAGGCCAAGCTGCTGCACGCGATCCAGAACCGGACGGTGACGCGGCTAGGCTCGAACGATCCGGTGCATCTCGACATCCGCTTCGTCGCCGCCAGCAAGAAGGACCTCGAAGCCGAGGCCGCCGCGGAGCGGTTTCGGGCCGACCTGCTCTACCGGCTGAACGTGGTGACGGTGGGGCTGCCACCGCTGGCGGAGCGGCGGGAGGATATTCCGCTGCTGTTCGCGCAGCTCGCGACCGAGGCCGCGGCGCGCTACAAGCAGCCCGCGCCGGAGATCTCGGGCGCGATCCTGACCGCGCTCGCGGCCCGCGACTGGCCCGGCAACGTGCGCGAGCTGCGCAATGCCGCCGACCGCTACGTACTGGGGCTGGATCTTGCGCTGACCAGCACCGCCGAAGGCGCGTCCATGGGGCTGGCCGAGCGGATGGCGGCCCATGAGAAGGCGCTGATCGCCGCGAGCCTCGCAGCCCATGGCGGGCGGCTCAAGGATACCTACGCGGCGCTGAACCTGTCGCGCAAGGCGCTCTACGAGAAGATGCAGAAGCACGGGCTGTCCCGAGACGCCTTCGCCGAAGAAGACTGACGCGCGCCACCCGGGCCGGGCCAAGCGGTTTCGAAACCGCTTGGAGGCGCGGAGCGGCGCGCGGGGCGCGTCCGGGACAACTGCGGCGCCGCACGGCCGGGGGCTGGGGAGCCGGGAGCAACCGATCCGTGATGCCTTGCGGGGCGACGCGTGCTGCCCGTGCCGCAACGGGCCAAGCGGTTTCGAAACCGCTTGCACCCCGCCCAAAGCCCCTGCGCCTGGTTGAATGTGTCGCGCGCAACCCACCGCGCGCCCGCCGATGTCCCCATCTCTACCCATCCGCGCGAAAAACTCGGCCCGCCCCGTTGCAAGCCCCGCATGGCGCACTTGCACAACTTGCATGACTCGTCGCTACTGCGCCCAGCACCGCACGCAAGGTGCGCGGAAAGCACGCCGCTTTCCGAGGGAGAGCCGGGGACTGGCCCATGCGCCAGTACGTGCATCACGCCCCGGCACAACTTGGAGGAAGACAATGAAATTCACCCTGATGACCGGCACCGCCATGGCCGTGGCCCTGAGCGCGACCGTGGTCACGACCGCCACCGCCCAGGACCGCGACGGCTGGCCCGACAGCTTTACCGTCGGCACCGCCTCCCAGGGCGGCACCTATTTCGCCTATGGCTCCGGCTGGGCCAACCTGGTCGCCGAAGAGCTGGGCCTGTCGGGCGGCGGCGAAGTGACCGGCGGACCGATGCAGAACATGGCGCTGGTGCACACCGGCGACGCCCAGTTCGGCATGACCACCATGGGCCCGGCGGCCGAATCGCTCGCCGGTACCAACCCGATCGCGCCGGGGCTGCAGATGGACAACGCCTGCGCGATGTTCCCGATGTACCAGACGCCGTTCTCGGTGACGGCCCTGTCCTCCTCGGGCATCGCCTCGATCGCGGATATCCCCGACGGGGCCAAGATCGGCTTCGGCCCGGCGGGCTCCACCTCCGACACCTACTTCCCGCGGATGATGGAAGCCCTCGGCGTGAATTTCGAGCGCCGTAACGGCGGCTGGTCCGACCTCGGCGGGCAGCTGCAGGACGGCCTTCTGGACGTGATCGCCTTCGCCGCCGGCGTGCCGGTCCCGGCGGTCAGCCAGCTCGAAGTGCAGACCGACATCAACATCATCGAGTTCACCGAAGAGGAACAGGCCAAGATCATGGCCGACTTCCCCGTCTCGGAATTCAGCATCGGCGCGGGCACCTACTCGACCCTGGAGGCGGACGCGCGCTCGGTCTCCATGTGGAACTTCGCCATCGCCAATTGCGACCTGCCCGCCTCCTTCGTGAAGGCGGCCACGGATGTGGTGATGTCCGACAACGCCCGCATGGTCGGCATCCACAAGGCGGCCCGGTCGACCCTCCCTGAGAACTGGGACAAGAACAAGGTTCTCAAATGGCACCCGGGTGCCGCAGAGTGGTTCAAGGAAAACGCCGGGGCCGACATTCCCGACGACATGATCCACGGCATGTAAGCCGAACCCCGAAGGGCCGCGCCATAGCGGCCCTTCCCACATGGCGCGGACCAGGGCGCGCCGGGGCGCAACGACGCCCGCACCGGAGTGAGGGCCATGACAGACCAGACCAAGACCGCAGACGATCACCTGATTGCCGAGGGGGTGGACGAAGAGCCCACCGAGTCCAATCGCCGCCTGTTCGAGGGGCGCAACTTCATCCTGATCAGCACCTTCGCCGCGCTCTACGCGGCCTTCCACATGGCCGCGCTCAACGGGTTGTCGATCTCGGAATGGACCGGGATCGAGGTGCCCTTCCTGCCCACATTCCCGATGGAGACGTGGAATTTCCGCATCGTCCATATCGCGGGGGCCCTGGCGCTCGGCTTCCTGCTCTTTGCCGCGCGCACGGACTTTCCCGGCCCGGGCAAGGAGACCCCGCTGCTGGGCTACGTCGCCTACGGGCTGATGGTCCCGGCCCTGTTCTCGCTCGGCATGGCGGCCAGCTTCTCGATGGAGATCGCCTCCGGCGTGATGTGGAACGGCATCGACGAGGGCATCAAGTTCAATGAAACCTGGCTCTTCGGGCTGCCCCTGATCGTGGCGACCGCGGGCGGCATCGTGCTCAGCTGGTTCCACAAGCGCGCGCGCAGCGGCTTTTCCGCCCCCGACCTGGTGCTGGCGATCTGCGGCGTGGCGGTGGCCACCTATCTCATCACCATCTACGGCACGTTGATGCGCAACTCCACGGGAACGCCATTCGCGCCTATCGGCATCTCGATCGCCGCCGTCGCGGGCACCGCGCTGATCATGGAGCTGACCCGCCGGGTCGCGGGCATGGCGCTGATCGTGATCGCGGGCATCTTCCTGGCCTATGTCTTCGTCGGCCAGTACCTGCCGGGCTTCCTGAACGCCCCCGCGGTGACATGGCAGCGCTTCTTCAGCCAGGTCTACACCGATGCGGGCATCCTGGGGCCGACCACCGCCGTCAGCTCCACCTATATCATCCTCTTCATCATCTTCGCGGCCTTCCTGCAGGCCTCGAAGGTCGGTGACTACTTCGTCAACTTCGCCTTCGCCGCCGCCGGGCAGTCGCGCGGCGGCCCGGCCAAGGTGGCAATCTTCGCCTCCGGCCTCATGGGCATGATCAACGGCACCTCGGCGGGCAACGTGGTGGCCACGGGCTCGCTGACGATCCCGCTGATGAAGAAGGTCGGCTATCACAAGAAAACCGCCGGCGCGGTGGAGGCCGCCGCCTCCACCGGTGGGCAGATCATGCCGCCGATCATGGGCGCAGGTGCGTTCATCATGGCCGAGATCACCGGCATTCCCTATACCGAGATCGCGCTGGCCGCGATCATACCGGCGATCCTCTACTTCGTGTCGGTCTACTTCATGGTGGATCTCGAAGCCGCCAAGCTCGGCATGCGCGGCATGTCCCGCGACGAGTTGCCGAAGTTCAACAAGATGGTGCGCCAGGTCTACCTGTTCCTGCCGATCATCATCCTGATCTACGCGCTCTTCATGGGCTACTCGGTGATCCGCGCGGGCACTCTGGCCACCGTCGCCGCCGCGGTGGTGTCCTGGTTCACGCCCTTCCGCATGGGGCCGCGGTCCATCGCCAAGGCGTTCGAGATCGCCGGCACCATGTCGGTGCAGATCATCGCGGTCTGTGCCTGCGCGGGCATCATCGTGGGCGTGATCTCCCTGACGGGGGTGGGCGCACGGTTCTCGGCGGTCCTGCTCGGCATTGCCGACACCTCGCAACTGCTGGCGCTGTTCTTTGCCATGTGCATCGCGATCCTGCTGGGGATGGGGATGCCCACCACGGCAGCCTATGCGGTCGCCGCAAGCGTGGTCGCCCCGGGCCTCGTGCAGCTGGGCATCCCGCTGCTGACGGCGCATTTCTTCGTGTTCTACTTCGCGGTGCTGTCGGCCATCACGCCCCCCGTGGCGCTGGCGAGTTACGCGGCGGCGGGGATATCGGGCGCGAACCCGATGGAGACCTCGGTCACCTCGTTCAAGATCGGGATCGCGGCCTTCATCGTGCCCTTCATGTTCTTCTACAATTCGGCGATCCTGATGGATGGCACCTGGTTCGAGGTGCTGCGCGCCGGGGCCACGGCGGTGGTGGGCGTGTTCTTCCTCAGCTCCGGGGTGCAGGGCTGGTTCATGGGCGGTCGCGCCGCCTGGTTCCTGCGGGTGGGGCTTGTCTTCGCCGCGCTGATGCTGATCGAGGGCGGGATCATGTCCGACCTGATCGGCGTGGGCACCGCGGTCGCGATCTTCCTGATCCAGAAGCTCGCCGCGCCCAAGGGCGGCGCCATCCCGGTTCGCGGCGCGGACTGACATGGGCGCCGGCCTGCCCCGGGTCACCCAGGACCCGACGGACGCCGCCTTCGTGCAGAACCCGTATCCGGTCTATGACCGGATGCGGGCGCTCGGGGACCTGGTGTGGTGGGACGCCTACGCCATGCCGGTCACCCCGACCTATGCCGCCACCGGCGCGATCCTCAAGGACCGCCGGTTCGGGCGCGAGCCGCTCTCCCCGCCCCCGGTGCCCGACCACCTGCGCGACTTCTACGCGGTGGAGGCGCATTCCATGCTGGAGCTGGAGCCGCCCCGCCATACCCGCCTGCGCGGTCTGGTCACCCGGGCCTTCACCTCGGCGCGGATCGCGGCGCTCGCCCCGGGGATCGAGGCGCTCTGCCACGCGCTGATCGACGCCTTCCCCGACACCCCCTTCGACCTGCTGCCCGCCTATTGCACCCAGGTGCCCGTGCGGATCATCGCCCGGCTGCTCGGCGTTCCCGAGGACACCGCGCCGCAGCTTCTGGCCTGGTCCAACGCCATGGTCGGCATGTACCAGGCCGGGCGCAACCACGCGATGGAGGAGGCCGCCAACACCGCCGCGCACGACTTTCGCGCCTGGCTGCTCGACCTGATCGCGGCGCGCCGCGCGAGCCCGGCAGACGACCTGCTCAGCGCGCTCATCGCGGCGCAGGCCGAGGACGGCAAGCTCACCCGCGACGAGTTGGTGACCACGGTGATCCTGCTGCTCAACGCAGGGCACGAAGCGACGGTTCATACCTTGGGCAATGGGGTGAAGACCCTGCTGGAGACCGGGCTGCGCAAGATCACCCCCACCACGGTCGAGGAAGTGCTGCGCTTCGACCCGCCCCTGCACCTCTTCACCCGCATCGCCCGGCAGGAGGTCGAGGTCTTCGGCCACCGCTTCGCGCCCGGCGACACGGTGGGATGCCTGCTGGCGGCCGCAGGACGCGACCCGGGCTTTGCGCCCGACCCGCACCGGTTCGACCCGACCCGCCCCACCAAGCCGCCCCATATGGCCTTCGGCGCGGGGCTGCATTTCTGCGTCGGCGCGCCGCTGGCGCGGCTGGAGATCGAGATCGCGCTCCGGGTGCTCTTCGCGCGCTGCCCGGGGCTGCGGCTGGCCGGGGCGCCGGTCTATGCGCCGATCTACCACTTCCACGGGCTTCAGGCCTTGCGCGTGAGCCGTTAACCTATTCAAGAAATGGAATGTTTCGCACGCGAAACAAATCTCTGGAAACCCTTGATCGGCCACGGTTTCGCGCAAAAATTTGTCGGCGGTTTTCGCGGGTTTTCGGCGCCCGCGTTAACGCTTGGGCGGAGCGTGCAAGGATTTTGCAAAATCCTTGGCCCGCGCGACATCCCCTGTCCCGCACCGCCCCCGCCGCCAGGCGCCAAGAATTTTACGTAAAATTCTTGGCCCCGCCCGATCCGCGGCTCAGGCTTCGGCCTTTTTCTCCCACCGACCGGATTCCTGGCTCCAGTACTGCGCCGACAGCCCGGCGCCCGTGACCGCCCTCCACTGGCCCCGCGCGGCCTCCACCGCCGCGGCGTCCCCGCCATCGAACAGCAGCGACGCGCGCGCCAGCCCGGCCACCTCCGCCGGGTCCACCTGCGCCCCGTCCACGCAGATCAGCGCCTCGCGCCCCGCCAGCGGCGCATCCACCCCTAGCAGCACCGGCTGATCCGCGTCCCGGTCCCCGCCCGCGATCCCGTGGGGCAGAAACCCCTCCTCGGGCCGCAGCCAGAGCAGCTCGTCGAGCCGCTCCAACTCCGCCCCGCTTGTGCCGCGCACCAGCACCCGCCAGCCCGCGGCGAGGGATTTCTCCAGCAGCACCGGCAGGGTCGCGTCCAGCGGCGTCCGCGTCATGTGGTAGAAATAGACCACGCCCACGGGTCTCAGCCCTCGTAGCCGTCCCGGATCAACCGGTCGAGCGCGCGCACGCCCCAGCCAGTGGCCCCCGCGGGCGCGTAATCCGTCGCCGAACTGACCGAGGCCGTGCCCGCGATGTCGAGATGGCACCAGGGGGTCTCGTCCTTCACGAAACGGCCCAGGAACTGCGCCGCGGTGATCGACCCCGCGGCCCGCCCGCCCACGTTCTTGATGTCGGCCACGCGCGATTTGATCAGCTTGTCATAGGCCGGGCCCATGGGCATCCGCCACGCCCCCTCGCCTTCGGCCGTAGCGGCCTTCAGGAACGCGCCCGACAGATCGTCGCTGTTGGAAAACACGCCCGCGTTCTCGTGGCCAAGCCCGATGATGATCGCGCCGGTCAAGGTGGCGAGATCGATCATGGCGCAGGGTTTGAACTCTTCCTGCGCGTACCACATCACGTCTGCCAGAACGAGCCGGCCCTCGGCATCGGTATTGATCACCTCGATCGTGTCGCCCTTCATCGAGGTGACCACATCGCCGGGCCGCTGGGCCTTGCCGTCGGGCATGTTCTCCACCAGCCCCACCAGGCCCACCACGTTCGCCTTGGCCTTGCGCAGGGCCAGGGTGCGCATCACGCCCGCCACGACACCCGCGCCGCCCATGTCCATGGTCATGTCTTCCATACCCGCCGAAGGCTTGATCGAGATACCGCCGGTGTCGAACACGACCCCCTTGCCCACCAGCGCGAAGGGCGCGCCGTCGCCGCCGCCCATCCATTTCATCACCACGATCTTCGACGGGCTTTCCGAGCCCTGGCCTACGCCCAGAAGCGCGCCCATGCCCAGTTTTTCCATGTCGGCCTCTTCCAGAACCGACACCTCCAGGCCGAGATCGGCCATGGCCGTCAGCCGGTCGGCGAATTCGGTGGTGGTCAGCACATTCGCAGGCTCGTTGACCAGATCACGGGTGAAAAACACCCCCTCGGCCACGGCGCGCCGGTCGGCGAACGCCGCCTCTGCCTCGTCGCGTTTCGTCGCGCACACGGTGATCGGGCCGAGCGCGTCTTCGGATTTCGACTTGCGCGCATCGAAGCGGTAGGCCCGCAGGGCCGCGCCAAAGGCCAGCTCGGCCACCTGCCCCAGGCCCGCGGCCCAGATCAGCAGCCCCTCCTTGCCCAGCGTCTTGCCCAGCCCCGCGCCGGCCTTGCGCGCCTCCAGCGGCTTGGCGTTGCGCGCGAGTTTCACCAGGATCACCTCATCCGAGGCCATCCCCGCGGGATAGCCGAGCGACAGGCTCTCGCCGCTCTTGAGCTTCTCGAAGGCGGCACTTTCCACCGCCCGCGCCACCGCGCCCTTGGTCAGGCGGTTCAGGCGGCGCGCGCCGGGGTTGAGGGTGCCTTCCTCGGGCACCAGAACCGCGATTTTCGCGGTCTCGGCGGCAAGCGCATCGAGGTCGGGATCGACGAAGGAAACAGCGGCAAGCTCGGTCATGTGGACCCTTTCAGTCTGAGTTCCCGGCAAACCTAGACCGGCGACCCGGCGATGACCAGCGGCGACGGGCTGCGACGCCGGTGGCCGCTTTTCCCGCGCCGATGAATGCTCTAGGCTCGCGCCAATCGCTCCAGGAGGCCCCGGCGCCCAGCCGCATCATGCTCGCCCGATACGACCGCTATATCCTTGGCCGCCTGATGGTCACCTTCGGGTTCTTCACCCTGATCATCGTGCTGATCTACTGGATCAACCGGTCGATCCGGCTGTTCGAGCGGCTGTCGGGGGACGGCCAGGGGCTGGCGCTGTTTGCGCAGCTTTCCTTGTTGTCGCTGCCCTACCTGATCTACCTGATGCTGCCGCTGGCGGCCTTCGCCTCGGCCGTGAGCACCGGCAACCGGATGGGCTCGGACAGCGAGACGGTGGCGCTGCAGGCGGCGGGGATCAGCGCCTTCCGGATCGTGCGCCCGGCCTTCTACATGGGGGTGATGGCGGCGGCGCTGATGCTGCTTCTGGCGCATCTGCTGGTGCCGATGTCCCGGGTGGCCATCGCCGATCTCGAGGAACGGCTGGCCGACGAGGTGTCGGCGCGGCTGCTGGAGCCGGGCAAGTTCCAGTCGCCCATCGACGGGGTGACGGTTTTCGTGGCCGAGATCACCGGCGAAGGCGTGCTAAGCAAGGTGCTTCTCTCGGACCAGCGCGACCCGGCCGAAGAGGTGATCTACACCGCCAACCAGGCCCTGCTGGTGCGTAGCGACACGGGCCCGCAGTTGGTGATGATCTCGGGGCTGGCACAGTTCCTGCGCGCCGATGGCACGCTCAGCACCCTGCAATTCGAGGATTTCGCCCTTGGTCTGGGCGAGGTCGAGGTGCCCGAGGACCGGGTGCTGCGCGACCTGCGGGGCTGGGACACCGCGCGGCTCCTGCGGGCGGATCCGGCGGACCTGGAAAGCGTGGGCAAGAGCCGTGGGGCGTTTCTCAGCGAAGCGCACCGGCGGCTCGCCAACCCGGCCCTGGCGATCTGCACCGCCCTTCTGGGCTTCAGCGCGCTGCTGGTCGGTGGGTTCAGCCGCTTCGGCTTCTGGCAGCAGGTGGCGGGCGCGATCCTTGCGCTGATCGTGATCCAGCTGTCGGTGAACATGTCCGAGGAGATCGCGCAATCCGACGCCGCGGCCTGGCCCGTGCTTTATGCGCCCGTGGCCTTGGCGGCTGGGCTGGTGCTGGTGCTGCTCTATATCTCGGACCATCCGATCCGACGCCGGCTCAAGCCGGTGCCCGATCCCGGGGCGGAGCCCGCGCCATGACCCTGCAATGGTATTTCGCGCGCCGCTTCGTGATGAGCTTCCTGTCGATGCTGGGGATCTTCGCCGGGCTGATCTGGATGACCGACACGGTCGAATCCCTGCGCAGCCTGTCGAGCGACGATTTCGGGTTGCAGGAGGCCGCGGCGCTGGCGCTGCTGCAACTGCCGGCCACGATCTACGAGGTCATCCCGCTGATCATGGTGCTGGCCACGATCACCCTGTTTCTGAAGATGGCGCGCACCTCCGAGCTGATCGTGACCCGCGCGGCGGGGCGCTCGGCCATCCGCAGCCTGATCGCGCCGGTGATCGTGGCCGGGCTGATCGGCGGGATCGGCATCAGCGTGCTCAACCCCATCGTCGCCGCCACCTCGCGGATTGCCGAGGAAACCCGTGACGAGGTGCGGGGCCGCGCAACCAGCGTCCTGGCGCTCAGCAGCGAGGGGCTGTGGCTGCGCCAGGCCGCCCCAGAGGGACAGATCGTGATCCACGCAGCGGGGGCGAGCCTGGGGGGCACGATCCTTTATGACGTCACCTTCCTGCGGTTCGATGCGAGCGCCCTTCCGATCGAGCGGGTGGCGGCTAGCCGGGCGGAGCTGGTGCCCGGCGCCTGGGATCTGACCGGCGTCAAGGTCTGGGACCTGACCGGGCGGCTGAACCCCGAGGCAGGCGCCCGGACAACGGCATGGATGCAGGTGCCCTCGGACCTGACCCTCGACCAGATCCGCGACAGTTTCGGAGACCCCTCGGCCATTCCGATCTGGGAGCTGCCCGCCTTCATCGACCAGCTTGAGGCGGCGGGGTTCGCAGCGCTCAGTCATCGGGTCTGGCTGCATACGGAGCTGGCCTCGCCGGTCTTTCTGGTCGCGATGGTGCTGATCGGGGCGGCGTTCACCATGCGGCACACGCGGTTCGGGCGCACGGGGTTGATGGTGCTTTTCGCGGTGCTGCTGGGGTTCTCGATGTATTTTCTGAAGAGCTTCGCGCAGGTCCTTGGCGAGGCTGGAAAAATCCCGGTTCTGGCTGCCGCGTGGTTTCCGCCGCTCGCGGGGGTGTTCCTGTCTCTGGCCTTGCTGCTGCACCAGGAGGACGGATGAACCGCGTCGCCCTGACCCGCAGGCTCGCCGCGGCGCTGGCGGTCTGGCTCGCCCTGGCCTGCTGGACCGGCCCCGTCCGGGCGCAGGAGGCGCAGGCGCCGCCTGCTCCGGCCACGCTGGTGGCCGACCGGATCGTCGCGAACCCCGATGGGACGCTGATCGCCGAGGGGGCGGTCGAGATCTTCTATGATGGGCGAAGCCTGAGGGCCGAGCGGCTGACCTATGACCGGCTGGCCGACACGCTGGAGATCACGGGGCCGATCCAGCTCAGCTCCGGGCCGGGCTTCGTGCTGATCGCGTCCCAGGCGGAGCTGGGTACCGACCTGCAAGAGGGCATCCTGCAAAGCGCGCGACTTGTGCTGGACCGGCAGGTGCAGATCGCGGCGGTGGAGATCCAGCGGGTCAACGGGCGCTACACCCAGCTTTACAACACCGTCGCGTCAAGCTGCGAGGTCTGCGCGGACCGGTCCGTGCCCCTGTGGCAGATCCGCGCCCGGCGCATCGTCCATGACGCGCTGGAGCGGCAGATCTATTTCGAGCGCGCGGTGTTCGAGGTGGTGGGCATCCCCGTGCTTTACCTGCCGCAGATGCGCGTACCCGACCCGACCCTGGAGCGCGCAACGGGGTTCCTGTTTCCGAATTTCCGCACCACCAGTGCGCTGGGGGTCGGCGTCGAGATCCCTTATTTCATTGCGCTGGGGCCGGACCGCGACCTGACGCTCAGCCCGCAGATCACCACGAAGGATTCGCGCACGCTCGGCCTGCGGTACAGGCAGGCGTTTTCGCGCGGAAACCTGACCTTCGAGGGGGCCTATACCCGCGACGATCTGGAAGAGGGCGATCGCGGGTTCGCCACCCTGTTCGGCGCCTTCGACCTGGGCCGGGATTTCGTGCTGTCGTTCGATCTCGAGACCGTGTCGGACGACCAGTATTACCGCGATTACGGCTTCGATGACGAGGACCGGATCGACAGCGAGATCGAGATTTCGCGCACCCGCCGGGATGCGCTGGACCGGGCGACCGCATCCTATTTCACCACCTTCCGGGAGGACGAGGATAACGACACCATCCCGCGCTTCGTGCTGGATGGCGAGATCACGCGCCGCTTCGACACGCCGCTGATCGGGGGATATGCCGAGACCTCCCTGTCCTGGCTGGGCTTGGAACGGCCTTCGGATGCCAACGAGATCGGGCGCGACACGCGGCGGCTGAGCCTGCTGGGCACCTGGCAGCGCAGCTGGGCCAACGACTGGGGCATGGTGATGACGGCCACGGGCGAGCTGGCGATCGACCAGTTCCATGTTTCGCAGGATACCAGCTTTCCCGACCAGCAGACCCGGGTGACACCGACACTGGCCGCCGAGCTGCGCTGGCCCTTCGAGAAGAGCAATGGCGCCACCCGCACGGTGATCGAGCCGGTGGCCCAGCTGGTCTGGTCGCGGGTGTCGGACGTGGATGTGCCCAACGAGGACAGCACCGTGGCCGAGTTCGACGAGGCCAGCCTGTTCGACCTGAACCGGTTCGCCGGGCGCGACCAGGTCGAAGGCGGCTGGCGCGCCAATTTCGGCGTCGGCTGGACCCGGTTCGACGCCAGCGGCTGGACCACCGCCGTGACCGTGGGCCGGGTGCTGCGCGAGGATGACAACACCGCGCTGGCCCCGGGCGCGTCGGCGACCGAACGGGCGTCGGACTGGCTGACCACGGTGCAGCTGTCCTCGCCCACGGGCCTGGCGCTGCTGAACCGGGCGCAGTTCAGCTCGGATCTGTCGATCAACAAGAACGTGCTGCGGATGGGCTGGGAAGATCCGCTGAGCGCGCTGGCGCTGTCCTACACCTGGCTGCGGGCGTCGGAAGCCGAATCGCGGCCCGCCGATACCAACGAGTTCAGCGTGACCGGGCGGCGCCGGTTCAACGACACTTGGGCCGGCGGGCTCGAATTCAGCTATGATTTCGACGCTTCCCAGGCCCGGGAGGCGGATCTGAGCCTTGAGTACCGCAATGAATGCGTGTTGGTGGAGCTCTCGGTATCGCGGGATTTCGACACCTCGCTTGATTTGCGCTCGACCACGGATTTTGGCATCACGGTCTCGTTGCTCGGCTTCGGCCGTGGCGACGATGCCGCGCGGACATCGCGCTGCCGCGGATAACATTCAGGGGAACCTCATGCGCGTCATATCCACCGCCCTGCTCGCCCTTGCGATGCTGATCGGTCAGCCGGCGACCAGCCAGGCGCAGACCTTCGGTCCGGTGATCACGGTCAACAACGAAGGGATCAGCGGCTACGAGCTGGAGCAGCGGGAGAAGTTCGTCACCGCCCTGCGGCTGCCGGGCGATCCGGCGCGGCTGGCCCGCGAGGGGCTGATCGAGGACAAGCTCAAGCTGCAGGCGGCGCGCGCGGCCGGTCTGGAGATCGGGATCGACGAGCTGGAGCTGGGGCTGGAGGAGTTCGCCAGCCGCGCCAACCTGACCACCGAACAGTTCATCGCCGCGCTGGCCGACGAGGGTGTTGCCCCCGAGACGTTTCGCGATTTCGTGCGGGCCGACCTGGTGTGGCGGGAGCTGATCCGCCAGCGGTTCGGTCCGCGCGCGCGCGTGTCGGATGCCGAGGTCGAGCGCGCGCTGGCGCTGCAGGGGGCGGCCTCCGGGGCGCGCATCCGGGTGGCCGAGATCATCATCCCGACCCCGCCCGACCTGCGGGTGGAGGCCGAAACGCTCGCTGCGAACATCCGCGAGCGGGTCCAGACCACGGCGCAGTTCTCCGAGGCGGCGCAGCGGTTCTCGGCGGCGTCGTCGCGCGCCAATGGCGGCTTGCGCGACTGGATCGCGGTCTCGGAGCTGCCGCCGGGGCTGGCGCAGCGATTGCTGACCCTGGGGCCGGGCGACGTGTCGGACCCGGTGCCCCTGGGCGACCAGGCGATCGCGCTGTTTCAGGTGCGCGGCTTCCAGGAAAGCGCCGCCCGCGCGCCCAGCACGGTCTCGGTGGACCTTGCGCGCCTGCCCCTGCCCGCGGACCCGGAGGCGGCCGCCCGGCTGCGCGCGCGTCTGGCGGCGGAGATCGACGTCTGCGACGACCTCTATGGGCTGGCGCGGGACCTGCCCGAGGGCAGCTTGCGGCGCGAGGTATTGGCCGCGGCGGATATCCCGAGCGACATCGCCACGGCGCTCGCCGGTCTCGACAACCAGGAGAGCACCGAGATCGCCCGCGCCGGGGGCCGCGAGCATATCATGCTCTGCACCCGGACCACGGCGCTGGAAGAGGACGACGAGGGCACCCTGCGGCGACAGCTGCTGAACCAGCGGCTCGGGTCCTACGCGGCGAACTACCTGCAGGAACTGCTCGCCGAAGCCACGATCCAATGACCGGCGCCCCGATTGCGCTGAGCTGCGGCGAGCCTGCGGGCGTGGGCCCGGAGATCGCGGCCAAGGCCTGGGCCGCGCTCGGGCAAAGCCTGCCGTTCTTCGTGATCGGCGACCCGGCGCATCTGGCCGCCCATGCGCCGGAGACGCCTTGCGTGGTGATCTCCGACCCCGCGGAGGCGCCCGCGGCGGCGGCGCGCGGCGTGCCGGTTCTGGCCCAGCCGTTTCGCGGCGCACTCACCCCGGGCAAGCCCAATCCCGACCATGCCCAGGGGGTGATCGACGCGATTGCGCGGGGGGTCGATCTGGCCCGGTCCGGGGCGGCGGCGGCGCTGTGTACCGCGCCCATTCACAAGAAGGCGTTGCAGGACGGGGCGGGCTTCGGGTTTCCGGGGCATACGGAATACCTCGCCCATCTCGGCGGCGATGTGCCGGTAGTGATGATGCTGGCCTGTCCCGAGCTGCGGGTGGTGCCCGCGACGATCCATATCGCCCTGCGCGACGTGGCCGCCGCATTGACACCTGCCCTGCTGGAGGAGGTGATCCGCGTCACCCGCGCCGGGTTGCAGCGGGATTTCGGCATCCCCGCGCCGCGGCTGGCCATTGCCGGGCTGAACCCCCATGCGGGCGAAGGCGGGGCGATGGGCGACGAGGAGCTGATCTGGATCGCGCCCCTGCTGGACAAGCTGCGCGGCGAGGGGTTCGAGCTGCGCGGGCCGCTCTCGGCGGATACGATGTTTCATGCGGGGGCGCGGGCGGGTTATGACGCGGCGGTTGCGATGTATCACGACCAGGCGCTGATCCCGATCAAGACGGTGGATTTCGCGGGCGGGGTTAATGTCACGCTGGGGCTGCCGTTCATCCGCACATCGCCCGATCATGGCACGGCGCTGGACATTGCGGGACAGGACCGTGCCGACCCCACCAGCCTGATCGCGGCGCTGCGCATGGCCGAGGACATGGCCCGGCGGCGGGGCGGCTGAGATGGCGCAGATCGACGGGTTGCCGCCCCTGCGCGAGGTGATCGCGGCCCATAAGCTGTCGGCGAAGAAATCCCTGGGCCAGAACTTCCTGCTGGATCTGAACCTGACGGCGCGGATCGCCCGGGTGCCGGGGGATCTGAGCGGCGCGGATGTGCTGGAGGTCGGGCCGGGGCCCGGCGGGCTGACACGGGGGCTGTTGGCCGAAGGCGCGCGCAAGGTGCTGGCCATCGAGAAGGACGCGCGCTGCCTGCCGGCGCTGCAGCAGATCGCGGCGGCCTACCCCGGGCGGCTGGAGGTGATCGAGGGCGACGCGCTGGAGGTGGATGCCACGGCCTACCTGAGCCCGCCGATCCATATCGCGGCGAACCTGCCGTATAACGTGGGCACGGAATTGCTGGTGCGCTGGTTGACGCCGCCGGATTGGCCACCCTTCTGGCGCACGCTGACGCTGATGTTCCAGCGGGAGGTGGCGGAGCGGATCGTGGCGAAACCCGGCTCCAAGGCCTACGGGCGGCTGGCGATCCTGGCGCAGTGGCGGGCCGAGGCAGAGATCGCGCTGACCCTGCCGCCGCAAGCGTTCATTCCCGCACCAAAAGTACATTCCGCTGTCGTTCATCTGCGCGCGCGCACCGAACCGCGCTATCCCGCCGATGCGGCGGTGCTGAGCCGGGTGGTGGCGACCGCATTCAACCAGCGGCGCAAGATGCTGCGCGCCAGCCTCAAGGGGCTGACACCGGGGATCGAGGATCATCTGGCCGCCGTGGGCATCGACCCGACGCGGCGGGCCGAGACCCTGAGCCTGGAGGAATTCTGCGCCCTGGCAAGGCAGATTGCGGCGGGCTGAGGCCGTGCATCTACCCCAGAAAGCGGACCCGGTGCCGGACCGCGCGCCCGGGGAATTTGCGCCCGCCGATCGCCGGCCTGAACGGCGGTGCGTACTGCGTAACGCGCGCCCATCGCCAAGGGGTTGCGGCGATCCGTGGTGGTCCCGCGGGCACCACCGGGCGGGGTTATTCTGCCGGTTCGCGGGCGGCGTCCTGCGCAGCCTCGGCGGCTTCGATCGCGTCGAGTTCGGCGGCTCTCTTTTCCACCTGCTCGACGATATGGTCGATCATCTGCTCGTTGGACATCTTGTGGCTCTGTTTGCCCGCGAGATAGACCATGCCCGACCCGGCGCCGCCGCCGGTGAAGCCCACATCGGTCATCAGCGCCTCGCCCGGTCCGTTCACCACGCAGCCGATGATCGAGAGGCTCATCGGCGTCTTGATGTGTTCGAGCCGCTGTTCCAGCGCCTCGACGGTCTTGATCACATCGAAGCCCTGCCGCGCGCAGGATGGGCAGGAGATCACATTGACGCCACGGTGGCGCAGGCCGAGGGATTTGAGGATGTCATAGCCGACCTTGATCTCTTCGACCGGGTCGGCGGAGAGGCTGACGCGGATCGTGTCGCCGATCCCCATCCAGAGCAGGTTTCCGAGCCCGATGGCGGACTTGATCGTGCCGGACATCAGCCCGCCTGCCTCGGTGATCCCGAGATGGAGCGGCGCGTCCGTGGCGTCCGCAAGCGCCTGGTAGGCGGCGGCCGAGAGGAACACGTCGGAGGCCTTGCAGGAGATCTTGAACTCATGAAAGTCGTTGTCCTGCAGGATCTTGATATGATCGAGCGCCGACTCGACCATGGCCTCGGGACAGGGCTCGGCATATTTGTCGAGCAGGTGTTTTTCCAGCGAGCCCGCGTTCACGCCGATCCGCATCGAGCAATTGTTGTCGCGGGCGGCCTTGATGACCTCCTTGACGCGCTTTTCGTCGCCGATATTGCCCGGGTTGATCCGCAGGCAGGCGGCACCGGCTTCGGCGGCCTCGATCCCGCGTTTGTAGTGGAAATGGATGTCCGCAACGATCGGCACGGGGCTTTCGCGGACGATCTCCTTCAAGGCGCGGGAGCTGTCGACATCGGGCACCGAGACGCGGACGATATCCGCCCCGGCATCGGCGGCAGCCTGCACCTGGGCGATGGTGCCGGGAATGTCGGTGGTCAGGGTGTTTGTCATGGTCTGCACCGCGATCGGGGCATCGCCGCCGATGGGCACGGGGCCGACATGGATCTGGCGCGACTTCCGGCGGTAGATGTTGCGCCAGGGACGAATTGCGTTATGCGACATGGGAAGCGCTTCCGATTGACAGACCTGATGTAAATCTAGGCGAGGTGCCGCGTCGTGGCAACGGGCCTGCGTCTATTCGGCCGGCGGCAGATCGGCCGGATTCGCGGTGAGCCGCGCCTCGGCGGTGGCGATGACCTCGCGCAGGTCCGGATCGGCATCGAGATCGGCGGCGGCGAAGGTGGTGCTGAGGGTTTCGCGCGACAATATCACATTGGAGGCGACCGCCCCCGGTGCCCCTGCGGGCCCGAAGGTCTGGCCATCGACCATGAAATACACCGCGCCGGAATTGCCCGCGCGCAAGGTGGGCGGGGCCTCCGAGTTCGGCAGCACGAAGCTCTCGCCGGTCTCCAGGATTCGTTCCAGCAGGATCGAGCCGTCGGCCGCGCGCACCCGAACCCAGGCCGGGTTGGTGGCGACGATGGCCACGGCGGGAGGCGTGGGTGCCACGACCTGCACCGCGGGGGTGTCGTCGGGGCCCGCCTCGGCCAGTTGCGTGGGCGTGGGCGGCGTGGTGACCGAGGGACGCCAGACGCCGATTGAATTGGGGTCGATGGTGGCGATGGGGCCGTCGCGCGGGGTCATCACCGGCACTTCCAGCGCCTCGGGCCGGTAGAGCCGCGACAGCGCGCTCGTGCTGGGCGCGCGCACGCCCGCGGTCTCGTATCCCGGTCGCGCGAGCGCCGCTTCGGCCAGCGGGTCGACATCGACCACCGCGTCGGGCGGCGCATCGACCGGGGTCAGGGTGACGCGCTGCACCTCCTGCAATATGGCGTAGCCGCCATAGCCGAGCCCGCCGAGAAGGGCGGCAAGCACGATCAGCGAGCCCAGCGCACCCGCGTTGAACCCGTCGAAAAGCGCGGTTCTCTGAGGCATGAGCGCGGTGGCGGAGGCCAGGACCGGGTCTTCCTCGATGCGGTTGCGGCGCCAGCCGCGCTTGGCCGCGGGTCGGGCCGCGTCACTGCGGGCGGTGTTGGCCTCGGGCTGCATCCCGTGGACCCCGGCAAAGCCGCTCTCCTCGCAGAATTTCTGGAATGCCCAGTCCGGGTCGAGCCCGAGATAGCGCGAATAGGATCGCACGTAGCCGGCGATGAACCCCGGCGTTTCGAACACTGCCGGATCGGCATTCTCGATGGCGACGATATAGGGGGCCTTGATGCGCAATTCACGCTGCACGTCGAGGAGCGACTTGTTCAGGGTGGCGCGTTCGCCGCGCATCACGTCGCCAAGCGACAGGTCATAATCGTCGAACCCTTTCAGGTTCGGCGTGTCATCTTCCGTGCGCGGTGTCTTGCGCCCGATCATGCCACCTGCCCTAACTTTCGCACTGGTTCCCGGCTTTTACCGATTCGAGTGCGGTCTGCCTAAGAAAACGTTAGCATATCCCCTGAGGGGGGGCAGTTAATTTTGCCGACGCGAAGTTTCTCGCGCAAACCGCCCGGAAATCAGGCGAAAATCCGCGGATGGCGTGACACGGTGGGCAGATCGAGGGAATCGGGGACGGCGCGTCAGGCGCTGAGCTCCCGGCGCGACAGGGCGCAATGGCTCCACAGATCGTCCATGGCATGCACGAGCTTCGAGATCATCTCGGGCGTGTGCACGGGCGACGGGGTGAAGCGCAGACGCTCGGTGCCGCGGGGGACCGTGGGGAAGTTGATCGGCTGGACATAGATGCCGTGGTCCGACAGCAGCCGGTCCGAGATCATCTTGCATTTAACCGGATCGCCCACATGGACGGGCACGATATGGCTGCCATGGTCGATGATCGGCAGGCCAAGCCCCTTGAGCCGCATCTTCAGGATCTTCGCGCCCATCTGGTGCGCCTCGCGCCGGGCGGTGTCGGTTTTCAGGTGCCGCACGGAGGCCGCCGCCCCCGCCGCGACCGCGGGCGGGATCGAGGTGGTGAAGATGAAGCCGGGCGCGTAGGAGCGCACTGCATCCACCATCTTGGCCGAGGCCGCGATATAGCCGCCCATGACGCCGAACGCCTTGCCCAGCGTGCCGTTGATGATGTCGATCCGGTCCATCAGGCCGAGCTTTTCGCACACACCCGCGCCGCGGGGGCCGTACATGCCGACCGCGTGCACCTCGTCGATATAGGTGAGCGCGCCGAACTCGTCGGCCAGATCGCAGATCGCTTCGATCGGGCCGAAATCGCCATCCATGGAGTAGACAGACTCGAAAGCGATGACCTTGGGCGCGTCTGCCGGCAGGCTCTCGAGGATCTCGCGCAGATGGGCGAGGTCATTGTGGCGGAAGATATGCTTGGGGCAGTTGCCGTGGCGGATGCCCTGGATCATCGACGCGTGGTTCAGTGCGTCCGAGATGATGTGCAGGCCGGGAAACAGGATCGGCAGGGTGGAGAGCGTGGCATCGTTCGCGATATAGGCGGAGGTGAAGAGCAACGCGGCTTCCTTGCCGTGCAGATCGGCCAGCTCTTCCTCCAGCGCGTTGTGATAGACCGTCGTGCCGGAGATGTTGCGCGTCCCGCCGGAGCCTGCGCCGGTGGCATCCAGCGCCTCGTGCATGGCGGCGAGCACGACCGGATGCTGACCCATGCCGAGATAGTCGTTGCCGCACCAAACGGTGATATCCTGCTTCTGCCCGTCGGGGCGGGTCCAGACCGCGCGCGGAAACGCGTCCTTGGTGCGCGCGATGTCGATGAACGTGCGGTAGCGGCCTTCGTCGTGCAGGCGTTGCAGGGCGGTGTCGAGATGGCCGGTATAGTCCAAGGGGGATCTCCGCGGGCTGTAAGTATCGCTGACACCGCATAGCTAGGCGGCGCTCTTGATGTTTAACAAGGCGCAAAATGACGCTGCCTTGACCGAGATCAACCCGCACCCGACGCGCAGGGGCCCGCACGGACTGGACACCGGCGCCGGGGCCGGTAGGGTACGGGGGTGTTATCCCCTTGTTTTTGTGAGCATCCATGCCCGATACGACCGCCCCCGCCGCCCTTGACCCGGTTCTGGACCATATCGACGCGACGTTACCCGAGGCGCTCGATCGGCTGATGGCGCTGCTGCGCATCCCGTCGATCTCCACCGATCCGGTCTATGCGCCGGACTGCGCGCGGGCCGCCGATTGGCTGGTGGCGGAGTTGCGCGCGCTCGGGGCCGAGGCCGCGGCCCACCCCACGCCGGGCCATCCCATGGTGGTGGGGCACCTGCCGGGGCGCGGGCCACGGGTTCTGTTTTACGGCCATTACGACGTGCAGCCGGTCGATCCGCTGGATCTGTGGCATCGCCCACCGTTCGAGCCGGAGGTGCAGGACACAACCGCGGGCCGGGTCATTCGCGGGCGCGGGGCTTGCGACGACAAAGGGCAGCTGATGACCTTCCTGACCGCGTGCCGGGCCTGGAAGGCGGTGAACGGGCCTTTGCCCATGGAGGTGGTGTTTTTCTTCGAAGGCGAGGAGGAGAGCGGCTCGCCCTCCCTGATCCCCTTCCTGGAGGCGCATCGCGAGATGCTGGGGGCGGAGCTGGCGCTGATCTGCGACACGGGGCTGTTCGATGACCGGGCGCCCGCGATCATCACCTCGCTGCGCGGGCTGGCGGGGATCGAGGTGACGCTGACCGGCGCGGACCGGGACCTGCATTCGGGCGGCTTCGGCGGGCCGGCGGCGAACCCGATCCGGGTGCTGTCCAAGGTCCTGGCGGGGCTGCATGACGACACCGGCCGCGTGACCCTGCCGGGGTTCTACGCGGGCGTGCCAGAGGTGACGGCGGACCAGCTCGCCTCCTGGGACGCGCTGGGGTTCGATGCGGAGGGGTTTCTTGGGTCGGTCGGGCTGTCGCATCCGGCGGGCGAGGACGGGCGCCGGGTGCTGGAGATGCTGTGGTCGCGGCCCACTTGCGAGATCAACGGGATTACGGGGGGCTATACGGGCGCGGGGTTCAAGACCGTGCTGCCGAGCCAGGCCAGCGCCAAGATCAGCTTCCGGCTGGTGGGCGATCAGGACCCCGATGCGATCCTCGCTGCCCTGCGGGCCTATGTGGAGGCCAGCGTGCCGGAGGACGTGGATGTCACGTTCGAGGATTTCGGCGCGGCCCCGGCCTCGGTCATGAATACCGCGCACCCGGCCTTCGCGGCGGCGCGCGCCGCGCTCAGCGATGAGTGGGGGATGGACGCGGCGTTCACCGGCGCGGGCGGGTCGATCCCCGTGGCGGGGTATTTCCAGTCGATCCTGGGGATGGATTCGATGCTGATCGGGTTCGGCAAGACCGATGACGGCATCCATTCGCCCAACGAGAAATACGACGTGGAGAGCTTCCGGAAGGGCGCGCGCAGCTGGGCGCGGATCTTCGACAGGTTGCGGGGGTGAGGATGCCGGGGAAGATCCCCGGCCTGTATCGGAGCGGACCTCGGGCTCACGCCCCCCGGTCCGGCAGCAGCAGCGAGCTGTCGCCATAGGAGAAGAACCGATACTCCTGCGCGATGGCGTGGGCGTAGATCTCGCGGATGCGCTCGGCCCCCATCAGGGCCGAGACCAGCATCATCAGGGTCGATTTCGGCAGGTGGAAATTGGTCATCAGCCCGTCGGTGATACGGAACTCGAAACCCGGGTAGATGAAGATGTCGGTGTCGCCCTCCCAGGGGCCGAAACCGCCGGGTTGGGCGGCGGCGGTTTCGATCAGGCGCAGGGCGGTGGTGCCCACGGGGATCACGCGGCGGCCTTCGGCGCGGGTCGCGAGGACCTCGGCCGCGGCCTGGTCGGAGATCTCCCCCCATTCGGAGTGCATCTTGTGGGTGGTCACGTCGTCGACCTTCACCGGCAGGAAAGTGCCCGCGCCCACATGGAGGGTGACAAAGGAAAATTCCACGCCGCGCGCGCGCAGGGCCGCCAGCAGCGCCTCGTCGAAATGGAGCGACGCGGTGGGCGCGGCGACGGCCCCTTTGCGCGCGGCGAAAACGGTCTGGTAGTCGTCGCGGTCTTGCGCATCGGCGGCACGTTTGGCAGCGATGTAAGGTGGCAGGGGCATGGCCCCGGCCTGAGCCAGGGCGGCGTCGAAATCGTCGCCCGTGCAGTTGAAGACCAGCCGCACCCGGTCCGCACCCCGCTCGGCCACGGTGGCGCGCAGGGCGTCGGAGAAGACGATCTCCTCCCCCTCGGCGAGCTTGCGCAGGGGTTTTGCCAGGGCTGTCCAGCCCTCGGAGGCAGGCTCCAGCAGCGTGATCTCGACCTTCGCGCTCACGGGCCCCTGGGCGCTGTCGCGGTGGCGGGTGCCGAAGAGGCGCGCCGGGATCACCTTGGTGTTGTTCAGCACCAGCCGGTCGCCGGGCTGCAATTCGTCCACAAGGTCGGTGACGCGCCGGTCGCGAAACGGCCCCCGCGCCTCGGCCACCAGCAGCCGGGCGGAGGAGCGCGGGCGCGCGGGGCGGGTCGCGATCAGCGTCTCGGGCAGATCGAAGTCGAAATCGGACAGATGCACGGGCAGGCAGGCTCTCGGTCTGGGGACGCTACTGCGTCAGATCGGGGGGGTCGCGGCGGAAAAGGTCGCGAAAGAGGCCCGGTGTCAAGAGCGAGAGCGGATTGACCTGCACCTGCGGGGCCGAGGGGGAGCCGGCGAGCCGGTAGCTGACGCCCACCAGCCCCTCGCCGCGGCGTGCGAACAGCGACCCTGGCAGCGCGTTGAGCGCATAGAAGGGCGAGACCACCCCTTGCAGGTCGATCCGGTCGCGGGCGGGCATGACCACCCCTTCGAAGGTGATGCCCAGGGACGGTCCCGTGGCGCGCCCCTCGCGCAGGGTGATGCCGCCGGGCGAGATTGCGAGACCGGTGGCAATCTCGGAAAAAGCAATGCCGCCATCGGCCATCTGGTCCAGCAGGCCAACGATGCTGATGGCCGACAGAAGCTGCACTGCGCCAGGGGTTTCGACGATGTTGCCGTCGGTGATGCGCACCTGTCCTTCGAGGATGCGCGGGTCGTCCAGTACTTCTAGCCGCATGTCCAGGGTGCCGCCGCGCAGGGTACGCAACACGCCCGCGTCGCGCAGGACGGCCCCGGCATCGCTGGCCTGCACTTGCACCGCTTGCCGCCCGGAGGCCGCTCGGGCCAGGGTGAGCGAGACCGGCGCGCCGCCATTGACCCGCGCGGCCAGGGTGCCGCCGAGCACGCCGCCGGTGCGGCCCACGGCCCCGCGCACGCCTGTCAGGCGCAGATCGTCGGTGACTTGCACGGTGTCGAGCGCGATCTGCAGCGGTGCCCGGGCCCCGTCGCCCCCTGCGTCGCCGCGCGGCAAGTTGCGCAAATCCAGCCGCCCGCCCGTGAGCGCCACGGTGGGCGCCACGCCCGGCCCCTGCCCGGTCAGCACCGCCTGGCCCGTGAGCCAATCCCCGACACCGAGCCGGTCCAGCTCCATCCGGTCCAGCCCGCCGCCGCCCTCGCGCAGGGTGATGCGACCTTCGGCCTCCAGCCCCGCGGCGGAGAGGCGGAACGCATCGACCGCCGGCACCGGGCCGAGACGGAGGCTGGCGGTCAGCATGCCGGGGGCCGAGGCCGGTTTGCGCCAGTTGAGCGCCGGGATGCTGAGACCGAGCCCGGCGAGATCGCCGGTCAGCTCCAGTCGCGGGGGCGCGTCGGGGCGCAGGCGCAGCCGGTAGTCGACCGCGCCCTGCCCGCTCACCGTGCCGTCAGGCAGCACGACCCCCAGGGCGGCGAGCCCTTGGGCGGTCAGTTGCGCGGTGCCGGAAATCTCGGTCCCGTCCCCTGCGGGCGTGTCGAAGGCGCGGGCCAGCACCACCTCCAGCGGCACGTCCTGCAAGGCCCCCGCCCCGGCCAGGGTCACGGTCCTGTCGGTGATCGTCAGGTCCAGGTCGGGCGCGGCGAAATCCCGTCCCGGCGCGACCTCGGCAAAGCGCAGGTCCGACAGGCTCGCATCGACCCAGAGCGTGTCGAGATCGACCTTGCGCCCCTTGCGCAGGGGCACGGTCAGCCCGGCCCGGGCGGCGACCGTGCCGCTGAGCCGGTCAGGGGGCAGCGCGACCCGGTCCAGCAGGGAGATCGGCGGGCTGTCGAGCAGGGCGAGGGCCGTGGGCACGGCGCCGCGGGCGCTGAGATGCAGCCGCGCGTCGCCGCCGCGGATGCGGGTGTCGAGGATCTGGAAGCTGCTGCCCGCGAGATCCACGGGGCCACGGTCGGGCACGACCATCTCGCCCTCGCTGACCCGGATGATGAATTCGTGCTCGAAGAGCGTGCCATGGGCGCTACCCGCCATGAGCGTCGGAAACTGCGGCAGCACCCGGGCCGCCGCGTCGCGGAGATCGAAGCTCGCGGCGAGCTTCGGCCGTTCCCCCGGGGTGGCCATGAGCGTGGCTGTGACGTTGTCGAGAATGCCGCCGGTCAGGTTCTCGCGCAGCCAGGCGCCCGCCTTCTCGCCCCGCCCGGAGACCGGCCAGAAGTCGAGCACACGGGCCGATGGCAGGCCGGTGGTCTGCACTTCAAGCTGCAGGAAAGGCGGCGCGCCCGCGGGCAGCTCCAACCGTCCTGCCCCGTGCAGCCGGGCCTCGGTCACGGCGTCCTCGGCGTAAAGCTGGCCAATCTCCAGCCGCCGCGCGGCGGTCCGCCAGCGGGCATCGAGCATCACCCGGGCGAGCGTGGTGGGCCCCGGCAGGCGGGCGCCGGGGTCGACCCAGATCTCCGACAGGTCCGCATGGAGCAGCAGGTCGGGAAACCCGCCAGGGGCGCTGCCGGAGGCGGCCCCGTCGGCGATGTCGCCATGGGCGGACCCCGTCAGGCGCAGCCGGTCGGTGTCGAGCACGATATCCTCGATGAACATGCGGCGCTGGTCCGGGGCATAGCGCCAGGTCGCGGTGGCCTCCGACACCGCCAGCGGCGCGGCCTTGCCCCCCAAAGCCAGCGCACCCGCGCCAAGCGTCAGTTGCCCTTCGAGCGCGGAGAGCCGCCCGTCCGGGCGCAGCCCGCCCGCAAACCGCGCCGAGACCGGGCCTGCGAACACCCCCAGCGGTGCAAGCACCGGCGATTGCCGGGCCAGCACCTGGGCCGGGACCGCATCCATCCGCAGGCTGACGCGGGTTTCGGGATCGCCCTTGCGCGTCGTGAACCGCAGGGAGGCCCCGGTCCCGATGCCCGGCAGGTCGAGCGCGAGCGCGAGCGACAGGGCGGTCTCGCTGACATCCAGCACCGCCTCGCCGCCCGACAGGGTCACCACCTGCCGCAGGCGGCTGTCGGCCAGATCCAGGGTCAGATCGCTCAGGGTGACGCGGCGCAGATCCTGCAGGGCGGGGATGTCGAACACCGCCTCGATCTCGGCAATCAGCGCCGGCAGGGAGGGCACCCGCGTCAACGCCCCGCCCGACTGGAACGCCAGGCTGAGCAGCCCGTCCGCGTCGCGGCTGAGCCGCAGGCGCGCACCCTCGAGACGCACGCTTTCGGGCCGCACCTCCCCGCGCAGCAGCGCCCGGCGTGCCAGCACCACGTCAAGGCGCGGCAAGGTCACGCTGTCGACACTGTCGGCGGCGCGCAGGGTCAGCCCGGTGAGCGAAACCCGCGGCCTGCCCTCCTCGGTCAGGTAGAGCTCGATCCCGCCGAGATCCGCATCGCCGCGCCCGTCCAGCGCCCGGGACAGAACCGCCTGCGCCCGCTGGACCAGCGGCTCCGGCACCGCGACGCTGCCGCGCAGCGCGAAGGCCGCCAACCCGCCGATCCCCGCCAGCAGGAGTGCCGCGGCCATGAGCACCACAAGCCCCGACCGCGGACGGCTGTCCTGCGCGGGGGGATGCTGCGTCTCCGGGTCGGGGACGGTCGGGTCGGACACGTCGGGCGGTACCTCCGAGAAATCGCGCGGCGCGCCTTTCTTTCGGCGCGGATGCGGCTACCCTTCGTGCCGAGTGTACAGCGAGGATACCATGATCGAAACAGGCCAATCAGCCCCCGACTTCACACTGCCGCGGGACGGCGGCGAAACACTGACCCTGTCGGCCCAGAAACCGCGCAATGTGGTGCTCTATTTCTACCCGCGGGCCGATACATCCGGCTGCACCAAGCAGGCGGCGGGCTTCACCGCGCATCTGGACGCCTTTGCCGCCGCCAACACGGTGGTGATCGGGGTCTCGAAGGACCCGGTGAAGAAGCTCGACAAGTTCCGCGACAAGCACGGGCTGTCGGTTGCGCTGGTCAGCGACGAGGAGAGCACGGTCTGCGAGGATTGGGGCGTCTGGGTCGAAAAACAGATGTACGGCAAGACCTACATGGGGATCGAGCGCGCGACCTTCCTGATCGACGGGACCGGCACGGTGCGCAACATCTGGCGCAAGGTGAAGGTGCCGGGCCATGTGGAAGAGGTGCTTGAGGCCGTCAAGGCCCTGTGATCCAAGGGGGCAACCGGAACGGAGAGCCCATGCCCGACGCCACGCCCCCCTTGCCCGACACCCTGGCCGCCTGCGCCGAGGCCGTTCTGCGCACCCAGGGCGGGCGCGACAAGACCGCCCTGAGCCGGGCCTGCGCGCAGGCCTGGTTCGCCGCCCGCGCGGCGGGCACGCCCATGGCGGTGGGTAGGGCGACACCTCCGCTTCGCCCCGCAAGGCCCGAAAAACCCGAGCTTTTATCGCCGCGCGACGTGCCGCGCCGGAGGCCGGGCTCGCCCGAGGGTCGCAAGGCGATCCTGCACGCGGTGGCCCATATCGAACTCAATGCCGTGGACCTGCACTGGGACATCATCGCGCGGTTCACCGACACGCCGATGCCGATCGGGTTCTATGACGACTGGGTCAAGGCGGCGGATGAGGAAGCAAAGCATTTCAATCTTGTAAGCGACTGTCTTGAAGCGATGGGCAGTTTCTATGGTGACCTGCCGGCCCATGCGGGCATGTGGCGGGCGGCCGAGGACACCGCCGAGGATTTGATGGGACGGCTGGCGGTGGTGCCCATGGTGCTGGAGGCGCGGGGCCTCGATGTGACGCCGGGGATGATCGAGGTCTTCCGCAAGGCCAAGGACGACGGGGCGGTCGCCGCCCTTGAGGTGATCTATGGCGAGGAGGTCGCCCATGTGGCCTACGGGTCGAAATGGTTCCACTTTCTCTGCGGGCGCCACGAGATGGACCCGAAGGACGCCTTCCACACCCTCGTGCGGCGGTATTTCCACGCCCCGCTCAAGCCGCCGTTCAACGCAGAAAAGCGCGCCGAGGCCGGGATTCCGCCGGATTTCTACTGGCCACTGACCGAGCCCGAGGCGCAGATCGCCCCGTCAGACCCCTGAGATCGCGGCATAATCGGCAAGAAATTGCCAAAATCGCCACGGTGTTGGGCGAAGATCCGCGCCTCGGCCATTGTTCTTGCAACTGCGACACAGGTTGCCCTAGAAAAAGGTAAGCGTCCGCGCCCTTTAGGGCTTAACGAGACGCAACCGGTTGGGGAACTGAGGGTGCAGGCAGTGAGAACACGCTTCGCAAGGCGTCTGGAAGCCTTGTTTCCGGAAAAACGTCTTTTCTTGAAATCGGATGATGCAACGCGGTTCGTGCGGCTGACCAGCGGCACGCAGGCTGTTCTGGCCGTGGGCGGTGTCGGGTTGCTGGGCTGGACCACCTTCGCCTCGGCCATGGTGCTGATCGCCGCCCTCGGCGCGGGGGATTCCCGCGACCAGGCGCTGCGCGACCAGCAGATGTATGCCGAACGGCTCAACGCCCTGTCCGAAGAACGTGACGCCCGCGCCGCGGAGGCCCGCGCCGCGCAGGAACGGTTCGCCGCAGCCCTCCAGAAAGTCAGCGATATGCAGACCCGGCTGCTGGAAAGCGAGAAGCGCCGCTCCGAGCTGGAGACCGGCGTGGACGTGGTGCAATCCACCCTGCGCGCGGCCATGGCCGAACGCGATGCGGCCCGGGCCGCTGCGGAGGAAGCCGCGAACGAACTGGCCGCCCTGACCGGCACGGAGAAGACCGAAGCCGCCCAGTTGCGTGACCTGGAACAGACCCTCGCCTTCCTCACCAGTGCGCTCGAAGACACCGCGGTGCAGCGGGACGGGCTGGAAGGACAGCACAGCGCGGCCATCGCCGAGATCGAGGAGCTGCTGCTGACCCAGCAGCTGACCGAAGAGCGCAACAATCGGGTGTTCGAGATCCTGGAGGACGCAGTGGCCGTCTCGGTCGCGCCCCTGGAGCGGATGTTTGAAGAGGCCGGCGTGCCGGCGGACCGCATCCTGGAGGAGCTGCGCCGCAGCACCTCGGGCCAGGGGGGGCCGCTGGTGCCGATCACCCAGTCCACCCGCAGCCTGCCCCAGGACGAGATGAGCTATCGCACGCGGGAGATCCTCGCCGGGCTCGACCGGTTAAACCTACATCGGATGGCGGTGGACCAGCTGCCCTTCGCGACCCCGGTAAAAGCCTCTTTCCGCTTCACCAGCCCGTTCGGATATCGCCGGGACCCCAAAGGCGGCGGGACGCGGATGCACAAGGGTACGGATTTCGCAGCCGCCCATGGCACGCCGATCTACGCCACCGCCGACGGGGTCGTGGTCGATGCCGGCTGGCACAGCGGCTTTGGACGCATGGTCAAGATCCGCCATGCATTCGGCTATCAAACTGTCTACGCGCATATGTCGAAACTGCGTGTGAAAGAAGGTCAACGGGTCTCGCGTGGGTATCGGATCGGTGATATGGGAAGCACTGGCCGGTCGACTGGGGTACATCTGCACTACGAGGTGCACCAGTCTGGCAAACCCGTGAATCCGATGACCTTTATCAAGGCAGGCAAGAATGTTCTCTAAATCCCGAATCAACGAGCCCGGACCCAAGGCCGGAGACGACGCGACAGAGGCGAATGCCGCCCCCGCAGCCCCGCGCGGTGCCGCCGCCGACAGCAAGCCCGTAGCCTCGGCCAAGCCGAAACCGGCGCCGTCGCTTCTTTCGTCCGACCTGAAGATCGTGGGCAACCTGCGCACCTCCGGCGACATCCAGATCGAAGGGCAGGTGGAGGGCGACATCCATGCGCATCTGCTGACAGTGGGCGAAGGAGCAACCGTGAACGGTGAAGTGGTTGCTGACGACGTGATCGTGAATGGTCGGGTCATCGGGCGTGTGCGTGGGCTGAAGGTGCGTCTGACCTCCACCGCGCGGGTCGAGGGCGACATCATCCACAAGACCATCGCGATCGAGAGCGGCGCGCATTTCGAAGGCTCCGTGCAACGCCAGGACGACCCTCTGGGCGGTGGCGGCAAACCCAGGCAAGCTTCGCAGGGCGAGGCGCCGCTGGGGAACCAGCAGCCCGCGCCGCAGAAAGCGCCGCAACCGGCCGCCAAGCCCGCGCAGGGCTGAGCCCCCCATCCCTTTCGCATGGACAGGACCGCGCCCCAGGCAACCGGGGCGCGTTTTTCGTGCGGACCTCGAAGGCGCGGCGGCTCAGGCCGCGGTGATCACCCGCTGGTAGAGATGCCAGGTGGCATGACCCAGGAGCGGCAGAACAAGCAGTAGCCCGAGAAACGCGGGCACCATGCCGACCAGCAGCAGCACCGCCACCAGCACGCCCCAGCTCAGCATGACCCGCAGGTTCTCGGTCACCGCCGAAAAGCTGGTGATCATGGCGGTGACGAAATCGACCTCCTTGTCCAGCAGGAGCGGCAGGCTGACCACCGTGATCCCGTAGAGAACGAAGGACAGCACCGCGCCCACGCCCGTGCCGACCAGCAGCATCATCATCCCGTTGGGGGTCAGGAACACCGCGAAGGACGAGGTGATGTTGGTCATCACCGCCAGCCCCAGGAACAGCGCGAAGATCATGTGGGCCAGGAAATTCCAGAACAGGAAGAAGATCAGGATCACCGCCGCCATGGACGGCATCTGCCGGTTCTTCTCGGCCAGCACCACGCCCAGCACCGCGCCCCAGTCCAGCGGCTCGCCGGTTTGCAGGCGGCGACTGACCTCATAGAGCCCGACGGCGGCGAAGGGCCCGATCAGCGGGAAGCCCACGATGATCGGCAGGGTCGCCCAGCTCTTGCCCGTGGCCATGAGGATATAGACCATCGCCAACCCGCCGAGGACATAGACCGCGCTGAAAAACAGCCCGAAGGCGGGCGCACGCTTGAAGTCCGACCAGCCGAGGGCGAGGGCCGCGCGCAGATCATCGGTGGTGATGCGCGCGACCTTGGGGCGGAAGGCCGGGCTGGTCTGGGCACCGGACTCGGGGCTGGCATCGGTCATGGGGCGGTCCTCCTCGGCGGCAGACTAGCAGCGCGCGCTGGCAGGACAAAGCCCCATGACCGGGGCCGGAGAACAAGTGCGGCTCACGCCACGAAGGCGGTGTCGGCGAGCGTGGTGGACAGGTCCGGCAGCGCCTCGACGATGCCGTATTCGGCCATGCGGGTGGCGGCCTCTTCCCACATCTGCCGGGAGATCACGCCGATATCGTCGGTCCCGCCGGTGACATATGGCTCCAGCAGCTCCAGGCAGCGAGTCTGATACGCCACGTCCTTGTAGACCGAGCCGTCGGGCACGAACTGGCCCACGACCATTTCGGCCGCGGCGGGCTTGTCGGCCAGCACCCGTGCCCAGCCCTCGAAGGTGGCGGCGAGGAAGGCCTCGACCACCTCCGGCTGCTCGGTCAGCAGCGTGTCGGAGGCCATGATCGTCTGGGCCGTCGACAACAGCCCGTGATCGGACAGCTTCAGCACCTCGGGCGCGGCACCGTATCGCGCGGTCACGCCGATCGGCTCGTCGATGACATAGCACTGGACCGCGAACATCTCGCCCGAGACCGCACGCGCAAACTTGTCGGCATAGGGGATCTCGACCACTTCGATTTCCTCGATCCCGTTCACCCCCTTGACCAACGCCATGACCTTCAGCCCGTCCACATGGACACCCACGGTCTTGCCCCGCAGCGCCTCCAGCCCGCTCAGGCCCGCTCCCGCCGGGGCCATCAGCCCGTAGGGCGAGGCCTGGAACATGGTCGCGGCGGCCTTGATCGGTGCACCCGCGGCCTGGGCGCCGAGGATCAGGTTCTGCTCGGCGCAGGCCATGTGGGCGCGGCCCTCGGCCACTTCGGAGGCGACATTGACCCCGTCGGCCCAGGGGCGGATCTCGACCTCCAGGCCCGCATCGGCATAGAGTCCCTCGGCCTCGGCCATGAAGAGCCCGGCGAATTGGGCGTTGATCTTCCAGTCGAGCTGAAAAGTGAGCCTGGTGGTCGCGGCCCGGGCGTGGCGGGCCAGGAACGGGGCGGCCAACGCGGCGCCCCCCAGTTGCAGGGCGGCCCGGCGGCTGAGGCGGGGCGAAGATGTGGATCGTGGCATGAACGTCTCCCTGGTCAGGGTGCCCCAACGGCACCGCGGCACAAGGTAGCCTCGCCCGCAGACAGGTCCGCTTTTTGTCCGGAGTCAGTCGGCGCCCTGCGCCTCGCTGCGACTTTTTCCGGCAACTTGCTGGGCCAATGTCGCAGACATGAGCCCATCGAGATCGCCGTCGAGCACGCCCGCGGTATCCGAGGTCTCGTAGCCCGTGCGCAGATCCTTCACCATCTGATAGGGCTGCAACACATAGGAGCGGATCTGGTTGCCCCAGCCCGCGTCGCCCTTGGCCTCGTGCGCCTCGTTGATGGCGGCGTTGCGGCGGTCGAGCTCCATCTGGTAGAGGCGCGATTTCAGCGCCTTCATGGCGATATCACGGTTCTGGTGCTGGGACTTCTCGGAACTGGTGGTGACGATGCCCGTGGGCACATGGGTGATGCGTACCGCCGAGTCGGTTGTGTTCACGTGCTGTCCGCCCGCACCGGAGGAGCGGTAGGTATCGATGCGGATATCCGCCGGGTTGACCTCGATCTCGATATTGTCGTCCACCACGGGGTAGACCCAGACCGAGCTGAACGAGGTGTGGCGGCGCGCGGCGCTGTCATAGGGGCTGATGCGGACGAGCCGGTGGACACCGGATTCCGATTTCAGCCAGCCATAGGCGTTGGGCCCGCTGATCTTGTAGGCTGCGGACTTGATCCCGGCCTCTTCGCCGGGGCTCTGGGATTGCAACTCCACGGTGTAGCCCTTGGCCTCGGCCCAGCGGACATACATCCGCGCCAGCATCGAGGCCCAGTCGCAGCTCTCGGTGCCCCCTGCCCCCGAGTTGATCTCCAGGAAGGTGTCGTTGCCGTCGGCCTCCCCGTCCAGCAGCGCCTCGATCTCCTTCTTGGCGGCGGTCTCGGCGAGGGACTTGAGCGCCTCCTCGGCCTCGGTGACGACCTCCGCGTCCTCCTCCATCTCGCCCAGCTCGATCAGCTCGATATTGTCTTCGAGCTCCTGCTTGATGCCCTCGTAGGTCTTCATGGCATCGACAAGCATCTGGCGGTCGCGCATGAGCTTCTGGGCGCGGGCCTGATCGTTCCAGAGGTTCGGGTCCTCGATCATCGCGTCGAATTCTTCGAGCCGGTGCGGCGCGGTCTCGTAATCGAGCCGCTGAGCGAGAAGGTCCAGCGATTTGCGGATCGCTTCGACGGTGTTCTGGATCTCTGCGCGCATGGGGGAGTGTCTCTTTTTGTTGCAAGGGGCGTGGCCCCCGGGGTCCGGGTGTAGCCAAGACCCGCCAGACGGGCAAGAGCCCCGCGGGATGGGCCAGCGGCCAAGCGGTTTCGAAACCGCTTGGGCCACCGCGGATCCGGGTGCGCCAGGGTCGGGCGTCTCGCGGAGCGGCGCGCAACCGGGAAAAACATCCTGCCCTTGAGCGGGGCGCAGTCCGCGCCACGGGCCAAGCGGTTTCGAAACTGCTTGTCGGCGCCCATCCCGGCGGTTTGGTCAGTAAAGCCCGCCGGCCGTCACCGTCCCGACATTGGCCTTTTTCGGCACCACCGCCGTGCGCCCGGTGGAGGTCACCACCTCCTCCGAGCCGCCCTGTTGCCCGTCGGGCGTGTACATGGGCAGGTTCGCGCCCATGGCGAAGCCACCGTCGAGGATCGCACCAGCACCATAAAACGGCTCTTCGCCCTTACGGAAATACTCCGCCACAACGGTCGGCCCGGTGGCATCGTCTTCGAGCCGTGCGCCGGAGAAGCGGTCGATCTTCACGAAGCTGCCGCCCTCGGGCACGGTGAACCTGCCGCCGCCGTAGGTCTTGATCGCGGTTTCCATGAACTGGTTGAACACCGGGCCGCACATTCCGCCGCCAGAGGCGCCGCGCCCCAGGGTCCGGGGCCGGTCATAGCCGATATAGCAGCCCGCCACGATGTTGGACGAAAAGCCCACGAACCACACATCCTTGGCGTCGTTCGTCGTCCCGGTCTTGCCCGCGATGGGCACGGGCAGGTTCACGGTCCGCGCCGCCGTGCCCCGCTCGACCACGCCGCGCATCATCGAGGTCAGCTGATAGGCGGTGATCGGGTCGATCACCTGGCGGCGGTTGGCCATGATCCGGGGCGCGGTGCCTTCGGCCAGCGCCTCGGCATCGCAATCCAGGCAGGTGCGCTGGTCGTGGCGATAGACGGTCTTGCCCCAGCGGTCTTGCACCCGGTCGACCAGCGTCGGCTCCACCCTTTGCCCGCCATTGGCGAACATCGCGTAGGCCGCAACCATGTTGAACAAGGTCGTCTCCTGGGAGCCCAGCGCGTTGGCGAGATAGGGTTCGAGATCCTCATAGACGCCGAAGCTTTCGGCATAGTCGGCCACGGTTTCCATGCCGACCTCTTGCGCCAGCCGCACGGTCATCAGGTTGCGCGAACGTTCGATCCCGGTCCGCAGGGGCGTCGGTCCGTAAAACCGGTTCGAGGCGTTCTTGGGCCGCCAGACGCCCGCGCCGGTGTCGACCGCGATCGGGGCGTCGATCACGATGGTGGCCGGGGAGTAACCAGTGTCCAGGGCCGCGGCGTAGACGAGCGGCTTGAAGCTGGAGCCGGGCTGCCGCGTGGCCTGGGTCGCGCGGTTGAAGACCGAGGACTGGTAGGAAAACCCGCCCTGCATCGCCAGCACGCGGCCGGTATTGACGTCCATCGCCATGAAGCCGCCCTGCACCTCGGGGATCTGGCGCAGGGACCAGGTGTTCTCGCCCTCGGCGCGCACATGGATCACGTCGCCCACGGCCAGAAGGTCGCTGGCCTGGCGCGCCTGGGCGCCGAGACTGCCATTCGCGCGGCGCGGCCGCGCCCATGTCACATCCGAATCCGGCAAGATCTGCGGCACACCTTCGGCCACGCCTTCCACGCCCAGCAATGCGCCGCCCTGGCCGAAGTCCAGCACCACCGCCGGGCGCCATCCGTCGATGTCCCGCGGCACGCGCAGATCGTCCAGCGCCGCGGCCCAGTCGGCCGCCACCAGCGCCGGGTCGAGCCGCTCCGCCGGGCCGCGATAGACCCCGCGGGAGCGGTCGTAACGCTCCAGCCCGGCCTGCAAGGCACGGGCAGCCTCTTTCTGCAGGGTCGGATCGACCGTGGCCCGGATCGACAGCCCGCCGGTGAAAAACTCTTCTTCCCCGAACCGACCCGAAAGCTGGCGGCGGATCTCGTCCGTGAAGTAGTCCCGCGGCGGCAGGGCGCGGCGGAAAGACGGGAAATCCCCGCTCTGAACCGTGCGCAGGGGCTCGGCGCGGGCGGATTGGTAAGCCGCCTCGGTCAGGTAGCCGTTCTCGTACATCTCGCGCAGCACGAAATTCCGCCGCTCCACCGCGCGGTCCATGGCGCGCACCGGGTGATAGGTCGAGGGCGCCTTGGGCAAGGCCGCGAGATAAGCGGCCTCGTGCGGCTCCAGTTCCGCCAGGGTCTTGTTGAAATAGGTCTGGGCAGCGGCGGCGACCCCGAAGCTGTTCTGCCCGAGGAAGATCTCGTTCATGTAAAGTTCGAGGCTGTCGTCCTTGCTGAGCGTCTCCTCAATCCGCGCCGACAGGATCAACTCCTTGATCTTGCGCTCGGCCGACCGCTCGCCGCCCAGAAGGAAGTTCTTCATCACCTGCTGGGTGATGGTGGACGCCCCGCGCAAGGGCCCACCCGTTGCCGCGTCCAACGCCGCCGCGGCCATGCCGCGCGGGTCGTACCCCTTGTGGACGTAGAAATTCTTGTCTTCCGCGGAGATGAACGCCTGTTTCACCAGATCCGGGATCTCGTCGGCGGGCGCGAAGACGCGCCGTTCGCGGGCGAACTCGTCCATCAACGCACCCTCGCCGGAATAGACGCGGGAGATCGTGGGCGGCGCGTATTGCGCCAGCGCCTCGGTGTCCGGCAGGTCGCGGCCATACATCCACAGCACTGCGCCGATGCTCAGCGCCACGGCGAAGAGGCCCAGCGTCACCGCCGAGAAGATGGCTCCGAAAAACCCGAAAACGAAACGCAGCACGCGTGTACTCCCAATACCGGTATCAGCCCCCAGATATACGCGCCCCGGGGCAGCGGGTCAAAAGCGAAGAATGGACGCACGGGCGCGGTTTCGCCGAGAGACGTCACGTCTTCGTGCGCGGACGGGCTTCGGCGGGCTTGTCGGGAACGATGGAGCCGGTAGCCTGAGTCCATGACCCCGCCGCCGCCTCCGACCCCCGAACAGGTGCTTTCGACCTATGGCCGCGTGGCCGATGATTTCGCGCGGATGCGCAACACATCGCTGTTTGAGCTGCCAATGCTGCAGGCGGTGCAGGCCCATGCGCCGGGGCGCGACCTGCTCGATCTGGGCTGCGGGCCGGGCGCGCCGCTGGCGCGGTGGCTGTCGTGGCGCGGGTTTCGGGTGACGGGCGTGGATGGCGCAGCGGGGATGCTGCCGCATTTCCGCCGCAGCACCCGGGGCGCGCGGACCCTTCGGGCGGATATGCGCCACCTGGCCCTGGGGCGGCGGTTCGATGCGCTCCTGGCCTGGGACAGTTTCTTTCACCTGTCGCTGCGGGACCAGGCGCGGATGTTTCCGGTCTTTGCCCGCCATGCGCGGCGCGGCGCGGTGCTGGTGTTTTCGTCGGGCCCCGCGCGCGGAGTGGCTTTCGGGCGAGCGGCGGGGGCGCCGATCTTCCATGCCAGCCACGCGCCGCTGGCCTATCGGCGGATGCTACGGCAGGCCGGGTTCACGGTTCTGCGTTTCTCACCCGAGGATCCGGCGCTGGACCGGCATAGCTGGTGGCTCTGTCGGCGTCTCTCGCGCGCTCACTGACGGACCAGATCGGCCTCGGCCGCGTCGGCCACCGCCCAGGCGTCGATGCCGCGGCGAATCCCCTCCGCCGCGTTCGCCCGCCACTCCGGCGAGAGGAGCCGCGCAAGGTCGTTGTCGCTGCTCAGGAAGCCCAGCTCCACCAACACCGATGGGATGTCCGGCGCGCGCAGGACCGAGAAATCCGCGAATTGCCGGGGCCGCTTGTGCAGATCGCCCACGGTTTCGCCCAGCCCGGTCACCAGGGTGTCGGCCAGCCGGGCCGCCCGCGGCGCGACCTCCAGCCTTGCCACGTCCATCAACGCGGTGGCCAGCGTGTCGTCCTGGGCCGTCAGGTCCAGCCCGGCCAGAAGGCTCGCGCGGTCCATGCGCTCGGCCAGCTTGGCGGAAGCTTCGCTGGAGGCCACGTCCGACAAGGTGTAGACCGTCGCGCCCGAGGCCCGCCCGGACAAGAGCGAATCCGCATGGAGCGAGATGAACAGGTCGGCGGCTGCCTCGCGGGCCATGCGCACCCGTTCGGGCAGCGGGACGAATTCGTCCGCGTTCCGGGTCAGCAGCACCGTATGGCCGCTCTCGCGGATGATCAGTTCCTGCAATTCGCGGGCGAAGGTCAGCATCAGGTCGGCCTCGGAATGGCCGTCGCGCTCGGCGCCCGGGTCGAAGCCGCCATGCCCGGGGTCGAGCATGATGACCAGCGGGCGGTCGCCGCGCTGGCGTTCGGGGCCCGTGGCCAATTCGGGCACATCGGGCGGTTCGGGGGCGGCCACGCCGAGATCGCCGGTGATCGCGGCCGCGTCGAACTCTTCACGGCTGCGGGCCCCTAGCGTCACTTCGAGCAGCGCGGAACCGAGCGTCGCATCGGTCTGCATCTCGGCGGTCTCAAGCCCCATGGGCGCGCTCAAGAGCAGCTCCAGCCGGGACCAACCGGGGCGCGCCGGCCCCGCGATCACCCCGCGCAGGGCAGCGGAGGAGAGGTATTTGCCAGGCTCGGCGCCGCTGAAATCAACCTCGCGAAACTCGATCACGATCCGGTCCGGGTCGCGGCGGGCCTCGATCCGGTACGGCACCGGCTGGCTCAGGCCGAGGGTGAGGCGTAAATCGTCCGTGGTGCCCGACACCGAGGACGTGATCGGGTCGATGCGCGCGACGGCGCGCAGCTCCTGCGCCAAGAGGGGCAAGGCCAGCACCGAAAGGATCGCCCCCAGAAATACCGCCCACACCCGCGCCGAACGCGGCCCAGAGCGCGATTGCCTGTCCAGTGTCACTGCCGATTATCCTTTTTTTGGCGGCAGTATAGGCAAGCCGGGCGGTTTCAGGAACCATTCAAAAGCGGGTTGGGGCCTGCCGCGGCAAAATAATTCGTGAGCCGGGTCATGCCCTCGGCGATATCCTCGGTCGCCCGCGCATAGGACAGCCGCAGGGTCCCATGGCCGCGCACCGGATCGAAATCTAGCCCCGGTGTGACCGCCACCCCGGCCTTTTCGAGAATATCGGCCGCCAGGGCCCGGCTGTCGGACGCGAGCGCGCCGGTGTCCACATAGACGTAGAACGCCCCGTCCGGCGGCGCGAAGGCATCGAGCCCCGCGGCCCGCAGCCCGTCGATGACCAGCTGCCGGTTGGCGGCATAGACGGCGCGGTTGGCCTCCAGCTCCGGCCAGGCGGCGTCGCCGAGCGCACCCAGGGCGGCGATCTGGGCCACATGAGGGGCGCAGATGAACATGTTCTGGGCCAGCCGTTCGACCACGCGGACCTGCGCCTCGGGCACGACCATCCAGCCGATGCGCCAGCCGGTCATGGAGAAATACTTGGAAAACGAGTTGATCACGCAGACATCGTCTGAAATCTCCAGCGCCGAGACCGCCTGGTCGCCGTAATGCAGCCCGTGGTAGATCTCGTCGGAGATGAACACCCGGTCCCGGTCGCGGCAGGCGGCAATGAGCGCGCCCAACCCGTCGCGGTCCAGCATGGTGCCCGTGGGGTTGTTCGGCGAGGCGATGATCGCACCCGCGATATCGGCCTGCGCCAACGCTTCGGCGGTCATGCGGTGCCCGGTCTCGGGTTGGGTGGGCAGACCCACGGGGGTCAGCGACAGCGCCTTGAGGATCTGCCGATAGGACGGGTAGCCGGGCTCGGCCACCCCGACCCGGTCGCCGGCATCGAAATAGGTGGTGAAGGCCAAAAGGAAGGCCGCCGAGGAGCCCGAGGTCACCACCACCCGCGCCGGGTCCAGGTCCACCCCGTACCAGCGTGCGTAAAGGCCCGCGATGGCGCGGCGCAGCTCCGGCAGGCCCAGGGCAACGGTGTAGCCCATGGCGTCCTCATCCAGCTGCGCCGCCACCGCCCGCCGCGCGGGCAGTGGGGCGGCGGTGCCGGGTTGGCCGACCTCCATGTGGATGATGTGCCGCCCTGCCGCCTCGGCCCGGCGCGCGGCCTCCATCACGTCCATCACGATAAAAGGATCGACCTCGGATCGGCTTGAGTTTTGCATCGCTGTCTCCCTAGGGTGCAGGGGTATGTCGCGTTTCAAAGAGGTGAGGTCAATGCGCAGCCGGTGGTTCCATCCCGCGGCCGTTCTCGTGATTCTGGCGGGCCTGTGGCTCCAGGCCCTGCCGGCGCAGGCGGTGACGCTGATCCGCGATGCGGAGATCGAGCGGTCCCTGCGCGAGCTGGCCACCCCTCTGATGGCCGCGGCGGGGGTGAACCCGGCCCGGGTGGATATCTGGGTGATCGAAGACAGCAAGCTGAACGCCTTTGTGGCGGACCCGCAGACCATCGTGATCCATTCCGGGCTTCTGCTGCGGCTGGAGACCCCGCAACAGGTCCAGGCGGTGCTGGCCCACGAGTTGGCCCATATCGCCAACGGCCATATCTCGCGCCGGATCGACAACATGCGCGCGATGAACCGGTTTGCGCGGATGGGCCTGATCCTGGCCGCGGCGGCGGGGGCGGCGACGGGCTCGCCCGAGGCGGCGATCGGGCTGGGCGCTGGCGCCGCCGGGGCGGCAAGGCGGGCGTTTTTCGGCCATACCCGCGCCGAAGAGGCCGCCGCCGACCGCAGCTCGATCCGCTACATGACGAATGCCGGGGTCTCGCCCGTGGCGATGGTCGAGGTGCTCAACATCTTCCGCGGGCAGGAGGCTTTGTCGCCGGGGCGGCAGGACCCCTACCTGCGCACCCACCCGCTGACCCGCGACCGGCTGCGTGCCGCCGAAGGGTTCGCCGCGGCCAGCCCCCCCGCCCCCTCGGACCAGAGCGAGGCCGCCTATTGGTACGCCCGGCTGCAGGGCAAGCTGTCGGCGTTTCTGCGCAACCCGGACTGGACCCTGCGACGGGTGCCGCCCTCGGACCGCTCCGAGGTGGCGGTGATGCGACGCGCCATCGCCTATCACAAGAAACCCGACCCGGACCGCGCCGCGCGGGAGGTCGAGGCGCTGCTCGCCCTGCGCCCGGACGACCCCTACTACACCGCCTTGAAGGGCCAGTTCGCCTTCGAATCGCGACGCTACGATGCGGCGGTCGCGGCCTATGAACGGGCGGTGTCGCTGGCCCCGCGCGAGCCGCTGCTGCTGGCGCAGCTCGGCCGGGCCTATCTCGCCCAGAACACGGCCGCGTCCAACCGCAAGGCGCTGGAGGTGCTGGCGGCGGCTTACGGACGGGACGCGGGCAACCCCTCGCTGCTGCGCGATCTGGCACAGGCCTATGCCCGGGCAGGCCAGAACGGCATGGCGTCGGTCACCACGGCAGAGCGGCACGCGATGTCGGGCCGGGTCTCGGACGCAGGGCTGCAGGCCCGGCGCGCCATGGCGCTGCTGCCCCAGGGCAGCCCGGGCTATGCCCGCGCCCGCGACATCCTGCGCACCGCCGAGCAGGCAGAGGCGCGGCGCTAGCCCTTGAGAGACGGTTTTCCGAGATGCTTGCGCAGCCTCGAAGGCGTTGATTTCTTGCGGTTCTTGTAGGGGTTCGCGTCCGACTGGCTGCGCATGGTCAGCCGGATCGGGGTGCCAGGCATGTCGAAATCCTCCCGCAGGCCGTTGACCAGGTAGCGGGTGTAGCTTTCGGGGATCTTCTCGGGGTAGGAACACATGACCACGAAGCCCGGGGGCCGGGTTTTCGCCTGGGTCATGTAGCGCAGCTTGATGCGCCGCCCGCCCGGGGCGGGGGGCGGATGCGCCTCGACCATGGCGCCGAGCCAACGGTTGAGCGCGGCGGTGGGCACGCGACGGTTCCAGACCTCATGGGCGCGCAGCACCGCGTCGCGCAGCCGGTCCATGCCGCGGCCCGTCTTGGCCGACACCGTCACCAGCGGCGCCCCGCGCAGCTGCGGCAGGAGCCGCTCGAAGGCCTCCTTCAGCTCCTTGAGCTTGCCCTGCTTGTCGTCTTCCATGTCCCACTTGTTCACGGCGATCACGACTGCCCGGCCTTCCCGCTCCGCTAGGTCGGCGATGCGCAGATCCTGCTGCTCGAAGGGGATGCCCGCATCCAGCAGGACGACCACCACCTCGGCGAATTTCACCGCGCGCAACCCGTCGGAGACGCTGAGTTTCTCCAGCTTTTCCTGCACCTTGGCCTTCTTGCGCATGCCCGCGGTATCGAAAATCCGCACCGGCAGCCCGTCCCAGTCCATGGCCAGCGAGATCGCGTCGCGGGTGATCCCCGCCTCGGGCCCGGTGAGCAGCCGATCCTCGCCCAGAAGCTGGTTGATCAGGGTGGATTTGCCCGCGTTCGGGCGGCCCACCACGGCCACCTGCAGGGGCTTGGCCTTGGTCGGCACGCGGACCACGGTCTCTTCCTCGGCATCCGGGTCGAGGGCGACATCGGTTTCGGGCGCGTCCTCGGTCTCGGCGTTCTCGGTTTCCTCGAACGCGTCGATCAGCGGCATCAGCGCGCCGGTCAACTCCGCCATGCCCTCGCCATGCTCAGCGCTCAGCGCCAGCGGCTCGCCCAGGCCCAGGGCATAGGCCTCGATCAGCCCGGCTTCGGCCGCGCGGCCCTCGGCCTTGTTCGCGCCCAGCAGGACATGGGCGTTGGAGCGGCGCAGGATGTCGGCGAAGACCTCGTCCGTGGGGGTCACGCCGACACGCGCGTCGATCAGGAACAGGCAGGCATCGGCCATGCTGACCGCGCGTTCGGTCAGCCGCCGCATCCGCCCCTGCAGGCTGTCATCCGTGGCCTCTTCCAGCCCGGCGGTGTCGATCACCGTAAAGCGCAGATCGCCCAGCCGCGCCGCCCCCTCGCGCAGGTCGCGGGTCACGCCGGGCTGGTCGTCGACCAGGGCCAGACGCTTGCCCACGAGCCGGTTGAACAGCGTGGATTTGCCCACATTCGGGCGGCCGACGATGGCCAGGGTAAAGGGCATGGACGCACTCCGGGTGCATGAGCGGTGAAACAGCCCCGGCGTTTAGCCCGCAATCCGCGTCTCGGCAACGGAATTCGCGCGCAACCCTGCCGGGCGCTCAGCGAAAGGCGAGAAGTTCCCCACCGGTTGTGACCACATAGAGCGTGCGGTTCGCCACCACCGGGGGCGCTGCCGCGCCATCGGGCAGCGCGATCTCGCCTTGCGGCAGGCCGCTGACCGGATCGAACAGGCGCAAGCGCCCGTCGCCGGAGGCGATGATCAAGCGCCCGCCCGCCAGCACCGGCCCGTAATGGGCAAAGATCGCCTTGCGCCGGCGTTCCCGGTCGTCGGTGTAATAGGGCAATTGCACGATCCAGGTGACCGCGCCGGTATCGGCGTCCATCCGCACGAGCCCGTTCTGGTCGGAGACGAAGAACAGCTCCCCCCCCGCGGGCCAGACCGGGCCGAACGCGCCTTCGCGGGCGGTCCAGAGCCGCTCGCCGGACACCGCGTCGAGGGCCGCGACCCGTCCGGCGGCGTTGCCCGCGAAGATGCGGCGGCCGACCACGACCGGGTCGCTGTTGATGTCGGAAAACGCGGTGTAGCCGCGGCCCAGACGCGCGCCCGAGACCGCGCTGCCCCAGATCCGCACCCCGGACTGGCGCAACGCGCCGCTGATCTCCGAGGACGGGAATGGCAGGATCACCAGCCGGTCGGTCAGCGCGGGCGCGCCACCGCCGAGAATGCCGGTGGTCGATGGCACCCCCGGCAGGGTCCAGAGCACACGGCCATTGCGGGTGTCGAGCGCCCAGGCGACGCTGTCGCGGCTCACGGCGTAGGCCACGTTGCCCTCCACCGTGGCGCTGCCACTGATCGGGGCGTCCATGCGCTGGGTCCACCGCTCGGTCCCGTCCGCCACGTTCAACGCGGTCAGAGACCCGAAACCCGACGAGACATAGAGCGTGTCGCCCGAAACGGCGAGCCCGCCGCCGGTGCCCTCGTCGGGCGCGTCCGTGGGCGGTGTCAGGTCCTGCTGCCACAAGAGCGCGCCGTTGGTGCCGAAGGCCGACACGGTCGCCAGGCTGTCGAGGGTGAAGACGCGCCCATCGGACACGACCGGCGCGGCGGTGATCCGGTTGCGGCGGGTGCTGCCTACGCCGATCTCCGCGCGCCAGGCCAGTTGCAGCTGGGTGCCGAGGGCCGGATGCGGGATCGTGTGCCGCACGGACCCGTTGCGATGGGTCCAGTCGGCATTGGCCACGGCGGCGGGCAAGGACAGGGGCACCGTGCGCGGCGTGGTCTCGACAAGGGCGACCGGCTCGGCGGTCTCGCCCTCTGCGACCAGGGTCGGGGTGCGGATGTCCAGCCGCTCACCCGGCAGGATCACTTCCTCGGGCGCGCAGGCGGCCAGACCCAACAGGGCCAGACCGGCCAGCGCCGGGCGCATTCGGGGCAACTCAGCTTGCGTCAAGGGCCACGTCTCCGCCCAAGGCGACGACCAACTGGGCGGCGCGCTGTTGCTGCGCGAGGCTTGCGCCTGCGGCCCGGATCACCTCTTGCAGGGTTGCGATGGCGGCCTCGGTCTCCCCCGCCTCGACCTCCAGCAGGGCGCGCTGTTCCAGCGCCAGAAGCCGGAAAGGCCCGGAGCCGAGGATCAGCATATCCAATAGCGCGCGCCGCTCCGTCGCGGGCAGCGCCGCATCCCCCAGCAGCACCAGACGCAGGCGCGCAAGATCCTGGTATATCGGCGGCGTTTCGGGATCGGTGATCACCGATTGCAGGATTTCGGCGGCCTCCGCCGGATCGCCGGTACTCTCGGCGGCGGTGATCAGACCCAGCAGGGGCGCACCCACTTCGGGCGCGTTGACCTCCTGCAGGGCAAGTAGCCGGGTTTGTTCGCTGCTGCCTTCGAGCGCGTCATAGACCGCGTCCCCGAAGGCCTGCGCCGCGGCGATCTCCTGCGCCTTGCGGTACTCGTTGAACGCGGCCCCGCCGACGATCAGCACGACAGCCAGCACGCCGATCCAGCCATACTTGCGCATCAGCCGGCTCATCCGGTCGCGACGGACCTCTTCGGCGACTTCTTCGATAAAACTGTCGGGATTGCTCACGCGTCCGCCCCTTTGCCCCAGGTCGCGCCCTCATACACCGTGCGCAGGGCGAAAGCCAAGCCCCGCGGGCTTTCGCCGGTGCGCAAAATGCGGCGGTTTCGCCCTTGAGCGGAAACGCGCAACGCACTACATCTGAACTCATTGGTTTAGTTCGAACAGTTGACCCCGGCACCCAGCGCAGCATTCGCGGATCAGGCAAGAGCAATTGTGCGAACCATCCGGAGAAGAAGATGCGATTACTCACCTCTCTCGTCACCGCGCTGGTGGTTGTTGCGGCGCTTTACGGGCTGGTCTTCGAGCGCGAGCGCCTTCTGGAGTTTGCCGGGGTGACATCGACCCCCACCGATACCCCCGTCGCCGTGGCGGAGTCGCCCGAAGTGACCCAGGCCGTCGCGGAGACCGAGCCCGAGATCCGGCGGGTGTCCGTCGTTGCAATGGCCTCCGAAGCCCAGACCATCGACAGTGCGGTGATCCTGCGCGGCCGGACCGAACCCCTGCGGCAGGTCGATGTGAGCGCCGAGGTGTCGGGCAAGGTGATCTCCCCGCCCCTGCGTCGCGGCGCGCGGGTGGTCGCGGGCCAGACCCTGTGCGAGCTGGACCCGGGCACCATGAAAGTTTCCCTGGCCGAGGCGCAGGCCCGGCTCCTGGAGGCCGAGGTGCTGGCGACCGCGGCCTCGGAACTGGCCGATGGCGGATTCGGCTCGGTCACGCGCCGGGTGTCCGCCGAGGCGGCCCTCGAAGCCGCGCGCGCCAGCGTGGAGCGTGCCGAGGATGCGATCGCCAACCTGGTAATCACCGCCCCGTTCGACGGGGTGCTGGAACAGGACACGGCGGAGCTGGGCGCCTATCTCTCGCCGGGCAGCCCGTCGGGGGCCCATTGCGCCACGATCCTGCAGCTCGACCCGATCAAGATCGTGGGCTTCGCCCCCGAAATGCTGGTCGACCGTATCGCCGTGGGTGCCATGGCGGGCGCGCGGCTGGCCGATGGGCGCGACGTGTCGGGCCAGGTGACGTTCCTGTCACGCTCGGCGGACGAGACCACGCGCACCTTCCGGGTCGAGGTGCAGGTGCCCAATCCCGATCTGAATATCCGCGCGGGCCAGACCGCGCAGGTCGGCGTGACATCGGACGGGGCGGTCGCGCATCTGCTGCCGGCCTCGGCACTGACCCTGGACGATGCCGGACGGCTCGGCGTGCGGCATGTGGTCGAGACCGATGCCGGACCCGAAGCAGCCTTCGCCGAGGTGGAGATCGTGCGCGACACCATCGACGGCGTCTGGCTCAGCGGCCTGCCCCAGACCGTGCGCGTCATCGTCGTCGGCCAGGATTTCGTGACGGCGGGCACGCCCCTGACCGTCACCATGCGGGAGCCTGACGTTTGACGGGACTGGTCGATTGGGCCGCGTCCCGGGCGCGGATGGTCATTGCCTTCGTGATGCTCTCCCTGCTCGCGGGGACCTTCGCCTATATCAGCCTGCCCAAGGAGGGCGAGCCGGACATCGAGATCCCGGCGCTCTTCGTGTCGGTCCCCTTCCCCGGCATCTCGGCGGAGGATTCCGAAAAACTCGTCATCCAGGTGATGGAGACCGAGCTCAGCGACCTGGACGGTCTGGATCGCATGACCTCCACCGCGGCGGACAATTATGCCGGTGTGGTGCTGGAGTTCGAGTTCGGCTGGGACAAGACCAAGATCATTGCCGATGTGCGCGACCGGATGAACACGGCCGAGGCAAAGTTCCCGTCCGGATACGAGAAATACTCTATCAACGAGATCAATTTCAGCCAGTTCCCGATCATCGTGGTGAACCTGTCCGGATCGCTGCCCGAACGCACCCTGCTGCGGGTGGCGAAGGATTTGCAGGACACGCTGGAGGGGTTGGAGCCGGTGCTGGAAGCCGGGCTGGCCGGGCACCGCGAAGAGATGCTGGAGGTCGTGATCGACCCCCTGCGACTGGAAAGCTATAATGTCACCGCCGGTGAATTGCTCTCGGTGGTGCAGAACAACAACCAGTTGATCGCCGCGGGCGAGGTGGAAACCGACCAGGGCGCCTTCGCGGTCAAGATCCCGTCGGCCTTCGACGAACAGACGGACGTCCTCAACCTGCCGGTGAAGGTAAATGGCGACCGGGTGGTAACCCTGGGCGACCTGGCCGATATCCGGCTGACCTTCGAGGACCGGACCGGGACCGCGCGCTACAATGGCGACGACACGGTCGCGTTGCAGGTGGTCAAGCGCAAGGGCTTCAACCTGATCGACACCGCGACCCTGGTACGGGAGACCGTGGCCGACGCCCAGGCCAGCTGGCCGCCGGAGTTGCGCGACGCGGTGGAGATCAACATTTCCATGGATCAGTCGCGCATCGTCGCTTCGATGGTGCGGCAGCTCGAAGGCTCGGTTCTGACGGCGATCGCGCTGGTGATGATCGTGGTGCTGGCCGCCCTCGGCACACGCTCTGCGCTTCTGGTGGGCTTCGCGATCCCGACCTCGTTCCTTCTGTGCTTTGCGTTGCTGGCCGTGATGGACATCACCGTGTCGAACATCGTGATGTTCGGGCTGATCCTGGCGGTGGGGATGCTGGTGGACGGGGCCATCGTGGTGGTGGAATACGCCGACCGGCGGATCTCCGAAGGCTCAGGGCCGATGGCCGCCTATACGGAGGCCGCCAAGCGGATGTTCTGGCCCATCGTCAGCTCCACCGCGACAACGCTCTGTGCCTTCCTGCCGATGCTGTTCTGGCCGGGCGTGGCGGGGCAGTTCATGGGGATGCTGCCGGTCACGCTGATCTTCGTGCTGACCGCGAGCCTGGTGGTCGCGCTGATCTACCTGCCGGTGGTCGGCGGGGTGGCGGGTCGCTTGAGCCGGGTGCTGGAGCGGTTGGCCGCGGGGCTGATGCCGCTGCCGTGGATATCGCGGGTGGGTCTGACGGTGCTCTCCGGCGTGGCAATGTATACGGCGGTGCTGCAACTGCTGAACCCGTCCTACCTGCTCGATCTGCCCGCCCGGGGCGGCGGGATCGCGGCCTACCTGCCCGGGGCGGTCATGGTGCTGCTTGCGGCCATGGCGCTGTCGGTGACGCTGACCTCGGCCAAGCTCGGACGCCGCAAGCGGCAAGTGCGCGCAGGCTACCGCCGGTCGCCCTTCGGCTGGTTCATCCGGTTCCTGACCGGTAACCCGATCATGCCCCTGGTGGCGATCGGCGTCGTGGGCTTCGTGGTCGCCACGACCTTCGCGCTCTTCCAGGAAAACAACCGCGGTGTGGAGTTCTTCGTCGCCTCCGAGCCCGAGCAGGCCATCGTCTACGTGCGCGCCCGCGGCAACCATTCGCTGATGGAAAAGGACGCGCTGCTGCGCCAGGCCGAAGAGATCGCGCGCAATACCGGCGGGATCGAGTCGGTCTTCGCCTTTGCCGGCGAAGGCGGGCTGAACCAGAATACCGGCGGCGCCTCGGCCCCACTCGACACTGTGGGCACGATCCAGCTGGAGCTTGTACCGTGGGAGGACCGGCAGGGCGGTGACCTGGCCCAGGGCCACGCCATCCTCGACCGGCTGGAAGCCGAGCTGCGCACCATCCCCGGCGTGCAGACCGAGATCCTGGAGATGAACCAGGGCCCCGCGGGCGCCAAGCCCGTGCATTTGCGCCTGACGGGGGATGATTTCAGCCAGCTGGCGCAGGCCGCCCAGATCGTCCGCGACCGGTTCGAGACGACCGAGGGGCTGCGCGACATCGAAGACACCCGCCCCCTGCCCGGCATCGACTGGCAGATCGACGTGGATGTGGCCGCCGCTGGACGCTACGGCGCCGATGTGGCCACCGTGGGCGCCATGGTGCAACTGGTGACCCGCGGCATCCTGCTCGACACCATGCGCGTGGACAGCTCCGACGAGGAGATCGAGATCCGCGTCCGCCTGCCCGAGGGGGACCGGGTGCTCTCCACGCTCGATTCGCTGCGGGTCCGCACCGCCCAGGGGCTCGTGCCCCTGTCGAACTTCATCACCCGCCAGCCGGTGCCGAAACTCGGCCAGATCGACCGGGTCGACGGCACGCGCTATTACGACGTGAAGGCCGGGGTCCGGGACGGTCTGACCAAAGCCGATGGCAGCGTCATCAACCCCGCCGAACGCATCGCGCAGCTCACCACATGGCTGGAGACCGAGGCCGACCTGCCCTCGGGCGTCACCTGGGAATGGACAGGCGAGCAGGAGGACGAGGCCGAGAGCCAGGCCTTCCTCAGCCAGGCCTTCATCGGCGCGCTGGCGCTGATGTTCATCATCCTGCTGGCGCAATTCAACAGCTTCTACAACGCCACGCTGGTGCTGCTGGCGGTGGTTCTGTCCACGACCGGGGTGCTGATCGGGATGATGGTCATGCAACAACCCTTCTCGGTCATCATGACCGGCACGGGCATCGTGGCGCTCGCGGGCATCGTGGTGAACAACAACATCGTGCTGATCGACACCTACCAGGAATACTCGAAATACATGCCCCGGCTGGAGGCGATCGCCCGCACCGCGCAAGTCCGTATCCGCCCCGTGCTGCTGACCACGATCACCACCATGGCCGGGCTGACACCGATGATGTTCGGGCTCAGCCTCGATTTCTTCGGCGGCGGCTACACCATCGACAGCCCCACCGCCCTGTGGTGGAAACAACTTGCCACGGCGGTGGTGTTCGGTCTGGGCGTGGCCACGGTGCTGACCCTGATCTTCACGCCCTCGATGCTGGCGCTCCGGGTCTGGCTCGGGGTCGGAGCCTATTCCTCGGTCCGCCAGTTGCGGGCGCTGTCGCTGGGCAAATCCAGCCGCGCGGCCCGCGACCTCGCGCTCAAGCGCGCCGCGCGCAAGCTGAGTGCGCCGGAATTGATCTGGATCGAGGACGACAAGCCCGCCGAGAGCGACGACAAGAAACCGACCGAAGGCGACATGCCCCCCCTGCGCGCCGCGGAATAGGCGCGTTCAGAGCGGCTGGGCCTGCTCCACCAGGCGGGCGAAGAAACTGGCGCCGATCGGCGCGATCCGGTCGTTGAAATCATAGGCCGGATGGTGCAGCCCGGCCCCCTCCCCCTGCCCCAGAAACAGGTAGGCCCCCGGCCGCGCCTGGAGCATGTAGGCGAAATCCTCCGCCCCCATCTGCCGCCCCGAGGCGGTATCCACCGCCCGGTCCCCCACCACGTCGCTGGCCGCGCGGGCAGCCAGCGCGACCTCGTCGGCGGTGTTGACCGTGGGCGGATAGCCCTTCTCGTAATCCAGCTCGGCCATGACGTCGAAACTGGCGGCCTGCCCGGCCACGATCTGCTCCATCCGGCGCATGACCATGGCCTGCACGGCGGGGTCGAAACTGCGCACCGTGCCGCAGATATAGGCGGTGTCGGGCACCACGTTATCGGCGGTGCCGGTGTGGATCTGGGTGACCGACAGCACCAGCTCGTCCGTGGCGATATGGTTGCGGCTGACGATGGTCTGCAGCGCCTGGGCGATGCCCACCGCCGCCATGATCGGATCGGCGGTCTCGTGCGGCATGGCCGCGTGCCCGCCCCGCCCCTTGATATGGATGTGAAACGTGTCCACCGCTGCCATGATCGGCCCGCGCGTGGTCAGGAAATGCCCCTCGGCGATCCCCGGCGCGTTGTGCAGGGCATAGACATGCTCGATCCCGAACCGCTCCATCAGCCCCTCGTCGCACATCACCTGCGCGCCACCGCCATGTTCTTCGGCGGGCTGGAAGATGATCGCCACCGTGCCCGCGAAATTCCGCGTCTCGGCCAGGTAGCGCGCGGCGCCAAGCAGCATGACCATATGCCCGTCATGGCCGCAGGCATGCATCACCCCCTCGGTTTCCGAGGCATAGGCGACCCCGGTTTCCTCGACGATCGGCAGCGCATCCATATCCGCGCGCAGCCCGATCACCGGCCCCGGTCCGCCACCCCGGATCAGGGCCACGACCCCGCTGGTCGCGATCCGGTCATGCACCTCGTCCACCCCGAAGGCCCGCAGCCGCGCGATCAGGTAGCGCGCGGTCTTGTGGCACTCGAAACCCAACTCCGGCGCGCGATGCAGCGCCTGCCGCCAGGCGGTCATGTCGGCTCCGTATTCCGCGATGCGATTGACAACCGCCATGGCCTGCTCTCCTGTGTGTCCCGCTTATGTAACCCATCCCCATCCCAGTAAAAGGTGTTCTGCCATGACGAGGGCGAAAACCCGCGACCGCGCCGCCAGCGACACGCTGTGCCACGACCCCGAGGGCGGGCTGCCGCGGCTGCTGGAGATCATGCGCCGCCTGCGCGATCCCGAGACCGGATGCCCCTGGGATGTGGAGCAGACCTTCGAGACCATCGCGCCCTATACCATCGAAGAGGCCTACGAGGTGTCCGACGCCATCGACCGCGGCGACTGGGCGGACCTGAAATCCGAATTGGGCGATCTGCTGCTCCAGACCGTTTACCAGACCCAGATCGGGGCGGAGCGCGGGCTGTTCGACTTCCACGACGTCGCCAACGGCATCGCCCAGAAGATGCTCGACCGCCACCCCCACGTGTTCGGTGACGAGAGCAACGCCAAATCCGCCGAACAGCAGACCCGCGACTGGGAGGCGCAGAAAGCCCGCGAGCGCGCGGCCAGGGCGGAAAAAGGCGTGCTCGACGGTGTGGCGCTCGGCCTGCCGGCGCTGATGCGCGCGCTGAAGCTGCAGAAACGCGCGGCTCGGGTCGGGTTCGACTGGGACGACGCGGACCAGGTGCTCGCCAAGCTCGCCGAGGAAAGCGCCGAGTTGGCCGACGCACGCGATGCGGGCGACGCCGCCAAGCTGCACGAGGAGTTCGGCGATCTGCTCTTCGTGGTAGTGAACCTCGGCCGCCACCTGGGGCTCGATCCCGAACACGCGCTCCGGGATGCCAATGCCAAGTTCACCCGCCGCTTCGCCCATATCGAGGCCGAGCTCGCCCGCGCGGGGCGCAATCCGGAGGCCGCGAGCCTCGACGAGATGGAGGCGCTCTGGCAGGCCGCCAAGGCCAAAGGCCTCTGAGCGGTCAGGCGCTGCGGCGTCCGCGCAAGCTCGACAGCTCGTCCACCGGGCACCAGACCCCTTCGGCCAGCACCTGCACCGGGCGGCCGCAATGGAACAGGGTATATTGAAACCCGTGCACCTTGCATACCGCCTCCGGCGGCAGGGGCAGCCCCGGGGTCGCGCGCGTGGTCTTGCCGGGCATCATCTGCTGACCGGCCGAGACAACCAGGTCCCGCTCGGGCAACCCGGCCCCCAGGCTCCCGGCCGGGATCACGCGCGGATGGGCGTTCGGGTTACTGGCCAGGAAATCCGCATCCAGCCCGACCCGGTCGAGCCACTCGATCCCACATGACAGCCCCGAGGGCGTGATCACCTCGTCCCCGCGCCGCAGCAGACCGGCGGGGATCGCGCCCAGCGTTGTCATGATCCGCGTCTCCGGTCCGAAGCCCGGTACTTGCCATTCCATGGAACCCGCCAATCTCGGCGCCGCTCTGCGCGCCGCATGATACCTGAAATCGATAATGTCCGTGTGACTACGCATCGCGCGCCCTTCCGATCATGCGGGTGATGCCCCGGTGCGAGGCATCACCCCATTACGCTCTCACTCGTTACGAATGCCGGGGCCATGACCCCGACAGTACCCGATCATTAGACAGGGAAACTAAGGCATCAGGCGGGCGCAGCGGCATCAGACTATGACGTTTTCGCGGCGCAACGCGCCATGACAGACTACGGAATTTTCGTTCTTTTATAGCGTGTTACAAGATGATCCCGATGTATTTTATGCACAAGGGCGACGAAAGCTGCGCAAACCCGCCTTTGTCGCGCGCAGCCTCACAATCCAGGTGCCCCGCAGGCCCAAGCCGCCGGCTCCCTCGGCCTGCTCCGACCGCAGGACAGGCCGCACACCGCGCCCGGTCCCCGAATGCGGCTGGACAACCCGGCACGCCTCTTGCAACGCTGCACCCGTTCGCAGGAGACCCCCATGACAGCCACCCCCACACCGCCCCGCAAGATCATCATCGACACCGATCCCGGCCAGGATGACGCGGTGGCGATCCTGCTGGCGCTGGCCTGCCCCGAGGCGCTGGAGGTGCTCGGCATCACCGCCGTGGCGGGCAACGTTCCGCTGGCGCTGACCGCGCGCAACGCAAGGATCGTATGCGAGCTTGCAGGCAAACCGGAGGTGCCGGTGTTCGCCGGCTGCGACCGCCCCCTGGCGCGCGCCCTGGTCACCGCCGAGCATGTGCACGGCAAGACCGGGCTCGACGGCCCCGTCCTGCCCGAGCCGACCATGCCCCTGCAGGACCAGCACGCGGTGGATTTCCTGATCGAGACCCTGCGCCGGGAGCCGACGGGCACCGTGACCCTGTGCCCCCTCGGCCCGCTCACCAACATCGCCACCGCCTTCGCCAAGGCCCCCGACATCATCCCGCGGGTGGCCGAGATCGTCCTGATGGGCGGCGCCTATTTCGAGGTGGGCAACATCACCCCCGCCGCCGAGTTCAACATCTATGTCGACCCCGAGGCCGCCAAGGCGGTGTTCGGCGCGGGCGCACCCCTGGTGGTGATGCCCCTCGACGTGACCCACAAGGCGCTGACCACCGCGCCCCATATCGCGGGCTTCCGGGCCATGGGCACCCGCGTGGGCGAGATGGTCGCGGCCTGGACCGACTTCTTCGAACGCTTCGACAAGGAAAAATACGGCTCCGAAGGCGCGCCCCTGCACGACCCCTGCGTGATCGCTTGGCTGCTGGCGCCCGAGCTCTTCACAGGCCGCCACATCAACGTCGAGATCGAGGTAGACAGCCCCCTGACCCGCGGCATGACCGTGGCCGACTGGTGGGGCGTGACCGAGCGCGCGGCCAACGCGCTCTTCATCGGCGACGTGGACGCCGAGGGGTTCTTCGCCCTGCTCACCGACCGGATCGCGCGGCTGTGACGGGGGCCGGGGTCTGGCATTTCGCGCCGCGGACGCCTAGGTGCCAAGGATGAGCCTGCACATCCCCTTCGAGGCGCGCTATGCCGCCCTTCCCGACCGGTTCCACGCGCAACTCGCCCCCACGCCGGTCTCCGCGCCCGGCCTGATCAAGGTCAATCACCGCCTCGCGCGCGAGCTGGGGCTCGACCCCGCGGCCCTCGAAAGCCCCGAAGGGGTCGCGATGCTGGCGGGCAACGCCGTGCCCGAGGGCGCCGTGCCCATTGCCCAGGCCTATGCCGGGCACCAGTTCGGCGGCTGGAACCCGCAGCTGGGCGACGGGCGCGCGATCCTGCTGGGCGAGTTGCGCCATGCGGACGGGGCCTTGCGCGACGTGCAACTCAAAGGCTCCGGCCCGACGCCGTTCTCGCGCATGGGCGACGGGCGCGCGGGGCTCGGCCCGGTGCTGCGCGAATACATCCTGTCGGAGGCCATGCATGCGCTGGGGGTGCCCACCACCCGCGCCCTGGCCGCCGTGACCACGGGCGAGCGGGTGCTGCGCGAACAAGTGCTGCCCGGTGCGGTCTTCACGCGCGTGGCGTCCAGCCACCTGCGGGTCGGCACCTTCCAGTTCTTCGCCGCCCGCGACGACCTGGACGCGCTCGAAACCCTGTGCGATTTCGCCCGCACGCGACATGACCCGGAGGCGGACACCGCCCTCGACCTGCTGCGCGGCGTCATCGCGCGGCAAGCCGATCTGATCGCGCGCTGGATGGGCCTGGGCTTCATCCACGGGGTGATGAACACCGACAACATGACGATCTCGGGCGAGACCATCGATTACGGCCCCTGCGCCTTCATGGAAGCCTACCATCCCGACACGGTCTATTCCTCCATCGACCGGCACGGGCGCTATGCCTACCGAAACCAGCCGGAGATCGCGGTCTGGAACCTGGCGCAACTCGCCACCGCCCTGCTGCCGCTGATCGACGCGGACCAGGACCGCGCGATCGAGGTGGCGACCGAGGCGGTGCACGGGTTTGCCGATCTTTACCAGTCGGCCTGGCTCGACGTGTTCCGGGCCAAGCTGGGCCTCGCCACCGCGCGGGAGGAGGATGCGAAACTGGCCCACGGCCTGCTGCGCCTGATGGCCGAGGCAGGGGTCGATTTCACCCTCGCCTTCCGCGGCCTGGCCGAGGGGCAAGAGGTCGCGCGCAAGCTCTATGCCCAGCCCGAGATCTTCGATGCCTGGGCGCGGGACTGGCGCGCGCGTCTGGCCGAGGAAGGGGTCGATGCGGAGACGCTGACCGCCCGGCTCACATCCGCCAACCCGGCCTTCATCCCCCGCAACCACCGGGTCGAACAGGCGATCCAGGCCGGCATGGCGGGTGACTTCGCACCGTTCCACACCCTGGTCGCCGTGCTGGAGCGTCCCTTCGACGACCAGCCGGAGCATGCGGCCTACATGGCCCCGGCCCGGCCCGAAGAAGCGGTCCGCGAAACCTTCTGCGGCACCTGAACGGCCCGCGCGACGCAAAATCCTTGAGCAAGGATTTTGCCAAGGGTTTTACGTAAAACCCTTGGCCCCGGCGGCCCGGCGCGCTCAGTCGGGAATCGGCAGGGCGAAGGTCGACTTGATCTCTTCCATCGAAAGCAGCGCGGTCACGTTGTAGATGCGGACCTCGCTGATCAGCGCCTGGTAGAACACGTCATAGGCGCGGGCATTCTCCACCCGCACCTTGAGGATGTAGTCGATATCGCCCGCCAGCCGGTGCGCCTCCAGCACCTCGTCCCGGTCCAGCAGCGCCTTGAGGAAGGCCTTTTGCCACTCCGCCTCGTGCTCGGACGTGCGGATCAGCACGAAGAAACACGCCTCCAGGCCCAGCGCCTCGGGGTCCAGCACCGCCGTCTGCCGCCGGATCACCCCGGCCTCGCGCAGCTTGCGAATGCGATTCCAGACCGGGGTCTTCGACGCCCCCACCTGTCGCGCGATTTCCTCCAGCGACTGGCTGGCATCCGCCTGCAGCGCCCTGAGAATTTTCCGATCCGTCGCGTCGAGCGAAACCGCCATTCCAAACCTCCGTGCATTTTGGAACGCCCCGATCCCATGGCCTCGGATGCAGGACATATTTCCTTATATTTCGGGGCATATGGCGTTTCAATGGGAAATTATCCTATGTTGAGCCGTGACATCACAGGGACGACCCCATGCAGCATTTTCCCATCTTCCTCGCGGTCTCGGGCCGACGCATCGTCCTGGGCGGCGGCGGCGACGCCGCGCTGGCCAAGCTGCGGCTTTTGCTGAAGACCGAGGCGCGGCTGACGGTGATCGCACCCGACCCGGCCCCGGAAATCCGCGATTGGGCCGCCGAGGGGCGCCTGCGCCTGATCCCCCGCGCCTTCGAGCCCGGCGACGGGATGTGCGCCAGCCTGGTCTATGCCGCGACCGAGGGCGCGGCCGAGGATGCGCGCATCCGCCGCCTCGCCCAGGCCGACGGCGCGCTGGTGAACATCGTCGACAACCTCGCCGACAGCCAGTTCATCACCCCCGCCATCGTCGACCGCGACCCGGTAACCATCGCCATCGGCACCGAGGGCGCCGCCCCGGTGCTGGCCCGCGCGATCAAGGCCGATCTGGAGGCGAAGCTCTCGCCGCTTCTGGGCCTTCTTGCCAGGGTCGGCAAGGGCTTCCGCGCCCGTGCCGAGGCCCTGCCCATGGGCCGCGCGCGCCGGGATTTCTGGCGCGACTACTATTTCCGCACCGGCCCGTCCGCCGCCGACCAGGGCGGGCAGGAGGGGGCCGAGGCCGCCCTCGACACCCTGCTCGCCAGCCATCTTGCCCGCAAGGCCCGGACCGGGTCCGTGGCGCTGGTGGGGGCCGGCCCTGGCGACCCGGAGCTTCTGACCCTCAAGGCGCGCAAGGCGCTCGACGAGGCCGACGTGGTGATCCACGACCGGCTGGTCCCCCCCGCGATCCTCGAGCTTGCGCGCCGCGAGGCCACGCTGATCTACGCGGGCAAGGAGGGCTTCGGCACCTCCACCTCGCAGGGGGCCATCAACGATCTGATCGTCACCCATGCCCGCGCGGGCGCGCAGGTGGTGCGCCTGAAATCCGGCGATCCCGCGGTCTACGGGCGGCTCGACGAAGAGATCGACGCGCTGGAGGACGCGGGCATCCCCTGGCGGATCGTGCCGGGGTTGACCACCGCCTCCGTCGCCGCCGCGACCCTCGGCCAGAGCCTGACCCGGCGCGGCCGCAACGCCGCCCTGCGCTTCCTGACCGGTCACGACACCAAGGGGTTCGCCGACCATGACTGGCGCGGGCTCGCCCGGCCGGGCCAGGTTGCCGCGATCTACATGGGCAAGCGCGCGGCCCGGTTCCTGCAGGGGCGTCTGCTGATGCACGGGGCCGCGCCCGCCACCCCCGTAACCCTGATCGAGAATGTCAGCCGCCCCGACCAGCGCGTCGTCGCCACCGATCTGGCAGGCCTCGCCGACGCCGCCCGGACCCTCACCGGCCCCGCCATCCTGATGTACGGCCTCGCCCCCCGCGACGCCCGCTCCGCCCTGACCGACCTGAAGGAATTTGCCTGATGTCCCGCCCCTTTACCCCCAAGATCGTGACCGCGAACGACCTGCTCGACGGCGACGTGATCTACCTTGCCGCCGATGACACCTGGACCCGGCACCTGGCCGAGGCCGAGGTGCTGGAGGACGAGGCCCATGCCCAGATCCGCCTGATCGACGCCCAGCAGCAGCCCGACCGGGTCGTCGGCGCCTATCTCGCCGATGTCGCCCCGGGCCCCGCGGGCCCCGCCCCGACCCATTTCCGCGAGGCATTCCGGGCCACCGGCCCCTCCAACTACAACCACGGCAAGCAGGAACTGCGCGCCCGCTGATCCCCCGCGCCACCGGAGAGACCCATGTACAGCTACACCGACTTCGACGAAGCGTTCGTGCGCGAACGCGCCGCCCAGTTCCGCGCCCAGGTGGACCGCCGCATCGACGGCTCGCTCACCGAGGACGAGTTCAAGCCCCTGCGCCTGATGAACGGGCTCTACCTGCAACTGCACGCCTACATGCTGCGCGTCGCCATCCCCTACGGCACGCTGAACAGCCGCCAGATGCGCCAGCTTGCCATGATCGCCGAGCGCTGGGACCGCGGCTATGGCCATTTCACCACGCGCCAGAACATCCAGTTCAACTGGCCCCGCTTGCGCGACGTGCCCGACATGATCGACGCGCTGGCCGATGTGGGCATGCACGCCATCCAGACCTCCGGCAACACCATCCGCAACGTCACCGCCGACCATTTCGCCGGGGCCGCCGCCGACGAGATCGCCGATCCCCGCCCGGTGGCGGAATTGCTGCGCCAATGGTCCACCGACCACCCGGAATTCCAGTTCCTGCCGCGCAAGTTCAAGATCGCCGTGACCGGGGCCGAGGCCGACCGCGCCGTGATCAAGGCCCATGACATCGGCCTGCAGATCGTCCGCAAGGACGGGCAGATCGGCTACAGGGTCATCATCGGCGGGGGCCTCGGCCGCACCCCGATGATCGGCAAGGTGGTACGGGACTTCCTGCCCAAGGCGGACCTGCTGCCCTATGCCGAGGCCATCGTGCGGGTCTACAACCAGCTCGGCCGCCGGGACAACAAGTACAAGGCGCGCATCAAGATCACCGTCCACGAGAACGGGATCGAGACGATCCGCGACATGGTGGAGGCCGAGTTCGCCGTCACCCGGGCCAATTTCGGCGGCGCGGACCAGGCGCTCCTGCGCGGGATCGAGGCGCAGTTCGCCCCGCCCCGCTTCGCCACCCGGTCGACCGAGGCCTATGAGGCCGCCTATGGCACCGACCCGGTGTTCCGCGCCTGGGTGGACACCAACGTGGCCGCCCACCGGGCCGAGGGCTACGGCATCGTGACGATCTCGCTCAAGGCCCATGGCGCCACCCCCGGCGATGCGACCGCCGAGCAGATGCGGGTCATGGCGGACATGGCCGAGACCTACGGCCATGACGAGCTGCGCATCAGCCACGAGCAGAACGTGATCCTGCCCCATGTCCATCGCGGCGACCTGCCCGCGATCCATGCCCGGCTGAAAGGCGCGGGCCTGGCCACGGCCAATCTCGGCCTGATCTCGGACATCATCGCCTGCCCGGGCATGGATTACTGCGCGCTGGCCACCGCCCGCTCGATCCCCGTCGCGCAAAAGATCGCGACCCGGTTCGACGCGCTGAAACTCGAACACGAGATCGGCGCGCTGAAGATCAAGATCTCCGGCTGCATCAACGCCTGCGGCCATCACCATGTGGGCCATATCGGCATCCTCGGGCTGGACCGCGCCGGCGTCGAGAACTACCAGATCACCCTGGGTGGCGACGGCACCGAGACGGCCGCCATCGGCGAGCGCGCGGGCCCGGGCTTTGCCTATGACGAGATCGTGCCGGCCATCGAGCGGCTGATCTACGCCTATCTCGACCACCGCGAGAGCCGCGACGAGACCTTCCTCGACGCCTATCGCCGCCTCGGTGCTGCGCCCTTCAAGGCCGCCCTCTACCCGGAGGCCGCGCAGAAAGATGCCGCTTGAAGCCCCCCTGCCGCCGGTCGCGGAGCGGGTCGCGCATCTCAACCATCGCTATCGCCACCACTCGGCGACGGCGGTGGTGGAGCGCGCGCTGAACGACCCGACGGTCGGGCACACGGCGCTTGTCAGCTCCTTCGGGGCCGAGTCGGTGGTGCTGCTGCACATGATCGCGCGGCGCGATCCGGATACTCCGGTGCTGTTCATCGACACCGAGATGCTGTTTCCCGAAACCCTCGCCTATCAGCGGGACGTGTCGGAGCGGCTCGGTCTGCGCAACCTGCGGGTGATCCGCGCGGGTGCGGAGGCAGTGCGCGCGACGGATCCCGAGGGCACCCTGCACCAGCGCGACCCGGATGCCTGCTGCGCCCTGCGCAAGACCGCGCCTCTGGACGCGGCGCTGTCGCGCTTTGACGCCTGGATCACCGGGCGCAAGCGGTTCCAGGCGGGCAGCCGTGCGGCGTTGGAGTTCTTCGAGGCGGACGGTCCGAGCCGGATCAAGGTCAACCCGCTCGCCCATTGGACCCCCGAGGACGTGCAGGACTACATGATCAACAACCGCCTGCCCCGCCACCCGCTGGTGGCGCGCGGCTACCCCTCCATCGGTTGCGCGCCCTGCACCTCGCCCGTCGCCCCGGGCGAAGACCCCCGCGCGGGCCGCTGGCGCGATGCCGCAAAGGAGGAATGCGGCATCCATTTCATCAACGGAAAGGCCGTGCGCGGCCCCCTGCCCACAGGAGACGCAGCATGAATGCGACCACCATCGTCACCGACACCGGGTTCGCCGCCGACGACTGGACCGGCGGTTTCACCCCGCTGGCCGAAGCCCCCGCAAATGACGTGCGCAGCCTCGATCTGCCCAGCGACGCCGATGTGGACCGTCTCCTGCTCCGGCTGGAGGGGATCGAGATGATCCGCGTGGATTTCCCGAGTTTCGCCGATGGGCGCGGCTTCACCATTGCGCGGCGCCTGCGCGACATGGGCTATGGCGGTCGGCTGCGGGCGCGCGGCCATGTGCTCGCGGATCAATACGCCATGGCCCGGCGGTCGGGCTTTGACGAGGTCGAAATCGACGCCGCCCTCGCCGCCCGTCAGCCCGAAGATCAATGGCTCGCCCGCGCGAACTGGCGCGACCATGACTACCGGGCTGCCCTGCGCGCCTGATTGTCCTCTTTCCAGACTGCCAAAGACCGTTTAACAGGGGAGGCGAGGTGTCAACCTCGCTTGACAGATGAACAAACCGACCGACGTGATGAGCACCGTGACAGACGCAACACCGATCAAAGTCCCCACCCTTCCGGATGCCCAGACCGTGCTGTCGGTCAAGCACTGGACAGACCGCCTCTTTTCCTTCCGGGTGACGCGTCCGCAGACCCTGCGCTTCCGCTCGGGGGAGTTCGTGATGATCGGCCTGATGGGCGACCCGGACCCCAAGACCGGCAAGCAGAAGCCGCTCCTGCGGGCCTATTCCATCGCCTCGCCCTCCTGGGACGAGGAGCTGGAGTTCTATTCGATCAAGGTGCCTGACGGCCCGCTGACCTCGCGGCTGCAACACATCCAGCCGGGCGAGCAGATCATCCTGCGGCCCAAGCCCGTGGGCACGCTCGTGCATGACGCGCTGCTGCCGGGCAAGCGGATCTGGTTCTTCGCCACCGGCACGGGCTTTGCCCCTTTCGCAAGCCTGCTGCGCGAGCCGCAGACCTACGAGGATTACGACGAGGTCATCATCACCCATACCTGCCGCGAGGCGGGCGAGCTGGACTATGGCCGCGAGGTGATCGAGAGCCTCAAGACCGACGAGCTGCTCAACGAGGTGATCGGCGACGGCTTCTGGAAGAAGATCAAGTACTACCCCACCACCACCCGCGAACAGAGCCCCAAGATGGGCCGGATCACGGACCTGATGAAATCGGGGGAGTGCTTTTCGGATCTCGACGTGCCGGTGCTGCGTCCCGAAACCGACCGGGCGATGATCTGCGGCAACCTCGCCTTCAATCTCGAATTGAAGGACATGCTGGAAAGCTACGGGCTCGAAGAGGGCGCCAATTCCAAACCCGCCCATTACGTGGTGGAAAAAGCGTTTCTGGATTGATCCTGTCTTTCGCGCCTGTCGGCCCTTTTGCCCGACAGGTGCCATACATATGCCCGACACTTGCCCGACAGGTATCCGACCGCCATTTTGGCCCGATATCAGGGCGCTTTAGGGGGCTGCATTCTGGCCCAAGGCTGCAATATCCAGCTTGATTGCACCCGCCAGAGCGCTTACCGTCTGCATCTCAAAAGGTAAACGATACAAGGACCAAACCCATAGCCCGCAGACCCCATAACGCCCCGCCGCAACGTGATACCGGCCCGCGCGTGAACGGGCGCATCCGCGCCCCCGAGATTAGATTGATCGATGCCGACGGCGAAAACGCCGGGGTCGTCACCCCCCGAGAAGCCATGCGCATGGCCGAGGAAGCCGGGCTCGATCTGGTGGAGATTTCGCCAAACGCCAATCCGCCGGTCTGCAAGATCATGGATTTCGGCAAGTTCAAATACGAACAGCAAAAACGCGAGAGCGAGGCCCGCAAGAAGCAGAAGACCATCGACGTCAAGGAGGTCAAGTTCCGTCCGAACACCGACACCCATGACTACCAGGTCAAGATGCGCAACGTGTTCAAGTTCCTTGAAGGCGGCGACAAGGTGAAGGTGACTTTGCGGTTCCGCGGACGGGAAATGGCGCATCAGAACCTGGGCCGCGAACTGCTGGAACGGGTCGCCGAGGACACCAAGGAAATCGGCAAGGTCGAGAACATGCCGAAGATGGAAGGCCGCCAGATGGTGATGATGATCGGCCCCTTGGCGAAGTAACCGAAAAACACCGACACGACCGAAGACGCCGCTTGGATCAAGCGGCGTTTTTGTTGCCCGCAAGGCGCGCGCCGCAGGCCGGATGGCGCGCATGTCCCTGTCACTGTTCCGAAAATACGCACCACCGCAGGCCAGCGGCCCGCGCTCAGCGCACGTCGGTGCGGCCCCGGCGGTCACCGCGCAAATTGGCGTAGAGCACATGGTTGCGCCAGCGCCCGGCGATCTGCAGGTAGCTTTGCGCGACGCCCTCGTACTTGAACCCGCATTTCTCCAACGCGCCGCGAGAGGCCGTGTTCTCCGGCAGGCAGGCCGCCTCGATGCGACTGAGATCCATTTCCGTATGGGCGTAATGGGTCAGCGCGGTGATCGCCTCTCGCATGAACCCCTGCCGGGCATAGGGCGCACCGATCCAGTAGCCCAGGGTGGCCGACTGGGCCGGGCCGCGCTTGACATTGTCGAGCGTGATCGCCCCCAGCAGGTCCTGGCTGCCGCGTTCGAACAAAAAGAGCGGATAGGCGGTCTCGCCCTTGATCGACCGGTTGGCCCAGTAGACCCGGTTGGTGAAGGACTTGCGGCTCAGGTGATCGGGCGACCAGGTCGGCTCCCACGGGGTCAGGAATGCGCGGCTGGCCGCGCGCAGGGCGGTCCAGGATCGGAAATCCGCGTGGGACGGCGGGCGCAGCGTCATGCGCTCCGTCTCGATCCGGAGTGCGGGCCGGCGTAGAAGCATCAGGCCGCCAGGCGCTCCCGGATCGCGGCCAGATCCGGCGCCGCGTCGGCGGGGCCATAAAGCGCGGTGGCCACATCCCCGCTCTGGCACAGCTCGGCGCCGTAGACCTTCACGTCGCCGGTGGTGACCGCGTCGATCCGGGCGATGGTCTCGTCCAGGGACGGCACCCGGTTCCACACACCCACGAGCCGGGCAAGGCGTTCGGCGCGCGAGGACGGGCTTTCCAGCCCCATCAGCAGCCCTGCCTTCATCTGGGCCCGGGCGCGGGCGACTTCCTGGGTGCTCATGTCATTGCCGGCGCGCTGCATCTCCCGCAGGGTGATCTCGCACAGCTCGGCGATCTGGTCGCCGGAGGTGCCCGCATAGATCGTCATCATCCCGGTCTCGGCATAGGCGCCGGACTGAGCGAAGATCGAATAGCACAGGCCGCGCTTCTCGCGCACCTCCTGGAACAGGCGCGACGACATCCCGCCCCCGAGTGCCGTGGCATAGACCTGCGCGGTATAGACCGCCGGATCGCGGTAGCCCGGCCCGGGCAGGGCCATGGCGAAATGGACCTGCTCCAGCGGCTTGATCACCCGCGCCTCGCCGCAGGTGAAGCGCGCCTGGGCAGCGTCGGCCCGGTCACGGCGGGCCATGTCGCCAAAAAGCTTCTCGGCCAGGGCCACGAGGACGTCGTGATCGACCGCCCCCGCCGCGGACAGGATCATGGTTTCGGGCGTGTAATGCTCGCCCACGAAATCGAAGAAATCGTTGCGGGCAAAGCCGCGCACCCGCTCGGCGGGTCCGAGGATCGTGCGGCCCATGGGCTGGTCGGCAAAGGCGCGTTCCTGCAGCCAGTCGAAGACCACGTCGTCGGGCGTGTCGAGCGCCTGTCCGATCTCCTGCAGGATCACGCCGCGCTCCACCTCGATCTCTTCGGGGGCGAAGACAGGGTTGCGCAGGATATCGGCCAGCACATCCACCGCCAGACCCACATCGGCCTCCAGCACGCGGGCGTAATAGGCGGTGACTTCGCGCGAGGTATAGGCGTTGATATAGCCGCCCACATCCTCGATCGCCTCGGCGATCCCGAGGGTGGAGCGTTTCTCGGTCCCCTTGAACGCCATGTGTTCGAGGAAATGGGCGATGCCGTTCTGTTCCAGCCGCTCGTGACGGCCGCCGGCCAGCACCCAGATGCCCACGGCCGCCGATTTCAGGCCCGGCATGTGTTCGGTCACGATCCGGAACCCGTTGGCCAGCTCGGTCAACTGGGTCTGGCTGTCGGGGGTCTGGGTCATGGGTCGATCCGTTCGCGGATAAGGGTTTGCAGCGCGCCGAGGTCGTTGGGCACTTCGGTCAGGCGTTCGGGCCGCTCATAGAGCGTTTCCATCCGCGGCGGAAGGGGCGGATGCACCCCGGTCGCGGCCTCCACCGCGGCGGGGAACTTCGCCGGATGCGCGGTGGCCAGCGTGACCATGGGCACGCCGGGCTCGATATGCTGCTCGGCCACGTGGACGCCCACCGCCGAATGCGGGCACAGAAGCTCGTTCATGGTGTCGCGTGCGCGGGTGATGGTGGCGGAGGTCTCATCCTCGGACGCGCGGCCCGAGGCGAAGCCTTCGCGCAGGCGGGTCAGCGCGCCTTGCGACAGCGTAAAGCCGCCCTTTGTCTTCAACTCGTCCATCAGCTGCGCCACCGCCGCCCCGTCCCGGTCGTAAATGTCGAACAGGAGCCGCTCGAAATTCGAGCTGACCTGGATATCCATGGACGGGCTGATCGAGGGGATGACCGCGTCGGTCTCATAGGCGCCGGTGGTCAGGCAGCGGTGCAGGATGTCGTTCTGGTTGGTGGCGATCACCAGGGTGTCGATGGGCAGGCCCATGCGCCGCGCGATGTAGCCTGCGAAGATGTCGCCGAAATTGCCCGTGGGGACCGTGAAGCTGATCTTGCGGTCCGGGGCGCCGAGGCTGGTCGCGGCCGAGAAGTAGTAGACGACCTGAGCCAGCACCCGCGCCCAATTGATCGAATTCACGCCCGCCAGCCGCACGCCGTCGCGGAAGCCGTGGTCGTTGAACATGTCCTTCAGCCGCGCCTGGCAGTCATCGAAATGGCCGTGCAGGGCGAGGGCATGGACGTTGTCTTCGACGGGCGTGGTCATCTGGCGGCGCTGCACCTCGGAGACCCGGCCATGTGGATAGAGGATGAACACATCCACGGACGCGATGCCGCGGAACGCCTCGATCGCCGCGGAGCCGGTATCGCCGGAGGTGGCGCCCACGATGGTCACGCGACTGCCGCGCCGGGTCAGCTCCCGCTGGAAGAGCTGCCCGATGAGCTGCATGGCGAAGTCCTTGAACGCAAGCGTCGGGCCGTGGAAGAGCTCCAGCAGGAAATGGTTGGGCCCGAGCTGTTTCAGGGGCGCGCGGGCGTCATGGCCGAACCCGCCATAGGCGGTGGCGATGTCGGTGCGGAATTCTCCTTCGGTGAAGCTGTCGCCCAGGAAGGGCATCATCACCCGGAACGCGATCTCTTCGTAGGGCAGACCGGCCATGGCGCGGATCTCGGCCTCGGTGAGGGTGGGCACGGTTTCGGGGACGTAGAGCCCGCCATCGCTCGCCAGCCCCGCCAGCATCGCTTCGTGGAAGGCCATGGCCGGGGCCTGCCCGCGGGTAGAGATGTAACGCATACGCTTGCCTTGACTATTGCTCGTCCGTCGCCCGGGACGCGCCCCGGTCTGGACGCCTCATACGCCACAGGAAATAGAGTGTCATCCCGAACCACACGGCGGCGAGGGAAAACCATGTCACCGCGTATTCGAGGTGATCGTTCGGAATGCCGCTGGTGTCCAGTGGATAGGGTGTCGCGAAGGGGTCGGGCTCCGACGTGGCGCGCAGGACGATGAGCACCGGCTCGGTGTCGAGGGCTGCCGCCAGGGCGGGCACGTCACGGGCAAACCAGGTGTTGTCGCCCGTGTCCGGCTCGGGCGTGAAGCTGTCGACCTCGTCCGGCCAGTGCAGGTTGCCTTGCAGCCGCGCCTCGGGGAATGTCCGCGGGGCGTCGCGCTGCGCCACGGGCAGGAAACCGCGGTCGATGAGCACGCGGCGCCCGTCGTCGGTCTCGAATGCCGAGATCACGCGGTAGGCCGGGCCGACCCCCTTGGCGCTGGCCAGTACGTCGATCTCTTGGCCGGTGTAGCGGCCGCGGACTTCGACCGCGCGGAAGCGGTCGGCCTCCGGGTCGATGGTTGCGGGCAGGTCCACGGGGGCCTGGGTGATCCGCGCGTCGATGGCGGCCAGAAACGCTTCCTTCTCGCCCAGCCGGTTGACCTGCCAGTTGCCAAGGGCGAGCAGGATCGCGGTGCCGATCAGGCCGAATGCGAGGGGGATACCGAGGCGCAGCATGGGGCTCCTTTGGGGCGGGGGTGGATTGAGGAGGGCTCGGCAGACGTGCAAACGGCCGGGACAGGGCCCGGCCGCATGGCGCGTTCAGAGTGTGGGGTCAGGAGCCCCAGACATAGATCGCCGCGAACAGGAACAGCCAGACCACATCGACGAAGTGCCAGTACCAGGCCGCGGCCTCGAAGCCGATATGCTTCTCGGCGGTGAAGTGGTCGCGGCGCACCCGCAGGTAGCACACGAAGAGGAACACCGTGCCGATGATCACATGCGCCCCGTGGAAGCCTGTGGCCATGAAGAAGTTGGCGCCGTAGATGTTACCCGCGAAGCCGAAGGCCGCATGGGTGTATTCATAAGCCTGGAAGCCGGTGAAGATCACGCCGAGCACGATCGCCAGCAAGAGCCCCGTCTTCATGTCCTTCTTGTTGTTCTCATGCACCAGCGCGTGATGCGCCCAGGTCGCCGCCGCGCCGGAACACAGCAGGATAAGCGTGTTGATCAGCGGCAGGTGCCAGGGGTCGAAGGTTTCGATCCCCGCGGGCGGCCAGATGCCGTCCACCGCGGGGCTCATGCCGCCGGGGTCCATCGGATAGAGCGCGTGCTTGAAGAAGCTCCAGAACCAGGCCGCGAAGAACATCACTTCGGACATGATGAAGAAGATGAAGCCGTAGCGCAGGCCGATCCGCACCACCGGGGTGTGATCGCCTGCATGGCTCTCGCGCACGACCTCTGTCCACCAGCCCACCATGGTGGTGATCACGCCCGCCAGACCGACGAGGAACATGTAAGGGCCCTGCCCCGTCATCCAGAGCACCGCCCCGAACAGCATGATGAACCCGCTGACCGACCCGACGAAGGGCCAGATCGAGGGCGGCAGGATGTGATAGTCGTGATTTTTTTGTTGTGCCATTGGGGGCTCTCCTCAGGCAGGTCAGTTATAGCTTTGGGGTTGCGGGGCCGGATCGACGGCTGGAAGGTAAGCCGCGGTTTCTGCGGGCTCGGGCATGTCGATCTCGTAGAAGGTGTAGGACAGGGTGATATGCGAGTTCGCCGCGGCCTCCGCATCGTCGACGATTTCGGGATCGACAAAGAAGGTGACCGGCATCAGCACGGTCTCGCCGGGCATCAGCACCTGCTCTTCGAAGCAGAAACAGTCGATCTTGGTGAAATAGCCGCCCGCGTTGAACGGCGCAACATTGTAGCTGGCAGAGCCTGCGACGGGCACATCCGTGGGGTTGTGCGCCTCGTAGAACGCGAGGCCGGTCTCGCCGATGCGGATCTCGACCTCGTGTACCGTGGGCTTGAACTGCCAGGGCATGTCACGTTCCAGCGAGGCGTCGAACTTGATCTTGATGGTCCGGTCGAGGATCACGTCGGAGCCGGTTTCAGCAGTATTGGTTGTCCCGCCGAAGCCCGTGACCCGGCAGAACCAGTCGTAAAATGGCACCGCGGCCCAGGCCAGCGCCCCCATGGTCACCACCACGCCGACCAGTTTCAAAGCGGTCTTGCCATGGCTCGGCGGTTGGGTCTGTGTTTCGCTCATTCTCCACGCTCCACAAGTTGGGGCCTTGCGACATGGTCGAACCCCTCGATGGGGCCGTCCTCGGACACTTTGGCCACCGTGAGGCCAAAGACGATGGCGGCGAAGCCGACCAGCAGGCCCGCGACGCCGAAATTTCGCCCGGCGCGCCGGGTGTGCAACTCGTGATCTTTGCCGAATGCCATGGTCTACCCTCCGAAGGTCCAAAGACCGCTGCGGGTCAGGATTGCCTCGGCCAGCAGCGCGGTGAAATGCAGGGCGAGATAGAGCAGCGAAAACTTGAAGAAGCGTTTTTCGGTCGCGTATTTATCTGCTTCCGCCTGCGCCTCGTCACGGCGCCAGATGTCCCAGGCACCCTTGAGAAAGATCGCGTTCAGAACAAGGGCCGTTGCGAGATAAACCGGGCCCGCGACCGGGGTCAGCGCCAGGCCGAGCGCCACCGGCACCAGCAGCACGGTATAGACCAGGATATGAGTGCGGGTCGATTTGCGCCCGTGGGTCACTGTCAGCATCGGCACGCCCGCATCGTGGTAGTCGGATTTCATGAAAAGCGCGAGCGCCCAGAAATGCGGCGGCGTCCACATGAAGATCAGCGCGAACATCAGCACCGCCTCGAGGCTGACCGAGCCCGTCGCCGCCACCCAGCCGATCATCGGAGGAAAGGCACCCGCGGCCCCGCCGATCACGATGTTCTGGGGCGTGGAGCGTTTGAGCCACATGGAATAGACGACCGCGTAGAAGAAGATCGTGAAGGCCAGAAGCCCCGCGGCCAGAAGGTTGGTGGCCAGAGCCAGCATCACCACCGACAGACCCGACAGGCCCAGACCCAGGGCCAGCGCCTCGCCCGGCTGCACCTTGCCCGCCGGAACGGGGCGGCCCGCGGTGCGTTTCATGATCAGGTCGATATCCGCGTCCCACCACATGTTCAGCGCGCCGGAGGCCCCTGCCCCCACGGCGATGAACAGGATTGCGCAGAACCCCACCATCGGGTGCAACGATACCGGCGCCACGAGCAGCCCCACAAGGGCGGTGAACACCACCAGGGACATCACGCGCGGCTTGAGCAGGGCGAGATAGTCGCCAAAGCTGCCTTCGCCGCTCAGGGGCATGGATCTGTCGAAGCTTGCGTCGCTCATGGGATCTCGCTGGCTCTCACGAAAAGGGTCGGCCCGCATGCGGGCCGACGCGGGTCACGTCACTTGGCGGCGTAGTCCACGGTACGCGGGGTACCGTTGTACTGCGCGATCGCGGTGTCGAGCCAACGCGCATATTCTTCCTTGCTCACCACCTTGACGGTAATGGGCATATAAGCGTGATCCTTGCCGCAAAGTTCCGAACACTGGCCGAAATAGATGCCTTCCTTCTCGGCCGAGAACCACAGTTCCGCCAGACGCCCGGGGATGCCATCCTGCTTCACGCCGAAGGCCGGGATGGTCCAGGAGTGGATCACGTCCGCTGCGGTCACCTGCACCACCACGGTGGTGTCCACGGGCACGACCATGGCCGTGTCGGTGGCCAGCAGGTAATGCTCGTCCTCGTAGCCGTATTCGGCCAGCTCGTCGCGCGCCAGCATGAAGGATTCGAAGCCGAAATCATGCTCGGGATACTCGTAGCCCCAGAACCACTGGTAACCGGTCGCCTTGATGGTCACCTCCGCCTCGGGAATTTCCTGCTGCTTGAAGAGCACGGGCAGGGAGAAGGCGCCGATGAAGACCAGGATCAGGATCGGCACCACGGTCCAGGTGATCTCGATCGGGGAGTTGTGGCTGAACCGGGCCGGGACCGGGTTGGACCTGGCGTTGTGGCGGACGATCGTCCAGGCGATCAGGGCCGTCACGAACAGCACGATCGCGGTGATGATGACCAGCAGCAGCCCGTCGAGCCATTGCAGTTCCCGCGCCAGTTCGGTCGCCGCGGGCTGGAACCCGATGCCGCCCGGAATGGGTTGGCCGATGATCTCCATGCCTTCGCGATTGTCTGCAAATGCCGGCGCGCCAAGAGCGGCCATCCCAGCCGCCAGACCTCCGGTGATCCGGGTCATGTTTGCCATGAGTCGTTCCCTGTTATGTCGCGGCCAGAGCCGCGCGATGCCCTGTTCAGATACGGATCGCCCCGCACCCGATGCTTCGATGCGCAAAGCGCCCGGCAGACCCGTCTGGTACGGTATGCCGTTGTGTCCGGACACTTGTGAACCATATATCTGGTAGGCACACAAGCGCTCCACCTGCGCCTTCGTGTCGCGATTTGACATGGATCAAGGAAAACCCCGATGACTGACGCTGCGTTCCGCCCTTTCGAGACTTCGCTGGATCCCGACGTGGCGCTTCGCGTGCTGCGCGAGGCGGTTGCCGGGGCAGATGACGGGGAGCTTTTCCTCGAACGGCGGCGGTCGGAGTCGCTCCTGCTGGATGACGGGCGGATCAAGACGGCGAATTACGACGCATCCGAGGGGTTCGGGCTGCGTGCGGTGCGTGGCGAAACGGCGGGCTATGCCCATTCCACCGAACTGTCCGAGGCGGCCTTGCGGCGTGCGGCGACGACCGCGCGGCTGGCGGTGGGCGACGGCGGCGGGGTGCTGGCCGAGGCGCCGGGGGCCACGAACCGGCGTCTTTATACGGATGAAAACCCTATGGATGCCGCCGCCTTCGGCGTGAAGATCGAAACCCTGCGCGAGATCGATGCCTATGCCCGCGCGCTCGACCCGCGCGTGGTGCAGGTCTCGGCCTCCCTGGCCGCGTCGATCCAGGAGGTCGAGATCCTGCGCCCCGAGGGCCACCGGGTGCGCGACGTGCGCCCGATGACCCGGCTCAACGTGTCGATCATCGTCGAACAGGACGGCCGCCGCGAGAGCGGCTCGGCGGGGGGGGGCGGGCGCTATGGGCTGGCGAGCCTGATGGGCGCGGAGCATTGGCAGGGCGTGGCGCGGGAGGCGTTGCGGGTCGCGGTCGTGAACCTCGATGCGGAGCCTGCGCCCGCGGGGGTGATGGATGTGGTTCTTGGCCCCGGCTGGCCCGGTATCTTGTTGCACGAGGCGGTGGGGCATGGGCTCGAGGGCGATTTCAACCGCAAGAAATCCTCGGCCTTCGCCGGGCTGATGGGCCAGCGGGTGGCCGCCCCCGGGGTGACCGTGCTCGACGACGGTACGATCCCGGACCGGCGCGGATCGCTCACGGTCGACGACGAGGGCACGCCCTCGCACAAGACGACGCTGATCGAGGACGGCATCCTCGTGGGGTTCATGCAGGATCGCCAGAACGCGCGCCTGATGGGGGTGGAGGCCACGGGCAACGGTCGGCGGGAAAGCTACGCGCATATCCCCATGCCGCGGATGACCAACACCTATATGCTGGGCGGGGATGCCGCGCCGAGGGAGATCGTGGCGGACCTGAAGGACGGGATCTACGCGGTCGGGTTCGGCGGCGGACAGGTGGATATCACCAACGGCAAGTTCGTCTTCTCCTGCACCGAGGCCTACCGGGTGAAGAACGGCAAGGTGGGCGCGCCTGTCAAGGGGGCGACGCTGATCGGCGACGGGCCTACCGCGATGCAGCAGATCCGCGCCATCGGCAACGACATGGCGCTCGATCCCGGGATGGGCAATTGCGGCAAGGCGGGCCAGTGGGTGCCGGTGGGCGTGGGCCAGCCGACCCTGATGATCGGGGGGCTGACCGTGGGCGGATCGGCGGCGTGACGGGGCGCCAGACCGAAACACGAACACCGCGCGGCGAAAAAACGGCTTTCGCCCGCGATTTTTTTAAAGTTTTTACCTCGCATTAAGAATTTGAGGCCAAAGGTAGTTCCAGATCAGGCGGATGCCGGGTGTTTGTTGTCTCTGTCGACCCACCCACCCTCGCACCACCTCAGACCGGAGGCGCAAACGACCCCTCTCGGTATCCGTCTGATCCAGTCTTCCCGAAAAAACAGGCGTCGGGCGGGACAGTTGCCAGAAGGACTCTTGACCCATGGCCAAGGATATCGCGCCGCTTTTTCCCGATGATGACACCCCGCAGGCGCCCCGCTCCGTGGACGAGGCGCTGGATTGGCTGCAACTGATCCGCAGCCCCCGGGTCGGTCCCGTCACGTTTCACAAGCTTCTTGCCGAATACGGCACTGCGCGCGCAGCGCTCGATGCGCTGCCCGAGGTCGGTTCGGCGGCTGGGCTGAAGGATTTGCGCCCGATCGCGCGCGACCGGGTCGAAAAGGAATACACCACCGGGCGCAAGATGGGCGCGCGGCTCGCGGCCCTGGGCGGGACGCTCTACTCGGACCGGCTGTCCAGCATCGACGACGCACCACCGCTTCTGTGGTGCCTTGGCGATGTCGAATTGCTCAAACGCTCCGCCGTGGCCCTCGTGGGGGCGCGCAATGCCTCGGCCATCGGCCAACGTCTGGCCCGCGCCTTTGCCAAGGGGCTGGGCAGCGAGGATCAGGTGATCGTGTCGGGGCTGGCACGCGGGATCGATGCCGCCGCCCATGACGCCGCGATCGACACGGGCACCATCGCCGTGGTCGCGGGCGGGCTCGATGTGATCTATCCCAAGGAAAATACCGAGCTGTTCAAGCGCATCGCCAAGCAGGGACTGATCGTGTCGGAACAACCGCTCGGCATGCAGCCCCAGGCGCGGCATTTCCCGCGCCGCAACCGGCTGATTTCCGGCCTGGCGCGCGCGGTGGTGGTGGTCGAGGCGACCGTGAAATCGGGCAGCCTGCTGACCGCGCGGGATGCCGCCGACCAGGGGCGGGAGGTGATGGCCGCCCCCGGGCACCCGTTCGACGGGCGCGCGTCGGGATGCAACCAGTTGCTGCGCGATGGCGCGACCCTGGTACGCAATGCCGAGGACATCCTGCTGGCGCTATCGCCCGAGGCCGCAGCGCCATCGCCGGAGCCCGCCGCCGCGCCTGCGCCGGAGCTTGGCCGGCCCTCCGCGGACGAGTTGCGCGGTCGCGTTCTGGCCACGCTCGGCGCCACGCCGCTGCCCGAGGATCAGGTCATTCGCGCCCTCGGCCTGCCCGCGGCGCAAGTCAACGCGGCCCTCGTGGAGTTGGAGATGTCCGGTCAGATCACCCGTGCCCCCGGGGGAATGCTGAGCCTGGGATGCTGAGACGTTGCAGCGCAGGCCGGAACCGCTTGGCCGGCTTGCCGAAACGGCCCCTGCGCTGCGCAGCAGACCTGTTGCGCGCGCGTCCGTACGCGGCCTGCGCCGCGCGCCCATTTGCGCGGGATCGGTTGCCAACTCGGCTCGGCGCGCCCGCGCCAAGGCGCCTCGCCGGGACCGGTCGGCATTGACATTCCAAACCAAGCCGCCACATCTAGCGCGCAATTGACCCGCCTTTTTTTCAGGACATCCCATGCCCGTTGTCGTCGTCGAGTCGCCCGCCAAAGCCAAGACAATCAACAAATATCTCGGCAGCGACTTCACGGTTCTTGCCTCTTACGGGCATGTACGCGACCTGCCCCCGAAGGACGGATCGGTCGATCCCGAGCACGGGTTCGAGATGTTGTGGGAGATCGCGAGCGACAGTCGCAAGCATGTCAAGGCCATCGCCGACGCACTGAAGGATGACGACACGCTGATCCTCGCCACCGACCCCGACAGGGAAGGCGAGGCGATCAGCTGGCACCTTCAGGAAGCCCTGACCAAGCGCAAGGCGATCAAGAAATCGACCGATGTCAGCCGCGTTGTGTTCAACGCCATCACCAAGTCCGCGGTGACCGAGGCGATGAAGAACCCGCGCGACGTGGACATGGAACTGGTCGAGGCGTATCTGGCCCGCCGCGCGCTCGACTATCTGGTGGGCTTCAACCTCAGCCCGGTGTTGTGGCGCAAGCTGCCCGGCGCGAAATCGGCCGGACGGGTGCAGTCGGTCTGCCTGCGGCTGATCGTCGAGCGAGAGATGGAGATCGAAGCCTTCGATCCCAGGGAATACTGGTCCGTGCGCGCGGTGCTGGAGACCCCGCGCGGCCAGACCTACGAGGCGCGGCTGACCGAGCTTGCGGGCAAGAAACTTGACAAGTTCGACCTCGCCACGGCGGAGGCGGCGGAGCTTGCGGTGCAGGCGGTTACGTCGCGCAAGCTGAGCGTGACGTCGGTCGAGGCCAAGCCCGGCACCCGCAACCCCTCGGCCCCCTTCATGACCTCGACGCTGCAGCAGGAGGCCAGCCGCAAGTTCGGCTTCGGCGCGCGTCAGACCATGTCGACGGCTCAGCGGCTCTATGAGGCGGGCTACATTACCTACATGCGGACCGACGGGATCGACATGGCGCCCGAGGCGGTGACCATGGCCCGCGATGCGATCAAGGAACGGTTCGGGGCTGCGTACCTGCCCGACAGCCCGCGGATCTACAAGAACAAGGCCAAGAACGCCCAGGAAGCCCACGAGTGTATCCGGCCGACGGAAATGAGCCGTGCGCCCGAGGACCTGAAGGTCACCGAGCCCGATCAGCGCAAGCTTTACGACCTGATCTGGAAGCGGACCCTGGCCAGCCAGATGGCCGCGGCACGGCTGGAGCGGACCACGGTCGAGATCGGATCGCCCGATGGCCAGATCGCGCTGCGCGCCACCGGGCAGGTCGTTGTTTTTGACGGGTTCATGAAGGTCTATACCGAAGGACAGGACGAGGAGAGCACCGCCGAGGACGAGCGCCGCCTGCCCCAGATCGGCCAGGGCGACCCCGCGCCGCTGCACAAGGGCGGGATGGAGGCGGCCTTCGCCAAGGCCGGGTCGCGCGAGGACGACGTGGTCGAGGCTGCGCCCACTAGTGGAATGCAGCGGGGCCCGGGCGGGCTTCTGTCCGAGAACGGCGCGGTGTTTGGACAGCAGCATTTCACCCAGCCCCCGCCCCGCTACACCGAGGCGACGCTAGTCAAGCGGATGGAGGAGCTCGGCATCGGGCGACCGTCGACCTATGCCTCGATCGTCACAACGATCCAAGACCGCGGCTATGTCACCAAGGACAAGAACCGGCTGATCCCCGAGGACAAGGGCCGGTTGGTCACGGCGTTCCTGGTCAACTACTTCCGCAAATACGTGGGCTACGACTTCACCGCCGATCTGGAAAATCAGCTCGACGAGGTGTCCGCGGGGGACCGCAACTACAAGGATGTGCTCGACCGGTTCTGGCGCGATTTTTCCGCTGCGATCGCCGAGACCTCCGAGTTGCGCATCACCGAGGTGCTGGAGAAGATCAACGAGGTGCTGGCGCCGCATCTCTTTCCGCCGCGCGAAGATGGCAAGCCGCCGCGGCTCTGCCCGAATTGCGAGATCGGGCAGCTGTCGATGCGCACGGCGCGGTCCGGCGGAGCGTTCATCGGCTGCTCGAACTATCCCGAATGCCGCTACACCCGGCCCTTCGGCCCGCCGGGCATGGAAGAGGCCAGCGGCATCCCGCCCGAGGGCAAGCTGCTGGGCGAGGACGGTGGCGACGAGATCCGCGTGTTCAAGGGCCGGTTCGGGCCTTACGTGCAGCGCGGGGCAGTCACCGAGGAGAACAAGAAGCCGCCGCGCCAGTCGATCCCCAAAAGCTGGGTGCCGGAGGAGTTGGAACTGGACAAGGCGGTGATGCTTTTGTCCCTGCCCCGCCAGATCGGGCTGCACCCCGAAGACGGCGTGCCGGTCTGGGCCAATATCGGGCGCTACGGGCCCTACCTGAAACATGCCGACAGCACGTCGGACCGGGGCGGGACCAACGCCAATCTCGAAGATATCGAGGAGGTGTGGACCGTGGGCATGAACCGCGCGGTGCAGCTTCTGGCCGAAAAGGTCGCCTCCCGCGGGGGGCGCGGCGCGGCGGCCAAACCCCTGCGCGAGTTGGGCGAGCACCCGGAGGCAGGCGGGCCCGTCAATATCATGAAGGGCAAGTATGGCCCCTACGTGAAATGGGAGAAGATCAACGCCACCATCCCCAAGGAGACCGACCCCGAACAGGTCACCATGGAGATGGCCGTGCAACTGATCGAGGAACGCGCCGCCAAGTCCGGCAAGAAGGCCCCCGCCAAGAAAAAGGCCGCGACCAAGAAGAAAACCGCCGCAAAGAAGACCTCTGCGAAATAGCCCGGGCGCCTGACGGAATTGCGGGCGCCTCGGGCCCGGCAGATTGACACCGCGGATGCGCGGCGTCAGAACAGGGCCAAGCTATTTCGAAGGTGCAGTATGCAGAAAATCTATGGCTCGGCCGCCGAGGCGCTTGAGGGGCTCTTGTTCGATGACATGCTGATCGCGGCGGGAGGGTTCGGCCTGTGTGGCATTCCAGAGCTGTTGATCGAAGCGGTCCAGAAAAGCGGCGTCAAGCGTCTGACCATCGCCAGCAACAATGCCGGGGTGGATGATTTCGGCCTCGGGCTCCTGCTGCAGACCAAGCAGGTCAGGAAGATGATGTCGTCCTATGTCGGCGAGAACGACCTGTTCATGCAGCAGTACCTGTCGGGCGAGTTGGAGATCGAGTTCAACCCCCAGGGCACCCTGGCCGAGCGGATGCGCGCGGGTGGTTGCGGGATTCCGGGCTTCTACACAAAGACCGGCGTGGGCACCGTGATTGCCGAGGGCAAGGAGCACAAGGACTTCAACGGCGAGACCTATATCCTCGAAGAAGGGATCTTCGCCGACCTGTCCATTGTGAAGGCCTGGAAGGCGGACGAGACCGGCAACCTCGTGTTCCGCAAGACCGCTCGGAATTTCAACCCGCCCGCCGCGATGTGTGGCAAGGTCTGCGTCGCCGAGGTGGAGGAGATCGTTCCGACCGGCACACTGGACCCGGATACCATCCATCTGCCCGGCATCTATGTGCACCGCCTCGTCCAGGGGGAGCACGAAAAACGGATCGAGCAGCGGACGACACGCGCCGCCTGACAAGGGGGGGAAGGCAGATGAAGCCACGCACGCTAGGAACAGTGCTGGATGATCGGGAGGCGCTGGCCGGATTCTCGCGCGCGCGGGTGGCCATGGTGCTGACCAATCCCAACATCCATGACAACCCGATTGTCTATGTGAACGACGCGTTCGAGCGGGTGACCGGTTATTCGCGCACCGCGGCGATCGGCCGGAACTGCCGGTTCCTGCAAGGCAGCATGACCGACGATGCCGATGTTGCGAAGTTGCGCCGCGCGATCGAGCGCGAAGAGGACGTGACTGTCGACATCCTGAACTACCGCGCGAGTGGCGAGCCGTTCCTTAACCGACTGATCATCGCGCCGGTCAAATCAGACGACGGCAAATGTCACTATTTCATCGGCATCCAGAAGGCGATGTCGGACCGCGATATCGACAGCTCCACACTGAGCATCGAGAAACAACTCAACGCCGTGCAGCGCCGGGTGCGCCAAGACCTGTCGATGCTGATCGACATCATCCGGGACCAGTCCAACCGGATGGGCTCGGAAGAAGGCTTCGCGGCCCTCGCCCGCCGGATCGAGTGCCTGCAGCTTCTTTATGAAGAGATGCGCCTGTCGGACCGCGACGCGCATCGGCAGGGGATCTCAATGGGTAGCTACCTGACCCGGGTGGCCAATGCGATCGCTCATTCCGACGGACGGCCGGGCGTGGCGTTCTCCATCGAGGTCGGCCGGTTCGAAGCCGATCTGGAAACTGCGACGCGGACCGGGCTGATCCTGTCGGAAGTGCTGACCAACGCATTCCAGCATGCCTTTGTCGGGCTCGATGCGGGCACCGTGCGGATGGAAGTGATCGCCCTGACCGAAGGCGGCTTCCGAGTGGTGATCTCCGACGATGGCGTGGGCATTCCCAAAGATATGCCCGTACCGGCGACGCAGACCCTGGGCGGACGGATCGCGACCGAATTGATCGACAGCCTCGAAGGCACCCTGAATTATGTCCGCGGCGCAGCCGGAACCGTCGTGATTATCGACGTGCCCGCGGGCAATTGAAGACGACAGAGAAGGAACTTCCCCTCATGGCATGGGACCGCAATCAGATGGCTGCGCGCGCGGCGCAGGAATTGCAGGACGGCATGTACGTCAACCTCGGCATCGGGATCCCGACGCTGGTGTCGAACTACATCCCCGAGGGCATCACCGTGACCCTGCAATCGGAGAACGGCATGCTGGGCATGGGTCCCTTCCCCACCGAGGACGAGGTCGATGCCGACCTGATCAATGCGGGCAAGCAGACGATCACCGAACTGCCCCAGACGGCCTATTTCGACAGCGCCCAGAGCTTCGGCATGATCCGGGGCGGCAAGATCGCCATGGCGATCCTCGGCGCGATGGAAGTGGCCGAGAACGGGGATCTGGCGAACTGGATGATCCCGGGCAAGCTCATCAAGGGGATGGGTGGCGCGATGGATCTGGTGGCCGGTGTCGGCCGGGTCATCGTGGTGATGGATCACACCAACAAGCGCGGCGAAACCAAGCTTCTCAAGGAATGCACCCTGCCGCTGACCGGCAAGGGTGTCGTGGACCTGGTGATCACCAATCTCGGCGTGCTCGAGGTGGTCGAGGGCGGTCTGAAGATCGTCGAATGCGCCGAGGGCGTGACCGAGGACGAGATCCGCGCCGCGACCGAAGCCACGATCGTCTGAGCCTTCGCTGCTGCGCAAGGAACGGCACCGGTCCTGGACTTTCTCGCCTTGCGCAGCGCGGTCGCGCTTATTTTGGCCCTTCGGGCCTGCTCAGTTCACGGCCATCGTGGTGAAGACGCAGCCATCCGATGCCAGTTGCGGCGGTGACGCGCACAAGCTGCGCGCCACGCGCCAGGCCGCCAGCACCTTGGGCACGTAAGCCCGTGTCTCTGGGTAGTCGGGCACACCGCCTGCCCCTTTCACCGCATTCTCCCCAGCATTGTAGCCCGCCAGCGCCAGGATCGCATCGCCGTCGAACGTGCCCATCAGCCAGTCGAGGTAGCGCACCGCCCCGGCGATGTTATCGGCCGGATCGAACGGGTCGTCCACGTCGAACCGCGCGGCGGTAGCCGGGATCAGCTGCATCAGGCCCTGCGCGCCCTTGGGACTGACCGCGTCGGGCCGACCGGAGGATTCCACCGCCATCACCGACAGGACAAGCGCCGGAGAGACCCGCGTGCCGATCGTGCTGGCAAGAATGGTACGGCCATGAGCGGCAGCGAGCCCTTGCAGGGTCGCGAGGCCCGGGGTCGGCAGATCACGACCCCCGTCGCCCGTGACAAAATCCACGGCTGTGAGGAACCTGGCCGGACTGGCGGTCTGCAACTCGGTCCCCGTAGCAGACCAGAACGCCCCCACTGCGGGATCTTCGTTCGGACGGGGCCGCGCGGGCTGATCCCCGGGCGTGACCAGCACCGGAGCCGGTGGCGGAACGGTCGGTACGATCTGCACGGTGATCCGGCGGGTCGCCCCGGACGCAGGGGGCGTGATCTTCTTGAAGGTGAAATCAGCCGCAGGGGGAGGCCGAGTCGCCTCTGTGGCCTGCGCGGCCGCGTCGGTCAGCCCGACAGCCAGCGCCAGAAACGCCGCGACCGAGGCGGAAAGGGGTGTCTGTGCCATCTAACCTGCTCGTTTTGACACAATCCTAGCAAATCCTCGGCCTCACCCGAGACAAAAATCGAGAGAACCCATGTTTTTCGTTAAGGATTTCGCGCGATTTTCCAAAGGTGCGGCAAGTAATCCCCCCAAGACAACCCAGATTGTTTCAAATTCCACAAGAATCTCGGACCCAAAGAACCGAAATCCGGTTTCTGTCGAGAACCGGGCCAAGTCTTGCCAGAATTCTCCGGCATCTTTGCAGCATTCCGAAACGGACAACGGCGCATAGCGTATCGCCGGGTTCAAGATCGGTAAGACACTGACATGGAACCCAAGAGGACCTGAGACATGAAACTGTTCAAGCTTGCAAAGACCTTCCGCTCCGAAGAAGACGGCGCTGTCACCGTGGATTGGGTCGTGCTGACCGCCGCCATCGTGGGCCTCGGCATCGCCGTGTACGGCGTCGTGTCCGGCGGGATCGCAAACCTGTCCGGCGACATCGACACCCAGCTGGAAACCGACCAGATCAACACGTCGTTCCCGGCCGCGCCCGCCGACTAAGCCCGAGACCGGAACTCGCGAGGGGGCTGCGCAAAACGCGCGGCCCCCTTTGCATGCGCAAAGCGCTTTTCCAAAGGTCCACTCGCATGGATTTGCTGCGAAAAGATCCGCCAAACACCCAAAACCCACCATATTCCCGCCGCGTTTCAAGGCGATATTGGCAGCATCGAAACGGACACCTTACGGGCGCCGCGACGGTGAGAAACCAAGGATCAAGGATCAAGGATCAAAACCATGAAACTGTTCAAGCTTGCAAAGACCTTCCGCTCCGAAGAAGACGGCGCTGTCACCGTGGACTGGGTCGTGCTGACCGCCGCCATCGTGGGCCTCGGCATCGCCGTGTACGGCGTCGTGTCCGGCGGGATCGCAAACCTGTCCGGCGACATCGACACCCAGCTGGAAACCGACCAGATCAACACGTCGTTCCCGGCCGCGCCCGCCGACTGACATCGGCATCGGCGCCTGTACAAGGCCGCGCCTGCGGGTGCGGCCTTTCGCATGTCTTTCGGCACGGCTTCGCGCCCCAGAAGGGCCTCATTTGAGCCCATCCTGCGTCGCAAGAAACCTGTAGCCTGCACCGGAAGCGGCCCGCCGCCGCGACCCTTCATCAATGAGGCACATCATGCGTTTGGTTTTTGGACTGGTATTGCTCCTCGGGGTCGGCCTGGCTGGCTTTGCGGTGATGATGGCAAAAGACAGGTTTGACCAGTATCAGACCGTTGTCGCCAAACAGCAGCAGAAACTCGCGGCCGCAGTGGACGTGGTCGAGGTCTATGTCATGGATACACCGATCCGCTACGGCGAGAAGATCGGCAAGGATGACGTGCGCAAGGTCCGTTGGCCCGCGGACGCGTTGCCCGAAGGCGCGTTCCAGACCGAGGAAGGCCTGTTCCCGGATGCCGAGGGCCGGTTGCGCACGGCCACCCGCGCCATGGAAGCCAATGAGCCGGTCCTTGCGGTGAAGGTCACCGAACCCGGCCAGGATGCGGGTGTTTCGTCCCGTCTCGGCAAGGGCATGCGGGCGTTCGCCATCAGCGTCACGGTCACCTCGGGCGTCTCCGGCTTCTTGCGGCCCGGCGACCGGGTCGACGTCTACTGGAGTGGCTCGTCCAAGGGGCAAGACGTCACCAAGCTGATCCAGTCCAGCATGCAGATCATCGGCATCGACCAGAACGCCGATATGGACCGCACCGCCCCGACCATTGCGCGCACCGTCACCGTGGAGGCCACGCCGCAGCAAGTCGCAGGTCTCGCCCAGGCGCAGCGTACCGGCAGCCTGTCCCTGTCGCTGGTGGGGGCCGCCGACGATGCCTTTGTTGGCAATATCGAAGTCAACCAGGACGAACTGCTCGGCATCGTGGAAGAGGAAGAAGTCATCGAACGCGCGGAGGTCAAGGAAGTCTGTACGATCCGCACCCGCCGCGGGTCCGAAGTGGTCGAAATCCCGATCCCCTGCACCAACTGATTTCCCTACTGTGACCTCATGAAGACGCGGTGACCGTTGCAAAATGGTCACCGCTTCGCGTTATCACCGGCCTGCCCGGTCGAAGAGCGGCCTCTAACCGCATGATTCTTGATTGAAACCGCAAAAGAGGGCATGCTTGTCCGATAAGGGGCGTAAGACCCCGTTTTGAGAGTGGTCATAGAGGCAGGATCACATGACAATGAGACTTTGGGTGACCGCGGGGCTTCTGGGCCTCGCTCTTGGTGCATCGATTGGTACCGCTCCGGCCATGGCGCAGGTCTTGCGCGTGCAGGAGGGCCAAGCAGATTCGACCTTGCAAGTGCCCATGAACCGCGCGGTCGTGGTCGAAAGCGACATTCCTTTCGCCGAGCTTTCCGTCGCAAATCCGGGCATTGCAGACATCGCCACCCTGTCGGATCGCAGCATCTATGTGCTGGGCAAATCCCAGGGGCGCACCACCATGACCCTGCTCGGCGCGGATGGACGGCTGATCACGAACGTGGACGTTCAAGTCACGCCGGATATCGCCGAGTTCAAGGAGCGGCTGGAGCAGATCCTGCCCGGCGAGAACATCGAAGTACGCACCGCAAACGATGGCGTGGTTCTGAGCGGAACAGCCTCCAGCGTCACCGCGATGGATCGCGCCCTGGACCTCGCGCAGCGCTATGCGCCGGACCGGGTGTCCAACCTGATGAGCATCGGCGGCAGTCAGCAGGTCATGCTGAAAGTGCGGTTCGCGGAAATGCAGCGCTCGGTCAGCAAGCAGCTTTCCGGCGGCCTTACGGCGATCTACAGCGGCACTGATGGCGCATTCTCCGTTGGCCTCGGCTCCGGCGGATTGACCGATGGCGGCTCGATCGGCGGCGCCAATTCGACCGAGTTCACCCTCAACCCCGAGGCGGCGGGCACCATCGGACTCGGTTTCAACATCGGGAATGTCAGCCTCGGCATTCTTCTGGAGGCCCTTGAAAGCAAAGGGGTCGTCCGTACCTTGGCCGAGCCGAACCTGACCACCCTGTCCGGGCAGGAAGCCTCGTTCCTGGCGGGCGGAGAATATCCGATCCCGGTGGCCGATGGCGATGGCGGGATCTCGGTGGAATACAAGCCCTTCGGCGTGGAACTGGATTTCATTCCGACCGTGCTGGACGACGACGTGATCAACCTGGAGTTGGGGGCTGCGGTCTCGGCGCTCGATTCCAGTGCCTCGATCATCACCGATTCGCTGACCGTGCAGGGCTTCAGCCGCCGCGAAACCCTGACCACCGTGCAACTGCGCGACGGTGACAGCTTCGCCATCGCCGGGCTGCTCGAAGACGATTTCCGGGATTTCGCGGGGCAAGTGCCGTGGCTCGGAGATATCCCCGTGCTCGGTGCCCTCTTTCGCAGCGCCGACTACGCCCGGAGCCAGTCGGAATTGGTCATCATCGTGACCGCGCACCTGGTCTCACCCACCCGTGGCGAAGCCCTTGTGCTGCCAACCGACCGGGTCCGCATCCCCAGTGAGCGGGAATTCTTCCTCAACGGCAATCTCGTGCGGGAGGATACACCCCGCCGCGGCGCTGCCGGAGAAGTCGCGCAGCAGGATTTCTCCGGATCCTACGGCTATGTTTTGGAGTAAGATCATGCGCCGGACATCCTCTGCCTTCATCGCCCTGACGCTGACCGCCGCCCTCGGCGCCTGTGCCTACTCGGAAATCGGAAGCGAGGTTGACGAGGGCGGGTTCGGCGACGCGACCATGAACAATACACTGGTGCAGACCGGCGAATTGTCGGCCTCCATCAGTCTCGCGCAGCGTTTCGCCCGCGAAGTGCCGAGCACGGTGAATTTCGCCTTCAACCAGAGCACCCTGACCTCCGAGGCACGCGCGGCACTGGACGTGCAGGCCGACTTCATCAAGCAATTCCCCGAGTTGCGATTCTCGGTTTTCGGGCACACCGACCTGGTGGGGTCGGCCGCCTATAACCGCCGTCTCGGCCAGGCCCGCGCCACCACGGTGGTCAACTACCTGGTGAGCCGCGGCGTCCAGCCCGAGCAGCTTCAGGCACTTGTTTCACTTGGGGAAACCCAACCGCTCGTGGTCACGCAGGATCGCGAAATGCGCAACCGCCGCACGGTAACGGAGGTGAGTGGATTCCTGGAGAACGATCCGATCCACCTGGACGGCAAATATGCCGCTGTGGTGAACCGCGAGTTCGTCGAAGGCGCCACATACGAGAGGCGCATCATGGAAACCGAGACTGGAAACGCCACCGAGGAGTAATGCGCAACCCGCGCCGCAAGCCCCGGGCCCCGCATCGCAGGATGCGGGGCTTTTTCATCAAATGCTCTGTTTTTGGCGCGCTCTCGGGGCTGCGTTTCCCGCGCCATTACCACCCTGTTTACCCTCACCGCGCATAGTAGGCCCAAATCCACGGGCAGATCGGGTCCGGCCCCGCCGGCCCCCCTGAGGTGAGAAAATGACGGCAGTGGCCCCTCTGAGCGGCAAGAACACGGATGAAACCCAAGGGGTGGAGATCCCTACAGACGAGGCGCCAATCCTCGCCTGCACAGTTTCGCGTGACGTTCAGAATTTCGAGATCCTGATCGACGAGATGGAGGCACGCTTCCAGGACGCTTGGGGCGATTTGCGGATCTCCGAAGCATTGGATTTTCTCGACCAGCCCGATGCTGCGCGGGTGCAGGTCCTCGCGCTCGCCCTGGACCTCGAGGACGAGAGCAATGTCGACACGGTGCTCGATATCGTGCGCAAGGCGACGGAGCTGTCGATTTCGGTCCTGCTCATCGCGGATGAGCTTGACCCCATTGTTCTGCACCAGGTGTTGCAGGCCGGGGCACGAGAATTCCTGCCCTACCCGATCCCCGAGCAAGGGCTGACCGAAGCGGTGGAGCGGCTGTCGCGGGCTGCAAGGCCGCCGATCCCGTTGGCCGATGCGGTCAATGTCGCGGAGATCCCGGCGACCGAGGCCACCTTGCCGACGCGGACCGCAGGGGGATGTACGATCTTTGCAGTGCAGGGGCTGGCGGGCGGCGTTGGGGCCACCACCTTTGCGGTCAATCTCGCGTGGGAGTTGGCAACGCTGAAAGGCACGACACCGCGCGTTGGCCTGATGGACATGGACCAGCAGTTCGGATCGGTCGCGACCTATCTGGATCTACCGCGCAAGGATCTGATCTTCGAGCTGATGAGCGACGTGGACAGCCTCGACGATGATGCGTTCCGACAGGCCTTGCAGATCGTCGACGGCAAACTGAGCGTCTTCACCTCCCCCGCCGAGATCCTGCCTCTGGACCTTCTGCCCCCCGAAGACATGGACAAGCTGATCTCCACCGCTGCGGGCATGTTCGATTATCTCGTGATCGACATGCCCAGCGCACTGGTGAACTGGACCGAGACGGCCCTGCGCATGGCGGACGTGTTTTTTCCTGTGATCGAGCTCGACTTGCGCTCGGCCCAGAATGCCCTGCGCTTCGTCAAGACTCTGAAATTCGAAGATCTTCCCGTGGAAAAGCTGCGTTTCGTGCTGAACCGGGCCCCCAAGATGACCGATCTGGCGGGCAAGGCCCGGGTCAAGCGGATGGCCGAAAGCCTCGATATCTCCTTCGGAGAGAAACTGCCTGACGGGGGAAAGGCGGTCGCCGAGTCCAACGATCATGGATCACCCCTCGCCTTGCGTGCGAGGAAAAACCCGCTTCGGAAGGAAATCGCGAAGCTCGCACAATCCCTCCACGACGTCAGCACTGGTGCCGAGGCCGCCAATGGCTGAGCTCAGATAGGTTCATTCCGTGTTTGCCAAGTACCGAAAAGACGCGCCGGCAAAGCCACGCCCTCCTGCGATCGCGGCGGGCGCAATCGCGACCGAGCCCGCGCCAGGCTCGGGTCCGGAGACGGCCAAGCCCAAGATGCGTCCGAAGCCCAAGCCCGAAACAGCCCCCGCCACGCCGGAAGCTCAGGACAAGGAAGCCCGGCGCCAGCAGAAGCTGAACGAGCTCAAGGTGACCCTGCACAAACAGCTGCTCGAAGAACTGAACCTGTCGGCACTGGAAAGCGCGAGCGAGAAAGAACTGCGCGCAGAGATCGCCCAGATCGTCACCGAATCGCTCGCAACCCTGAGCGTCGCCCTGAACAAGGACGAACGCCGCACCCTTTATGAAGAGCTTTACGACGAAGTGCGCGGTCTCGGCCCGCTCGAGCCCTTGCTGAAGGACGAGGATGTCAACGACATCCTGGTGAACGGACCGCACCGCGTCTTCATTGAAAAGGCGGGCAAACTTCAGCTTTCAGACGTAAAATTCCGGGACGAGAAACATCTGCTCCGGATCATCGACAAGATCGTCTCCGCCGTGGGGCGGCGTGTTGATGAACAGAACCCCTATGTCGACGCGCGCCTCGCGGACGGCTCGCGGTTCAACGCCATGGTCGGGCCGATTGCCTGCGACGGAAGCCTGGTGTCGATCCGGAAGTTCAAGAAGGACAAGCTGGGAATTGATGAGCTGGTCAATTTCGGCGCCTTTTCGGAGGAAATGGCGGTCTATCTGCAAGCCGCCGTCGCGTGTCGGCTGAACGTGATCGTGTCCGGCGGGACGGGTTCGGGCAAGACGACCACGCTAAATGCCCTGAGTTCCTTCATCGACAATTCCGAACGTATCCTGACCATCGAGGATACCGCGGAACTCCAGTTGCAGCAGGTGCATGTGGGCCGGATGGAAAGCCGGCCCGCGAATGTTGAGGGCAAGGGCGCCGTGACCCAGCGTGACTGTCTGCGCAACGCCCTGCGGATGCGCCCGGACCGGATCATCGTGGGCGAGACCCGTGGCGAGGAGGTGATCGACATGCTCCAGGCCATGAATACCGGCCATGACGGGTCGATGACCACGATCCACGCAAACTCCGCCCGGGACGGGGTCAGTCGACTGGAAAACATGGTGGCCATGGCCGGGATCGAGATGCCCATCCGGGCTTTGCGGGCACAGATCTCCTCGGCCGTGAACCTGATCGTGCAGGCCTCGCGCCTGCAGGACGGATCGCGCCGGATGGTGTCGATCACCGAGATCACCGGGATGGAGGGGGACATCATCTCCATGCAGGAGGTGTTCAGATACCAGCGCACAGGTCTGCTGCCCGACGGCAAGATCAAGGGTCACTTCACTGCAACCGGCGTGCGCTCGCACTACTCGGAGCGCTTCAAGCAATGGGGCTATGACATTCCGGCTTCGATCTACGAGCCGACAAAGGAATAGACATGACCATCAGCATCGAACCCCTGATTTATATCGGAATTTTCGTCGGCGTGCTGTTCCTGGTCGAGGGGATATACCTGGTCGCCTTCGGGAAGTCGATCAGCCTGAACAGCAAGGTCAACCGGCGCCTCGACATGCTCGACAAAGGCGCCACGCGGGACGCCGTGCTCGACCAGCTTCGCAAGGAGATGTCGCAGCACAAGACGACCTCGATCCTGCCCCTTTACGCAATGCTGGCCGACAAGGCCAAGAAGGGGAACATCGCGTTTTCTCCCGCAGCGCTGATCATGATCATGGTGCTATTGATGGGCGTGTCCTTTGTCGGTCTGACACTCGGCACCCAGGCCTCCCTGGCGGTGCGTGTCGTGGCGTCGGTCGCGATCGGAATCGGCGCGGTCTACATGTGGGTCAACAAGAAGGCCAAGCAGCGGCTCGCGATGATCGAGGAACAGCTGCCGGACGCAGTGGAGCTGATGGTACGCTCCCTGCGGGTCGGGCATCCGTTCTCATCGGCGATCAACATCGTCGCAAAGGAGGTGGCCGATCCGCTTGGCACGGAATTCGGCATGATTGCCGATGAGGCCGCCTATGGGCGCGATGTCACCGAAGCGTTGAAGGAACTGGCCGAGCGCATGGACATGCAGGACCTGCGCTTCCTCGCGGTTGCCGTGTCGATCCAGAGCCAGTCGGGAGGCAACCTGGCCGAAATCCTTGACGGGCTCGCCAAGGTGATCCGAGCGCGCTTCAAGCTTTTCCGCCGCGTCAAAGCCATCACCGCGGAGGCGAAGTGGTCTGGGATGTTCCTGTCTGGCTTTCCGTTTCTCGCCCTTGTGGGGATCAACCTGATGGAGCCGGATTACTACGCGGACGTGAAGGACACCCCCGCCTTCATCCCGGCCTGTGTCGTGGTCGCGGTCTTTCTGACAATCAACATCATCTTCATGAAGATGATGGTGAACATCAAGGTCTAGAGCCATGGCGATCCTGGAGCAGTTGAACACCCTTCTTGTCGCTTATCTCGGCCCGCTCGGTCCGGTTCTGGCCGCCGGATTCCTTGGCGCGATGCTGATCTTGCTGACCTTGCCCTTTCTGCTCCGCAAGGAGAAGGATCCGCTCCTGAAGATCAAGCAGGAGCGGCTGGGCACCGCGAAGCGCGCTGCCGAGGATGGCAAGGGCAAGCAACTGCGCCAGGACGATCCCGGCAAGAAGCTGGAGCGGTTCTCGCAATACCTCGAGCCCCAAGATAACGAAGAGCTGTCGGCGATCCGGCTCAAGCTGATCCAGGCCGGCTACCGACAGAAATCCTCGGTCCAGATCTTTCACTTCGCGCAACTGGCGCTCGGCCTCGGGTTCCTGTCGATCGGGGTGATCTACACCTTCTTTTTCGGCGGCGGTGAAGACCCAGACGTCACCAAGGCCACTCTGACCACCCTGGTGCCGGGCTTTTGCGGCTACTACCTGCCGAAATACTGGGTCGACAAGCGGATCGACAAGCGACAGGAGGAAATCACGAACGGTTTTCCCGACAGCCTCGACCTCATGCTCGTGTGCGTCGAAGCGGGACAGGGCCTGGATCAGGCCATCATCCGCGTCGCCCATGAGATTCGCGCGGGCTATCCCGACCTCGCCGATGAATTCGAGATGGTCGCCTTCGAGATCAAGGCTGGCAAGGACAAGATCACCGTGCTGAAGGACATGGCCGAACGTTGCGGCGTGGGGGACGTGACCTCCTTCGTCACCGTTCTGATCCAGTCGCAGTCCTTCGGCACCTCGATCGCGGATGCCCTGCGGGTCTATGCCGGGGAGATGCGTGACAAACGGGTCATGCGCGCCGAGGAAAAAGCGAATGTTCTGCCAACCAAGCTGACACTCGGGACGATGATGTTTACGGTGCCGCCACTGCTGATCATTCTGATCGGGCCATCGATGTGGAGCATCTATGAAAGCCTGTCCCAACGCGGCGGTCCCTGACTACATCACGCGACGACCGATGGTCTGGCTCGTGCTCGCGGGTATCGGCCTGATGGCAGCGTGCACGGACGTCCCTTCGGATGAAGGTGCATTTCCCGTTGACGGCCCATTCCCTCCTACTGCGCTTGCCTCGGATGGTGCAGCGGTGGACGGGGTCCTGGTCGGCAACCGCCTGATGCAAGCCGGCGAGTACGAGCTGGCCCTGCGTGCCTTTTTCCGCGCCGGTGCCGAGCAGGGCATGACAGCGGAGATATTGTCCGGGATCGGCTCGGCGAACCTGAAACTCGGCCGCCTCAACCAGTCCGAAACGCTGTTGCGCCGGGCGGTGGAGGAGTACCCCGATTATGTGCCGGGCTGGAACAATCTGGGTGTTCTGCTGATGGAAAAAGGCGATTACGGCGAAGCCTCCCGCGTCTTCCGGCAGGCTTTCGCGCTGGACAGTGGCAATTCGGACGACATTCGCAACAACCTGAGCCTGGCTCTCGAAAAACGAGACGCGCTGCGCTATTCTCAGCCCAGCGAAAACAAGGAGTTCGATCTGGTCTGGCAGGGAAATGGCAGTTACGCACTGATCTCACCCTGACACATACCTGAAATCGAACCCGACCAGAGCAGTTGAAGGACGCGACAATGCGCCATTTGCAGGCCTTGGCCCCCATGGGCCTGGTGTTGCTGGCAGTTACCGCCTGCACGCCGTCGGAGGAAATCGATGTGACCCGCGAGCTTGAAGCGGTCAATGTCATCGACGAACACAACCTCAATGAGCTGATGCTGAACTCTGCCGACCCGGAGGAGGCCGTGGCCTATTTCACGCGCGCCGTGGCAGAAAAACCCGACCGCATCGACCTCAAGCGCGGGTTGGCGGCAGCCTTGATCCGCAACAACAGTGTCAATCCTGCGGTCACCGCCTGGCGCAATGTGGTTGCCATGGACGCGGCAAGCCATGCCGACCGGGTTGAATATGCCGGTGCCCTGATCCGCGCGGGGGAGTGGGAGACGGCCAAGGCCCAGCTCGACGCCATTCCGCCGACCTACGAGACATTTCAGCGATACCGGCTCGAGGCTATCGTCGCCGACAGCGAGAAAGACTGGCGCGCTGCCGACAGCTTCTACGAGATTGCCGTGGGGCTGACCACACGCCCTGCCGGCGTGCTGAACAACTGGGGGTTCTCCAAGCTGAGCCGCGGGGATTTCCGGGGCGCCGAGAAGCTGTTCAACGACGCGCTCGGCTACGACCCGGATCTGTTCACCGCAAAAAACAACCTGGTGCTCGCGCGCGGTGCGCAGCGCAACTACGCGCTGCCGCCCGTGCGCGTCACCCAGACCGAGCGGGCACAATTGTTGCACACTCTTGCCCTATCCGCGATCAAACAGGGGGATATTGCAACCGGGCGCGGCTTGCTGCGCGATGCAATAGACACCCATCCCCAGTATTTCGAGGCAGCTGTGCGCGCGCTGAGGACGCTGGACAGCGAGGCTTGATCCCACCATGGCAGTGACCGTTTCCCAAGCTCTCTGGTTTCTGCCGTTCATCTTGCCGATCTGCCTGTTCGTGGCCTGGAGCGACATGAAATTCATGCGCATCCCCAACAGGTCGGTTCTGCTCCTGCTGGGGATGTTCGCGATCGTGGGCCTCTTGGCCCTGCCGCTGCTGGATTACGCATGGCGATGGGTCCATGTGATCGCCGTGCTGGCGGTCGGCTTCGTGATGTCCAGTGCGGGCCTCGTTGGGGCGGGGGACGCGAAGTTCGCCGCCGCGATGGCCCCGTTCGTGGCGCTGCAGGACGCGCTGTTGGTGGTTGTGCTGTTCTCCGCGATCCTGCTCGGCGCCTTCGCGACCCATCGCCTCGCGCGGATGCTGCCTCCGGTCCGGCGACTTACCCCGGATTGGGAAAGCTGGACGCGCAAACGCGACTTTCCCATGGGGCTCGCCCTGAGCGGGACGCTGATTTTCTACTTTTTGCTGCCTGTTCTTCTTCCGCAGGTCACGCTTTCTTAAATCTCCGCTGCGACTGTGACGCGGCGGAGGACCGAGATGAATCAACACGCCCCCCCTTCGATCGCACCGGTCAGCCCCCGCAGCATCGCGGAGCTCGACTTGCCTGCGACCATGTTGCAGGATCTGCTGCTGAAAACGATGTTTCGGCGGTCCCTCACGCGGGTCTCCGAGATGGCCGAAGCCATGCACATTCCCGTGCCTTTGACTCAGGAGCTGGTCGATACCGCACGGCAATTGAAGCTGGTCGAGGCACTGGGCTCGCTCACCTCCGAAGGCTCGGAGGAGATGCGCTTTGCCCTGGCCGACCACGGCAAGGCGCGTGCTCTCGATGCGCTGACCCAATCGGAATACTACGGCGCTGTCCCGGTCCCATTGGAGCACTTTGCCGAGCAAACGAAACGCCAGTCGATCAAGAACGTCACCCTGACCCCCGAAACCCTCGGCCAGTCCATGGAGCACCTGGTGCTGCCCAAGGGTCTGTTGCAGCAGCTTGGCCCGGCGGTGACCTCTGGCCGGTCGGTGCTGCTCTACGGGCCGCCGGGCAACGGGAAATCCTCGATCTCCAACGGGATCCGCGACGCCATGGGCGACCATGTCTACGTCCCCCACGCGATCAGCTATGGCGGGCAGATCATCACCGTCTTCGACCCCGTGGTCCACACCCCCGTAACACCGCCTGCACAAACCGTCAGCCGCCTGAGACGCGCAACCACCCATGACAAACGCTATGTCTGCTGCCGCCGCCCGGCGGTGATCACCGGTGGTGAGCTGGAGCTGGCGATGCTGGACCTTGTCTACAACCCGGTGGCCCGCACCTATGCCGCACCCCTGCAATTGAAAGCCACGGGCGGCATCTTCATCGTCGACGACCTGGGCCGACAGGCCGAGCCGCCTCAGGCGCTCATCAACCGCTGGATCGTGCCGATGGAGGCCGGATATGACATCCTCGCCCTGCAATCGGGCGAGAAATTCGTCGTGCCCTTCGACACGCTGGTGATCTTTTCCACCAACTTCCACCCTAACGAGATTTTCGATAATGCCGCCCTGCGGCGGGTTTTCTTCAAGCTCAAGATCGACGGCCCCACCAAGGAAGAGTTCCTCAAGATCTTCGGCCTCGTGGCCAAGGCCAAGAAGATGCCCCTGGACGAGACCAGCCTGATCCACCTGATGAGCCGGAAATACCCGGAGGTGGACCATGTCTATGCCAATTTCCATGCCAATTTCCTGATCGATCAGATGATCGCGGTTTGCGACTACGAAGGCATCCCGCGGCAAATGACGCCCGACCTGATCGACCGCGCCTGGTCCAACCTTTATGTGGACGACGCAGAGATCGCACACTGACGCGCCATCCCCCTTGGCCCCGACGCGGCTGCAGACTATCTCCCGGGGATGCCCGCTGCCCCGCCCCCTTCCCTGCCCAACGAAATCACGCGCTGGATCGCCGCCCAGGGTTGGGCGCTCCACCCCCATCAACGCGAGATGCTGGCCCGGTCTCAGGATCCCGCGCTTCTGCTCATCGCGCCCACGGGGGGCGGCAAGACTTTGGCCGGATTCCTGCCGACATTGGCCGAGCTTGGCCCCGCCCCCCCGCCCGGACTGCATACCTTGTACATCTCGCCGCTCAAGGCGCTCGCGGCGGACATCAAACGCAACCTGCGCCGCCCGATCGAGGAGGCCGGTCTGGCCATCCGGGTCGAGGACCGCACCGGTGACACCAGCCAGACCCAGCGCAAGCGGCAGCGCGCCGACCCGCCCCATATCCTGCTGACAACGCCGGAAAGCCTCGCGCTCATGCTCAGCTACGAGGATGCGGCGCGCACCTTCGCCGGGGTGCAGCGCGTGATCGTGGACGAGATCCACGCGCTCGCCGAGTCCAAGCGCGGCGACCAGTTGATGCTGGGCCTCGCGCGGCTGCAATCGCTGGTCCCAGGCCTGCGTCGGGTCGGACTGTCGGCGACGGTAGAGGACCCGCCGGCCATCGCCCGATTTCTCGCACGGCATCCCGATCCGTGCGACATCCTGCTCGCCGACCCCGGCCCTGCACCCGACATAACCATGCTGCAAACCGACGAGGCCCCACCCTGGAGCGGCGGCGGCGGGCGCTATGCCATTCCGGCGATCCTGCAGGCGGTCAAGGCGCACAAGACCACGCTGATCTTTCACAACACCCGCGCCCAGGCGGAGCTGTTCTTCCACGCGCTCTGGCTCGCCAACGAGGATGCGCTGCCCATTGGCATTCACCACGGATCGCTCTCGCGCGAGCAACGCCAGCGAGTCGAGGCCGCCATGGCCGAGGGCGCGCTGCGGGCGATCGTCTGCACCGGTTCTCTCGATCTCGGGATCGACTGGGGCGATGTGGACCTCGTGATCCAGGTCGGCGCGCCTAAGAACGTCAAGCGGCTGGTGCAGCGGATCGGCCGCGCCAATCACCGCTACAACGCGCCCTCCAAGGCGCTGCTGGTGCCCGCCAACCGGTTCGAGGTCGTGGAATGCCATGCGGCGCTGAAAACCATGGCGGACGGCAAGCTCGACGGGGAGCCGCGCGCCGAAGGGCCGCGCGATGTTCTGTGCCAGCATATCCTCGCCGTGGCGGCGGCGGGGCCGTTCGATGCCGATGCCCTGTTTGCCGAGGTCACGAGCGCAGGCGCTTATCGCGACCTGACCCGCCCCGCCTTCGACGATTGCCTCGAATTCTGCGCCACGGGGGGCTACGCCCTGCGCGCCTATGACCGCTGGCAGCGGCTGCTGCACCGCCCGGACGGGATGTGGCAGTTGCGTGACCCCCGTGCCGCGCGCCAGATCCGAATGAATATCGGCACGATTATCGACACCGAAACCCTCAAGGTCAGGCTCAAGAACCGGCGCGGCGGCACGCCCCTCGGCGAGGTCGAGGAAGGCTTCGCCGCCACCCTGACCCCTGGCGACACCTTCCTGATCGGCGGGCAGATCGTTCGCTACGAAGGATTGAACGACTTGACGGTCGAGGTCACCCGCCGGGCGGACAAGCAGCCCAAGATCGCCACCTTCATGGGCACGAAATTCGCCACCTCCACCCAGCTCAGCCAGACCATCCTCGAGATGTTCCGCCAACCGGACTGGCCCGAACTGCCCCCGGCGACCCGCGAATGGCTGCACCTGCAACGCCAGGTCTCCAAACTGCCAGAAGCCGACCGGATGCTGATGGAAACCTTCGGTCATGAGGACCGGCAGTACCTTGTGTGCTACGGCTTCGCGGGCCGGAACGCTCAGCAGACGCTGGGCCTGCTGCTGAGCCAGCGGATGGAGCTGGCCGGGCTCGCCCCCATCGGCTTCGTTGCGACGGACTACGCCACCATGCTCTGGGGGCTCGAAGAGGTCCGCAATCCCGCCGCGCTCGTGCGGCCCGACGGGTTGCGCGACAGTTTCGAGCAGTGGCTCTCCGGCAACGCGGTGATGAAGCGCACCTTCCGCGCCGCCGCGATCATCGCCGGGCTGATCGACCGCAACACGCCCGGGCGGCGCAAGACCGGGCGGCAGGCGACGTTTTCCTCCGACATCCTTTACGACACCTTGCTGAAATACGATCCCGACCACGTGCTGATGCAGATCACCCGCGAAGAGGCCCGGCGCGGCCTCGTGGATTTCGGCCGGATCGAGGAGCTTCTCGCGCGTACCACGGGTCGCGTGGACCACCGCAGGCTCGACCGGATCAGCCCGCTGGCGGCGCCGCTGCTGCTGGAACGCGGCACGGTGCCCGTGGCCGGCGCAGCGGAGGATCGCCTGCTCGCCCAGGCCGCCGAGGCCCTGATGCAGGAGGCCGGCCTGCCCGCCTGAGGGGACTTGCGCTCGGGCCGAAAATGCGGTTGGACCAAAGCATGAACACACACGGCTTCATCTTCGCGGGCGCGAACCTGCATGCCCTCCCGAGCGGCGCCTTGTGGTGGCCCGCGGCGCGGCTCCTTGTGGTCTCCGATCTGCATCTGGGCAAGTCCGAACGGCTTGCCCGGCGGGGCGGTGCGCTGCTGCCCCCGTATGAGGCCGAGGAAACGCTGACGCGGCTGACCACGGATATCGACCGCACACAGGCCCGCGAAGTGATCTGCCTCGGGGACAGTTTCGACGACCGCGCCGCGGCCGACGCCCTGCCTCGGGCACATCTGGACTGGATCGCGCGGTTGCAGGCCGGTCGGCGCTGGATATGGATCGAGGGCAATCACGACCCCGGCCCCGTAGCGCTGGCAGGCGCACACCAGGCAGAACATGTGCACCGCCCGCTGACCTTTCGCCACATCGCGACACCCGACAGTGCGGCGGGCGAAGTGTCGGGCCATTACCACCCCAAATGCCGCCTCGCCCTGCGCGGCGGGCGTGCCGTGACCCGGGCCTGTTTCCTCGTGGATGACCGGCGCCTGATCCTGCCCGCCTATGGCGCCTATACCGGCGGTCTTCAGTGCGACGCGCCGGTGTTGCAGGACTTGATGGCACCGACGGCACGGGCCATTCTCATCGGCACGCCGCCACGGGCAGTTCCGATGCCCCGACGCAAAGATCGCGAAAGGGCCACCCCGTGACCGCAGAGATCGAAACCCGCATCGCCGAAAGCTTCGCGCGCCAGGGCCTCATGGGCAGTTTTGGTGCAGAGATCCTATCGGTGAGCGCGGGCCACGTGGTCCTGCAAGCCCCGATCCGTTCGGCAGCGCAGCAGCAGCACGGCTTCGCCCATGCAGGGCTGACCTTCGCGCTGGGAGACAGTGCCGCGGGCTACGCCGCGCTGACCACCATGCCGCCGGACCGCGAGGTGGTGACATCGGAGATGAAGATCAACCTGCTCGCCCCCGGCACGGGCGCGTTCCTGCGCGCCGAAGGCCGGGTCATCCGCGCGGGCAAGCGGCTGGTGGTGGTCACGGCAGAGGTCTTTCGCGACGATGGTGAGATGGTCGCCCTGATGCAGGGGACCATGATACCTGTATCCGCTACGGCCTGATCGAACCGCCGTTTTTAGGCACGGGAAACGGCCATTGACCCGAGGCCACCTTCTGTTTCAGACCCGTTGGGCCACAACCGGTCATCTTGCGACGGACCGAGCGCCCAAAACCACAGACACCAGCACAAGATATGCAAAACACAGCTCCAAGCCCTCTTCAAAAAACCTCGCCAGCCACCCCGACCCGGTGACCAATACGAACAGACCTTCCAACTCTTCCATGACCTGCCCAAGTGCCGCGGCAAAGACCGCAGCCATCAGAGCGAGTGCCCAGCCTTGCTTGCCAGCAACCGCCCGGAGGAAAAGTGGGACACCGCGAAAGCACAGGATCAGTCCACTCATAACTACAATCGCGGCGATTATGGCCCCCACGACACTCGTCGCCGTGAAGCCTTCCTCGGTATAGAAACTGATCGTGAGCAGACGCTCGTCAACGATCCACCAGTCCTGCTCCGCTTCGCGCTTGGCAAGGAGCAGCAGGGCAACCGGCACGGGAAGCGCCTTCAGCCAAGTGGACCGGGGAAAGAGGACGAAAAAGGCAGCCGCGCTTACAGCCAGGATGAGGATCGTGCCGATTTCCAGGGGTCCGCTCTCTTCGACCAGAGAGGCCATGCCGCCCATGAAAGGCGACAAACCAAACACCGCGGCGAAAAGTACCAAGAGACCTGAAAAAGCAAATCCGAACCTGGACATCTCGGGCCTTCCTGTGTCGCAAAAGGGAGCCCCCGGGATATCCCAAAGCCACGCGGAAGTGGAAGCTCAGCAAAAAAGGCGCCCCCGGATAGGAGCGCCTCTGATTGTTTTTGTTCCCCTGCTGCAACAGGGCCGGGCGTCAGGTGCTCGGTTCGGGTTCCATCCCGCCGTCGCGCGGCTTGGAGCGGGACTTGGCTTTCGGGATCGCCGTGACCGATGGGGTGCCCGAGGTCGGGGTATCGTCCTCGTCATCGCCGCGGTTCAGCGGCTCGCCGTTGATCACCTTCTGGATCTCCGCCCCGGTCAGGGTCTCGTATTCCAGCAGGCCCTGGGCCAGACGTTCCCACTCGTCCTTCTTCTCGGTCAGGATGCGCTTGGCCGTGTTGTAGCCTTCGTCGATGATCTCCTTGACCTTTTGGTCGATGATCTTCTGGGTTTCCTGGCTGTGATTGGTACCGCCACCATAGCTGCCCAGGTAGGACTGCTGTTCGTTGGCATAATCCACATGGCCCAATTCCTCGGCAAAGCCGAACTGGGTCACCATGGCCCGTGCGATCTTCGAGACCTGCTGAATGTCCGAGGTCGCCCCCGAGGTCACATTCTCCGGTCCGAATTTCAGCTCTTCAGCCACCTTGCCGCCCATCGCCATGGCGATTTTCGAGATGTACTTGGTCTTGGTCACGCTCAGTTGATCGCGCTCCGGCAGGGACATCACCAAACCGAGGGCCCGGCCGCGCGGGATGATCGTCGCCTTGTGGATCGGGTCATGCTGCGGCACGTTCAGGCCGACAATCGCGTGGCCCGCCTCGTGATAGGCGGTCAGAGCCTTTTCTTCCTCGGTCATGACCATGGACCGACGCTCTGCCCCCATCATCACCTTGTCCTTGGCGGATTCGAAATCCTCCATGGTCACGAAGCGGCGTCCGACACGGGCCGCCATCAGCGCGCTCTCGTTCACGAGGTTGGCGAGATCCGCGCCGGAAAAACCGGGCGTGCCGCGCGCGATGATGCGCAGATCCACATCGGGGCCCAGCGGCACCTTGCGGGCGTGGACGCCCAGGATCTTCTCGCGCCCCTTGATGTCCGGGTTCGGGACCTGGACCTGGCGGTCGAACCGGCCCGGGCGCAGCAGTGCAGGGTCGAGCACGTCCGGACGGTTGGTCGCCGCCACGATGATGATCCCCTCGTTGGCCTCGAACCCGTCCATCTCGACCAGCAGCTGGTTGAGGGTCTGTTCGCGCTCGTCATTGCCGCCGCCATAGCCCACGCCACGGGACCGGCCCACGGCGTCGATCTCGTCGATGAAGACGATGCAGGGCGCATTCTTCTTGGCTTGCTCGAACATGTCGCGCACCCGGCTGGCGCCGACGCCCACGAACATCTCGACGAAGTCGGAGCCCGAGATGGTGAAGAAGGGCACACCCGCCTCGCCCGCAACGGCGCGCGCAAGCAGCGTCTTACCAGTGCCCGGAGGTCCGACAAGCAGTGCGCCTTTCGGGATCTTGCCCCCCAGCCGCGAGAATTTCTGCGGATTGCGCAGAAACTCCACGATCTCTTCGAGGTCGTCCTTTGCCTCGTCGATGCCAGCAACGTCATCGAAGGTCACGCGCCCCTGCTTTTCGGTCAGCAGTTTCGCCTTGGACTTGCCGAAGCCCATGGCCCCGCCCCGTCCGCCGCCCTGCATCCGGTTCATGAAGAAGATCCAGATACCGATCAGGATCAGGAAGGGCAGCAGCGTGCCGATATAGGACAGGATGCCGCTCTGCTCCTGGGCGCGGGCCTCGATCTGGACATTTTCCTCCAGAAGCAGTCCGGTCACGTCCACCCCTTCGGGCTTCACGGTGGTCAGCTGCTGCCCGTCGCCAGTGCGCATGGTGACATTCTCGCCATCGAGAACGACGCTGGCGACATCGCCTTGCTCGACGCGGTCCACGAATTCGGAATAGGTGATGGCCCGCGAGTTGACCGTCGATTGCCCCCCGCTGAACAGGTTGAACAGGGCCAGGATGAGCAGGAACAGCACAACCCAGAACGCGACGTTTCGCAAATTGCCCACGAATGATTCTCCTCAAGGACGCGCGCTCAGGTCGGCGCGCCGGTACGGTTGTCTTACAAAATAGCCACCAAACCGATCAGTTCAATGCGGAATCAACCCGGAAATGAACAAAGCGGGCTCAGGTTGCCTGTCAACCCGGCTTGACAGACCCAAGTTCAGGCGCGGAACCGAGAGAACCTCGTCGCCCCGCCACAAGGCCGGTGTTGACATCAGGCTGGGATGGGGCGGGCCGGGATCGGGACGCGTGATCTGGCCCAATCCGGCCTGTCCAAGCGCTCTGACAGTCACATCCGGGCGTGTTTCATCCTTCGCGAGGCGCAGCTGCCAGCGCCCGTCCCACAGCGCGCCCGCGGGCACCTCCAGCGCAGCAACCGCACGGTATTCGCGGCACACCCGCCAGGCCGAAACGCCCGCCAGAAGGCGGCATCCGTGCAGGGTCGCGCCCTGCCCGGCCTCCAGACCGTCCCAGACCCCGGTCAGGGCCGAAAGGCGCGGCCGGTACGCCGCTCCGGCGACCCAGCGCAGCGCCTCGGCCAGCAGACGCAGCCGTGTCTCTGCGTCCAGCGCGGACAAGGCATCTGCCGTCAGCAGGATATCGCCGTCCTCGAACCGCACCGCACCGGCCTGCGCGGCCTCCGCCGCACGCCGACCCAGGGCTTCCTGCGCACGGGCCATCGCCTGCGCCGTGTCCGCGAGCCGCGCCACCGGCAGGTCGAGCGCCGCCATCGCCTGCCGCACGCGCACCCGATCGAAGCGCAGGTCCGCGTTGCTTGGATCTTCGGCCCATGCGACGCCCCGCGCCGTCAGGTCCGCGCGCAAGGCCGCGCGCGATACCGCCAAGAGCGGCCGCAGCCAGACCGTGCCAGCGCGCAGCGTTCTCGGACGCATGGCCGCAAGCCCATCCACGCCCGAGCCCCGCAGCAGACGCAGGAGCACCGTTTCCGCCTGGTCGTCCTGGGTATGGCCGAGACAAACCACGGCGCAGCCCTGCGCTTGCGCCCAGTCCGACAGAAGCCGGTAGCGCGCGTCACGGGCCGCGGCTTGCAGGTTGCCCGCAGGCGCCTCGTCCCAGGTCAGACTGTCATGGGGAATGCCCAGCGCAGCGCAGGTCTTGGCGGCCAATGCGATCTCATCCGCCGCTTCGGGGCGCAAGCCGTGATCCACGCTGGCCGCCCGAAGCTCCGCACCGCTCTGCGCCGCCCAGTCCGCCAGAAGGTGCAAAAGGGCCATTGAATCGCCGCCCCCCGACATCGCGACGCCAATCCGGCGGGCATCCGGCACCCAGCGCTGCATCGCCTCCGCCAGCGCCTGTCCCGGCGCCGCGGGATCCGTCATGGGCAGGCCAGCTCGCCGCGGGCGGTGTTCGCCCCTATGGAGGGCGCGCCGCCGGGGAAGCGGACGGAGACCTCGCGCAGGGTAATGCAGGCCTCGTCGCGCTGTCCCAACTCGGCGAGGCTCAGCCCCAGCCGGTAGAGCGCCTCGGGCGCGCGCGGTCCGTCAGGAGAGCCGGAGAAGCTTTCGAGATAGGCGCGCGCCGCCCTGCTCCACTGGCCTTGCGCGGCCTCGGCCTGGCCGCGCAGGTAATGCGCCTCGGCCACCAACGGGCTGCCGGGATAGGTCTGGGTGTAGGCTGCGAAGGCCTCGGCCGCCCCGGCCGCATCCCCATTGTCCAGCAGCGCCTGCGCCGCATCGAAATCGGCCTGCTCGGCCACGGCAAGCTGCGGCGTCTCGGGTCCCGGACCGGGAACGGGGGGCGCCGGGCGCGGCACGTCCTCGCCGCCCAAGGTCGTGGTCTCGCCCAGCTGCGACAGGTCCCCGCCCTCCAGCTCCACCAACCGGAATTCCAGGTCCCCGATCCGGTTGGTCCCGTCGCGGACGATCCGGTCGATGCGAAACTCCAGCTGCTCGGTCTTGGCGGTCAGGCGCGACAACTCCTGCTCCAGCGTGTTGAGTCGGTCCAACGCGTTGGGCGGCAGGCTGATCTGTGGCGCGCCCGTGGTCGATTGCTCCCGCTTGAGGGATTGCAGCTCGACATAGAGCACCGACAGCTCCTGCCGGATATCGGCCAGGGTCTGATCCCGGTCCTGCGCCGTGACGGTGACGCTCGACAGAAGCAGAACGCCCATGGCCGGCCCGACGATCCTGCGCATCCCGGTCATGACCCGTCCCCTCAGGATCCGGGCGCGGCGCTCAGCACCGTGACCGCGCGGCGGTTCTGGGCATAGCACCGCTCTTCGGAGCAGACCTCGATCGGGCGCTCCTTGCCAAAGGTCACCGTGCTCAGCCGGTTGTCGGCCACCCCTTGCGAGACCATGAAGTCGCGCACGGCACTGGCCCGGCGCGCGCCGAGGGCGAGGTTGTATTCCTGCGTGCCCTGTTCGTCCGCATGACCTTCGATCACGGCGGTGTAGGCCCCGTTATCCATCAGCCACCGGGCTTGCTGGGACACGACCTGCTGCGCCTCGCCGCTCAAGGTGCTCTGGTCGACCGCGAACAGAACCCGGTCACCGATGGCCTGCTGGAAATAGGCCGGCGAGGTCGGGTCCCCGAAATCGCCCGAACTCAAGGCTCCGCTGCCGGCCGTGCCGCCGCCCGCGCCGCCGCCGAACAGCCCGCCCGAACCCGCACAGCCCGAGAGCGCCAGCGCCACGATCAGCGCCAGGGGCGCACGCAGCCGCGAAGTGTGAAAATGTGTCATTGCCCGCTCCTCGATTTCTCTTTTGTGCACTGTAACATGTCTTTTTGCGCCCTGCACCGGGTGATCTCAGGGCAGTAGCGGCGACCAGGCCGGGTCCGACGCCGCCCCCGGGGTCGGCACGCGCCGCAAGTTCCGGCCCGAGATATCCACCGAATAGAGCGATGGCGCCCCCCCCGCGCCGGAGGTTTCCCGCGTGAACATGATCACCCGCCCGTTGGGCGACCAGGTCGGGCTTTCATCGAGGAAAGACGACGTCAGCAGCCGCTCCTCGGAGCCGTCCGTGCGCATCACCCCGATATGGAAGCGGCCCTGGTTCTGCTTGGTGAACGCGATCAGGTCCCCCCGCGGCGACCAGACCGGCGTGCCGTAGCGCCCGGGGCCGAAGCTGATGCGCCGCGCCTCCCCGCCCGTGGCGGACATCACGTAGAGTTGCTGCGACCCGCTTCGGTCGCTCTCGAACACGATCTGACGCCCATCCGGCGAGAAGCTCGGCGCTGTCTCGATGGCCGGGGTGGCCGTCAGCCGGGTTTGCGCCCCGCTGGACAGATCGCGGCGGTAGATATCGCTGTTGCCGCCATTGGTCAGCGAGAACACCACCGACCGCCCATCCGGCGAGAACCGCGGGGCAAAACTCATCTCGCCACCCTGGGCGGAGCCAAGCCCCTGGCTGCGCACGGAATTCACATCGAGCAGCGTGATCTGCGGCCGTCCCGTCGCGTAAGATGTATAAAGCACCCGATCGCCCGTGGGCGAGAAGCGCGGCGCCAGCACGATCGCGCTACTGTCGGTCAGGAACTGCACGTTCGCACCGTCGTAATCCATGATCGCGAGCCGCTTTTGCCGCGCATTCTTGGGGCCGGTTTCCGACACGAAAACCACGCGGCTGTCGAAATACCCGCCCTCCCCGGTGATCCGGCTATAGACCGCGTCGGCGACCTTGTGACCCATGCGCCGCCAGCTCGACTGGCTCGCCACGAATTGGAGCCCCTTGCCCAGGGGCGCATCCGAGAACACGTCGAACAGCCGAAACTTGACCACGAGCCGCCCGTCGCTTGCCACAGACACCGACCCGGTAACCAGCGCCTGGGCATTGATCGCCTTCCAGTCGGCATATTGCACCGGCGAGTCGAAGCTTGTGATCGGGCTGATGAAGGCGTTCTCCGGGATCGCCCGGAACAGCCCCGATCCTTCCAGATCATCGGCCACCACCTGCGCGATGTCGCGGGCGAACTGGCGCGCCGCTGGCGTCTCGGCCAGAAACGGCGGCACCGCGATGGGCAGCGGTTCGATCACCCCTTCCGTGATCTCGATCCGCAGGGGGCCGGGATTACTCTGGGCCTGGGCCGGTCCGGTCAGAAACAGCGCCGCCAAACCGACGCTCAAGGCACTCAAGAAGGCTCGTTTCATCGGATCCGCATCCTTTCGGGGTTAAATGTCATCTCGATATCGCGCCACTGGGCATATTTCTCAACCGGCAGATCGAAACCGGCGCTGCCGCAGCGGATGATTGCCCGGCGTGCCGTCTCGAAGGCCTGGCGCGCCGCCGCGTCCGAGCCGCCTTCAGAGCCGATCATGCGGATGGAATTGATCACGGGGCGACCCGATTGCTCCATCTCCACTGCAACCGTGACCGTGGTGCGCAGCGCATCCGACGACAACGAACCCACGTTCCAGCATTGCTGAACCGCCACGCGCAGACCGTCCCGTTCGGACGCGGTCAGGGGCGGACCGACGGGCACATCCGGGCGGCTCACCGCGCTCGGGGTCTCCACGGCCTCTGCCACGGCAGCCGCGACTGCATCGGCGACCGGGTCCGGCGTGGTCTCGGCGGGCGTTTCCGGCGGCGCTTCGGGTGTGGGTGGGGCCTCCACCGGCACGGGCCGGGGGCGGTCGGGGCGCGCCGGCGGGCGCGGGCTGGCGATCAGGTCCGGGGCCTGGCTTTCGGGATCGGTCTCGGTGGCCTCGGTGATGATGCGTGTGGTCGCGGCCTCGGGGGCCGTGGCCTCTTCCGCAGGCACGGCCTCGGTCCCGGAATTGTCGGGGGTGACGGCCTCCTGCCGTTCTGGCGCGACCTGCGCCTCCGGCTCGGGCTGCGGCACGGGCTCGGGTGCCACGCGCTCTGCCGGGGGCGGCGGCGCGGGCTCCGGCTCGGGGATCGGCACGGGTTCGGGTTCCGGCTGCGGGACGGGTTCCGGCGCTGGCGCAGGTTCGGGGGGTGGAGCGGGTTCGGGGGGTGGAGCGGGTTCGGGCGCTGGCTCCGGCTGCGGGGCGGGGGCGGGCTCGGCAACCTCCGGCGCCCGGGTCATCGCGGCAAACTCCGCCTCACTGAACAACACGACTTCGGCCGCCGAGGGCACCGGCAATTCGGGCGCGGAGTAAAAAAGTCCGCCCAGGGCGAGCCAGGCCAAGAGCGCCAGATGCCCCGCGCCGGAGATATAGGTCCCGGTCTCGATATGCGGCAGGCGCACCATCGCGGGCCTAGCCCTCGCTCCCACCGTCGAAATCGGGGCCGCCGGTTTCGGTCACAAGCCCGATATTGTTGAACCCGGCGGCATTGAGCGCGCCCATGACCTGCATCACCTCGCCATAGGAAATCCCCGTATCCGCGCGCAGGAACAGCCGGTCGCCCTCCCGCTCCGCCGCGATGGCGCGCAGACGCGGGATCAGCGTATCGCGCGGCACTTCCGTGGTCTGGATCAGCACGCGGCCATCGGCGGCCACGGTGACGGTCAGGGGCTCCTCCTCGCTGCCCGGCAGGGCCTGGGCGTTGGTCTCGGGCAGATCGACAGGCACACCCACGGTCAGCAGGGGTGCGGCCACCATGAAGATGATCAGGAGCACCAGCATCACATCCACGAAGGGGGTGACGTTGATCTCGGACATCGCCTTGGCCCCGCCCCGGCCCGACCGACGCCCACGCCGACGCCCGCCGCTGCCGCCCGCCCCACTGGAAACTCTGGCCTTCACGGCTCAGGCGTCCAACTGCCGCGACAGGAGCGTTGCGAACTCGTCGGCAAAGGCCTCGTAGCCACCCACGATCCGGTCCGCATCCGCCGACAGCTTGTTATAGGCCACCACCGCCGGGATCGCCGCCAAGAGCCCCAGCCCCGTCGCCAGCAGCGCCTCGGCGATGCCCGGTGCCACCACGGCGAGGTTGGTGTTCTGCTGGATCGCGATCTGCTCGAAGCTGTGCTTGATACCCCAGACCGTGCCGAACAGGCCGATGAAAGGCGCCGTCGCCCCGGTGGTCGCGAGGAAGTTGAGCCCGTTCTGCAAACGCTCGCTCTGCTTGGCGATGGCCACGTCCATGGACCGGTCTATCCGCTGCTGCGCCCCGGGGATCAGATCCCCGGTGTCGCGGTGCGAGCGGCGCCATTCCGTCATGCCCGAGGCAAAAACCCGCTGCGCCGCGCCCTCGGGCGTTGGTCCGATCTCGTCGAACAGGTCGTCGAGCGGATCGCCCGACCAGAAGGCGGCATCGAACGCCTCGGCCTCGGCCCGCGCCTTGCGGAAGGTGATCCATTTCTGAATGATGATCGACCAGGACCAGAAGGACATCCCGATCAAGAGGATCATCACCAGTTGCACGGTCAGGGTCGCACGCGCGAAAAGCGCGAGAAACGAGAAGTCTATCTCGGGTGTCATGGCCTGCTCAGTCCTGTCTCCAGCCCTTCGGGGGCCGTTTGTTATGCCGACAAGATACGCGCTTTGCCGGGTTTTTGAAAGGCTGCAGAACGGCTCTAGCGCGTTTTCGCCTCTGCCCCGAAGGCCGCGACAACCTCACGTGGCATTCGCGCAGGCCGCCCCGTGCCCGACAGGCAAACGATTGTCACCAAGGCAGAAAACAGCACCTCTTCGCCGCGCAGCACCCCCTGGTCGAGCACGATGCGCGCCCCGGTGACCTGACGGGGCGCGGTGGTCACGCACAGGTGATCGTCAAAGACTGCCGGACGCAGGTAGTCCGCCTCCACCCGGCGCACGGCAAAGACCACACCCGATGTGTCGCGCAGGGCGGTCTGGTCGATGCCGAGGGCGCGCAGATACTCGCTGCGCCCACGCTCGATGAACTTCAGGTAGTTGGCATAATAGACGATGCCCGCAAGGTCGGTATCCTCGTAATAGACCCGCAGATCGAAGCGATGGACGCTCATTGCGTCGCCCCGATCCGCGCCGCGACCCGCAAGACATGGGCCGGATCCGTCGCCGCCACGGGCAGCACCGGATCATAGGCGGCCCGGATGACCTGCGCGATCTCGGGCTTGAGCAACGTGGCGCCGCCCTGCGTCGCCGCAAGGGGCGAGGTTTCGGTGAAGGCCCTGTCGGACCACAGCAGGATCGTCTGCACCGCCTGGCTGAGCGCCAGTGTCTCCGCCGGGACCGCCGAAAGATGCGCATCCATGCGCAGGAATACGAAAGCCGCCTTGATCCCGCCCTCCGTATCGAAGCGAAAAAACCGGTACTGATTGGCCTCCGCCGCCTCCAGCCGCGCGACCAGCGGCCCCAGCTCGGGCACCAGCCGGTCCATGTTCGGCACCTCCGGCAACTCCGCCCAATCGCGAAAGAAAAACACCATCAGGTTGGCGCCCAGTTCCGGATCGGTCTCGGCGATCTCGATCCCGGCCAGCCGGGCCACCGCCTCGAACGCGCCCTTGACCACCGACAGCGTCGCGTCGTCAACCCCGAACACGACCGGCGCCTGAGGCCGCCCCCAGCGCGCACAAAGGTAGCTTCCATCCCCGCGGGTAAACAACGCCTCGATCTCGTCTGCCTGCACGCCCTGCCCTTCACCTTTGCAGAAATACTCCCCCCGGAGGCATAAAGTCTTTCGGCCTGGACCTCAAATCTCCGTCGGCGGCCCTTCCGCGGGGGGACCTTCGAACAGATCGCTCTGCGGTGCGCCGCCAGGTGCCCGGGGCGGCTCCAGTCCCAGATGCGCCCAGGCCTTGCGCGCCAGCATCCGGCCCCGCGGCGTGCGCTGCAGGAACCCCTGCTGCAACAGGTAGGGCTCGATCACCTCCTCGACCGCGTCGCGCGCCTCCGACAGCGCCGCCGAGATCGTCTCGATCCCCACCGGGCCGCCGCCGTAATTGTCCGCCAGCAGGCTCAGGTAGCGCCGGTCCCCCCCATCGAGCCCCGCGCGGTCCACGCCCAGCCGCGTCAGCGCGCCATCGGCCACCGCACGGGTGATCGTGCCATCGCCTTCGACCAGGGCAAAATCCACCACCCGCCGCAACAGCCGCCCGGCAATGCGCGGCGTGCCCCGGGCGCGGCGGGCAATCTCGGCGATCCCCGACGGCTCGGCCGGCACATCGAGCATCCGCGCCCCCCGCGCCACGATCTGCTCCAACTCCTCGGCCGAATAGAACTGCAACCGCACCGGAATGCCGAACCGGTCCCTGAGGGGCGTGGTCAGCAGCCCCAGCCGCGTGGTCGCCCCCACCAAGGTGAAAGGCTGCAATTCGATCCGCACCGTCCGCGCCGCAGGTCCCTCGCCGATCACCAGATCGAGCTCGAAATCCTCCAGCGCGGGATAAAGCACCTCCTCCACCACCGGATTCAGCCGGTGGATCTCGTCGATGAAGAGAACGTCGCGCGCCTCCAGGTTGGTCAGCAACGCCGCCAGATCCCCCGCCTTGGCCAGCACCGGACCAGAGGTCATGCGGAAATTGACGCCGAGTTCGCGCGCCATGATCTGCGCCAGGGTGGTCTTGCCCAGACCCGGCGGGCCGTGAAACAGCACATGATCCATGGCCTCGCCCCGGCGGCGGGCGCTCTCGACGAAAACCCGCAGGTTGGCGCGCGCCTCCGCCTGCCCGATGAACGCGTCGAGGGATTGCGGCCGCAAGGCCCGGTCGGCCCCGTCGCGCTCGTCCGGCAAGGGCTCGGGGCGCAAGGTCGGATCGCTCTGCATCGCTTATCCTTTCGGCGCCAACAGGCGCAGGGCCGCGCGGATGATATCGGTCTCGCCCACGGCCCCCTCGCCCGCGGCGGTGGCCACGGCACTGGCCGCCTCGCCCTGCCCATAGCCCAGATTGACCAGCGCCGAGAGCGCCCCGGCCTGGTCGCTGGCGGCGGACGGCACCGCCGGGCGCGCCGCCGAGGGGGGCTCGATGCCCTCCGAGGCGGCCATGCCGTCCTCGATGACACCGTCCAACGCGGCCTCCAGCGTCCCGCCCATGGCCATCACCTCCGGCCCCTTGTCCTTCAACTCGTTGACCACCCGCTGCGCGATCTTCGGACCCACACCTTGGGCCTTGCGCAACGCGCCCCAATCACCCAGCGCGATCGCCCGCCCGACCCCGTCCACCCCCAGGGTCGACAGGATCGACATGGAGGCCTTGGCCCCCACCCCCTGCACAGATGTCAAAAGCCGGTGCCATTCCTTCTCCAGCAGCGTGGGAAATCCGTAAAGTTGTAACAGATCCTCGCGCACCAGAAGTTCGGTAAAGAGCGCCACGGGCCCGCCCGGCGCGGGCATCCCCGCCAGGGTGCGTTCGGAGCATTGCACAACATAGCCCACGCCGCGCACATCCAGCACGATGTGATCCCGCCCGCGATAGACCAGGACCCCCGACAGCCGCCCGATCATGACACGCTCCGCAATCCATCGGGCGCGGCTACCGTCCGGTTGACGGCAACCAGCTTGCCCCGGGACTGCAGGTGGTGGGCGTGGCAGATCGCGATCGCCAGGGCATCCGCCGCATCCGCCCCAGTCAGAACGACCCCGGGCAGTTGCAGCTTGACCATGTGCTGCACCTGCTCCTTGGCGGCATGGCCGACACCGACCACGGATTTCTTCACATGGTTGGGGGCATATTCCGCCACTTCCAGCCCGGCCGCCGCAGGCACCAGCAGGGCGATGCCCCGGGCCTGCCCGAGCTTCAGGGTGCCCGTGGCGTCCTTGTTGACAAAGGTATGTTCCACCGCCGCCGCATCCGGCGCATGGCCCACCACGACCTCGGTCAACTGGCGATAGAGGCTGAGAAGGCGCTGCGCGAGCTCACTGCCCTCCGAGCGGATCTGACCGTTGGCCACATGCCGCAGCCTGCTCCCCTGGACCGAGATCACGCCCCAGCCGAGGTTTCGCAGGCCCGGATCGATGCCCAGAACACGCATGCCCATCTCTTTTTCTGCTCGTTTTGAAACAACTAGCACGAAACGCGAACATCTGCCAACACCCTTGCCGCCCGGGACAATCACCAGATTGCAGCCGCACACCGCCCCTCTGCGTCGGAAGCGGGCGAAAAACGACATTCGGAAGGTCGTTTTTCTGGTTTTCTTTGAGGGCCCTGAACCCTCTTGCAAGGCATGACAAAACTGCATGGCGAACATGCAGTTTCCGACCGTTGCAAAGCCCTATCCTCCGCCTTAACTGCCGCCCAGAACGCAACCCACCCCGGCCACACGCCGCTTACAAGGTATCGCCAAATGGCAGTCTTCGACACTTCCCGCCCGCACGTCCTGTTCCCCCGCGCCGAGGGCTTCTTTTCGAGCCTGTTCGGCTCCGTGATTGCCTGGAACGATGCCCGGGTCATCCGGAACGAGCTCAACCGCCTGTCGGACCGGGAGCTTGACGATATCGGTCTCGCGCGCGGCGACATCGAGGAAGTCGCCCGCCAACGCTGAACCACCCGATCCGAAAACAAAAAGGCGCGCCCGCACTGGCGCGCCTTTTGCGTTAGGCGCTTGCATCCCGCCCGGGCTAGAGCGGCAAGTGACGCGACAGTTTCAGGGACAGCGGATCCGGTGCCAGCGCAGCGGCCAGCAGGCTCTCCACCATGTTCGTCTGATCGAAATAGAGCAAATGCGTCCGGTAGGTGCCTTCCGACAGATAGGCGATGGCGAAGGCCTTCAGCACCACGCAAATCGCCAGAACCCCCAGAATGCGCCCCAGCGGGAGCCATGTTCGGCGGCTCCGCTCCTGGCGCGCGCAGCAGACGATGCCATGGCGCTGCTTTGCGTCCCGTGTAGACGACAGCCGCGCCACCCGATCCCCGAAAAGCGCCAGATTGTCCTGATCAGACATCGCAAAACTCTCCAAATTTGAACACAATTTGAAGATAACGCGCGGCCCTCGCGGCGACGACAGATTATGGCATTTTCAGGGTCAGAGTGGTCCATTCTCCGATCTCGTCCCGCGCAACCACGGACAATCCTGCGTCTGCGTAGGCATTGATCACTTCACTGGCCTGTTCGTTCAGAAGCCCTGAAAGAATCACGTGCCCTTGCGGCGCGAGTGCGGCCGTGATCGCCGGAGCGAGATCGATCAGCGGCCCCTTGAGGATATTGGCGAAGATCACGCCGAAGGGCCCTGCCCCCGCGATCTCGGGGTGATCGAGCCCGGTCGCCTCCACGCAGATCACCTGGCCCGCCATGCCGTTGGCGGCCAGGTTGGCCTCGGCCACATCCACCGCCACCGGGTCGATGTCGCTGGCCACCACCGTGGTGTCGAAAACCCGTGCTGCCGCCATGGCCAGCACCGCCGTCCCGCACCCCACATCGAGCACCGGACCCTGCGCCTGTCCAGCGCTCAGGAGCGCATCGAAGGCACGCAGACAGCCCTGGGTCGTGCCGTGATGCCCGGTCCCGAACGCCATCGCCGCCTCGATCAGCAGGGGCACCGCATCCGGAGGCACCTTGTCGGCGTCATGACTACCATAAAGGAAAAACCGCCCCGCCGTGACGGGCGCCAGCTCGCGCTTGACCTTGGCCACCCAGTCGGTCTCCGGCAGTTCCGACACGCTGAAGGGTCTGGCATCGAAGGCCGCGGCCAGCAGCGCGAGCGCGGTCTCATCCGGCGCCTCGATGAAATATGCCCCGACCTCCCATAGCCCGGAGCCGTCCTCGATCTCGAACACACCAACCCCCGTGGGCACGGGCGTCAGGGTTTCCAGCGCCGCGCCGAGCTCTTCGGCGGGCGCCTTTCCCGGCAAGGTCGTGTAGGCGGTATAGGTCGGCATAAGCGGGCTCCGTTCCGGCCACCTTGGAACGCGGCGGCGACACGCGCCGCTCGTATTTCACGGGCGCCCCCGCAGGGCAAGGGCGCCGCACGTGTCAGCCCGCCTTGGCGATCCCGGTGCCGATCGGGCAACTCACGCCGGTCCCGCCGATCCCGCAATAGCCGTTTGGGTTCTTCGCCAGGTATTGCTGGTGATAATCCTCGGCGAAGTAGAAGGACGGCGCGGGAACGATCTCTGTGGTGATCGCCCCGAAGCCCGCGTTGCGCAACTGGTCGGCATAGGCCGCGCGACTGTCCCGAGCCGCCTGGGCCTGGGCCTCAGTGGTGGTGTAGATGCCCGAGCGGTACTGGGTGCCCACATCATTGCCCTGGCGCATCCCTTGCGTGGGATCGTGACCTTCCCAGAACACCTGCAACAGGGTCTCGTAGGAGATGACCTTGGGGTCATAGACCACGCGCACCACCTCGTTATGGCCGGTCTGGCCAGTGCAGACCTCCTGGTAGGTGGGGTTCTGAGTGAAGCCGCCCGCATAGCCCACCATGGTCAGCCATACGCCATCGAGCTTCCAGAACATCCGCTCCACGCCCCAGAAACAGCCCATGCCGAACATCGCGACCTCCATGCCCTCGGGCACGCTGAGGGTCAGCGGGCGGCCCGAAAGGAAATGGGTGTCTGCGGTCGGAATGGCCGCCGCACGTCCCGGCAGGGCGTCTTCGGCGCGGACCATCTCGGCTTTCTTGCGGCTCATGAAAAACATCGCGGTGGCTCCTGTCTTGGGTTCCCCTGATATAGGCATGCAGGGCGCGCGTTGCTACTCCGCCGGGGTGGCGAGGCGGGACTGGAAGATCGTCTCGTGCCCCGGGCCCGGATGGCGCGGGATCAGCAACGACAGGCACAAAGAGGTCGCAGCCATGGCAGCGGCCAGCCAGAAAACGCCCGCCGGCGACACGACCCACATGTAGCCCAGCGAGGCCGGCAGGAACACCGCCGCGATATGGTTGATCGTGAAGGCCACCGCGGCCGTGGGCGCGATGTCCGCGGGGTCCGCGATCTTCTGGAAATAGGTTTTCAGCGCGAAAGCCAGTGCGAAGAACAGGTGATCCAGGACATAGAGCGCCGCGGCCACCATCATCCCCCAGCCCAGCCAATAGATGCCGCCATAGGCCAAGAAGACACAGATCAGACCGGTATATTCAAAGGCGAGCGCGTTCCGCTCCCCGAACCGCGCGACGGCTTTGCCCATGAGCGGCGCACAGAGCATGTTGGCTAGGAAGTTGATCAGGAACAGGGCCGTGACCTGATGCACCTCGAAGCCGAAATGCTCAACCATCATGAAGGCGGCGAAAACCACGAAAATCTGCCGCCGCGCCCCGGACATGAATTGCAGCGCGTAGTAAAGCCAGTAACGCCGCCGCAGTACCATGCGCTTGTTCTGCGGATTGGGGCTCTCGAATTGCGGATAGGCGAACATGCAAAACAGCGCGATCGCCGCCGTGATCCCGCCCGATGTCAGGTAGACGAAGCTGTAGCTCAGATCGAAGGCCTTCCAGCTGACGACCAGCGTGCCATAGCTCAGGAGCGACGCCGCCGAGCCCGCCGCCACGATCCAGCCCAGGGTCTGCGGGGCGCGGTCCTTGGCGATCCATTGCAGTTGCAGGGACTGATTGACCGTCTCATAATAGTGAAACCCGATGGAACTGAGCAGCGTCAGCGCCAGAATGCCGTAATAGGTCGGGAAAAACCCGGTCATGGCACTGGCCAGCCCCAAAAGGCAGAGCGAGGCGAGGCCCAGAACCTGTTCGCGGATGATCATGATCAGGGCGATGACACCCACGGCGAGGAAGCCCGGGATCTCCCGCACCGTATGCAGCCAGCCGATCTCCACACCGGTGAAGGCCGCCCGCTCGATCACGAAATTGTTGAGAAGCGCGCTCCAGGTGGCAAACGCGATGGGCATCGCAAAGGCCATCAGGAACAGCAGCGTCACCGGTTGCCGCCAACGGGGCAGTTCGGCGGCTTCGGCAAGGGGCACGAGTCGCATGATTGCGATTTACGCCCGAAGACCGGGCATGGCGAGAAAAAACTGATCTGGGTCAAAGCCCGCGGGGCCCGTCCGTGACACACATATTCCAAATTTCGAATGGGAGAGGGCCATGGACATCCTGCCTCTGGTGGACGGAATCGGCGAGGCACCGACCGCCGCGCTCTTTGGCCTGATCACAGGGATGGTGCTGGGATTTGCCGCCCAGCGGTCGTCCTTCTGCCTGCGCGCGGCCTGCGTGGAGTTTGCCCGCGGGCAGTTCGGGCGGCGCATGGCGGTGTGGCTGTTGTGCTTTTCGACCGCGCTCGTCTGGGTGCAGGGGGCGACCCTTCTGGGCCTAATGCGGGTGGAGGATGCGCGCATGATGGCGGTGACCGGGTCCTGGTCCGGCGCGATCTTCGGGGGGCTGATGTTCGGGGTGGGCATGGTGCTCGCGCGGGGATGTTCCGGGCGGCTTCTGGTGCTCGCGGCGACGGGCAACCTGCGCTCGGTGGTCTCGGGCCTGATTTTCGCCGTGGTCGCGATCATGGCCCTGCAAGGCGTACTGGCGCCCCTGCGCGACTGGCTCGCCGCGCTCTGGATGACCGAGGGTGGGCGCAACGTGAACCTGTTGAACGCGCTGGGGCTGCCGCGCGGAAGTGGGCTCGTGCTCGGACTCGTCCTCGCCGTTCTGGCGCTGGAGATCGCGCGCCGCAACCGGATCGGCACGCGGGTGCTGGTGATGGCTTCTGGCGTGGGGTTTGCGGTGGCGCTTGGCTGGGTTCTGACCTTTGCCCTCAGCGCGGTCGCCTTCGACCCCGTACAGATCGAAAGCGTCACCTTTACGGGGCCTTCCGCGAACACCTTGATGTTCTTTCTCATCCCGAACCCGGTCCTGGAATTTGATATCGGCCTGGTGCCCGGCGTGTTTCTCGGCGCCTTTCTCGGTGCCTGGATCGGCGGCGATCTGAAACTACAGGGGTTCGAAGGCGCAGGCTCCATGACCCGCTCGATAACGGGTGCGGCGCTGATGGGCTTCGGCGGGATGCTGGCCGGGGGCTGCGCGATTGGCGCCGGCGTCACGGGCGGGTCGATCTTCGTGGGGACCGCCTGGCTGGCGCTGACCTGCATGTGGATCGGAGCGGTACTGACCGACCTGCTGGTCGATCAGCGTGGCATCCGCGGCGTGCCCGCGGAGTAACCCTCGCCCGAGAACGTGGGCGCAAGTCACTTTGAGCACCGCCTTTTGCACCGAGCCTGCGATCCGGGCGCGGCCGCGCCGGTTGTCTACGCCCCGTGACGCCCCAAGTGACAGGGGGCATGGGGACGACAGAAGGGCAAGCGACATGTTTCGGAGACTGCAACAGGGCCTTGTCATGGCCTTGGCCCTGGCCTGGTCGGGACTGGCCGCGCCCGCGTCGGCGTCCCCACGCATCCAGGTGATCGGCGACTCGGTGATGACCTGGAATGGCGCTCTGGCGATCCCGGCCCATGTGGCGCAAATCCTGGGCGAGCCTGTCGACAACAACGCCCGCGCGGGCGCACGCCTGCGGCGCAGCACCCTCTTTGTCCGCGCGGTGGAGAACCAGTACCAAAACGGTGACTGGGACTGGGTCATCATGAACGGTGGCGCGAACGACCTGAACCGGGATTGCGGCTGTAACCGCTGCGAGGCGGAGGTGGACGCCATGGTCTCCGCCGACGGTACACGCGGGACCTGGCCGGACCTGGTGCGCGGCGTGCTGGCCGAGGGCGCGCGCCGGGTGCTGATCGTGGGCTATTACGGCCCCACCGGGCTTGGCGGGCGCACGGATCGCTGCGCCGACGAGTTGCGGGTGGTGGATGCGCGCCTGGCACGGTTTGCTGCAGAGCGCGAGGATGTGTTCTTCGTCGATGCCGATCCCGTGATGGGCCCGCAAACCCCGGAGTTTTTCGCCCGCGACAACATTCACCCCAACGCCCGCGGCGCGGCGGCGATTGGCGCGCTGATCGCGGCGGAAATCTCCCGCCTCGACCCCGAACGCTAGGCATGAAAAACGCGGGGCCCGCCAAGGCCCCGCGCGTGCAACGTATGCCCAAGGCTCAGAAGAAGCCGAGCTTGTTGGGATTGTAGCTGACCAGCATGTTCTTGGTCTGCTGGTAATGGTCGAGCATCATCTTGTGGTTCTCACGCCCGATGCCGGACTGCTTGTACCCGCCAAAGGCCGCGTGGGCCGGATAGGCGTGGTAGTTGTTGACCCAGACGCGCCCCGCCTGGACACCGCGCCCGAAGCGGTAGCAGGTGTTCTGATCCCGCGACCACACCCCGGCGCCGAGGCCGTACATGGTGTCATTGGCCAGCTCCAGCGCTTCCTCTTCGGTCTTGAAGGTCGTCACGGACACGACCGGGCCGAAGATCTCTTCCTGGAAGACACGCATCTTGTTGTGCCCCTTCAGGATGGTCGGCTCGATATAGAAGCCATCCTTCAGATCGTCGGACACGTCAGCGACCTTGCCGCCGGTGAGCACTTCGGCCCCCTCTTCGACACCGATCTGGAAGTAGGACAGGATCTTGTCCTTCTGCTCTTTCGACGCCTGGGCCCCGACCATGGTTTCCATCTTGCGCGGGTCGCCCTGCACGATGGCCTTCACCCGGGCGATGGCGCGCGCGATGAACTCTTCATAGATGTCCTCGTGGATCAGCGCCCGGCTCGGGCAGGTGCAGACCTCGCCCTGGTTGAACGCGAACAGAACGAAGCCTTCGACCGCCTTGTCGAGGAAGGCGTCATCCTCGGCCATCACGTCCTTGAAGAAGATGTTCGGCGACTTGCCACCCAGCTCCAGCGTAACCGGGATCAGGTTGACCGTGGCGGCCTCCATGATTTTGCGGCCCGTGGCGGTGGACCCGGTAAAGGCGATCTTCGCAATCCGGTCGGAGGTCGCCAGCGCCGCGCCCACTTCACCGCCATAGCCATTGACGATGTTCAGAACACCCGCCGGCAGCAGGTCGGAAATCAGTTCCACCAGAACCATGATCGCGGCGGGGGTCTGCTCGGCCGGCTTCAGCACGATGCAGTTGCCGGCGGCAATCGCGGGCGCCAGTTTCCAGGCCGCCATCAGGATCGAGAAGTTCCAGGGGATGATCTGGCCCACGACGCCGAGCGGCTCGTGGAAGTGATAAGCCACTGTATCGTTGTCGATCTCGGACATGGAGCCTTCCTGGCCCCGCAGCACACCCGCGAAATAGCGGAAGTGATCCACGGCGAGGGGGATGTCGGCCAGGGTCGTCTCACGGATCGGCTTGCCGTTGTCCCAGGTTTCCGCTTTGGCGATGATGTCGAGGTTTTCCTCAATCCGGTCGGCGATCTTCAGAACGATATTGGCGCGCTCGGTGACCGAGGTCTTGCCCCAGGCATCCTTGGCCGCGTGGGCCGCGTCCAGCGCCAGCTCCACATCCGCCGCCGAAGAGCGCGCGATCTGACCCACGACTTCGCCGGTGATCGGTGTGACATTGTCGAAATAGCGTCCCTCGACCGGGGGCACGAACTTGCCGCCGATGAAGTTGTCGTAGCGGTCCTTGAACGGCGAGACGAGGGTGTCGTCGACCTGTGTCATCTCATTCATGATGAATTCCTCCTGGGCTTGTGGGCCAGTGCGACCCGAATAACGCCTACAGTGTAGAGCGTTGTGAAATCGGCTGTCTTGGGGGCGCATACCGGTGATGCACCGCACCTGTCTCAGTTCTGAGACAGGTTGCGACAGGTTTCGTCGAGACCGACCCGCTTCATGCGCCGATAGAGGGTCGCGCGCCCGACCCCGAGGTCGCGGGCCGCCGCGCTGACATTGCCGCCGGCCCGCAGCAGGGCGCGTTTGACGGCGGCATATTCGGCCCGGTCGAAGCCGCGATGGGGCTCGGGACGGCCCAACACATCGGCGGCGGGCATGGGCGCGAACGGGGTGTCTCGCGCCACGCCCATGGACCGGCGCGCGGCATGTGTCGCGCCAGTGATCACATCGTCCTGGTCGATCGCCAGCAGCCCCACCGGGCCCGTGCCGTCGGTCTCGGCCACCACGATCCGCGCCCGGGGATGAGCCTGCCGGAACAGCGCCGCCTCGATATTGCGCGCAGCCTGGGCCACGGTTTCAGCCATCAGCGCATTCAGCCCCGGCGTGTGGTCCTCCCGGGCCGAGGACACGTCCACCGCGCCCACCAACTCGCCCCTGGCCCCGAAAACCGGCGCGCCGATGCAGGTCATGGCGATGTTGCGGGCCGAGAAATGATCGGTTCGGTCGATGGTCACGGCGCGGCCCTCGCTCAGGCAGGTGCCGATCCCGTTCGTGCCTTCGGAGGCCTCGCTCCAATCGGCGCCGGGGCTCAGGTTGCAACTCTCGAACCCGTCCGCATCGCCGGTGCCGGACCGCCCGTCGAGGATGCACCCCTCCCGGTCCGCCAGGAACACCGCGCAGCCCGACATCCGCAGCACCTTGAACAGGTGATCCAGCGCCGAGCCCGCCGCATGGATCAGCGCGTCGTTCTCATCCTTGCGCAGGTTGAAATCCCGACCCGACAGCCGCTCGGGACGCCTGCGATAGCCCGGATGCAGCTGGTAGGTCTTGAAGGACCGACACCAGGATGCGGCCAGCCGCGACTGCGCCGCCGCAGAGGGCATCGCCACCGTGGCCACCACGTTCTCGACATGCTGCGCAAAACCATGTGTCATCTGCATCCCCCAGTTCCTTCGACCCGGTTACCACCGACCTGGATGCGGCCGCTCCGGCCCCGAACCGGCCTGTCCAAGACCGCGGGTCAGGTGCTGTCCGCGGTTTCCAGACCCGCATGCACCCCCGTTGCCGGAGCGATAAAGGGAATCCCGAGTTTGGCCAATTGCGCTTTGGTCGCGAATTGATCCGCCGGCCCGGCGGAGACCGGCACCCGCCCGAGCGGGCGCACATCGGGTCCGAACCGGGTCGCGTCCCCGCCCAGCAGGGCCGCAAGTTCAGGCTTCAGCCCGTCACCAAAGCGGTCCGCGGTCGTGTGCATCGCGAGGAGCCAGTGGAAGTCATGTGCCATCTGCGTTTCCTTGTTTGAGCAAGAGCGCCGGGTGGGCTGCGCAGGAAACGTGGCTCGACAAGGCCGAGAACAGCACATCGCGTTACGGCTTGCAATTATTTCTTGATAAAAACTGTCGGAAATGGTGTCGCAGAACTTGAGCTTCTCGGCTCAATGTCTTGTTTTTTATGACAATCTCGCACCCCACCCAGTCCGCGCCAAAGCGCGTGACGACCAAGACGGCGGCAGGAGGCAACGGGACAAATTCCCTGTCCCCGACAAGCACGACAAGACTGCATCCCAAAAACCGGCCCGGACAGCACCGGACCGCATCCGGGTAGCCGCGCTAGTCGGGCGTGCGCCGGGATGAGGCGTAGCGCTCTGACGCCGCATAATAGGCATCGAACCCGATCCGGGTGCGCAGCTCTGAGAAGTCCATCAGGTCCGGCCGGCGGTCGTCGCGCATGCCGCGCAGCGTGCGCACCATCGCCTGCATCGCCGCCGCCATCAGCGACAGGGGATAGGCCGCAATCGCGTAGCCGATATCGTGCAGCGCCGCATTGGGCAGGTCCGGCGTGGCGCCGCCTTCGACGATATTGGCCATTTTCGGCCCCGGTAGTTCGGCGCAGACCGTGCGCATTTCCGCCTCGGTCCTGGGCGCCTCCACGAAGAGGATATCCGCCCCCAGCTCGGCAAAACGCGCCGCACGGTCGATGGCCTCGGCCAGCCCGTGCTCGTGCCGCGCATCGGTGCGCGCCAGGATCAGGATATCGCCGCCCGCGGCCCGGGTCTCTTCCCGGGCGTCCACAGCGGCCCGGATCCGGTCGAACGCCTCGTCGCGCCCCACCACCGCCTTGCCCGGCGTGTGGCCGCAGCGTTTCGGCGCAAGCTGATCCTCGATCATCACCGAGGCACAGCCCGCCTTCGCGAACCCCGTCACGGTCCGGCGCACATTCATCGCATTGCCATAGCCGGTGTCGCCATCGCCGATCAGGGGAATGTCCACCGCCTCGGTGATGTTGCGGGCCTGGTCCACCACCTCGCCATAGCTCATCAGGCCGAGATCCGGCGCACCGATCCGGCTGGCCGAGGCCGCGAACCCTGACATGAAGGTCAGATCATAGCCTTCCTGCGCGATCAGTTTGGCCGACAGCGCGTCGAAACAGCACGGCATCACGTGGCAGCGGTCCTGCGCCAGCAGGTTCCGCAGGGTTCGGGCAGCACTCATCGCATCACCATTGGAAAGGAATATACAGCGCCAGTTGCGGGAAGGCATAGAGCACCCCCACCGTCACCAGCATCAGAATGAGGAAGGGCCAGACCCCGCGCGCCACATTGGACAGGGTCGTGCGCGCCACCGATTGTATCACATAGAGGTTCAATCCCACCGGCGGCGTGATCAAGGCACATTCCACCATGATCACCATGTAGATGCCGAACCAGATCGGATCGAAGCCCAGCCCCATCGCCGCCGGCAACAGCACCGGCGTCATGATCAGGATCATCGACAACGCCTCGAAGACCAGCCCCATCAGCAAGAGCACCAGCGACACCACCACGATGAACATGATCGGCCCGTCGATCACCTGGGTCAGGAAAGCCGAGATATCCTGCGGGATACGGTAGAGCGCGATCGCCTTGCCGAACACCTTTGCCCCCGCGACGATCAGCAGGATCGCGGCGGTGGTGATCGCACTTTCGCGCACCGCCTCCCAGAAGGTCGCCCAGGTCAGGGTCCGCAGCCACAGAGTGACGATGGCCAGCGCCGCGGCCGAGCCGATGGCCGCAGCCTCCGTCGGCGTGAAGGCCCCGGAGTAAAGCCCGACAATAACCAGTGCGGCCAGCGCCACCGAGGGCAGCGCCCGTTTCGAGGCGCTCATCCGTTCCGCCATGGTCGCCTTGGGCACGGGCGTATAGGTCCCCGACAGCCGCGCATGCAGCATGGCAAACAGCACGAAGAGTGTGACCAGCAACAGCCCCGGCCCGATCCCGGCCAGGAACAAGGCGATCACCGATTGCTCGGTCACGAAGCCGTAAACGATCATCGGGATCGAGGGCGGGATCAGAATGCCCAGCGTCCCCCCGGCAGCCAGCAGGCCATAGACGAATTTCTTCTCGTATCCGCGGTTGATCATCTCGGGGATCGCCACGGTGCCGATGGTCGCCGCCGTCGCCACCGACGAGCCCGAGATCGCCGCAAACAGCGCACAGCTCAGGATCGTCGCCACCGCCAGCCCGCCGGGCCAATGCCCGACCCAGGCCTGGACGGCCGCAAACAGATCGCGCCCCACCCCGCCCTTCAGCAGCAGGTTGGACATCAGAAGGAACAGGGGCACCGCCAACAGGATGAACCCGTCCAGCGTGGACAGGATGGATTGCGGCGCCATCAGGGGCGAGAACCCCCCGAGGATCAGCATCGCCAACCCCATGCCCCCCAGCGCGAAGGCCACCGGCACGCCCAGCAGCAACAGCACGAAGAGCGCGACAAGGATCAGGATGATGGTCATTCGTGGGTCGCCCCCAGGCTCGTGGTGTCCGAGCCCTTGAGCCGGATCAGCTCGACCCCCGCCTGGAGGGTCAGCAGCCCGAAGCCCAGCGGCACCGACAACTCGGAAATCCACACCGGCAGGTTCAAGAGCGATCCCGTGGTCCGGCCCCGCTCGAAGCTGGTGTAGAAGATGTCAAAGCCGTAGACGGTCACAATAACCGAAAAGACGATCACCACCACCAGCGCGATGCCCGCGCAGACCTTCTGCGCGCCGGGCGGCAACAGCCCCGTGACCGCGTTGACGGTGATATGCCGCCGCAAGGTGAGCAGATGCGCCATGGCCAGAAGGCAGCCCCAGATCAGGCAGAGCTGGCTCAGCTCCGCCGCCCAGATCGTGGGCCGGATGAAGAAATACCGCGCCACCACCTCGTAGGTGAGCATCACGCCGGTCAACGCCATCAGCACCGCACCGCAGATGCAGGCGTACCGGGACAGGGAAGTTATCAAGGACATGAAAGGCCTTTCCGGACGGCCGCGCAGGACCGCCCGGTTGATTGCGCAAAGACGCGTTTCGTCAGGAGCCGGAGTTCACGCCGAGCGCGTCGAGGATCTGTCGCCCCGCCTCACCCGTCGCCGCGAGATAGCTGTCATAGACCGGCTGGGACACGGCCTGCCACTTGGCAAGCTCCTCGTCGGTCAACTCGACGATGGTCATGCCGTTCTCTCCCGCGGCAGCGTAGGCTTCGGCTTCGATCGCGGCCATACGGTCACGCACATCATCCTGTGCCACCTGTGCGGCCGCGTTGATGTGGCCCTGGGTCTCGGCATCCAGTCCGTTCCACCAGTCGCTGTTGACCACCACCACGAACTCGATATTGGCGTGGTTGGTCTTGGTGATGGTGTCCATCACCTCCCACAGCTTGCGGGATTTCACGCCCGATACACCGGTCATGCCCACATCGACCGTGCCGCGCTGATAGGCCAGGTATTGCTCGGAACCCGAGATCAGCGTCGGCGCGCCGCCCGCGGCGGTCACGAAATCGCCCAGCGTCTTGCCGAAGACCCGCGCCTTCTTGCCCTGCATGTCCTCGGGGGTGCGGATCGGCTCATCCTGGCTGAGCAGGATTGCGCCGCCATAGGCCTGCCAATAGAGAACCTCGCCGCCGGTCTTGGCGATCTCCGTCTCCAGGATCTCGCGCACGGGCGATCCTTCGGCCACCGCCGCGCGCACCTTCTCTTCGGTGTTGAACAGGAAGGGCATGTAGAACACGTCCACCACCGGCGCGTCGCCCACATACTGCGTCAGCGATGCCACCCCGGCCTCGATCGCGCCGGAGCCGACGGCCGCGGGCACTTCCTTGTCGCGGTAAAGGGTTGCGCTGTCATAGATTTCCACGTCGATGGCACCGCCCGTGCGCTCTTCGACCTCCTTCTCGAAAAGCTGCAGGTTCTCGCCCAGATGGCTGGTCAGCGGCAGTTGCAGCGAAATCCGCATCTTCTCGGTGGCAAGGGCCGCGCTGCCGATGACGGACGCGCAGGCCGCAAGTATCAGAGTGTCTCTGATCATGGTCTTCCTCCCAGTGGTCTTTTTTTGACTGACGCGACTTTACGGTGCTGCGACGAATTGGCAAGCGCTCCCGTGCGGCGCGCTCAAACCCAGAGCGCGGCAAAGCACAGGCCAAGCCCGCCTGCGCAAAACGCGACACGCAAGGGCCATGGCTCGCGCCCGATCAGCCCTCGCGACACCCCGCCCAGCCCCGCGCCGACCACCAGCAGGGCCAGCAAGGCCGCGGCAGGCTCGGTCGACAGCCGGATCAGCGCGTCATTGGCGATCATCGCCAGCGGGATCACGTAAAGCCCGACGCCCAGCGCCATGGCCGTGAGCGCCACGCGCAGCCAGTTCTCCTGCACCATGCCGGAGGCGATGAAGACCGCGCCGCAAACGGGCGGCGTGATGGTCGACAGCAGCGCGAACCAGAAGACGAAGAGATGGGCCTGCAACGGCTCCAACCCCAGCTCGATCAGCGCCGGACCGGCCACCGAGACGCAGATCACGTAAGCCGCGGTCGTCGGCACCTCCATCCCCAGCAACAGACACGCGAGCGCGGTCAGCAGCAGCGCAGGCCAGAGCGCACCGCCCGACCCCGACAGGATCACCGAGGTGATCTTCACCCCCAGCCCGGTAATCCCCAGCACCCCGATGATGATCGAGGCGCAGATGATGATCGCCGCGATCATCGACACCTGCTTGCCCGCGTTAAGCAAGGCTTCGGCCAGCCGCGCGAAACCCTGCCCCGGGTTCGGCCGCAGGGAGACGTCGACAAAAAGCAGCGCAAGCCCGGTGAAGATCGCCAGCGCGGCGGCGTATTGCGGCGTGTAGCCCAGGGCGAACATCACGATCAGCAGGGTGGAGAACGGCACCAGGAAAAAGCCGGAGGTGATCAGAACCTGCCTGCGCGCGGGCCGATCCTCCACGGGGATGGGCCTGAGGTCATAGCGCGACGCGAAGGCGTTCAGCCCCTGCCAGACCGTCGCGAAATAAAGGATCGCAGGCAGCAGGGCCGCCAGCATGATCTCGGAATAGGGGACGCCGGTCAGCTCCACCATCACGAAGGCGCCCGCCCCCATGAGCGGGGGCATGATCTGCCCGCCCGAGGACGCCACCGCCTCGGTCGCCGCCGCCAGCCGCCGCGGATAGCCGAGCTTGGTCATCGCCGGCAGGGTGATCGCCCCGGTGGAGGCGACATTGGCCGAGGCCGAGCCCGAGATCGACCCGAAGAGCGCCGAGGACAGGACCGACACCTTGGCCGCCCCGCCCCGGAGCCGCCCCGCGGCGGCCGCGGCCACGTTCATGAACCCCTGCCCCGCCTCGCCCGCATTCAGCACCGCGCCGAAAATCACGAATACCGCCACCACGCCCACGGACACCCCCGTCAGGCTGCCCCAGAGGCCGCCCTCAGCCACCACCAGCGTGCCGAGAAAACTGCGCAGGGGCGTGCCCGCATGGCCGAACTCGCCGGGGATATGCTGCCCGTAAAGCCCGTAGAGAAGCGCCAGGAGCGCCACCAGTGGCAGGGGCCAGCCGATCGCCCGACGCGCTCCCTCCATCGCGATCAGCAACATTGTAAGGGCCAGCACGACCTGGAACCCGCTTTCGAGAAAGCCGTACTGGTTGCGCAACATCTGGTGGTTGAGCGCGATCCAGAGGCACCCGGCAATGCCGAGGCCCGTGAGAACAGCCCCCGAGATCCGCGCCACCGGGGTGGCGGCGGCGAACAGAAACACCCAAGGCAGGATCAGCGCCATGTGCAAGGGCCGCGCCACCAGGTTGGGAACCAGCCCGTAGAAGATCAGCCCCAGATGAAACGCCACCGTCAGCGCCCCCAGGGCGATCCACACCTGCCTGCGCGGGACCGCCCGGTCCTCGACCGCCTCCACCGGGGCGCGCGCTTACATATGCGCGTCGCTGAGGGTTGCGCCCACTTCCTTGTAATAGCGCAGGGCCCCCGGGTGGATCTGCGTGGTAATGTTGGACAGCATGTCCACCGACACCCCGTCCCACCACTTGGCATCGCCCGCCATCTCGGCCTTGGTCTCCCAATAGGTCTTGGTGAGCTGATAGGCGGTCTCTTCGTCCATCTTCGTGGTCGTGTAGGCAACCACCGGAAGCGACGTGGTGTCGATGTCAGCCTCCTGCCCGGCATAGGTGCCCGCCGGGATGGTCAGGGCGGTGCGCCCGGTCTCCGCGATCTGCTCGGGGCTGAGCGACAGCACCGTCACCCCCGTGGAGGCCGCCGCCTCGATCACGTTTGGCGCCGGATAGGAGCCCGCGGTCACGAACCCGTCGATCTGGCCGTTTTTCAGCGCGTTGACCGCGTTGGACAGCTCGCTATCGGCAATGGTGACCTTGCCCTCCAGCCCGAAGAGGCCGAGGTATTTCTCGCCCTCCCGCGCCCCGAACGAGCCGCTGCCGAGCAGGATGGTCTTGCCCTCCATCTCGGCGAAGCTGGTGACACCACTGGCCTCGGACATCACGAAATGCATGGTCAGGGACGGGATCGGAAATAATGCGCGGATCTCGTCGAAGGCCGGGCTCCCTTTGCCCTCGAACATGGCGGCCCCCCGCTGGGCCAGACCGATCAGCGCGGGCGGGGTGGTGAACACGTAGTCGCCGCCGCGCGCGCGCACCTCCATCACGTTCTGCACCGAGCCCTGGCTTTCCTCGACCGTGACCGAGATCGCGCCATCGGTGCCCGCCTTCATCGCCTCGGAGATCTGCACCGCCATCTGGTAATAGGACGAGCCCGCCTTGGCGGATTTATAGGTGATCCGGGTCTCGGCCCCGGCGGCGGTGCCCATGGCGCAGGCTGCAACGGCAGCCGCGACCACGAAGGGTTTCAGAAACGTCATGACAGTCCTCCCAAACTGGTTCGCGGCGAGCCTACGCACCCGCGCGCGGAGCGCAAGCCGAAGAATCCCGGCGCCCTGCTCCGTGCCTTGATCCCTGCCCTGCATCGCCGCGACAGGCGCCGTTACTCCCGTGCCTTTTTTGTCATGTCCAGTGCGATCAGCGAAGGGATGATACCATCCATCATCTGCTCTGGCGCCATGGGCCCGTATTCATTCGCGCCCACCTTGAAGGTCACCCCCACCCGGTCCCCCGGCACATCGCGCATGGTGATCGCGAAATCGTCGGTATAGATGATCAGCCTGTCGGCAATCAGCGCCCGCAACTCCGCCTTGCGCGCCTCCGGCACCTGGTCCCGCCCCCAATCGACCGTGACCCGGATCGCCAACGCCTCCGCATCGCCTTCGAATTCGACAAGCTGTTCCTTTGTCAGCCCGAGCGGACGCAAGGTCGGGTTCTGGGTCACGAAATACAGCAGGAAAGCCCCGATCGCGGGCAGCGCCGCACACAGGATGATCACGCTGAGCAGAATGTAGCGGCGACTGGAATCCATGTAGGACGCTTTCAAAAACCCTTTGCCGCGAAGGTTCCATATTCGGTTTTACAATTCGTGAAGCGCCGTGTTCAAACCCCTAGGGAAATGAAAAGGAGCCTTCGCCATGAGCAAGAGCCTCAAACGGGTGGTCGCGGCCTTGCAGGCCGCCGGGCTGGACGGCACGGTGCTGGAGATGGGGACCGAGACCCGCACCGCGCAGCAGGCGGCCGACGCGGCAGGCTGCGCCCTGGACCAGATCGCCAAATCGATCATCTTCCGCGACGAGGGCAGCGGTGCGGCGGTGCTCTTTCTGACCGCTGGCGGCAACCAGGTCGATGCGGCCAAAGCCAGTGCGGTGGCGGGCGCGCCCCTGGGCAAGGCGGATGCCACCCTGATCCGGGCCCAGACCGGGTTCGCCATCGGCGGCGTGTCGCCCGTGGGCCATCTGACCCCGATCCGCGCCTGGTGCGACCCACGGCTCATGGCGTTCGACACGGTCTATGGCGCGGCGGGCACCCCGCGCCATATCTTCCCCATCGCGCCACCGGAATTGCTGCGGCTGTCGGGGGCAGTTCTGGCGGATTTCACCGGATAACAACGCCAAACCTCCGGATTCCGCCGAAGTAAATTATTTTAACATTGCCTCTTGTCACCGGCCCGGCCCGCGCCCATCTGCTGTGATGTGAAGCGAATTCACATTAACGCACACCAAGATTGGAGCACCCACATGAGCACCGTTGCAACCTGGCCTTCTCAAGCAGAGATGTGGCTCGACCGCAAAGGGAAGCCCGCATGGATCGTCGCAATGGTCCTCGGCTTCATCTTCTTCTGGCCCATCGGCCTCGCCCTTCTCGCCTACATGATCTGGGGAAAGAAAATGTTCAAATCGCAAAGCACCTGCAAATCCTACAGCCTGACCCATGGCTTCAAATCCTCGGGCAACACCGCGTTCGACGCCTACAAGGCCGACACCCTGCGCCGCCTGCAGGACGAACAGGAAGCCTTCGAAGCCTTCCTCGACCGGCTCCGGGCGGCCAAAGACAAGTCCGAGTTCGACCAGTTCATGAAAGACCGCGCACGCATGGCCCAGGACACCCCGAAACCCGACACCGACGGGCCCGCCCCCGCCGGCGCCTGATCCCTTGCCCTGCCCGGCTTGTCCGGGCGGGGCAGCCTGCCTATCTGAACCCCATAGCTGACAAAGGTCCCCCCCGCGATGTCCACCGCCCTGCCCGATCCCTATGCCAATGCCGAGATGTATGCGGATGTGCCCACCAAGCGCCTGATCGCCTGGTGTGTGGACTTCCTGGCGATCGCGGCGATGACGGTGGTGCTGGTGCCGATCACCCTGTTCACGGCACTGTTCTACCTGCCGTTCCTGGCGCTGATGGTCAGCTTTCTCTACCGCTGGACGACCCTGACCATGGGCGGCGCGACCTGGGGGATGCGCTTTGCCAGCATCGAGATCCGCGACGCCCGGGGCGCCCGCCCCGACATGCTGACCGCGCTGCTTCATACCTTGGGCTATCACGTTTCAGTGGCGATCTTCCCACTGCAACTCGTCTCCATCGCGCTGATGCTGATGAGCGAGCGGAAACAGGGACTAACCGACCATATCCTCGGGACTGTTGCCTTGAACCGGCGCAGCCGGCTCTGAAACGAACTGATGACTTGGCGGGCGGCAAATCCCTTGCTACCGTCCGCTTAAGTCTTGAATTCGGAAACCCATGCGTCACACCCTTCCTCTCGCGCCACAATTCTATGTGACGGCGCCGCAGCCATGCCCGTACATCGACGGGCGCATGGAGCGGAAGCTGTTCACCGCCCTGCAAGGGGAGTTCGCCGAGACCCTGAACGATTCCCTGTCCAAGCAGGGGTTCCGGCGCTCCCAGAACGTGCTCTACCGGCCCAGCTGCGCCGATTGCACCGCGTGCCTGTCGGCGCGGATCGACGTCTCGGCCTTCACTCCGTCCCGCTCCCAGCGGCGCACGCTGAAGCGCAACGCGGGGATGGAGCGAGAGGCGACCTCGCCCTGGGCGACCGAGGATCAGTACAGCCTGTTCCGCAAATACCTGGACGCGCGGCATGCCGAAGGCGGCATGGCGGACATGGACATCTTCGAGTTCGCCGCGATGATCGAGGAAACGCCCGTGCGCTCCCGCGTGGTTGAATACCGCCAGAGCGCCGAGGCCGCACCCAACCGCAAGCGCGCGCCGCGCAACCTCGCCGGGGTATGCCTGACCGACGTGCTCGATGACGGGCTGTCCATGGTGTATTCGTTCTACGACCCGGACCTCGTGCGCCAGTCCCTCGGCACCTTCATGGTCCTCGACCACGTGGAGATCGCGCGCGAGGCGGGCCTGCCCTATGTCTATCTCGGCTACTGGGTGCCCGGCAGTCCCAAGATGGGCTACAAGGCCAGTTTCTCGGGGCTGGAGATCTACAAGAATGGTGAATGGCAGCCCATCGGCGACCCCGAAAGCCACAGCCGCGATACCCACCCGCTGAACGTGGACCCGATCGCCGAGCAGGTCGCCAAGATCAACCTGCCCGACACCCTGCCGACGGACCGCAGGAAAGGCTGACACCCAAACGGGCGCGCGGTATCTCTACCCCGCCCCGGTGCCGCCGACCCCAACCGTTCGAGGAACGCAGCAGCCCGGCGATCCAGGCAGCCGACCCGACCCGTCAGAGGTAATTGGCCCGGCTCAGACCGTATTTCGCCATCTTCTCGTTGAGGGTCCGGCGGGGCAGGCACAGCTCTTCCATCACCGCCGCGATCGACCCCTTGTGGCGGCGCATGGTGTTGTCGATCAGCATCCGCTCGAACGCCTCGACATATTCCTTCAGCGGCTTGCCCTCGGTGGTGATCGCAGGCCCCATCTCCGCATTGTCCGCCATCAGCAGCGAGGTGATCGACCCGGACCCGCGCCGGTTCTGCAGCACCGCGCGCTCGGCCACGTTGATCAGCTGCCGCACATTCCCCGGCCAGGGCGCCTGCAACAGTTGCGCGGCCTCCTGCGCGGCCACTTGCGGCGCGTCGCAGCCGTATTCTTCGCAGAACATGTCCGCGTAGTGCGAGAACAGCGTGAGGATATCCTCCCCGCGCTGGCGCAGGGGCGGCAGGGTGATCCGCATGGCCGCAAGCCTGTAGAACAGGTCCGGACGCAGGCGATCCTCGATCGTCTTGCCATCCTCGGCTAGGTTGCAGATCGCGATGATCCGGGTCTCGATGCCCGCGCTGGTGTCGTTGAGCTGACCGAGCAGCCGCGCCTGCACCTCCGAAGGCATCGCCTCGATATCCTCCAGGCACAGGGTGCCGCTGCGGGCCTGCTCCACCAGCGGCAGGGGCATCCCCTCCTCCGCCGGGCCGAAAAGCCGCTTCTCCAGATCGTCCACCGCGGCACAGCTCTGCACCACGAAGGGCTTGCCCGCCCGCGGCCCCACCGCGTGCAGCGCATGGGCCACCAGCGTCTTGCCCGTGCCCGTTTCTCCGTCGATCAGCACATGCCCGTCCGCCTGTCCGAGATCGAGGATATCCTCGCGCAGCCGCGCCATGGCCGGCGAGGCCCCGATCAGCTTGCGCATCAGCACCGTGCCATCGCCCAGCTCTCGCCGCAGGGCGCGGTTCTCCAGGGTCAGGCGCCGGGTATCGCTGGCGCGTTTCGCCAGCGCACTCATCCGGTCGGGATTGAACGGCTTTTCCAGGAAATCGAACGCCCCGAGGCGCATCGCCTCCACCGCCATGGGCACATCGCCATGGCCGGTGATCATAATCACCGGCAGGGCGCTGTCCATGCTCATCAACCGCTTGAGCAGCGCCATGCCGTCCATGCCCGGCATCTTGATGTCCGACAACACGATCCCGGGATACCCGGCCTCGATCCCCTTGAGGGCCTCCTCGGCGCTGGCATAGGTTTCGGTGTCATAGCCGGACAGCGCAAGCCACTGGCTGATCGACTGGCGCATGTCCTGTTCGTCATCGACGATGGCGATTTTCATGGCCTTGGGCATCTGGTGTCTCCTCGACTGTCTTGGCGGCTATTCTGCGGCTTGGCTGTCCGCCGTCCAGAGGGGTAATCGCATCTCGAACACCGCCCCGCGCGAGGTCCGGTTGCGCGCCATCAACCGCCCCCCGTGGTCCGACACGATCCCCGAGGAAATGGCAAGGCCCAGCCCGACCCCGTCGCCCGGCCGCTTGGTGGTGTAGAACGGCTCGAAGATCTGCTCGAAATCCGTGATGCCCGGACCGTTGTCGCGCACCGACAGCCGCGCGGTCTCGCCCGTGGTCAGGTCGATCTCGACCACCGGGTTGGGCGTGCCGGCCGTGGCATCCATCGCATTGCGCAGCAGGTTGACGATCACCTGTTCCAGCCGGATCCGGTCCCCCATCACCAGAACCGGCTGTTTGGGCATGTTTCTTTCAATATTTACAAACTCTTGCTTGATCTGCGGCTCCATGATCGCCAGCGCCGCCGAGAGCGCCTCGCGCAGATCCACGATCTGGAACGCATCCTCGCCCTTGCGCGCAAAGGACTTCAGCTGCCGCGTGATCTTGCCCATCCGGTCGATCAGATCGTCGATCCGGGCGAAAGAGCTCAGCGACTCGTCCGGCCGCTTGCGCTGCAACAACAGCCGCGCGCCCGCCAGATAGGTATTCATCGCCGCCAGCGGCTGGTTCAACTCGTGGCTGACCGCGGCCGACATCTCCCCCAGCGCGGCGAGCTTTTGGCTCTGCGCGAGGGTCTGTTCGGCCTGCTCCAGGGTCTTCTCCACCCGCTCCCGCTCGGCGATTTCCTGCTGCAGCCGCTCGTTCAGAAGGCGAAGTTCTGCCGACTCCCGCTGGAAGATCGCCGAGGTCGACACCGCCCGGCGACTCAGCAGGTAGAAGCCGAGCGCGATCAGGATGGCGAAGGTCATGATCTCCAGCGCGAGAACCGCGTTCACCCGCTCCCGCACCGAGGAATAGGTGACGAAGGAATAGAGCCGCCAGCCCCGGAACGGCACGAGCATCTCCAGCTCCAACACCGCCTCGCCCAACAGGTACGTCTCCGGCGCGCGCCCGGTCCATTCTCCCGTGGCCTGGATCGCGCGCGAAATCGCCGTGGGCGCCGATTGCGCATCCAGCGCCTCGGCCAGCGTGCGGCTCCGCCAGCGCGGCTCGGTCGCGAGGATCACCTTGCCCGCGCTGTCGGTGACCATGATCGCATCCGACCCGCCGGACCAGCGCGTCTCCAGCTTGCGCAGATCGACCTCCACCACCATCACGCCGAGCACGCGCTGATCGAACTCGATCAGGCGCGAGAAGGCGAAATCCAGCCGCCCGGACTCGGTCTCGGTAATCGTGAACACCGTCCCGTTGGCGCGCAGGGCTTCGACGAAATAGGGTGCGTTGCGATGCTGGGTGCCCAGTTTCGTGCGATCAGTGGCCGCCACCGTGCGCCCGGACTCGTTCAGAAGCTGCATCGAGGCCGCGCCGATCTCCTCGCGCAGCGAGATCAGGCGCTGCGACGTGGCGAGATGGTCATCATTGCTCAGGGCGCTGATGATGACCGGGTCCCGCGACAACAGCAGCGGCACCACCGAATTGCGCTGCAACTCCGACACGATGGCGTTGGAATAAAGCGACAGGCGCAGCTCGGCCCGGTTGCGCGTCGTCTCGGTGAAGCGGTCGGTCAGCCAGATGTTCGTGACCCAGACCACCGCGACCGCGACCAGCGCCAAGACCACGGCAACGCCGCGCGCCACCATATTGGCACGGGACAAGGCACTCGAAGGATCGACGCGCGGCTCCGCCATGGTTCAGGAATACGCCGGTTGCCCTGCGCTCACAAGCACAGGCAGGCCCCGGCGGGCGGCGCGCCGCCGATGCTCAGGCCGGCGCCAGCGCGTCCAGCAGACCCGAGAACAGCCGCGCTCCGTCGGTCCCGCCATGGAGCGGCTCGAAGGCGCGCTCCGGATGGGGCATCATGCCCAGAACGCGGCGGTTTTCCGACACGATCCCCGCGATGTCCCGGTCCGACCCGTTGGGATTGTCCACATAGCGAAACGCGACACGCCCCTCGCCCTCCAGCCGGTCGAGCGTGTCGGCATCGGCGCGGTAATTGCCGTCATGGTGGGCGATGGGTACGGTGATCTCTTCCCCGACCTCATAGGCGGCGGTGAAGGGTGTCTGCGTGGTCTCGACCCGCAAGGTGACGGGGCGGCAGATATACTTCAACGACGCGTTGCGCATCAGCACCCCGGGCAGCATCCCGGTCTCGCACAGCACCTGGAACCCGTTGCAGATGCCCAGAACCGGCCCGCCGGTCTCGGCGAAGCCCTTGACCGCGCGCGCGATGGGCGACTGGGCCGCAATCGCCCCGCAGCGCAGGTAATCGCCGAAGGAAAACCCCCCCGGCACGCCGACAATGTCGATGCCCGAGGGCAGCGCGGTGTCCTTGTGCCAGACCATGACCGGATCGACCCCGGTGGTCTTGCGGAAGGCCTCGGCCAGGTCCCGGTCGCAATTCGATCCGGGAAAGACGATGATGGCGGCTTTCATGGCGGCGCTCCCTCAGCTCTGGAAATCGGTGATCACGGCCACCCCCGGCGGGGTCGGACCGTTGAAGGCGCGCAGTTCGGCCGAGGTGCCCGACAGCCCGATCTCGCGGGCGATGAGCGGCGACATGTCCACCCGCCCGGTCTCGATCAGGCTCAGCAGCGAAGGGTAGCGCCACGACGGCATCCCCCGCGTGCCGTAAACCGCCAGGTTGCCCTGATAGATCGCGGACATGTTGATCTCCATCCGCGCGGTGTGGCCCGTGGGCAGGCCCACCTGCACATGCCGTCCCAGGGGCCGCAGACATTCGAGCGAAGCATTCACCGTCTCGGGAATGCCCAGCGCCTCGATCGCCACATGGGCACCGCCGCCAGTGATCTGCTTGATGCGCGCGGCCACGTCGCCCTCGCGGGCGTTCAGCGTCACTTCGGCGCCGTGCTGCGCGGCATGGGTCAGCTTCTCGTCGACCACATCCACCGCGATCACCCGCGCGCCCAGCGCATTGGCCAGGATCACCGAGGACAGGCCGATCCCGCCCGTGCCATGCACCGCGACCCATTCCGCGCCCTGCACCGCCGCCCGCCCGGTCAGCGCATGCCACGCGGTCGTCACCCGGCATCCCAGCCCCGCAGCCACCGTGGGCGACAGGCTGTCGGGCAGTCGCGACAGGTTGTGATCGAAGGGCACCGCCACGTATTCGGCAAAGGCACCCGGCTCGACAAAGCCCGGCAGGCGCTGGTTGGGGCAGGTGTTTTGGGCCCCCGCCTGGCAGGACGGGCAGGACCCGCAGGCCAGGATGAAAGGCGCCACCACCCGGTCGCCCGGCTTGAAGGCCGCCCGCGGCCCGGCCTCGATCACCTCGCCGCAATACTCGTGCCCGCCGATCTGGCCCGGCTTGACCCGCGGATGCTCCCCGACCCAGCCATGCCAGTCGGACCGGCACACGCCGCAGGCCAGAACCTTGAGCACGACACCGTCTTCGGGGCAGACCGGCTCGGGCACATCCTCGAGGACCAGATCCTCGTTATAGGCCCGCAGAACCGCCGCCCGCATCAGCCGAGCTCCACGCGGTAGCTCTCGATCACCGTGTTGGCGAGCAGTTTCTCGCACATCTCGGTGACCGTCGCCTCCGACGTGCCCTCGGCCAGGTCCAGCTCGATCACCTTGCCCTGGCGCACCCCTTCGACCCCGTCGAAACCGAGCGTGCCAAGCGCATGGCGCACCGCCTCGCCTTGCGGGTCCAGAACACCGTCCTTGAGCATGACATAAACGCGGGCTTTCATGGGCGACACTCCGATCCGGACAGGGTTTTCGCCTGCTTTAGCGCGCCGATTGCCCGGGTTCAACCATTCGCGCGGGCACGCATCGCGGCTTAGTTGATCAGCGTGGGCTTCGTCATGGGCGTGGCGTTCTTGGGCAGAACCCCGAGCCGCTGGGCTACCTCGGTATAGGCATCGGCCAGGTTGCCCAGATCGCGCCGGAACACGTCCTTGTCGAGCTTTTGCCCAGTCTTGATGTCCCACAGTCGGCAGCTGTCCGGGCTGATCTCGTCCGCCACGATCAGGCGCTGGTAGTCGCCTTCGAACACCCGGCCGACCTCGATCTTGAAATCCACCAGCTTGATCCCGACGCTCAGCATCACCCCGGACATGAAATCGTTGACCCGCAATGCGAGCGCCACCATGTCATCCAGATCCTGCTGGCTGGCCCATTGGAACGCGATGATATGCTCTTCGCTGACGATGGGATCACCCAGGTCGTCATCCTTGTAGTAGAACTCCACGATAGGCCGCGGCAGGGCCGTGCCCTCGGGGATGCCCAACCGCTTCGAGATGGACCCGGCGGCCGTGTTGCGCACCACGATCTCTATCGGAATGATCTCCACCGCGCGGACAAGCTGCTCGCGCATGTTCAGCCGCTTGATGAAATGAGTCGGTACGCCGATCCCGTTCAGCCCGGTCATGAAGAACTCGCTGAGCCGGTTGTTCAGAACGCCCTTGCCATCGATCGTCGCCCGTTTCTCGGCATTGAAGGCGGTGGCGTCATCCTTGAAATACTGCACGATGGTCCCGGGCTCGGGGCCTTCATACAGGATCTTGGCCTTGCCTTCGTAGATCTTCTTGCGGCGTGCCATGGGATGTCTCCGGTTGGGAACGGGGCCGGGCCAGTCCGTCGGCGGCACGGTGCGCCCGCTATAGGGCAAGGCATGCGATGCTGCAAGTCGCCGCAAGGAAACGCAGGCCCCTTGCAGCCCCCGGGCCCGCGGCGCATATCTGAGGTGAGTATCATCCGGCGCCAGAGGACCAGACATGACCACTTTCGACGATCGCGAAAATGCCTTCGAGGCGAAATATGCCCATGACGCGGAAATGCAGTTCAAGGCCGACGCCCGCCGCAACAAACTGCTGGGGCTCTGGGCGGCGGAGCTGATGGGCAAGACCGGCGAGGATGCCGCCGCCTATGCCCGCGAAGTGATCAAGTCCGATTTCGAGGAAGCCGGGCACGAGGACGTGTTCCGCAAGGTGTCCGGCGACCTGGGCAACCTCGCCGACGAGGCGACGATCCGCGCCAAGATGGCCGAGCTGCTGATCGAGGCCAAGGCCCAGGTGATGAAAGAGGCCTGAGCGCCCCCGCACCCGCACGGCGCCCCCTGCTGCACGACACCGCGCGCGTGCCGGCTGTTGGCGCGACATGCGCCGGCGGCCCGGGCCCCGAAAGGCGTGACCGGGGCACCGGAGGCGCCGATCCGCGCGGCGCGCGCGGGCCGCACCCCCGCGGGGCACGCTCCCCGCGATCATGCGCCACTTCGAAGAAGATTATGAGAATTATGAAATTGCCTCATAACCCGCCCCCGTGCGACAGAGGCGCAAATGGCGGCCGCCCCGGCGGCCCCTATCCCGTTTGAAAGGCTTCCCCCATGGCGCGTGACCCGCTGACCCCCCTTCTGGCCGAGCGTGGCATCCTGCTGACCGACGGGGCCACGGGCACGACCCTGTTCAACATGGGCCTGTCCTCGGGCGATGCGCCGGAGCTTTGGAACACCGATCATCCGGACCGGATCGCGGCGCTCTACCAGGGCGCGGTCGATGCGGGCAGCGACCTGTTTCTGACCAACAGCTTCGGTGGCAACGCCTCGCGGCTGAAACTCCATGCCGCCCAGGACCGGGTGCGGGAGCTGAACCGCCTGGCCGCCGAGATCGGGCGGGGCGTCGCCGACAAGGCCGACCGCAAGGTGCTGGTGGCCGGCTCCATGGGTCCGACAGGCGAGATCATGGCGCCCATGGGCCCGCTTACCCACGACATCGCGGTCGAGATGTTCCATGAACAAGCCGAGGGACTGAAGGAAGGCGGCGCCGACATCCTCTGGGTGGAGACGATCTCCGCTCCCGAGGAATACGCCGCCGCGGCCGAGGCCGCCGCCCGCGCGGACATGCCCTGGTGCGGCACCATGAGCTTCGACACCGCCGGGCGCACCATGATGGGCACCACCTCCGCCACCATGGCCCGCATGGTCGAGAAACTCGCCCACCCGCCCGTGGCTTTCGGGGCCAATTGCGGCGTCGGGGCCTCGGACCTGCTGCGCACCGTGCTGGGCTTTGCCGCCGCGGGCACCGAACGCCCGATCATCGCCAAGGGCAATGCGGGCATCCCGAAATATGTCGACGGGCATATCCACTACGATGGCACGCCGGAGCTGATGGCCCAATACGCCACCCTCGCCCGCGCCTCGGGCGCGTCAGTGATCGGCGGCTGCTGCGGCACCACGTTCGAGCATCTCCGGCACATGCGCGCAGCCCTGGACGCCTCCGCCGCCGACATGCCCCGCCCCTCCCTCGACGAGATCACCGAGGCCCTGGGCGGTTTCTCTTCGGCCGCAGACGGCACCGAGGCCGGGGGCCCCAAGCCGGCCGACCGCCCCCGCCGCAGACGCCGCGCCTCCTGACCGGGCCCTGGCGTCGGTGACGGCGTCGGTCATGTCGCAATCCGCGCAGCCCGCCGCCCGCAACGACGACACTCTCAACCGCAATTTCCGACCTGTCGAGGACATCATGGCAGACGAAGAAGACGATATCATCCTCTCCGAGCTTTCCGATGACGAGCTTGTGCTGCAGATGCATGACGACCTCTATGACGGTCTCAAGGACGAGATCGCCGAGGGCGTCGAGATCCTGCTGGAACGCGGCTGGGCCCCCTACCGGGTCCTGACCGAAGCGCTCGTCGCGGGCATGACCATCGTCGGCAACGACTTCCGCGACGGCATCCTCTTCGTGCCCGAGGTGCTGCTGGCGGCCAACGCGATGAAGGGCGGCATGGCCATCCTCAAGCCGCTGCTGGTGGAAACCGGCGCGCCGCGCATGGGCAAGATGGTGATCGGCACCGTGAAGGGCGACATCCACGACATCGGCAAGAACCTTGTCGCCATGATGATGGAAGGCGCAGGGTTCGAAGTGGTCGATCTCGGCATCAACAACCCGGTGGAGAACTACCTCGAAGCCGCCCAGCGCGAGCAGGCCGATATCGTCGGCATGTCCGCCCTGCTGACCACGACCATGCCCTACATGAAGGTGGTGATCGACACGATGGTCGAGAAAGGCATCCGCGACGACTACATCGTGCTGGTGGGCGGCGCGCCGTTGAACGAGGAATTCGGCAAGGCGATCGGCGCCGACGCCTATTGCCGCGACGCCGCCGTGGCGGTCGAGACCGCCAAGGACTTCATCCTGCGCAAGCACAACCAGCTGGCGGCCAGCTGAGGCCTTCTTTCTGACCGATTGCCCGCCCATATAAGGGGGAACCGGAACAGGAGACCCCATGCCGCTGGACAGATTCGTATTGATGCTGGTGATCGTCGTGGTCGCCGCGGGGGTGACGGTCTTCGTGGCCAGCACCGTGCTCGGCGCGATGCTCAGCCCGGGCCTCGGGCTCGCGGTGATGATCCCGCTGGGGCTCATTGCCTTCGTGGTCTGGCGGGTGATTTCGGACCGGATCGGCAACCGGGAGGACGACCATTATGATCATCTCGAGAAGTGACATCCTGGTCGTGACCACCGAGGCCGTGCCGGGGCGGGAGATCGACCATGCCCTCGGCATGGTCCGCGGTTCCACCGTGCGGGCCAAGCATATCGGCTCGGACATCGTGGCGGGCTTGCGCAACCTGGTGGGCGGCGAGGTGAAGGAATATGCCAGCCTTCTGGCCGGCGCGCGGGAGCAGGCCTATGACCGCATGGTCGAGCAGGCCTTCGAGATGGGCGCCCACGCCATCGTCGCCTGCCGGATGGAAACCTCCACGATCCAGCAGGCCGCCTCGGAGGTGCTGTTTTACGGCACGGCGGTGCGGCTGAAGTGATCCCCGATGACGGCACCCTGACCGAAGAGGGGCTCGCGCCCACGGGCCAGGGCACGGTGCTGCTCATCGCCTGCGGGGCGCTGGCCCATGAGATCCTGGCGCTGAAACAGCTCAACGGCTGGGACCACCTGAGCCTGACCTGCCTGCCGGCCAATCTGCACCTCTACCCCGACCGCATCCCCGACGCGGTGGAGGCGGCGGTGCGCGCCAACCGGGACCGCTACGCCCGGGTGTTCGTGGTCTATGCCGATTGCGGCACCGGCGGGATGCTGCAGGCGCGCTGCGCCGCCCTGGGGGTGGAGATGGTCGCAGGCCCCCATTGCTACAGCTTCTTCGAGGGCAACGACGCCTTCGCCGCCCGGGCGGAGACGGAGTTTACCGCCTTCTACCTCACCGATTTCCTGGTCCGGCAGTTCGATGCGTTCGTGTGGCGGCCCATGGGGCTCGACCGGCACCCGGAGCTCCGCGATGCCTATTTCGGCAACTACACCAAGCTCGTCTACCAGGCCCAGACCGACGATCCCGCCCTGACCGAAAAGGCCCGCGCCTGCGCCGATCGGCTGGGCTTGGCGTTCGAGCGGCGCTTTACCGGCTATGGTGACCTGGCCCCGGCCCTCGCCCGGGCCTGAGCGGCGCGCGACGGGCCGGACCGGGGCAAGCGGTTTCGAAACCGCTTGGGCGCCGGTCGCACATCCTGCGAAGCGCCCGGCGTGGTGCGCCCGTGGCGCGCCTGCGATGCGGCCGCAGCGCCGGATCTGCCGAGCGCAGCGCCCGCCGCCTGCCAAGCGGTTTCGAAACCGCTTGCCCGCGCCCGGCTCAGGCGACCTGCGCTTCGGCGGCGAGCTTGCGCACCCGTTCGACCATGGCGCGCACCCCGTTGGAGCGCTGCGCCGACAGGTGATCGTGCAGGCCCAGCCGCGCCAGCTCCGCCGGGGCGTCCACCTCCAGCACCTCGCGCACCGCCAGCCCGCCATAGAGCGCATGCAGCACCGCGATCAGCCCGCGCACGATCATCGCATCGCTCTCGCCCTGGAAATCGAACCGCGCCTCCGGCCCCGACCCCTCGATCATCGGCCGCAGCCAGACCTGGCTGGCGCAGCCATCAACCTTGGTCGCCGGCACCCGGAACGCCTCGTCCAGGGGTGGCATCGCCTTGCCCATGTCGATCACATGGCGATAGCGATCCTCCCAATCCTCCAGGAACTCGAACGTATCGGCAATCTCTTCAAAGGCTTCGGTGGCCATGGGCTCCTCGTTTCTCGTTCTGCTCTTCAGGTAGGAGCCCCGCGCCCCGAGGTCCAGCACAAACAAGCCGCCCTGCGCCCCGGCGCCGTCTTTCCAAGCCCGCCGCGATCCGTTAGGACACGGAGACATGACGAACGGGAGGGCGCAGGTCGTGCGGTCTGTATTCTTGGCATCCATGGCACTCGCGCTGGCGGGCTGCGACTTTCTCGCGGGCGCGCCCGAGATCGAGCGGCTGGAGCCCGCGCCCGAGGTTTTCGTCGTCGACCAGCGCGGCCCGGTCCGCAGCGTGCGCAGCGTGCAGCGCGACCGGCTGCCCGGGGGCGTGGTGATCACCGCGGTCGGGGTGCCGGCGGCCCAGGGTTACTGGGATGCGGAGCTGGTGCCTTTGACCGAGGATCCGGTGAATGGCGAGTTGGCCTTCGAGTTCCGCGTCGCCCCCCCGGCCCTGCCGACCCCGCCGGGCACCGAACGTTCCCGCGAGGTGGTCGTGGCGCGGTTTCTCAGTGACATCCAGTTGCAGGGCGTGAGCCGCGTCGTGGTCACGGCCGAGAGCAATTCCCGCAGCGTCCGGCCCTGACACGCCCGAAAAAACCAGCCATTTCAAATACAAACGCCCCGGCCAAGACCCGGGCGTTGTGGCATGATCCCAAGGGGGATCACATGCGGGATGCGACGTTTTCCCAGTTCACCAGGTTGTCGAGGAAGTTGGTCAGGTAGGCCGGGCGCTTGTTGCGGAAATCGATGTAATAGGAATGCTCCCACACATCGCAGCCCAGCAGCGCGGTCTGGCCGAAGCAGAGCGGGTTGACACCGTTCTCGGTCTTGGTCACCGCCAGGGAGCCGTCGGAATTCTTGACCAACCAGGCCCAGCCCGAGCCGAACTGCCCGGCGCCTGCGGCGGAGAATTGCGACTTGAACTCGTCGACCGAGCCGAAGCTCTCGACCAGCGCCTTTTCCAACTCGCCGGGCATGCCGGCATCGCCCGGGCCCATCATCTCCCAGAACTGGTTATGGTTCCACAACTGGCTGATATTGTTGAAAATTCCGTTCTGCGCCACGGCGCCCTTGTCATAGGTGCCGGTGATGATTTCCTCGAGGGACTTGCCCTCCCACTCGGTGCCCGCGATCAGCTTGTTGCCGTTGTCCACATAGGCCTTGTGGTGCAGGTCGTGGTGGTATTCCAACGTCTCTGCAGACATGCCTTTGGACGCCAGGGCGTCGTGAGCATAGGGAAGGTCGGGAAGTTCAAAAGCCATTTCTGGGCCCCTCTCGCGCGTGAAGACTTACAGGGGCAATAAGAGGCCGCGACCGGGCAAGGTCAAGGCCCCCCACCCCTGCGCGGGCAACTCATTTGGCCTCTGACGGGCCCCGAAAACGGCGCGGGCACGGCGTCGGATCGGCGTCGGCCCCCGGTCGGACATGTGTCGGGCAAGTGTCGGGCACCTCCGCGCGGTGCGGTAACACTCCGGAAAGATCCGCCGCGCTCCCGGTCCCGTCACGCCCCCGACCCGGTCATAGCAGCGCCCGCACCGCGAGATCGCCGAACCCCCATTGCAGCGTCGCCACCGACAGCAGGCCCGTGTTGCCCGCGCTGATCGCCTCGGCCTTGCGGCGCAGCCGGGTGAAGGCCGATTCCTCGGCGAGGAAATCGAGCGTGTAACCGGCCTCGGGGATCTCCTCGGGCCGGATACCGGCATGCAGTGCCTCGAAGCGCAGACCGTATTCATGCAGCAGGGCCTCGACCGCGCGCTGGCGGGTCAGCTCGATCTGGGTCAGCCGGTCGGTGAAGAACAGGATGGCCGCCGCCACGCCCAGGGCGCCGAACCGCTGGAACAACTCCGGATGACCCAGAGCAAGGCTGAGAAACGTGCCGAGGATGTAGATCGCAAGGCCGAGCACCGCCACCGCGCGGGGCAGCCGATTGCGCAACCTGCCCGTCATGGCCGAACCGCGCCGGGGGTCCGACGCGCGGTGGCAGGCGCACCCGGGGTCGGGTGCGCCGCTGGTCCGTGAGTGGTCGGGTTATTGCGCGGTCTCCGGGGGCTGCTCGGGCGCAGCGGCGTCGGGCAGGCCGGTCTCCGGCAGAGCCGACGGGGCCGGCGGGGCCGCGTCCTCGAGCCCGTCTGCAGGCCCAGGATCGCCCCCGGCAAAGAGCAAGATGATGAGGACGAGCACCGCGAGGATGCCCAGCGCCCAATAGAGAGCCCGCCCCCCGCCACTGCTGCCGCGGGTCGTCGGTGTCCGGTTTTCGTAGTCTGACATGATCTGTCCTCCACTGTGAGAGGGCAGCATTCACCGAGGTCCGCAGGGGTGGCAATCTGAGCGGAAATCCCCGGTCGATTTGGGCCGTTGCTTGCGAAAACCGGGCGGGTCGGTCGGCTGGGATGTGCCGATCGGAGGGGGATGGCGCCGCGATCTGGGAACGCCCCGGCGGGGGACGGTGTCGGGCAGAGAGGCGCGCGGTTGCCGGTCGGGTCGCGCAGCCGACTTGCCTTGTCGCGCCGGGCCGCATTGGTGCTGGAAGGGATGCAGGTGCGGTGCATGTCGTCTCCGGGGTGTTGCGGGCATTTTGGGCAGGGCGGGGCCGGATTGCCAGAGCAGACCGCACCTTGCGGCCACGGTTTGCCACATGCGGGGTTTTCGGCCCCGCCCCGGCGCGGTAGGAGGCGGGATGGAGATGATTTTCGACGATCTGGCGGCGTTTCGCGCCGTGGTGCCCGCGGGGCGGGCGCTGATGGGGCTGGACCTCGGAACCGCGACCATCGGGGTGGCGGTGTCGGACCTGATGTGGTCCGTGGCCACGCCACTGGAGACGGTCAAGCGCAAGAAGTTCGGCCTCGATGCCGCGCGGCTGGAGGCGTTGATGGACGCCCGCGATGTGGGCGGGCTGATTCTGGGCCTGCCGCGCAACATGGACGGCAGCGAGGGGCCGCGGGCCCAGTCGACCCGGGCCTTTGCGCGGAATTTCACGGCCCGGCGGCCGATCCCGATTGCGTTCTGGGACGAGCGGTTGTCCACTGTGGCGGCGGAACGTGCGCTGCTGGAGGCGGACACGTCCCGGGCCCGGCGCGCGGAAGTGATCGACCACGTGGCGGCGAGTTATATCCTGCAAGGCGCACTCGACCGGTTCGGGCACATGCGCAGGGAGGCTTTGGATGAGTGACGAGGTGTGGCGGCGCGCGGAGATCGAGAGCCCTTGTGTGAAGATCTGCGTGATCCATCCCGAGAGCCGGCTCTGCACCGGCTGTCTGCGCACGATCGACGAGATCGGCGCCTGGTCGAAGATGGCGCCCGAGGAGCGCCGGTCGGTGATGGACAGCCTGGAAGAGCGCCGGTCGCTGCTGACCCGGCGGCGGGGCGGCCGGGCCGCGCGGATCGCACCGAAGCTCTGAGCGGCGGGCCGGGGGCGCGACGCCACTTGCCGGACCCCGGGGCGCCGCCTATGTCCGCGGTGTCACCGGGGGTCTTTCCATGAAAACTGCTGCCGTCCTGCCCGCGAACCAGAAGCGCCGGATCAACACGCTCAGGGCGGTGATGCTGGTCATGGTGCCGCTGGTGCTGTTCACCCGGCCCGGCCTGCCCCTGGGCGAGGGTGTGATGGACCTGGTCGAGAGCACGGGCATGCTGCTGGTGATCGCCGGGGTTCTGGGGCGGTTCTGGTCGATCCTCTATATCGGCAGCCGCAAGAACGCGCTGGTCATGCAGGACGGGCCATATTCCATGTGCCGCCATCCCCTGTACCTGTTTTCGACCCTGGCGGTGTTCGGCTTCGGGCTGATGCTGGGCTCGCTGATCCTGACCGTGTTGATGACCACGCTGATGTTTCTGGTGCTCAGTGACATCGCCCGCAAGGAAGAGGCGTTCCTGCGGGCGGAGTTCGGCCCGGCCTATGACGCCTATGCCGCCCGCACACCGCGGATCCTGCCCCGGCTGCGGCAGTTCTCCTCCCCCGCCACGGTCACGTTCGACACCGGCACCCTGCGGCGCAATTTCTTCGATGCGCTGGTGTTTCTGAGCCTGATCCCGGTCAGCGAGTTGACCGAGCATCTCAAGGATATCCACGCCCTGCCGACCCTGCCGCTGTTCTGAGGCGCGGGGGCGGGCCGCGGACGGTTGCGCCGCGCGCGGCGCTTGCGTATCGCTGCGGGATGGATGCTGCGAAACTTCCGGTCTCTCTCTTCTGGTACCAGGACGAGATCCCCGCCCCGGTGCAGGGGTGCCTCGACAGCTGGTGCGGGGACGCGCGGCTGGAGACACGGGTCTATTCGGCCCGCGATGCGGAGCGGTTCTTCGAGGCACGGGGCATGGGGCGGGAGTTGGCGGCGTTTCGCCGGTGCGGCCCTTATGCGATGGCCTCGGATTTCTTCCGATTGCATGTGCTGCTGGAGCGCGGCGGGCTTTACGTGGATGCCAACTGGGCGCAGAAACAGGCGTTTGCGCCGGTGCTGGCGGGATGGATGTCGGGGGGGTATCACGGCCTGATCGCGGAAATCACCGATTTCTATCGCGATCAGCCCGATCCGCTGGCGCGGTTTCTCATTGCCCGGGGGGGCGAGATGCTGCTGAACGGGATCGTGTTCGTGCATCGGCCCGGGGATCCCTTCCTAGCGCTGAGTGCCGAGGTCTGCCGCCGCAACATCGAGGCGGGTGCCTGCGAGCAGATCGCCTTCGCGGCAGGCAGCGGGGTGATGGCGGCGCTGCTCTTGCTGCGGGAGTTCGAGACCCGCGCGGCCTATGTCGAGACATTGGAGCAGATGGCCATGCGGTCCTTCGTCGGGCATGACATCGGCCCGAGCATCGCATCGGTGATCGCGGCCACCGAGGGGGCGGACCATGACGCCCTGCGGCGCCATTTCGCGGGTTTCCGGACGGTCCCCGGCCCCAGCCTGCAGGCCTACCTGTCCCGTGACGGGCTGGGCCAGCGCCACAAGGACCACTGGACGCTGCACAAGGGTAGTCTCTACAAGCCCGCGGACGGGATCGCGGCGCCCTGAGCCGCCGCAACGGTGGTGCGCGACGGGCGGGGACGCGGCGGCAACCGGGCCCGCGTTCGGCTGCGCAGGGCCGGTTCCATGACCTGGATCAGACCAGTGGCAGGGCCGCGGCGGTAAAATGGGCCATGGCGTATCCCATGCCGGTGCCGCGACCGGCCTGGGCTCGCTCAACTGTTCAGGGAGGCCCCCATGTCAAAGACCCTTTCACGATCTGTCGCGCTGCTTGTGCTGGCCCCTGTGCTGACGGCCTGTGGCGGCGGCGGGGGCTCCGGTTCCGCGACCCCGTTCACCTCCTTCAACGACCTGCCCGAGACCGGCACCGTGGAGTTGCAAGGCCAGGCCCGCACCGCGCGCTTCGCGGTGGATCCGGTCACCGGACAACTCAGCCTCTCGAACCTGTCGGACACCGAGGACAGCACGCTGCGGCTGACAACCGCCAACGGCGTGATACCGCGCGTGGCGATCCGGGCCCCCGACTCCGCCGTCGCGTTCGATCTGGACCAGGGGGCCACAGTCCAGGTGGATGGCCCCGTCGTCTTCTTCGAAAGCGATGATGGGCGGCGCTTCGCGCTGCTGCTCGATGGCGGCCGGGGCGGTCCGTTCGAGTACCAGACCCTCGGAGCCTGGCTGGACGGGTTCGGCGCGGAGCGCGGCACATTGGGCGCGGGGGCTTATGGCGCGCGGACGCCCAGCGCGCGGTTGCCCACCGGGCAGGTCGCCACCTATGTCGGTGAGGGCGCCGGGTTTGCGCGACGGGCCGATGGCGAGGGCTATCTCACCATCTCGGCCATCGAGGTGACGACCGATTTCAGGCAGGCGGAGATCCTCAGCACGCAGACGCAGGCGATTTCCCTCGCAACCTCGGACACAATTCCCGCCCCGGAGCTGGATTTCGACGGCAGTGGGCCGGTCTCGGGCGCGGAGTTCACCGCGGCGGTGTCCGGGCTGGGCTCGGCGGGGGAGGCGCAGGGCGTGTTCCATGGCCCCAATGCCGAGGAGGTGGCCGGGACCTACAGCCTGAGCGGGCCGGGCGGCGTGGCGCATATCGGCGCGTTCGGCGGCAACTGAGCGCGGCGGCGCAGGCATGCGGACCCCTCCGGGGCGGCGACCGGCGACCTGGTGGCGGTGCGGCCCGCGGATCCTGTCCCTGGTCGCGGGGCTGTGCGCTTGCCTGGCAGTCGCGGCACCCGTGGCGGCGCAACCCGCTCTGCCCGGCGCCGCGCGCAGCACCCTGCCCGTCGATGGCGCGGCGATCGAGGCGCGGTTCCTGCGCGGGCTTGCCCTGCTGAACGGCGGTCAGGCAGCGGCGGCAATCCCGCTCTTTCTCGACATTCTGGCGGGAGACCCGACCCTGGTGCGGGTCCGGCTGGAACTGGCGCGGGCCTATTTCGCCGCCGAACAGTGGAGCCGGGCGCGGGAGGAGTTCTTCGCCGTTCTCTCCACCGACCTGCCGGAGCCGGCACGGCTGCGGGTGCTGGGCTTCATCCGGGCGATCGACGCGCGGCGGGGGTTCGACTGGGACCTGTCGGTGGGGCTTGTCACCCTGGGCAATCGGCGGCGCTATGACAGCGATACGGTGGATCTGGAGATCGCGGGCACGGTGCTGCCCTTCACCCTGGAGCGGGACACCGACACCGAGCCGGGGCTGCGGGTGACGGGGGCGGCGCGCTGGCGGCAGGGGCTGGCGCGGGTCGGGGCGACGGAGCTTGTGGGGTTCGCGGGGGTCGATCTCGATGCGCTGGAGGGGCCAGAGGCGCGGTACGACGACATCACAATCGGCGCGCGGACGGGGGTGCGATTTCTGGGCGCGCGGAGCTCGGTCGTGGCCGCGGCCTTCGGGCGGACCCGCCACGTGGCGGGAGACGGGTTCGAGGACCGCTTCGGCGTGGATCTGTCCTTCGAGCGGCGCAGTGCGGGCGGCGTGTCGGTCTTTGGCGCGGCGTCCTGGGCGGTGCTGGACAGCGCGGTTTCGGACGACCGGGACGGGCACGCGGTGGCGGCCCAGCTTGGCCTGCGGCGCTCCGTGGGCGGGCGCGCGACGCTCGGCGCGGCGCTGCGGGTGGAAGAGAACCGGGTGGCGTTCGACCTGGAGGATTACCGCGACACCGAGCTGCGGGTCTTCGGCAGCTATGACGCGGTCCGGGCGATCACGTTGCGGCCCGAGCTGTCCCTGCGGTACCGGGATTTCCGCGACCCCAGCCCCCTGTTCACCGCCAGCCCGAACGAGCGCGCGGTGCAGGTCGCGCTGACGGTGCAGAAATCCGACCTGTTCCTGGGTGACGGGTTCTCGCCCTTTGCACGGGTCAGCCATACCCGCAGCCGGTCGGACATCGACGCCTACAGCTATACCGAGAGCGAAGTTCAGATCGGGCTGGAGCGGCGGTTCTGAGCCCGCCGCCCTGCCCCGGTCAGTAGCTGCGCGGCAGGCCCAGGACGTGCTGGCCGAGATAGCCGAAGATCATGTTCTTCGAGATCGGCGCGGTCTGGTAGAGCCGGGCCTCGCGCCATTTCCGTTCGATCCCGTATTCGCGCGCGAAGGCGAAGCCGCCATAGGTCTGCATGCAGACTTCCGCCGCGGCCCAGGAGGCGTCGGCGGCCAGCAGCTTGGCCATGTTAGCCTCTTCGGCCGCCTTGCCGCCCGCGTCGAAGATCGCGGCGGCCTTGTTCACCATCAACTCGGCGGCGCACATCTTGGCATAGGCATCCGCGATCGGGAATTGCAGGCCCTGGTTGGCGCCGATGGGCTTGCCGAAGACGACCCGCTCGTTGGCGTACTCGACCGCCTTGCGGATGAAGAACTTGGCGTCGCCGATGCATTCATAGGCGATGAGGATGCGTTCGGCATTCATGCTGTCGACGATGTAGCGGAAGCCGCGGCCTTCCTCGCCGATCAGGGTGTCGGCGGGAATTTCGAGGTTGTCGAGGAACACCTCGCAGCTGTTGTGGTTGATCATCGCGTCGATCTTGCGCAACTCCAGCCCGTTGCCAAGCGCGTCGCGCATGTCCAGCAGGAAGACCGACATCCCGTCGGAGCGCTTGGTGCACTGGTCGGCGGGGGTGGTGCGCGCCAGCAGGAGCATCAGGTCGCTTTCCATCGCGCGGGACGTCCAGACCTTCTGCCCGTTGACCAGGTAGGTGCCTGTATCGGTCTTCTCGGCGCGGGTCTTGAGTTGCGTGGTGTCGGATCCGGTGGTGGGTTCGGTCACGCCGAAGGCCTGCAGGCGCAGATCGCCCGTGGCGATGCCGGGCAGGTAGGCTTGTTTCTGCGCCTCGGAGCCGTAGCGCAGCACCGTGCCCATGGTATACATCTGGGCGTGGCAGGCGGCGGCGTTGCAGCCGGTCTCGTGGATCGTTTCCAGCACTGCGCCCGCGGCCGAGAGCGGCAGGCCCGAGCCGCCATAGGCCTCGGGGATCAGCGCGCCGAGAAAGCCCGCCTCGGTCAGGGCCTTCACGAAATCGGCGGGATAGGCGTCGCGCTTGTCGAGATCGTTCCAGTAGTCGTTTGGGAAATCCGCGCAGAGGCGTGCGACCGCTTCGCGGATGTCGGGCCATTGGGGACCGACGGGCATGGAGATCGCGTTGGTGTCGATCTGGTTCATCTCGTGTCCTCTCAGATTGTGTGGGCCGCGCGCAACTGGGCGACCTCTTCGGGGCTCAGGCCGTATTCGGCCAGGATCTCGTCGGTCTGGGCGCCCGCGTCGGGGGCGCTGGCATGGACGCTGGGCGGGGTGCGGGACATCTTGATCGGCGTGGCGACGAGGGCCGTCTCGCCCCGGACCGGGTGGTGGACGGGCGCGGCCATGCCGAGATGACGCACCTGCGGGTCGGCGAAGACCTCGTCCATGGTGTAGATCGGCCCGGCGGGCACGCCGCCTGCCTCGAGCGCCAGGACCCAGTCGGCGGTGGTGCGTTGGGCAAAGACCGGGCGCAGGTGATCCCAGAGCGCGCCGCGATGGGCGAACCGCGCCGTGTCCGTGGCGTAATCCGGGTGCTCGGCCAGTTCGGGCTGGTCGATCACGTTGCAGAAGGCGACCCATTGCCCCTGCCCGCCCACGCCGAGGTTGAGATAGCCATCGGCGGTCTCCACCACGCCCATGGGGGTGACGTAGGGATGATCGTTGCCCGCGGGCGGCGGCACGTCGCCGTCGACCAGGTAGCGCGCGGCCTGGAAATCCATCAACGCGATCTGCGCCTCCAGCAGCGAGGTGGCGATCCACTGGCCCTTGCCGGATTTCTCCCGCTCCGCCAGGGCCACGAGGATGCCGGTGGCGGCGAAAATCCCCGCGCCGCTGTCGGCCACGGCGGCGCCCGCGCGGATCGGCACGCCGCCGGGCATGCCGGTCACGCCCATCAGCCCGCCCATGCCTTGCGCGATCTGGTCGAAGCCCGCGCGACGCGCATAGGGGCCGTCCTGGCCGAAGCCGGAGATGGAGGCGAGGATGATGCGCGGGTTCACCGCCGCGAGGTCGTCATAGCCGATGCCGAGCCGGTCCTTCACGTCGGGGCGGAAGTTCTCGACCACCACATCCGCCGTCTCGACCATCCGCAGGAACAGCGCCCGGCCTTCGGGTTTCTTCAGGTTCAGGGTCATGGACCGCTTGTTGCGGTGCAGGTTCAGCATGTCGTAGCCGTGGCGCGCGCCGGACATGCCCGCGTTGGGATCGACCCCCTGGGGGGCTTCGATCTTGATCACGTCGGCGCCGAAATCCGCCAGCACCCGGCAGCAGGTCGGCCCGGCGCGCACGCGGGTCAGGTCGAGCACCTTGAGATGCGACAGGGCGGTGGACTTCTCGGTCATGCGGGGCTCTCCGTGACGGCGGCGCCGGGGGCTTGGGCGGCGGTGAACCAGTCGCCCATCTCGCTGGAGGTGGTGAAGACCGTGTCGTCGCGGGCCGCCAGAAGGTCGAGCGCCTGGGCGAAATGATGCGCGATATGGGGCACGCCGATGATATGCGGATGCAGCGCCAGCGTCATGATCCGGGGCTGGCCGGTGCGGGCGGTCTCGGCGGCGTAGATCTCCACCGTGGCCTCGACCCGCTTGAGATATTCGTCGGTGGACCCGTTCTGGATCGCGTAGACCGGCACGTCGTTGAGCTCGAACGTATAGGGCAGGCCGACTATCGGCCCGTGTTTCGTGCGCATCCAGACCGGCAGGTCATCGAGCGCCCAGTCATGGAGAAACTCGATCCCCTCTTCGCGCAGGATGTCGGGGGTGTCATAGGTCTCGCCCAGCCCGCAGCCGAGCCATGCGCGCGGGCGGTGGCCCTGCACCTGCGCCAGCCGGTCGAGGCTGCGGGCGATCACGTCGCGCTCGTCGTCCACGGCCTTGAGGCTCTGCTGGAACCAGCCATGGCCGACCAGCTCCCATCCCGCATCGACGGTGGCGGCCATGAGGCTGGGATATACGTCGGCCACCTGGGCGTTGATGAAGGCCGAGGCGGGGATGCCGCGATCGGCCAGCAGCCCCATGATGCGCGGCATGCCGCAGCGCATCCCGTATTCGACCCAGGCGTAGTTCGGCACATCCGGCGGCGCGGGCGCGGCCCCGTGGGGGGCGGGGATGATGCCGCGCGGCATGGGGCGGTCGAAGGGCCAGTATTCGATATTCATCACCACATGCACGATCAGCGACTTGCCGCGCAGGGGCGGCAGGATCGCCCGGTCGGACGCAAGTTCATAGGGAACGCGGGGGTTGGGCCACATCGGGAGGCTCCTCAGCTCGTGTGCAGGCGGATGGCGTCGGGCTGCCAGGACAGGCGCACCGGGTCGCCCGGGGTGGGCAGATCGCCCAGCGCGTCGGAGATCGTGCGCGACGTCATCTCCACCCCGTTGGGCAGGCGCACCAGATGCGAGGTGGTCAGGCCAAGATAGACCGCCTCGTCATAGCTGCCGAGGATGGAATGGCCGTCGCCCGGATCGTTGGAGGCATCCACCCTGGACAGTTGCACCAGTTCGGAGCGGATCGAGAGATCCACCGCCTGGCCCTGGGTCACCTCCTGCCCGCGCTTGGGCACGGAAAGCTGCGCGCCCGCCACCTCGACCATGCAGGAGACGCCGTTGACCTGCGACACGGTGCCGGAGAGCAGGTTGTTCTCGCCCACGAAGCCAGCGGTGAATTTCTTGATGGGGGCGCGGTAGATGTCGCGCGCGGCCCCCTGTTCGACCAGTTGGCCATCGGCCACGAGTGCTATGCGGTCGGCGACGGTCATCGCCTCTTCCTGGTTGTGGGTGACGTGGATGAAGGTGATGCCGACCTTTTCCTGCAGGTGTTTCAGCTCCAAGCACATATCCTTGCGCAATTGCGCGTCGAGGGCGGCGAGCGGTTCGTCCAGCAGAAGGATATCGCGGTCGAGCACCAGCGCGCGGGCCAGCTGCACCCGCTGCTGCTGGCCACCGGACAGCTCGTGCGGCTTGCGCTCGGCAAAGCCCGCAAGGCCCACGACATCCATCATGGCGGCGGCTTTTTCCTGGGCGGTGGCCTTGTCCATCCCCGCCACTTTCAGCCCGTAGGACACGTTTTGCAGCACGGTCATATGCGGGAAGAGGGCGTAGGCCTGGAAGACCATGGTGGTGGGGCGCTTGTCGGGCGGCAGGTGGCTCATGTCGCGGCCATGGAGCAGGACCTGCCCCTCGGTGGGGCGGTGAAAACCGCCGATGGTGCGCAGGAGGGTGGTCTTGCCCCCGCCAGAGGGGCCGAGCAGGACAAAATACTCCCCCGCGGCGATGGTCAGGTCGATCTGGCGCAGGGCCTTGACGGGGCCGTAATGCTTGGACAGGCCCTTGACCTCGACGGCGGGTGGTGTGGTCTGGTGCATGGGACCTCTCAGGACGACATGATCGGCTCGGCCTTGGCCCGCGCGGTGCGGGTCAGGCTCTCGGAGCGGATCAGGGTGAAGATAATGATGCTGCCGATGATCGCGATGGCGGTGAACGCCACCATCGACGACATCGCGTAGCTTTGCGGCGACATGCCGGTGTTGAGCATCTGTGAGATCAGCACCGTGGTGAAGGTGTCGAACCCGCCCTTCAGCAGGCTCGTGCGGGTGTATTCGTTGAAGCACAGGATGATGCAGAACGAGCATGCGCTGAACACGCCCGCGCGGATCTGGGGAAACTCGATATCCCAGAAGGCGCGCCAGCCGTCCGCCCCGCAGGCGCGGGCGGCCTCGGTCTGCTCGGTGCGGTAGCGGCCCATGGTGATCAGCACCACGATGAAGGCGTAAGGAATGGTGTAGATGATCAGCCCCACGGTCGCGGTGAAGAAGCTCAGCCGGAACCAGCCGTCGAAGGCCGCGGTGCCCAGCTGGTCCCCGAGCCAGATGAAGCTGGAGTTCAGGGACTTGAAATAGACCAGCAGGGCCGAGCCGAGGATGTCCGGCGGCACGAAGAGCGGTGCCAGCAGCAGGAACACCACGGGCAGTTTGTTCTGCGCGGTCTTGTAGTATTTCGCCGCCAGCACCGCGAAGGGTACCGTGATGAGTGTGACCACGATGGCCAGCGAGAAGGTCCAGCGCAAAGCGTTCAGCAACAGCTCGTCGGAGAAGACGAGGCGGTACCACTCCCACGTGAAATCGTAGGCCCGCGCGCCGAAACCGTTGGCGTTGAACGAGATGTACATCACGTAGATCACCGGGCTCATCAGCGTGGTGACCAGCAGGAGCATGTAGGCCCATTTCAGCCGGTAGGCCCAGGGATTGGCGTAGTCGTCGGTCATGTCCGGGGCCTCAGTTCAGCGGGGTCAGGATTTTGGTCAGGTCAAACAGGCGGTGCCCGATGTAGAGCAGCCCCATGAGCGTCGCCATCATGATGGCACTCACGGCCATGGCCAGCGGGAAGTCGAGCGCCGTGATCGCCTGCGTCGCGATCAGGCCCGCATTCACCGCCCCCGGCCCGCCGAGGATGTTGGGCAGGAGGGCGACGCCCAGACCGTTGACGAAGATGAACACCGCCCCCGCGAAGATCCCCGGGGCCGCCAGCGGCAGGATGATATCGGTGAACCGACGCCGGTGGCCGACGCCGAGATCGTCGCAGACCTCGAAGATGTATTTCGGCACCGCCTCCATCGCGAGAAAGCCCGCGAAGACGATGAAGGGCAGGAAGCTGAGCACCTCCCCGATGACCACGCCGGTATGGGTGTAGAGCAGCGCCGTGATCGGCTCGTCGATCAGGCCCCAGTCCATCAGGGTGGAATTGATCAGGCCGTTGCGCTGCAAAACCGGGCGCAGGGCGAAGACGCGGATGATCTCGGACACCATGAAGGGCAGGATGAACAGAAGGATCACCCGGTGCTGGGCCACCTGCGGGATCGAGCGGCGGATGAACACCGCGACCGGGAAGCCCAGCACGAAACAGATGATCACCGCCAGCGCGGAGTATTTCATCGAGACGAGGAAATTCTCCAGCCGCGCGGAGAAGAAGAAGTTGTTGTAGGAGAACAGGGTAAAGCCCGGCTCCATCCAGAACATCGTGCGCTCGAAGAACGAGAACACCACCGTGAGGGCCATGGGAAGGGCGAAGAACACCACCATGAAGGCCAGCGGCACGTAGAACGCCCACGCGCCCGCGCGCTCGCGCCAGACCGCGCGGGTCTCCCCGGCCTGGCGGTCTGCCGGGCCGGGGGAATTGGTGTCGAGCGTTGCCACGGCTCAGGCGGCCTGCACCTGGGCCCACCAGTCCTGGTAGGCGCGGATATTGGTCGGGAACACGTTCTGCCAGGCGTTGCCGGGCTTGGCCATGCGCGCGTCCTTGCGCGCCAGACGCTCGGCCAGGGTCGCCCGGGTGTCGTCGTCGAAATCGGCCGCGTTGGCCTCGACATACGCGTTCACCCCGGTCATCTGCGGAGTGAAGCCGAGCCCCGCGAGGGTGCGCGCCCCGAACCACGGGTCGAGATAGACGTTGGCCAGAGCGTAGAAGGCGTCCTCCATCCCCCGCTCCTGCCCGCCGCGGGTCAGCATGATGATGTTGTTCCAGGCCTGATGGCCCTCGGTCATCGTGCCGTAACGGATGTCGGCGCCGTTCTTGCGCGCGGCCATGATCTGGATCGGCTCCCAGCAGGAGGAGACCAGCACTTCCTCGGAGGCCAGCAGGTCGACGCCGTTCTGGAACCCGTCCCAGAAGGTGCGGAAATGGCCCTTCTTCTTGAGGTCGATCAGGAACTGGCAGACGCCCTTCACCTCGGCCTCGGTCATGTCGGAGGGGTTCTCGATATCCTGCTTGCCCGACTGCTTGAGGTAGACCGCGGTGTTGGTCAGCGTCGGGCCGTAGTCGTTCTGCATCGCCGCGCGGCCGCGGAACTGCTCGTCGAAGAGCGCCTCCCAGCTGGTCAGCTCTTCGCCGATCACGTCGTGGTTGAAGGCCAGGCTGTCGGCGTTGGAGATATAGGGCACGGCGACCAGTCGGCCCTCGTGGCGGATGGTGTCATAGGACGACCCACCCTCCTTGTAGCTGTCCACCAGGTTGGCCCAGTTGGGAATGCGGGACGGGTCGAGCTCGACAATCGCGTTCTGCGAGGCGAGCGCGTCTTCCATGCCGCCGCCATTGTCGGTCATGGCATCGTAAAGCGCGTTGCCGTCGCCCACGACCATCTTCTGGATCGCCTCGTCGGCGCGGGCGGATTTGGCGATATTGGCAATGCTGATGCCGGCGCGGGCTTCCATGTCGGACCAGTCCTGGTTGCCCACGCGCGCGATGCCCGGGGCCCAGAACTTCAGCGCCTCGGAGGCCATGGCCCGGCTGCCGAGGGCCGTGGTCGCGGTCGCCGCGCCCATGAGCGCCATGAACTGGCGCCGGTTGAAATCGAGCTGGTTCATTCTCGAAACTCTCCTGTTGGTGCCGCATCCCGAACGGCGTCTCGTTATGGTTCAAGGGATATGCGGGCGCTTTGTTTGGCCGGGTTCCCCGGCCGTGATGTCGACATGCACTGCGCCCTCCGTGCCGCCGACTGCCCCGAACGTGCCCCCCAGGGCCGCTGGGGACTCGGGGGGCGATGGGCAAAAGATAGGGGCGCGGGCCGGAAAGAAAAGTGCATTTTGTCGACAGAATTGATGACAGGGGTGATTTCCTGCGTCAGGCGGACGCAGGACAGGTTTTTTGTAATTTTTTCAGATCTTTGCACTGATCACACGGGAGATCACCGCCGAAACGCCCGCCAAAAAGAGATGCGGAAGCCTCGAAAATCCGGTCGATCTTGGCTGCGAAGCGGTCTAAATGTATACGAAATCGAGGGTGCGAGGCCGTGACAGTCACAACAGATCTGGTGGAGATATGCGACCGGGCCGCCACCGCGCGGGACCTGGAGCGGGCCGCGGTGCACCTGGCGGACTGGGTGGGGATCGTGCTGGCCACCCGCGGCAGCGCGCCGGAGCGGGCCTTCGCCGCCGCCGCCGGTCTGGAGCGCGGGGCGCTGTCGGGGTTCGACGGGCACGCGCCGGAGGCAGCGGCGTTTGCCTTGGGCGCGTTGGGATCGCTGCTGGAGATGGACGACCTGCACCGCCGGTCGATCCTGCATGCGGGCGACGTGGTCTGCCCCGCCGCGCTGGTGGCGGCGCGGGACGCGGGTGCCACGGGACAGACGCTGCTGCGCGCACTTCTGGCGGGCTACGAGGTTGCGCTGCGGATCGGGGTTGCGGCGGCGGCGGGGGGGTATTCGGCCTGGTACAATTCCGCCGCGTGCGGGGTGTTCGGGGCGGCCATGGCGGCGGCGCGGGCCCAAGGGCTGGGAGCAGAGGCGCAGGCCCACGCCCTGGGGCACGCGGGGATGCAGGCGGCGGGGCTGTGGCAATGCCGGTTGGAGCCGGGCCATGCCAAGCAGCTGGCCGCCGGGCACGCGGCGCGGGCCGGGATCACCGCCGCCCGGGCCGCACGGGCCGGGATCGGCGCGCCGCTGGAGATCCTGGAGGGGCCTTTGGGGGTGTTTGCCACGATGTATCCCGGGGCCGACCCGGCGGGCATCGCGCAGGCCCGGGGCGACTGGGCTCTGCACGAGGTCAGCCTCAAGCCCTGGTCGGCCTGCCGCCACACCCACCCGGCGATTGCCGCGGCCCTGGAGTTGCGGGCGCGCGGCGTCGCGCCCGCGCGGATCGAGGTCGCGACTTACGCCGCCGCGATTGCCTTTTGTGACGCCCCTGCCCCGCAGGACGCCCATTCGGCGCGCTTCAGCCTGCAGCATTGCGTTGCGACCGCCCTGGCCCGGGGCGCGCCTGCCCGTGCGGATTTCGAGGATCCCGCCTGCCGGGACGCGCCGGAGATCGCCGCCCTGCGCGCCCGCGTGCATCTGGTCGAGGATCCGGGGCTGAGCGCGGCCTTCCCCGGCGCCTATGGCGCGACCCTGCGCATCACCGATGCCGGTGGCGCGGTGCACACCGCCCATGCGCCCCATGCCCCGGGCGACCCCGAGGCCCCCCTTGCCCCCGAGGCGATCGAGGCCAAGTTCCTGACCAACTGCCGCGACGGCGGTGTGCCCGACCCCGCCGCGCGGGCCTTGCACGAGGCGCTCCGCGCCTTGCCCGCGCAACCCGACCTGACCGCCCTGAGCGCCGCCCTGCGGGGCGCGACCCATCCCGAAGGAGACCCCCATGAGCCTTGACCGCCCGCCCGTGCCCTATCACGATCTCGACCTGTCGGAAGGCTGGGAGCAGGTCCCCGGCGGTGCGCCGGGGGTGGAGCAGAAGATGCTCTCGGATGTGCTGGACGAGGAGGCCGAGCGCGGCGTGCGCACCCGGCTGATCCGGTTCCGGCCGGGCACCGTGGCACCGGACGTGTTCCTCCATGACTATTGGGAGGAGGTCTATTTGATCGAGGGCACCCTGATCATGGGCTGCGACCGGGAGGGCCGCGGCGGCAGCGCCCATGCGGCCCCGGGCTATGCCTGCCGCCCGCCGGGCACGCCGCACGGGCCGTTCGCGTCGCCGCAGGGGTGCCTGTTCTTCGAAATCCAGTACTACGCCTGAGGACCCCATGGACCTGACCCTGACCGACAAGACCGTGCTGGTGACCGGCGCCTCCAAGGGCATCGGGCTGGCCACCGCGACCGCCTTTGCCGCCGAGGGCGCGCGGCTGACCCTGGTGGCGCGCGATGCCGCCCGGCTGGAGGCCGCCGCCGAGACCGTCGCCGCCGCGACCGGGCACCGGCCCGGGATCTTCGCCGCCGATCTCGGCACGGATGCGGGCCGAAGCGCCCTGCACGGCGCCGTGCCGACCCCGGATGTGCTGGTCAATAATGCCGGTGCGATCAAGGCGGGCAGGCTCGCGGACCTGACCATGGCGGACTGGCGGACGGGATGGGAGTTGAAGGTGTTCGGCTATATCCACCTGTGCCAGCTCTTTTATCCGGACATGGCGGCGCGCGGCGCGGGCGTGATCGTGAACGTGATCGGCATGGGCGGGCGCGCGGTGCGCCCGGCCTATATCTGCGGGGCGGCGGGCAATGCGGCGCTGATCGGGTTCACCCAGGCCCTGGGGGCCGAAGCGCAGGGGGCAGGTGTGCGCGTGCTGGGCGTGAACCCGTCGCCGACGCTCACCGACCGGATGACGCAGTTCTTCAAGGGCAAGGCCCAGGCGGAGTTCGGCGACGAGGCCCGCTGGCAGGAGCTGGTCGATCCCGAGAAGTTCCCCTACGGCCGCCCGAAATCGCCTCAGGAGGTCGCGGCGCTCTGCGTGATGATGGCCTCGCCGCGGATCGAATACCTCAACGGCACGGTGATCGACATGGATGGCGGCGGGCAATGGACGGGGCGGATATGAGCCGGGCGCTGGCCGAGGGCCGCCTGCTGCTGGACCGGGAGGGGCCGGTGGCGCGGATCACCCTGAACAATCCCGACCGCCTGAACGCGATGCGGCTGGCGATGTGGCAGGGGCTGGGCGATCTGGCCGCGGAGCTGGCCGCAAGCGACGCGCGGGTCGTGGTGCTGCGTGGCGCGGGGGACCGGGCGTTTTGTGCGGGCGCCGATATCTCGGAGTTCCCGCAGGTGCGGGCGACGCCCGAGGGGGTGGCGGCCTACAACCGCACGGTGGCCCGGGCGCTGGAGGGGCTCGCCGCCCTGCCGATGCCGGTGCTGGCGGCGATCCGGGGCCATTGCATCGGCGGCGGGCTGGAGATCGCGGTGCGCTGCGACCTGCGACTGGCGAGCGAGACCGCGCACATCGCCTTCACCCCCGCCAAGCTGGGTCTGGCCATCGGCGCGGACGAGGTGGCGGCACTGGCGCGGATCGCGGGGCCCGCGGCGGCGGCGGAGCTGCTCTATACCGCGCAACCGGTGGATGCGGCGCGGGCGGAACGCTGGGGGCTGGTCAACCGGCGGGTGCCCGAGGACATGCTGATGGACGAGACCGATGCCCTGGCCCGGACCATCGCCGCCAACGCGCCCCTGACCCTGCGCGCGGTCAAGGCGGGGCTGGCGGCCTTCGCCCGCCCCGGCGATGCCGCCGCCGCATCCCATGCGGACGCGCTGGTCAAAACCTGCTACGACAGCGCCGATTACCGCGAGGGCCAGCGCGCCTTCGCCGAAAAACGCCGCCCCGAGTTCAAAGGACAGTGACGTGACGACCCGGACCACCACAGCCCCCCAGACGCCCCACCCCGCCACCGGCCAGACCGAGACCACCCGGGACCGGATCGACCTGCGCCAGGCCACCCACCTGGAGCTGACGCTGGACCGCGCGCCGGTTCTGGCCGAGGGCGACGCGCTGCCGCCCTTCTGGCAATACCTCTATTTCAACCCCAAGATCCGCGCCTCGGATCTCGGACCGGACGGGCATGAGCGGCTGGGCCGGTTCCTGCCCGATCTCGGCCTGCCGCGGCGGATGTGGGCCGGGGGGCGGATGGACTGGCATCGCCCGCTGCTGATCGGCAGCCGGGCGGAGAAGACCTCCACCATCGGGGAGGTGCGGCTGAAACAGGGCCGGTCGGGGCGGCTGGGCTTCGTGACCGTGACCCATGATTTTGCCGATGCGGACGGGCTGTGCCTGACAGAGACCCAGAACATCGTCTATCGCGATCCGCCCGCCCCGGATGCGCCGCCGCCCGCGCCCACCGAGGCCCCCGGGGACGCGGCCTGGTCGCAGCGGATCACGCCGGACCCGGTGATGCTGTTTCGGTATTCCGCGCTGATCTTCTATGGCCACCGCATCCATTACGACGCGGATTACACGCGGGAGGTCGAGGGGTATCCGGGCCTGGTGGTCCACGGACCGCTGACCGCGACGCTGCTCATCGCCTTCGGGCAGGCGCAATCCGGCGACCGGCCCCTGCGGGCGGCGACGATCCGCGCGGTCAGCCCGCTCTTTGCGCCAGACGCGTTCTGGATCGAGGGTAAGCCGACGGAGGGCGGCGCGCGCATGTGGGCGCGGACCGAGGCCGGGCATCTGGCGATGACCATCGACCTGGAGTTTGCAGGCTAGGCCGCGCTCAGCCGGTCGGCGAGGGCGAGAAGCGTGCCCTCCTGCCCCGGCCCGGCCATGAGCTGCACCGACGCAGGCCCCATCGGCACCGAGATCGCGGGCAGACCGGCGAGATTGGCAAGCACCGTGAAGCTGGCCTGATCGGCGGGCGGCGGGGTGCCCCGGGCAAAGGCCGGGGTCGGCGTGGTCGGGGTCAGCGCCACGGTGCCAGGGGGAAGCCGCGCGCGCAGGGCCGCGGCGACCCGGTCGCAGAGCGCCTCGGCCCGGGCCAGCCCGTCGGGGGTGAGCCGCGCGCCGTAGGCCATGGCGCTGCGCACCGCGACGCTGGCAATGGGCTGATCGGCGAGGGTCGTGGCCGCCGCGGCGCAGACCCGCGTGAAGGCCGCCATGCGCAGGGCCTCCGCCTCCCACCCCTCCAGCCGGTCGGGACCGCTGGCGTCGAGCAGCCGCGCCGCGCGCGCCAGGGCCGTCTGCACCTCGGGCGCGCAGGCCACGTCCGCTTGCGGGGCCAGCTGCACCACCTGCGCCGTTTCGGCCACGGCCTCCGGCGCCAGCACCGCGTAGACCGCGCGCAGATCCGCCACCCGCCGCGCCAAAAGGCCCAGCGTGTCGAGCGCGGGGTCCAGCGGGACCACCCCGCCCAGCGGCAGCACCCCTGCCCCCGGCTTGAAGCCCAGCACGCCACAATAGGCCGCCGGGATCCGCACGGAGCCCAGCGTGTCGCTGCCCAGCGCCACGGGCACCGCGCCGCAGGCCACCGCCGCCGCCGCGCCGCCGGAGCTGCCACCGACGCTGTGGCCCGGGGCAAAGGGGTTTTGCGTTGCGCGCAGGCCGCTCGTCTCGGTCGCCGCCCCCAGGGCGGCCTCGTCCATGGTCAGCCCCGGCAGCAGGTCGGCCCCGGCGGCGCGCAGACGCGCGATGACCTCGGCATCGGCCTCGGCCAGCACCTCGCCGCGCCCGGCGATCCCGGCGGTCCAGGCCTGCCCGGCCACGGCGATGTTGGATTTGACCCCGATGCGGAGTCCGGCCAGAGGCCCCGTGCCCGACCCCGGTATCACCTGGGTCGAGGGGTCTTCGAGAAAGGCGAAGCGGTCGTCCAGCGCCCGCAGCCGCGCCGCGTCGGTCACAGCCGCCCCGCCGCGCGCGCCAGCGCCAGCCGCGCCTCCATCGCGCGGATCACCGGCTTCTCGATCAGCTTGCCGTTGCGCACGACCAGCCCGTTGGGCGACGCTTCGTACAGGGCGAGAACCTCCTGCGCCTCGGCGATCTCCTCCGCGCCGGGGGTGAAGGCGTCGTTGATCACGGCGATGTTCGACGGGTGGATCGCCGCCTTGCCGGAAAACCCGTGGGCCTTGGCGCGCGCCGCCGCCTGGCCCACCGCCGCCAAGTCGCGGAAATCCAGCGCGGGCACGTCGAGCACCGGGCGCCCCGCCGCGCGCCCCGCATGGACCACGCGCCCCCGGGCATAGGCGAGCGCCGCATCCGAGCCGTCCACGCCGAGATCGGCCGCGAGATCCACCGCACCGAAGAGCAGGAAGCCCAGTCGGTCGGAAGCCCGCGCGATCCGGGCCACCGCCTCCAGCCCTTCAGCGGTCTCGATCAGCGCGCCGAGGACGAGGTCGCTGCCCGCGGCCTCCAGCGCTTCGGCGGCGATCTGCACCTCCGCCGTGGCGCCGACCTTGGGCAGAAGGACAAAGCCCGGCCCCGGCCGCGCGGCACAGAGTGCGGCGATATCGGCCAGCCCCTCGGGCGTGCGCAACCCGTTGATCCGCACCCCGCAGCCCGGGTCCGCCGCCTGCACCAGCCAGTCCAGCGCCGGGGCGCGGGCGGTGGCCTTCTGGTCCGGCGGCACCGCGTCCTCGAGATCGAGGCAGACCGCATCGGCGCCCGACCCGCGCGCCTTGTCGAAGATCGCGGGCCGGTTGGCGGGGGCGAACAGGAACGAGCGCAGGGCGCGCGGCGCGGTCATTCGGCGGCCTTCACATCCGGCGGCGGCGTCTTCTGCCCGATATCGCCCGTATGCTCGGCCACCCGCGCCGCCCCGGCCAGCAGGTGGGCGCGCATGACGCTCTCGGCCCAGTCGGGGGCGCGGGCGGCGATGGCATCGATCAGCTCGCCATGGTGGTGCAGGCTGCGGGTCAGGTCGGCCTCGGTGAAGATCCGGTAGGTCCGCACCACCATCCCCACATCGAGCGCCATGGTCATCAGCGCGGTGAGCTTGGGCGACTGGGCCGCGCGCAGGATGATCTTGTGAAACCGCTCATTCGCCTCGGTCAGCACCTGGTAGGCAGCCTCGGAGCGGGGCGGCGAGTTGGCCGCCATCACCGCGTAGACCTCGCGCATCTCGGCGATGTCCTCGGGCCGGGCGTGCCGGGCCGCGCGGCGGGCGGAGTAGGCCTCCAGCACGCCGCGGATCTCGAAGACCTGGGCGATCTCGTCCTCGGGGAAGCGCGCGACCCGGGTGGTATAGCCCGATTGCCGCTCGACGAAGCCTTCGAGGATCAGCCGCCCGACCGCCTCGCGGATCGGGGTGCGCGACAGGCCCAGGTCCTTGGAGAGCCGCTTCTCGGTCAGCCGCTCACCCTCCGCCAGCTCGCCCGACACGATCTTGGCCCGGATCGTCCGGTAGGCCGCTTCGGCGGCGTTCATGCGCGGGGGGGTGGTGGACATGCAGGCTCCTCGGCACCGGGCGTTTGTTCAGATTTAGTATACAGAACCGCCCTGTCGAGCGAGGGCAATCGGGCCAGGGCGGCATTTTGCGCCGGGTTGCGCCCGTTTCGGCATGCACTTGACGGGCAGAACCTGCGGATTTCGGAAGTTTCCCGAAAAACAGGCATCCGCGGCGGATTTCTGCATGCAGATGAGGCACCAATGCTCAAGCCGGAAAACTCCGCCAGCACCATCTGAAAGTTTTTTATATAATAATCAGCGGCTTATGATAATTCGCACAACCCAAACGCCAAAACCCACCGAGATCTGCACAAATTCTGCATACAAAAGCTTGTCGCGCAGGGCAAAAAATGTACCCTTTGTCGCATGTGGCGCACTTCGGGGGACTCCGGTCGGGCGAGGCGCAATGCGCGCGCAGCCCCCCGCCCTCCGCGCCATGACACCAACGACCCGCGCCAAAAGCGGGCACGCATCTGCCAACACCACCAGGGAGCCTTCAGCCCATGACACTGCATACCCGACTTCTCGCCGCCGGCGCGGCCCTTCTTCTGGCGGCCCCGGCGCTGTCCCAGGAGGCCCGGCTGAGCGCGGTCTACTCGCTGCCCGCGACAAACGACCTGATGCAAAGCTATTTCGCCTTCGTCGAGGACGTGAACGCCAATGGCGCGGGCATCCTGCAAATCGACCTGCGCGGCGGCACCGAGATCCTGCCCCGGAACGAGCAGATGAACGCGGTCTCGCGCGGGATCATCGACCTCTATTTCGGGCCGGCAGGCTATTACCAGCGCCAGGTGCCGGAGCTGACCCCGCTCGACGCCGCCGCGGTGCCTGCCGACAAGCTGCGCGCCGCGGGGCTGCACGACGCCATCGATGCCGGCACGCGGGAGCGCGCGGGCGTGGCGTTCCTGGGCGCGATGGGGACGGGATACAATTTCCAGTTCTACACCATCACCGAACCCAAGATCGACGATGACGGCACCATGGATTTCTCGGGGCTCAAGATCCGCGGCGGCGCATCCTATGACCCGATGTACCAGGCGCTCGGCATCGCCCGGGTCGATGTGCCCGCAGGCGACATCTATACCGCGCTGGAACGCGGGCTGGTCGAGGGGATCGGGTTCACCACCATCGGGGTCAGCTCCGGCGGGTGGCAGGATTTCCTGCGCTACCGGATCTTCCCGACCTGGCGCCAGGGCAACACGATCATCGCCGCGAACGCCGCGAAATTCGACGGGCTGACCGAGGAGCAGCGCGCCTACCTGATGGAGATGATCCAGAAGCACGAGATGCTGGCCTATGACGCCGCCAAGGCGCTGGAGGCGGTGGACACCGCCGCCCTGGCCGAGGCGGGCGTGCAGGATGTCGTGCTCGAGGGCGCGGGCGCCGCCGAGGTCACCGCCGCCTTCCAGGACACGTTCTGGGTCAACGTGGCCGAGACCCTGGGCGAGGACGAGGCCGCCAAGTATCGCGCCATCATCGACGCGGCCAACGGCAGCTGATCGGGGCAGTGCGGACATGAACGGGTTTTGGCGGGGCTTTGACAAGCTCCTGAACGGGCTGGCGATTTTCGCGGCACTCATCATCCCGTTCATGTTCGTCTCGATCGTCTACGACGTGACCACGCGCACCCTGCGCATGTTCCAGATCAACTGGGTGGTGGCGATCACCGAATACGCGCTGCTCTATGCCACCGCGCTCGCGGCCCCGTGGCTCTTGCGCGAGAAAGGCCATGTGTCGATGGAGGCGCTGCGGACACTGATGCCCGCGCGCGTCACCGGCCCCATCGAGAAGGCGGTGGTGGTCTTGTGCGCGGTGGCCTGCGCCATCGTCACCGCCTTCGCCATTCCGATCACGATCCAGAATATCGGCGTTGGTGACATGCGCGCGAATTTCCTCGACCGCTGGCTCCTGTTCGTACCGGTCGTGATCTGTTTCGCCCTCTGCACGGTGCAGTTCATCCGGATGCTTGTGACCCGCGAGAGCCTCTACAAGGGTGTTTCCGCCGACCAGGAAGGTCTCTGAGAGATGCTCATGGAATGGTGGGAAGCGGCCCTTCTGATGCTCGGGATGGTGATCGGGCTGATGGCGCTCTGCGTGCCCGTGGCCTTTGCCTTCCTCATCGCGAACCTGATCGGGGCCTATATCTTCATGGGCGGGCTGATCGGGGTCGAGCAGCTGGTCGCCAATACCGGGGAGGCTGTGTCGAGCTTCGTGCTGGTCACGGTGCCGATGTTCGTGCTGATGGGGAACCTGTTTTTCCATTCCGGCATCGCGCTGAAGATCATCGAAACGCTCGATCGGTCCATGGGCCGGTCCACCGGGCGGCTCAGTTACATTTCCGTTCTCTGCGGCACCATCTTCGCGGCCCTGTCGGGGTCCAACATGGCCAATACGGCGATGATGGGGGGGCTTTTGCTGCCGCAGATGGAAGAGCGGAAGTACCAGCGCCACATGTCCATCGGCCCGATCATCGGCTCGGGGGGGCTGGCGCTCCTGATCCCGCCCTCGACGCTGGCGGTGCTCTTGGGCTCCATCGCGCAGATCAGCATCGCGGACTTGCTGCTGGCGGGGGTGCTGCCGGGGCTGGTGCTGGCGCTGCTTTACACCGCCACCATCTGGCTGCAACTGCGGCGCAACCCGGAGGCTGCGCCCGCCTATGACGTGGTGACGGCCCCGTTCTGGGAAAAGATCCGCCTGATCTGCACCTATATCCTGCCCATGTCGCTGGTGGTGTTCTGCGTCGTGGGTCTGATCCTGCTGGGCATCACCACCCCGTCGGAGGCCGCGGCCTTCGGAGTGCTGTCGGTGCTGGTTCTGTCGGTGCTCTATGGCCGGTTCAGCTGGGACATGGTCGCGAAATCCCTCGAAGGCACCCTGCGGGTGACGGTCATGGTGTTCTTCATCATCATCGCGTCCAAGACCTTCAGCCAGGTGCTGGCGTTCTCCGGGGCGACCTCGGGGATGATCGCCTGGGCGACCTCCTATGAATTCGCGCCGATCACCATGCTGTTGATCATGTTCGTCGTGCTGCTGATCCTGGGTATGTTCGTCGACGCGATCTCGATGATGCTGCTGACGATCCCGATCTTCTTTCCCATCGCCGCCGCCATGGGGTTCGATCCGATCTGGTTCGGCCTCGTGATGCTGCTGGCCATCGAGATGAGCGGAACGACACCGCCCTTTGGCCTGTTGTTGTTCGTGATGCAGGGGGTGGCGCCGCCGGGCACGACCTATTGGACCATCGTGCGGGCGGCCGCGCCTTACCTGATCTGTGACCTGATCCTGCTGGTCGGGCTGATCGCGGTGCCTGCGCTGGCGCTGTGGCTGCCGGGGCTGAGGTTCTGAGCATGGCACGTCCCGAGACCCGGTTCGGCACGGCCCAGACCCGCGACGAGGATGGCCGTCTGGTGCGCGGGGCCGGGTGTTTCGTGGCGGACGTGCCCGCCGAGGACGCGCTGTGGATGGAGGTGGTGCGCAGCCCCTACCCCGCCGGGCGGATCACCGCGCTGGATCTGAACGCGGCCCGCGCCATGCCCGGGGTGGTGTGCGTGCTCAGCGGGGCGGACCAGGCGGGGCTGCGGCCCTTCCCGCTGCGCTACGTGCCCAAGGGCTGCGACGTGGTGCCGACACCGTTCCTGCCGATGGCCACCGACCGCGTGACCTGGGTGGGCGAGCCGGTGGCGGTCGTGGTGGCCGAGACCGCCGGTCAGGCCAGCGACGCGGCGGACGCGGTCGCACTGGAGGTGGCCGAAGCCCCCGTGGTCACCGACGCCCGCGCCGGGGCCGCGCCGGAGGCTCCGCGCGTCTGGCCCGACCGCGACAGCAACATCGCGTTCACCTACGAGCTGGGCGACCGGGACGCGTTCGAGGCGGCCGCCGCATGGGCCGCCCATGTCACCCGCGCCCGGATCGAGATCAGCCGCGTCGCCGCCATGACGCTGGAGCCGCGCGGCGCGCTCGCGACCTGCTCGCCCGAGGGGCACATGACGCTCTGGACCGGCACCCAGGCCCCGCACCGGGTGCAGGGGGAGCTGGCCCATGTGCTGGACCTGCCACTCGACCGGATCCGGGTGCGCAAGACCGACACGGGCGGGTCGTTCGGAATGCGCAACGGGGCGTTTCCCGAAGACGCGCTCGCCCTGCTGGCCGCCCGCGCCACGGGCCGCCCGGTCCGCTGGCAGGGCACGCGCAGCGAGGGGTTTCTCGCCGACACCGCCTCGCGCGAGCAGTCGGTGGATGCGGCCCTGGCCCTGGACGCGGATGGTACGTTCCTCGCCCTGCAGGTGGACGGCTATGCCCCCATCGGCGCGCAGATGGGGCAGATGTCTGGCCATCCCATGACCTCGAACCTGCCGGGGCTGGTCGGGGTCTACCGCACGCCGGTGATCCATGCAGTGATGCGCGGGGTCCACGTGAACGCCATGCATATGGCCCCCTATCGCGGGGCCGGACGGCCCGAGGCGATCTACGTGATCGAGCGGATGGTGGAGCTCGCCGCCGCCGAGACCGGGCGCGACCCGGTGGCCCTGCGCCTGCGGAACATGATCGGCCCGGACCAGATGCCCTGGGCCACGCCCCACGGGTTCACCTATGACAGCGGGGATTTCCCGACCGCCCTGCGCGCCGCGCTGGCCGGGGCCGATGCCGCCGGTTTCGCCGCGCGACGGGAGGCCGCCCGCGCCCGGGGCCGGTTGCGGGGGCTCGGCATCGCCTGCGCGATCGAGCCTGCGGGCGGCGGGCCCAAGGGCGCGCAACTGCCGGAATACGCGCAGCTGATCGCAGGGCCCGAGGGGCTGGAGATCCGCACCGGGGCGGGCGATGCGGGCCAGGGCCATGCCACCGCCTTTGCGCAGATCGCCGAGCGGCTGCTGGGCTGGCGCGGCCCGGTCACCGTGCGCGGCGGCGATACCGGCGAGATCGCGCGCGGCACCGGCACGTTCGGCTCGCGCACCATGGGCTCGGTCGGCGCGGCGATGCAGGCGGGCAGCGCGCAGATCCTCGAGGCGGCGCGCCCCGAGGCGGCCGATCTGCTGGAGGTGGCCGCGCGCGACCTCGTGTTCGCACAGGGCGCCTTCCGCGTGGCGGGCACGGACCGGGCCATCCCGCTGGCCGAGGTCACGGCCCGCACGGGCAGAACCTTCACCGCCGAGGCGTTCGTCGCGACCGAGGCGGGCACTTTCCCCAACGGCGCCCATGTGGCGGAGGTCGATGTCGACCCGGACACCGGTACTGTGCAACTCGCCGCCTATACCGTGGCCGACGACGTGGGCACGGTGATCAACCCGCTGCTGGTCGAGGGGCAGGTCCATGGCGGCGTGGCCCAAGGGCTCGGACAGGCCCTGATGGAGCGGATCGTCCATGACGCGGACGCCGCGCTTCTGACCGGATCGCTGATGGATTACGCGGTGCCGCGCGCGACGGACCTGTGCCGCATCGAAGTGCTGCACACGCCCACGCCGACCACTGCCAACCCGCTGGGCGTCAAGGGCGCGGGCGAGAGCGGCACCGTCGGCGCGCTGGCCGCCGTGATGAACGCGGTCTGCGACGCCATCGGGCCCGAGGCCGCGCGCCGGTTGCAGATGCCCGCGAGCCCGCACCGGGTCTGGGCCGCGCTCAACCCCACCGAGGAGGAGACATGACCCATATCGTTGTCATCGGGGCCGGGCCGGTCGGCACGTCGCTGGCGCTGGCGCTGTTGCGTGCCGGGCTGGACGTGACGCTCTGCGAGCAGGCCGAGAGCCTGCCGGCCGATCCGCGCGCCGCCACCCTGCAACCGCCGACGCTGGAAATGCTCGACGCCTTGGGCAGCGGCGCTGCGATCCGCGCCAAGGGGCTGAAGGCGCCGGTCTTCCAGTTCCGCGACCGGGCCACCGACAGCATCATCGCGGAGTTCGACTATGGCCTGCTGGAGGGGGAGACCCCCCACCCCTTCGCCCTGCAATGCGAGCAGTTCAAGGTGGCCGACACCAATGCCGAGGCGATCGAGGCCCTGCGCCCCGGCACCCTGCGGCTCGGCACCGCCGTCACCGGCTTTGCCCAGGACGGCGACGGTGTGGACGTAACCCTGAGCACCGGCGAGACCCTGCGCGCCGACTACCTCGTGGGCTGCGACGGGGGGCGGAGTGCGACGCGCAAGGGGCTCGGCATCGCGTTCGAGGGGTTCACCTACGAGGAACGCTTCCTCGTGCTGACCACGCCCCATGACTTCTTCGCCCGCGATTTCCGGGTGCGCAACTACGTGCTGGACCCCAGCCAGTGGTGTGCGCTGTTCAAGGTGCCCCATGACGGCCCGCCGGGCCTGTGGCGCATCGTCTTCCCCGCCCCCGCCGCCGACAGCGGCACGGATGCGCTCTCGGATGCCTATGTCAGTGCGCAGATGGTCGGGCTGGAGCCTGCGCTGGGGTTGGCGGACATCATCCATCGCAACATCTATGCGGTCAACCAGCGGGTCGCGGCGGCGTTTCGCAAGGGGCGGGTGTTTCTCGCGGGGGATGCGGCCCATGTGAATAACCCGCTCGGCGGGCTGGGCATGAATTCGGGCATCCATGACGCGGTGAACCTGGCCGACAAGATCACCCGCGCCGTGGCCGACCCGGGCAAGGCCGAGACCCTGTTCGATGCCTATGACGCCGAGCGGCGGCAGATCGCCAAGGACTACGTGCAGGCCCAGACGATCCAGAACAAGAAACGGCTGGAGGCCAGGACGCCGGAGCAACAGGCCGCCGCCCGCACCGAGTTGCAGGGCACCTGCGCCGATCCCGCCCGGCACAAGGCCTGGGTGATGAACGCCTCGCTGCTGACCGGGTTGCGGCAGCTCGAAGACCAAGGAAGGAAAGCCCCATGACCGATACGCCCCCCGATGCACTGGGCGCCCGCCAGAAGATCGGCGTCGTCGTGCCCTCGACCAACACCATCGTGCAGCCCGAGACCGATGCGGTGCGCGTGCCCGGCGTGACCTTCCATATCGGGCGGATCCCGATCTCGAACAAGAAGATCTCGACCGACAATTTCCTCGACCACGTGGCCGCCATGCGCGCCGGGATCGAGACCGCCACGGACCAGGTCATGACCGCTGGGGTCGACAGCCTGATCATGGGCGTGGCGCTGGAGGCGTTCTGGGGCGGGCTGGCGGGGTCCGAGGACCTCAAGGCGAAGCTTTCGGCGCACGCGGGCGTGCCGGTGATCCTCGGCTCGGACGCGGTGGCGGCGGGGCTGCGGGCGTATCATGCGAAACGCATCGCCGTGCTGACCCCGCACATGCCCAAGGGCGACGAACAGGTGCGTGGCTGGCTGACCGAGGCGGGGTTCGAGGTGACCGCCCTGAAGGGGCTCGAATGCGCCAGCCCGCGCGCCATCGCGCAGGTCCCCGAGGCACGCATCCGCGCGGAATTGCAGGCGCTGGATGCCCCAGAGGTCGACGCGCTGGTGCAGGTGGGCACGAACCTTGCCGGGGCGGCGGTCTGTGCCGAGGCCGAGCGCTGGCTCGGCAAGCCCGCCATCGCCATCAACACGGTCAGCGCCTGGGCCGCCATGCGGCAGGCCGGGATCACGGACCGGGTGCGCGGGCGCGGCCGGATCCTCGAAGACCACTAACCGCGGGTCATCAGGCTCGGCAGATAGGTGGCGATCCCCGGAAACAGGATCAGCAGCAGCGTCGCCAGCACCAGCACCAGGAAGAACGGGAAGGCCATTTTCGCCACGGTCAGCAGGTCGTGGCGGGTCATGGATTGCAGGATGAAGAGGTTGATGCCCACGGGCGGCGTGATCTGCGACATCTCGATCACCACCACCAGGTAGATCCCGAACCAGATCAGGTCGATCCCGGCCCCCTGCACCATCGGCATGATCACCGACGCGGTCAGCACCACGATGGAAATCCCGTCGAGAAAACACCCCATCACCACGAAGAGAAGCGTCAGCGCCAGCAGCAGCTGGAACTGGCTCAGCTCGAAACTCCCGACCCAGGCGGCGAGGTTGCGCGGGATGCCGGTGAAGCCCATGGCCACCGACAGGAACGCCGCCCCCGCCAGGATCAGCGTGATCATGCAGGTGGTGCGCGTGGCCCCCGCGACGCTGTCGCGAAACGAGGCCCAGTTGAGCGTGCCCGACAAGGCCGAGAGCAGCAGCGCGCCCAGAACCCCCACCGCCGCCGCCTCGGTCGGCGTGGCAAGCCCCGCGTAGATCGACCCGATCACCGCGAAGATCAGGCCCAGCATCGGGAAGAGCCCCGCCGTCGCCTTGATCCGTTCCAGGTATGGAATGCGCGGCTCTGCGGGTGGGGTGCGGTCGGGATGCATCAGCGACCACAGCATGATGTAGCCCATGAAGAGCACCATCAGCATCAGCCCCGGCAGGATGCCCGCGATGAACAGGCGGCTGATCGACACCTCGGCGGCCACCCCGTAGACGATCAGGATGATCGAGGGCGGGATCAGGAAGCCCAGCGTCGCCGAGCCCGCGAGCGAGCCCACGATCATGTTTTGGTCGTAATCGCGCTTTTCCAGCTCGGGGATGGTGATCCGGCCGATGGTGGCGGTGGTGGCCGCCGACGAGCCCGAGACGGCGGCGAACAGCCCGCAACTTGCCACGTTCACATGGAGCAATCGCCCCGGCAGCGCGTTCATCCAGGGCACGAGGCCGTTGAACATGTTGGCCGCCAGCTTGGTGCGGAACAGGATCTCCCCCATCCAGATGAAGAGCGGCAGGGCCGTGAGCGCCCAGGACCAGCTTTGCGCCCAGATGGTCGTGGCCATGATCGCGCCCGCCGGCGCGTTGGAGAACAGGGCGATGCCCAGAAACCCCACGATCATCAGCGTCAGCGACACCCAGATGCCCGCCGCGAGCATCGCGAGCATCGCACCGATCAGGATGAGAGAGATGATATCGGGGTCCATCGGCGCGGCCTTATGCGAGGGGCTTGGGGGTCAAACGGGGTCGACGGGCTCGCCCGCCTCCTGCGCGTCCTTGAGCTTGCGCTCCGCTGCGTCGAACAGGGTCTGGTGGCCGAGGATCGCGCGGACGAGATCCTCGACGATCGCCACGGCGAACAGGATCACACCGAGGGCCATGCCGATCTGCGGGATCCAGAGGGGCACGGGCACGAGGCCCGAAGTGACCTCGCCGCGCGCGAAGTTCTGCGCCACCATGGCGCTGGTGTGCCAGGCCAGCGTGGCGGCAATCGCGGCCCCCACGGCCAGCGCCAGGATCAGCGCGAGCCGCCCGCCGGGGCCGCGCAACAGCTGCGTGAACAGCGTCACGCGGATATGGCTTCCGCTGCGAAAACTGTAGGCCAGGCCCAGGAAAGACGTGGCCGCCAGGCAGAACCCCGCAAACTGGTCGGCAGAGGGAATGATCGTCTCGAGTTGCCGGGCGACGATCTGGGCGGTGACGATCACGCAGATCAGCACCAGGAAGACGCCCGCCAGCGCACCCGCGGCGGTGTAGATCCTGTCGAGGGTCCGTGTCAGCATGCCCGTCCTTTCGCGCAGAGGGGCGCCGATTGCCCGGCGCCCCTCGTGTCGTTTACTTCAGCGCATCGAGCAGGGCCTGCCCATCGGGGCCAACATTCTCGGCCCATTCGGCGGCCATGGTCTCGCCCACGGCGGCAAGGTCGGACATCAGCGCCTCACTGGCCGCATGCACGGTCATGTTCTCGCCCAGTTCGGCCACGGTTTCGGTCGCCACGCTCTCGCTCATCTCCCAACCGCGGGTCTCGGCGGCGGCGGCGGCGTCGAGGATCGCCTGCTGCTGATCCTCGGGCAGGCCGGAGAAGGCGCTTTCGTTGACGATGATCATGTTCTTGGGCAGCCACGCCTGCAGGTCATAGAACTCGGTCGTGAAGTCCCAGGCTTTGGTGCGCGCGCCCGTGGCGCCGGAGGTGACCATCGCATCCACGATACCGGTGGAAAACGCCTGCGGGATCTCCACCGCCTCGATGGTGGTGGGCGAGGCGCCCAGCAGCTCGGCCATCCGCGCGGTGGTGGCGTTGTAGGTCCGGAACCGCAGCCCTTCGAGGTCGCTGCCCGTCTCCAGCGGCTTGTTGGTATAGAACCCCTGCCCCGGCCACGGCACCGCATAGAGCAGGCGGATGCCATCCTCGGCCAGCTTGGCCTCGACCAGCGGGCGCTGCGCGTCCCAGAGCGCCTTGGCGTCCTCGTAGGTGGTGGCGATGAAGGGGATGTTGTCGGCGCCGAAGATCGGATCCTCGTTGAACAGGTTGGCCATCAGCACCTCGCCGATGGGCACGAACTGGTTCTGGACCGCGCGCTTGATTTCCGGGTGCTTGAACAGCGACGCGCCGGAATGGACGGTGATGGTCAGCCCGCCATCGGTGGCCGCCGCGATGTCCTCGGCGAATTGTGTGATGTTGCGGGTGTGGAATTCCGCATCCGGATAGGGTGTCGCCATGTCCCAGGCGGTTTCGGCCACGGCCGGGATGGCCTGCGCCAGAAGGGTGGCCGCCGCGGCACTGGCGGCGAAGGTCTTGAAACGGATCATTGTTGGCTCCCTGTTTTATGGGTCGAACATGCCGCTGCTGGCCCTCGCCGCGGGCACGGATCGGCGCGGGATGCGCGCGCGGCCGTGCTCTGGCCCGGGGGGGCTTTGGTATGTCTGACAGGGGGATAAGGGCATGTCTGACCAGGGTGTGCAAGCCCTGCGGGCTGGGTCGATGCCTGCGGATCGTGCACCTGCCCGGTTGCGCGGCGACGCGCATCACAAAGCGCCGGGTCGTGGACGCGGCAGCCGCGCGCGGGACGCGCAGGTTAACGGCGGGCCCGGTCCCGGGCCCGAGACCGCCGACAAATTTTTTCGCGAAATCGCCGGGGATCAAGGGCTTCCAGATATTTGTTTCGCATGCGAAACATTCAACTTTCCGAATAGGTTAACGGGCCGGGGCCGCGTCGACACCGGGTCTCGAGATCGCCTCCCCCATCAGGTCCTCGACGAAGAGCGAGACCAACTGCGCCCGGTTGGCCACGCCCGACTTGCGATAGATCGCGTTGGTCTGGGCTTTCACCGTCCCCTCGGAGGTGGCGCGCATGGCCGCGATTTCCTGCAGGGTCAGGCCCTTGAGCGCGAACAGCGCCACGTCCCGTTCCGCCGGGGTCAGGCCCCATTCGGTGAAACGCTCTTCCACCAGGTCCATGAACGCGCCGGAGGCTGCCTGCAACGCGCGCTCGGCCACGGCGGTGCGCGCGCGGGCCTCGCGCAGGGCGAGGATGCCCACGGCCACCCCGATGATCAGGCCGAGGGCCGCGCCGATCTCGATCAGTTCCATCACTTGCCAGCTGAGCGGCGCAAAGGGGATGCCCAGCACCGACAGCGTGATATCGGCCACGAAGAAAAAGGCGCAGACGACCTGGACACACAGAACCACCGTCAGAGAGACGGAGCGGCGCGCGCGGACGGCGGTGATCTCAGTCATCGCCGTCATCCCCATCGTCGCCGTCGTCGCCGTCGTCGCCGTCATCCCCATCGTCGCCGTCGTCGCCATCGTCGCCGTCATCCCCGTCGTCGGAGTCGTCATCGCCGTCATCGTCGGAATCGTCATCGCGATCATCATCCCGGTCATCATCGCGCCCGCCGGATCGTCCGCTGCGGAGATCGTCCGGGCCGTCATTGTCCTGACGCCGGGCGGGATCGCGCAGCAGGTCACGCAGGACCTCGCCATAGCGCGGATCGACCACGGTTTCGCGGGTCACCGTGCCCCGCCGGGAGATGATCCGGACCCGGCCCAGCCAGGTGCGGCTCAATCGCTCGATAATAAAGCCTTCGTCCTGGATCCGGTCCAGGACCGCGCGGGTCGGATCCGATTGCGCAAGGACGGGCCCGGCGGCGAGGGCCGCGCCGAGCTGCGCAATGAAATGGCGGCGTGTCTGGGCCATTGGGTCCTCCGTGGGGCACGGCGCGCCGGGGGGGGTCCGGAGCGCCGCGCCTCAGCTTGCTGCGTGTCGGGGGCAGCTTACTCAGTCGTCGTCACCGTCGTCATCCCCGTCGTCGTCACTATCGTCGCTGTCGTCACTGTCATCGCGATCATCGTCGCTGTCATCCCGGTCGTCGCGGTCGTCGTCCCGATCGTCATCGCGGTCGTCCCGGTCGTCGTCTTCATACCGGTCGTCGTCGCGGTCGTCATCCCGGTCATCGTCTTCGTCCCGGTCGCCTTCGAAATGCCCGCGCGCCGACTGCCAGTCACTGCGCACCTGCTCGCGCGCATCGCGCCAGGCCTCGCGCAACCCGTCGAACGGGTCGGCGTCGCTGCTGGCCAGCACGATCTGCGGGCCCGGCACCTGGTGGATGACCGCGACAGGGGGGACCGCGCCTGCATGGGCTGCACCGGCGGCCAGGAGCGCGATCAGGGAAGCGGAGAAAATCGGTTTCATCTCGGAGGTCCTTTCTGACAGGGGGCCGGGCGAGATGCCCGGTCCGTATCGTCGGACTAGCCCACCGCACGGGGGCCGGGACATGGGCGCGGGGTTTAGTGCCGCCCCCCTAAACCCCCGGCGGACCGCCGTAAACCGAAGGTATAGACGAGATTTCGAGGACGGATCGCGCCCCAACCTGCCGGGGACGCGAAGGTTTTTTGCGCCAGATCAGAGGCTTGCGCTCAGACCGCGCCGGACATGTCCTGACCCAGCGCCTTGGCGACGGTGAAGATGTCCTTGTCGCCGCGTCCGCACATGTTCATGCAGATGATGTGGTCGCGGGGCAGGTCCGGCGCGATCTTGGCCACATGGGCCAGCGCGTGCGACGGCTCCAGCGCGGGGATGATGCCCTCGGTCTCGCAGCAGAGCTGGAAGGCGTCGAGCGCCTCGGCATCGGTGATCGAGACATATTTCGCCCGTCCGATATCGTGCAGCCAGGCATGCTCCGGTCCGATGCCGGGATAGTCCAGCCCGGCGGAGATCGAGAAGCCTTCGAGGATCTGGCCGTCATCGTCCTGCAGCAGGTAGGTGCGGTTGCCATGGAGCACGCCGGGGCGGCCACCGGTCAGGGATGCGCAATGCTCCATCTTCTCGTTGACGCCCTTGCCGCCGGCCTCCACCCCGATGATCGCGACCTCCTTGTCGTCGAGGAACGGGTAGAACAGGCCCATGGCGTTGGAGCCCCCGCCGATCGCGGCGATCAGCGTATCGGGCAGCCGGCCCTCGGCCTCCATCATCTGCTCGCGGGCCTCCTGGCCGATGATCGCCTGGAAATCGCGCACCATGGCCGGGTACGGGTGCGGGCCCGCGACCGTGCCGATGCAGTAGAAGGTCTCGCGCACATTGGTGACCCAGTCGCGCAACGCGTCGTTCATGGCGTCCTTGAGCGTGCCGCGCCCGGAGGTGACGGGCACGACCTCGGCGCCAAGCAGCTTCATGCGGAAGACGTTGGGCGCCTGGCGTTCGACATCATGGGCGCCCATATAGACCACGCATTTCAGGCCGAACTTGGCGCAGACCGTGGCCGTGGCAACGCCGTGCTGGCCCGCGCCGGTCTCGGCGATGATGCGGGTCTTGCCCATGCGGCGGGCGAGGATGATCTGGCCCAACACGTTGTTGATCTTGTGCGCGCCGGTGTGGTTCAGCTCGTCCCGCTTGAGGTAGACCTTCGCGCCACCCAGCCGCTCGGTCAGGCGTTCGGCGAAATAGAGCGGGCTGGGCCGGCCCACGTAATGGGTCCAGAGATGGTGCATCTCGTCCCAGAAGGCCTGGTCGGTCTTGGCGAACTCGTATTGGCGTTCGAGCTCCAGGATGAGCGGCATCAGGGTCTCGGAGACGAACCGGCCCCCGAAATCGCCGAACCGGCCATTCTCGTCCGGGCCGGTCATGAAGGAATTGATCAGGTCGTCTGGCATGGCGGTCTCCAAACTGGCGTTTGGGCCGGTGTAGTGCGATTGCCGCAGGGGGTAAACAAGGCTTTTCGAAAAGCCTTGGAGACGCGATTTCCAAATCGCGTGTCAACCCGCTTGCAAGCGGGTTGTCCAAGGGCCTTCGAAGGCCCTTGCCCGGCCCGGGCTCAGCGCAGGCGGGTGATCGGCAGCGCGTTGCAGAACACCACGAAATGCCGCCCGTTCTCCACCGCCTGGAACCCCAGCCGGTCCAGCTCGTCAAGAAATCGCTTGCGGCCCACCAACCGCTCCACATCGCGCACCTTGCGTTTGACAACCCCGCCGCGCCGCGCCTCGTTCGAGCCGAAGAGTTGCGCGAGCCAGACATCCGCGGTCATCTGGGGAGGAAGCACAGCCATGCCCGCAGGGTGCCCGAGACAGGTTAACGAGGGCTTAAGCCTTCTGCGCCGCGGCCACGAAATCCGCGATCGCCCCGGCATCCTTCACCCCCGGTGCCGACTCGACCCCCGAGCTGACATCGACCTGGGCCGCGCCGGTCAGCCGGATCGCCTCACCCACCGTCTCGGGCGTCAGCCCGCCCGCCAGCATCCAGGGCTTGCGCCACACCCGCCCCTGCAGCAGCCGCCAGTCGAAAGCCAGCCCGTTGCCGCCCGGCAGCGTGGCGTCCCGGGACGGCTTGGCATCCACCAGGATCTGGTCGGCCACCGCCTCGTAGGCGGCGATGGCGGGCAGATCGGCGGCCTCGGCGATCCCCACGGCCTTCATCACCGGCAAGCCGGTCCGGGTGCGGATCTCGGTCACGCGCGCGGGGGTTTCGAGGCCATGAAGCTGCAGGATATCCACCGGCACCCGGGCCAGCAGCGCGTCCAGATCGGCGTCGGACGGGTTCACCACCAGCGCCACTTTCGCCAGCCCCACCGGCGCCTCGGCGGCCAGGGCAGCCGCGGCGTCGATCTCCAGGTGGCGCGGGGATTTGGGAAAGAACACGAAGCCGCCATAGCGCGCCCCGGCCCGGGCTGCGGCATCCACGTCCGCTGCGGTTCTCAGCCCGCAGATCTTGACCTGCACCACGCCCGTCCGGGCGGCGCCCCGGGGCGCGGGATCAACGAGAACGGGCATGGGGTGCGGGGCTCAGCGCGCGCTGGCCTGGTCTTCGAGCAGGGTCAGGATCTCGTCCTTGCCGTCCTCGACCGCCTTGCGGCTCTTCATCAGCTCGACCTCGCGCTTCAGGCGCCGGGCCTCGGTGCGCTGGCGGGAGGCCTCGTTGCGGTGCTTGGTCTCGCGCAGCCACTCCCAGAAGAACCCGATCAGCAGCCCCGCCGCGATCCCCCCGAAGGCCACGAAATAGAGCGGCACCTGCACCGAGAAGTTCACCCCGGCAAAGGCCGCCATGTTCGCCGGCAACAGGGTCAGCGTGACGATGTCGCGATTGGCGAAGGCAATGGTCAGAAGGCAGATCCCGAGGATTGCGAGAAACGCGTATTTGATCAGGCGCATGGGGTTAGTCTTCCTTTCCGTTCAGCCGATCCCGGAGCAGCTTTCCGGTCTTGAAAAAGGGCACTGATTTCGCCTCGACCGCAACCGCCTCGCCCGTGCGCGGGTTGCGCCCGGTGCGGGCATCGCGGTGCTTGACGGAGAAGGCGCCGAAGCCGCGCAACTCGACCCGGTCGCCGTTCGACATGGCCTCGATGATCTCCTCGAACACCGTGTTCACGATCCGCTCGACATCTCTCTGGTACAGATGCGGGTTCTCGTCCGCCACGATCTGGATGAGTTCCGACCGGATCATGTATGCACCCTCCCTCAGCTTCGTCCGGGGCACCCTCTCCCCGTGATTGCCGGTCGACTATAGCGGCAAAGCGGCGATGTGAAAAAGACTAATGACGGTTTGGCGCCGGAGAAAGAAGCGCAATTCCCTCGCTTTAGCGCGGGGGCCGCCAAATGTGGCAGCACCGGTGGCATGGGCGCGGGCGCAGGCCGCGTTCCGCAAAGGTCACCGATTCGCAAGGGTTTGCGCCCCGCAGGCGGCTTGAGGCCAACCGGCGACCCGGCTCGCGCGCCGCCTCCGGTCCAAAGGATCGCGCCCGCGGCACGGCCTCCGCCCCCTGGGCGGCAACTTGCCCAGAGGAGCCATGCGCACCACCTTTGCGGCATGGATCGTCGTCTGTTTCTCGAACTGCTGCCGGGGCTCGCGTTTCTGGCGGGCCACGTCTTTGGCGGTCTGTTCTGGGCCGCCGGGCTGTCGGTCGTGGCCACGGCCCTCGCGGTCGGTCTGCGTTGGCGATGGGACCGCGCCGTGCCCTGGCTCGCCGTGGCGACCTTCGTACTGATCCTGGTCCTGACGGGCGCGGGCCTGGTGCTTGGGGACGAAACCTTCGTGATGCTGCGGCCGACGGTGGGCGCGCTGGCCTTCGCGGCGATCCTGGCTGTCGGGGCCTGCGCGCGGCCGAGCCTGTTGCAGCGCACGCTCGACTACAAGCTTCGGCTCGTGCCGCGGGGCTGGCCGGTGCTGCATGGTGCGTGGGTCTGCCTCGCCCTGCTCGCCGCCGGGGCGAACGAGATCGCGCGGCGCGCCCTGAGCACGGATCACTGGGTGGTCTTCAACGTGCTGTCGGATCCGGCCCTGTTCGGGCTGATCTGGATCGCGACGAGGCTCGTTGCGGAGGTTTACTGGGATGAGGAGGAGGACGCCCCTGCACCCCATGACCCGCCATGAAAAAGCCCCGCGCGATGGCGGGGCTTTTCCGTGTTCGTGTGGGCTGGCTCAGTCTTTCTTGAGCGCCGCGCCGAGGATGTCGCCGAGGGACGCGCCGCTGTCGGAAGAGCCGTACTGTTCCACGGCTTCCTTCTCTTCGGCGATCTCGCGGGCCTTGATCGACAGGCCGAGACGACGGGTCTTGTTGTCCACGTTGGTCACGCGCACATCGACCTTGTCGCCCACGCCGAACCGCTCGGGGCGCTGTTCGGCCCGGTCGCGGCTCAGGTCCGAGCGGCGGATGAAGGACTTCATGCCTTCGTATTCCACCTCGATCCCGCCGTCTTCGATGGCGGTCACTTCCACGGTGATGATCGAGCCGCGCTTCACGCCGCCCACGGCTTCGGCGAACTTGTCCCCGCCCAGCGCCTTGACCGACAGCGAGATCCGCTCTTTCTCGACATCCACTTCCGACACGACCGCCTGGACGACATCGCCCTTGCGGTAGTTCTGGATGGCTTCCTCGCCGCGCTGATCCCAGCTGAGATCGCTGAGGTGAACCATGCCGTCGATGTCGTTCTCGAGACCGATGAACAGACCGAATTCGGTGATGTTCTTGACCTCGCCCTCGACCTCGGTGCCCTCGGGGTGGGTTTCGGCAAAAACCTCCCACGGGTTGCGCATGGTCTGCTTGAGCCCGAGCGAGACGCGGCGCTTGACCGTGTCGATCTCGAGCACCATGACCTCGACCTCCTGGCTGGTGGAGACGATCTTGCCCGGATGGACGTTCTTCTTGGTCCAGGACATTTCCGAGACGTGCACGAGCCCCTCGACCCCCGGCTCCAGCTCCACGAAGGCGCCGTAATCGGTGATGTTGGTGACGCGGCCGGTGTGGACGCTGTCCAGCGGGTATTTGCCCTCGACCAGGTTCCACGGATCGTCCTGCAGCTGCTTCATGCCGAGGCTGATACGGTGGGTTTCCTTGTTGATCTTGATGACCTGGACCTTGACGGTCTCGCCGATCGCCAGGATCTCGGAGGGGTGGTTGACCCGGCGCCAGGCCATGTCGGTGACGTGCAGCAGCCCGTCCACACCGCCGAGATCGACGAACGCGCCGTACTCGGTGATGTTCTTGACCACGCCGTCCACCGCGTCGCCTTCGTTCAGCTTGCCGATAACCTCGGCGCGCTGCTCGGCGCGGGACTCTTCGAGGATCGCACGACGCGACACCACGATATTGCCGCGGCGACGATCCATCTTGAGGATCTGGAACGGCTGCTTGAGACCCATGAGCGGGCCTGCGTCGCGCACCGGGCGCACATCGACCTGGGAGCCGGGCAGGAACGCCACGGCACCGCCGAGATCGACCGTGAAGCCGCCCTTGACCCGGCCGAAGATCGCGCCCTCGACGCGGGCATCGTCCTCGTAGGCTTTCTCCAGGCGATCCCAGGCTTCCTCGCGGCGGGCCTTGTCGCGGGAAATGACCGCTTCGCCACGGGCATTCTCGACCCGGTCGAGAAACACCTCGACCTCGTCACCCACTGCGATTTCGGGCGCTTCGCCGGGGTTTGCGAATTCCTTGAGTTCGACGCGGCCTTCCATCTTGTAGCCGACATCGATAATGGCCTGTCCCGCTTCGATTGCGATGACCTTGCCTTTGACGACAGACCCTTCGGTGGGCGTGTCGATTTCGAAGCTTTCTTGCAGGAGGGCTTCGAATTCCTCCATGGTTGCGCTTTGAGCCATGTGGTCTCGTGTTTCCTTTGTCGTGTTTATACGGGCCGCGTGGTTGTTTCCACGGGTCTTTGGTGTCGGGTGCGTCGCGATCTCCCAAAGCAATCAGGGCCGCGGCTTTTGCCGGACCCTGCAGTCTTGCCTTGCGATCTTGCGTCGCGTGCTCGATGGGCGCGTCTATACGCGCAAGGGCCATGGGGCGCAACCCCGCCAAGGGCGGGGCTGCGCGCGCGGTCAGATTTCCATGCTGGCGGGGTCCGTGCCCGCCGCGATGGCCTCGCGATACCATGTGGGCTGACGCCCGCGGCCGGTCCAGGTCTGATCCGGGTTGGCGGGGTTGGCGTATTTCGCGACCCCCTTCTGGCCGGACTTGCGATCGGGCCCGGAGGACAGCACGTCCTCCACCGTCATGCCGTACTCCTTGGCGGCCATTTCCATTGCCTTGCGGGCTTCGGCGATGCGCTTCTTCTCCAGCGTGGCCTTCGCTTTGGCAATATCTTTCTCAAGGGCCGTCAGGTCTTCCATCGACATATTTGACAGGTCGATCCCCATATCCTTCACTTTCTTTGTTATGTTCCCTCGGGCGACTGATTTGCCGAAAAATTGACCCAACGCAAGAGGCATTCGCCGGGTTGGGCGAATTGCAGCTTATGGGCCATTGGGAAAGGGCTGCTTAATTCGGACGAATTGGGGAGAATTCCCGGGCCGCCATGCGCGCAGTCGCCAGTGCAATGGCCTTTTCCACCGCCTCGTCAATGGAAAGCCGCGAAGTATCGAGTACCATGGCATCCTCGGCGGGTTTCAAGGGCGCATCGGCGCGCTGCATGTCACGGGCGTCGCGCGCCTGCAGGTCGGCCAGAACCGCCTCCAGGGTCAGATCGGCGCCCTTGGCGGTCAGCTCCGCATGGCGGCGCTGCGCGCGCACATCGTCCGAGGCGGTCACAAAGAGCTTCACCGCCGCATCCGGGCAGATCACCGTGCCGATATCGCGGCCATCGAGGATCGCGCCCCCCGCCCGCTGGGCAAAGGCGCGCTGGAAATCCAGCAGCGCCGCGCGCACCTGCGGCAGGGCCGCGACCTGGGAGGCCGCCTGCCCCACCTCCGCCGTGCGCAGACCGTCCGCCTGCAGATCCTCGGGCGTGAGCGCGCGCGCCGCCTCCAGCGCCGGCATGCCCGACAGCACCCGCCGCCCCACCGCACGGTAAAGCAGCCCGGTGTCCATATGCGGAAAGCCGAAATGCGCCGCCATGGCCCGCCCGATGGTCCCCTTGCCCGCCGCGGCGGGCCCGTCGATCGCAATGGCGAAATTCATCGGCGGCTCCGTTCGGGTCAGGCTTTGTCGCGGGTAAGGGTCGCGCCCAGCGCGGTCATCAGCGGCTCGAAGATCGGGAAGCTGGTGGCGATCGGGCCGCCATCGTCGACCGAGACGGGGGTCTGCGCGGCCAGCCCGCAGCACAGGAAACTCATGGCGATCCGGTGGTCGAGATGGCTGGCGCAGGTGGCCCCCCCCGGCACACCCCCCGGCCCCATCCCGTGCACGATCAGGGTATCCTCGTCCTCCTCCACCCGCACACCGCAGGCCTCCAGCCCGCGCGCCATGGCGTCGATCCGGTCGCTCTCCTTGACGCGCAGCTCCTTGACGCCGCGCATCACCGTGCGCCCGGTGGCATAGGCGGCGATCACGCTCAGGATCGGGTATTCGTCGATCATGGAAGGCGCGCGTTCAGGTGGCACTTCAATGCCTTGCATGGCGTCGCTAAAGCGCGCGCGCAGGTCCGCGACGGGCTCGCCGCCCTCCTCGCGCATATTCTCGAAGCTCAGCTCGGCGCCCATCTCCTGCAAGGTGGTATAGAGCCCCGCGCGGGTCGGGTTCAGCCCGATACCCGGCACCAGCACGTCGGAGCCGGGCACGATCAGCCCCACCGCCACCGGGAAGGCGGCCGAAGAGGGATCGCGCGGCACCACGATGGTCTGGGGGCGCAGCTCCGGCTGGCCGGTCAGGGTGATGACATTGCCCTCGGGCGCGCGCTCGACGCTGATTTCGGCGCCAAAGCCGCGCAGCATCCGCTCCGAATGGTCGCGGGTCGCCTCGGCCTCGATCACCACGGTCTGCCGCGGCGCGTTCAGCCCCGCCAACAGGACGGCGGATTTCACCTGCGCCGACGGCACCGGCACGGTGTAGCGCACGGGCACCGGGTCCGCGGCCCCGGTCAGCGTCATGGGCAAGCGCCCGCCCCGGCGGCCCACGGCGGTGGTCCCGAACCCCGCCAGCGGGTCGGTGATCCGGCCCATGGGACGGCTGCGCAAGCTCGCATCGCCGGTGAAGGTCGCGGTGATCGGCGTCGTGGCCATGGCCCCCATGATCAGCCGCACGCCGGTGCCCGAATTGCCGCAATCGATCACATCCTCGGGCTCGGCAAACCCGCCGGTGCCGACCCCATGCACCGACCAGGCCCCCGGCCCGTGCTGGATCACCTCCGCCCCGAACGCCTGCATCGCCCGCGCGGTGTCCAGCACGTCCTGCCCTTCGAGCAGCCCGGTGACCCGCGTCTCCCCCACCGCGAGCGCACCGAGGATCAGCGACCGGTGCGAGATCGACTTGTCCCCGGGCACCTGCGCTGTGCCGCTGAGCGGTCCGGACGGATGGGCGGTCATGGGGATCGGGTCACCGTGGGCGGACATGGGCTCTCCTGCAGGGGTCTTCAAACGTGGGCGAGGAGTAGACCAAGCCCGCCAGCGGGTCCATGGCGATTTTCCGCCCGCGCGGCCCGGTGCGGGCGGGGCCGCGCCCGTCTCAGCGGCGGCGAAAGGTCAGGTAATGGGGCGTGCGCCCCTCGCGCAGCGCCTTCTGCTCGTAGCGGGTGGAGATCCAGTCGCCCCAGGGCCGCCGCCAATCCTCCGGCCCCTCGGCCAGCCAGTCGAAGCCCGCGCGCGGCACTTCCTCCAGGGCCTGCCGGACATAGTCCGGAATGTCCGTGGCGATGCGGAATTCCGCACCCGGCCGCAGCACCCGCGCCAGGGGCTCCAGATGCTCGGGGGTGACGAAGCGGCGGCGATGGTGGCGTTTCTTCGGCCAGGGATCGGGATAGAGCAGGAAGGCCTTGGCGACACTGCCCGGGGCCAGCACATCGAAGAGATCCCGCGCATCGCCCGGATGCACGGCGAGGTTCTCGACCCCCGCCGCCCGGATCTTGCCCAGAAGCATCGCAACCCCGTTGATATAGGGCTCCGCCCCGATGAGCCCGATCTCCGGATAGGTCGCGGCCTGGTGCACCATGTGCTCGCCCCCGCCGAAGCCGATCTCGAGCCAGATCTCGCGATCCCCGAACCGGCTGGCCAGATCGAGCGGGCGACGCTCCGGGTTCGCCTCCCAGGACACCGGACCCGGGGAGAGCGCGGCAAGGTCCTCCTCCAGGTAGGCCTCCTGGGACGGGCGCAGGCCCTTGCCCTTGCGGCGGCCATAGAAATTGCGCCAGGGCGCGCCGGAGGGGGCGGTCTTGGGGGGGTGGGACGCATCATCGCTCATGGCGCCGGGGGATGACAAAGCCCGGCTCGTGGGTCAAGGGGGCAGAGGCCGGAGGGGGCGCTGCCCCCGCGCGCAATGCGCGCCCCCCGGAGTGTTTTCGCATAGATGAAATCAGACAGACGCCTCGGGCGAGGTCACGCCAGATCCGCCAGAGGCGCGGGCTCGCCAAACGGCGCGTCAAGGTTAACGACCCAACCTCGGGGACGCAGGCATGGCGCCGCCCCGATATCACCCCGCCTCACGCGCACCGCCCCGCGGCAACGAAAGCCCCGTTAAGCTTAACCGCCCGACCTTGCGCATGCGGCTCGGGGACCGGCAGAATGGTGTCCCAAGACCCCTACGAATGCCGCTTGAAGCGCCTCGGTCGCCCGCCGCCCCTCCTTCATTTGTGTAAAAATACTCCGGGGGGGCGCGCAGCGACGGGGGCCGCGCCCCCTCCCCGGCCCGCCTTCTCAGAACCACTGCCCCGGCTCGATCAGCCCCAGCCCCAGCAACTGCGTGCTCTTCCATTCGAACCAGACCGAGTTCTGCCACCAGAAAGTCGGGATCTGGTGGCTGCTGCCCGGGTTCGCCTTCAGCGCCTTGGCCGCCCGGAACGAGCACACCGCCCCGGTCAGGTTGTGATGCCAGGCGCAGGACACGGTGTTGTATTCCGGGTCCGAAAACGTGTGATCCGCCCGCAGGGTCAGCCCCGGCCGCGCCCGGAACAGCGCGATCCGGTCGATCCGGCGCCGCGTGGCGGGCACATGCTCCTCGAACCGCCAGCGCAGCCCGCCGTAGAAATCATACTGCCGCTCCGCCCGGATACCGCGCGCATCCATCCGCTCCAGCGCGTAATAGCCCGACCGATCCATGTAGCAGTTCTGCCGGCACACCCCCGAGGGCGCCTTGCCCAGGTCCCCGGCATAGAGGTCCACCACATAGGTCAGCATCGCATCGCGCCGCTCTTCGGTGTGGAACGCCAGCATTTCGCCCACGCTGCGGGTCTCGCAATAGGGATAGAACAGGTACTCCGCGTTGAACCCGAAATAGAACCACGTCCCCGGCGCCCGCCGCGCCACCGCCGTCACGGTCGCGGCCACGTCCTCGGCCCCGAACCGGTCGCAGCGCACCCGGTGAACGCGCGCATCCAGCCCCTCCGGCACCGCCAGGTGATCGGGCGCGAACAGCACCAGCGCCCGGAACCCCTGCGCCAGGTGATGCGCGAGGGTCGAGGCCAGCTCCACCCCGTCCTCGGCGAAGATCAACGCCACCGGCCCGCCGCGCAGCACCTCCCGCCCCCGGGCAAGAAAGCCCGCGAGATCCGGCGCCGCCCCTGCGGCATTCAGCGGTGATCTGATCTGCTCCATGCCCGTCCTTTCGCTCCCGCGCCGCCAGCTTCCCCGATCCGCGCGCGCTCTGCAACGGCCCCCATGATTGCAAGGGGCCCGGGCTTTGTGTATGCGGACGCGGTAACCCCTTCCTTAATGCTCTGAGACCCGCGCCATGGCCGATCCCAAGAAGCTCTACATCAAGACCTATGGCTGTCAGATGAATGTCTACGACAGCGAGCGCATGGCCGAGGCCATGGGCGGCGAGGGCTATGTGCAGACGGATCGCGCCGAAGACGCGGACATGATCCTGCTCAACACCTGCCATATCCGCGAAAAGGCCGCCGAGAAGGTCTATTCCGAACTGGGCCGGTTCAAGCCGCTGAAGGCCGAAAAGCCCGACCTGAAGATCGGCGTGGCAGGCTGCGTCGCCCAGGCCGAGGGGGCCGAGATCATGCGCCGCCAGCCGCTGGTGGACCTGGTGGTGGGCCCCCAGGCCTATCACCGCCTGCCGGAGTTGACCGCGCGCGCCGCCACCGGGGCCAAGGCGCTGGATACGGACTTCCCCGAGGAGGACAAGTTCGACCACCTCGCCGCCCGGCCCAAGGCGAAACGCGGGCCGAGCGCGTTTCTGACCGTGCAGGAAGGCTGCGACAAGTTCTGCGCCTTCTGCGTGGTGCCCTATACCCGCGGGGCCGAGGTCAGCCGCCCGGCCGCCCGCGTGCTGGGCGAGGCGCGCGATCTGGTGGAGCGCGGCGTGCGCGAGATCACCCTGCTGGGCCAGAACGTCAACGCCTATCACGGGCATGCCAAGGGCCTCGCGGGCCTGATCTGGGATCTGGCCGAGATCGACGGGCTCGAACGCATCCGGTTCACGACCTCGCACCCCAACGACATGGACGACGCGCTGATCGAGGCCCATGGCACTTGCGACAAGCTGATGCCCTACCTGCACCTGCCGGTGCAGTCCGGCTCCGACCGGATCCTCAAGGCGATGAACCGCAAGCATACCGCCGAAAGCTACATCCGCCTGATCGAGCGGATCCGCGCGGCACGCCCCGACATCCTGCTGTCGGGGGATTTCATCGTGGGCTTTCCCGGCGAGACCGATCAGGACTTCGCCGACACCATGGCGCTGGTCGAGGCCGTGGGCTACGGCCAGGCCTATTCGTTCAAATACTCCGCCCGCCCGGGCACGCCCGCGGCCGAGAAAGAGGACGTGCCGGGCGAAGTGGCCGATGCCCGCCTGCAAACCCTGCAAGCCCTGCTGACGCGTCAGCAGCGCGCGATCCAGGACGCCAAGGTCGGCACTACGGCCCGCGTGCTTTTCGAGAAACCCGGTCGCCTGCCGGGCCAGATGGTGGGCAAGTCCGAACACCTGCACGCGGTCCATGTGGCCGCCCCCGACGCCGCGCGCGGCGACCTGGTGCGCGTCCGGATCGCGGAAAGCTCCGCCAACTCCCTGCGCGGCGTGCTGATCGCGGCCTGACCCGCCCCGGCTCAGTCGCCGGACCGTTTGCGCCAGCCCCCGGTGGCGGCCCGCTGCGCGGCGCGGCGCTGTCGGCAGGCGAGCACCCTGTGCTCGACCCAGGCGAACCCCACCGCCGCCATCGCCCAGACCGCCAGCAGCCCGCCCCAGTTGACCCTGTTCTGGAACCCCTGCGCCCAGGACACCGTCGCCGTCACGATCAGCACGAGGATCGTGGCGCGCAGCATCCCCGCGCGCAGCGCCCTGCGGGCCTGTGACGACAGCGGTCTGCGGGCCATCCCCATGGCATCTCCTCCAACTCACGCGCCCCGGACCGCCCGGGGCGAACACCGGCGCAGGCGCGCTAGAACGCCAGGGCGAGGCTGACCGAGATGTTCCGCCCCCGGGCATTGTCGGTCAGGTAGAGGGCGGGCTTGTAGGCCTCGTCGAAGATGTTGTTCGCGGCCAGCCGCACCTCCACGCCCTGGGCCAGATCGACGGGCGGCACCCAGGTCGCGAAGAGATCCACCACCTGGTAGCTGTCGGTGGTCTCGTCGCCCGTGGGCACCCGGTCCTGCTCCCAGGTGTAGGTGCCGGTAACGCCGAGCTCCAGGTCGTAACGATCGAGCCGCGTGCCCAAGGTGACCGACACCTCGTCGGCGGGAATGCCCTCCAGCGGCTCGCGGGGGCCGCCATCATCGGTCCCGTCCGCGCGCACCCGCGCATAGGCCAGCGAGCCGAACCAGAGGTCCGAATCGTAGGCCACCTCCAGCTCCCAGCCCTTGTAGGTCGCATCGTCGATATTGACGAACGGATCCGACGTGGTGGCCCGCGCGATCAGGTTCTCCACATCCGTGTCGAAATAGGTCAGCTTGCCGACCAGCTGATCGCCCGACTGGAACACGTCCAGCGCCGAGTAGGACAGCCCGACCTCCCAGGTCTCGGCCTTCTCCGGCACCAGATCGAGATTGCCGCTGGAGCCGTCATAGACCTCGTCCAGCACTGGCAGGCGCTCGGTCCGGGCATAGGTGCCGAACACGTTGATCGCATCGGTCACTTCGTAAAGCAGGGCGATCTTTGGCGCGAAGGCCTCGTTCTCGACCTTGTCGCCCGCGCCGAAGCTGGTGTTGTTGTCCGCCGGGGTCAACGTCTCCCACTCGTAGCGCAGGCCGGGGATGATCGTCAGCCCGAAGGGCGTGACGATCTCGGCCTGGGCAAAGACGGCGATGTTCTCGTCCTCGCCGCCGGGCTGGAAGGCGATGAAGCCATTGGGCGGCGTGGTCGGGAATTTCCGGCTGGTGGCCTCGCCGACCCGTTCCTGCCGGCTGGCGTCGAACCCGTAGGCAAGCGTCACCTCGGTCCCGCCCAGCGCCAGGAAAGAGGTGTTCATCACGTTGAGCTGCCAGGATTCGTAGCCGTATTCCGCATCCTCGAAGAGCGAGCTGGGAATGCCCAGCGGGTTCGTCGCGTTTTCCTGGATCACCTCCGTGTCGGAATAGCCCAGGCGCACTTCCAGGTCGATCAGGTCGTTTTCGGGCGGGTTGTAGTCATAGCCCAGCACGAAAAGACTGTCGTCCACGTCCCGGTCCACCCGCCCGAAGGCTTCGAAGGTCTCGGTCTGGGCATACTCGGCCTGTTTGGCGTCGCTGGCCCAGTTCTGATAGGTGGCAAAGACGCTGTGGGCCATGCCCTCGCCGAAACTGTAGCGCCCCTTGAGCAACACAGCGGTCGCATCGAAATTGGTGCCGATCACCTCCTCGCCGTCGCCATCCTCGTAATTGTCCCGTTCGCGGTAAGTGAACGCGGTCAGGAATTCGAGCCCCTCGGCCGGCCGGAAGGCCAGCACCGTGCTGCTCAGCGCCTCGTTGCCATTGGTGCCGAAACTCAGCTTCTGGCGCCCGCCGAAATCGTCCTCGGGCCCGGACAGGAAATCGGCCGCTTCGCGTGTCTGCAACTCGATCACGCCGCCCACGGCCCCCGCCCCCGTCAGCGTCGAGGACGCAGGCCCCCGCAGCACCTCGATCCGCCGGTAGAGGTCGGGATCGGTGAAGATCGCGCCCATGCGATACTGTTCGTAGAATTTCACCACGCCGTCGATCCGGGTGATCAGCCGGTTCTGGTCGCCCTCGGCGCTGCTGCCGATGCCGCGGATGTTCACCCGTTGGCCCAGCACCCGTTCCGAACCGACCGCGGTGACACCGGGGATCGAGGTGAACAGATCGTTGATCGTGGTCGGCTGCTCGCGCGCGATCTGCTCGGCCGAGATCACCGATACCGATTGCGGCGTGTCGCTGGCCACGTTGTCGGTGCCCGACCCGACCACGATGGGGTCGAGCGCCGTGGCCCCGGACTGGGTCACCACCGGCACGAGACCGGCGAAGATGTCCTCTTCGGGGGGCGGGGCCGCCTGCTGGGCGGCGGCAGAAACGGCCAGGCAAAGCGGCGCCGTCGTGCAGAGCAGAAATCGTGTCACATCCATGGGACCCTCGCAGATTGGAATCGCTGGCCGCCCGGCTGGGTGTGACTTGCTATAGGTGCTGAATAATTCCCGAGTGTTTTAATCATATTTAACGAAAGCGCAAGCGACTTGTCGCCTGCCTGCGGGCAAATGCGCCCGGCACGGGCGCGCGCGCCCCGAGGCGCGGCTTTTCTGCGCTTTTTCCCCGGCAGGCCCGCGAAACGGACAATGGGCGCTTGCCAGCCCGCCCCGGGCTTGGCACGCTGCGGGCAGGCCCCCCTGAACGGAGTTCCATTTGGCCCTGAGCGCGACGACCCCGCCTGCCACCCAGCCGCCCACCCCGGAGCGTCTGATCGAATTTCCCGACAACCGTGTCCTGATCGACCTGTGCGGCGAGTATGACCGCAACCTCGCCCAGATCGAACATCAGCTCAGCGTGCAGATCCTGCGCCGCGGCAACCAGCTTGCGGTGTTCGGCGATGCCGATGCTCAGGTGAAGGCCGAGGGCGTGCTCCATGCGCTGTATCAGCGGGTGGAATCGGGCAAATCCTCCGAGCCCGGCGATATCGACGGGCTGATCCGGCTCGGCGTGCCCGAGGATGACGCCACCCCCGAGGCCGGCGACCAGATGGAGCTGTTCAAGGGCGGCACGGTAGAGCTCAAGACCCGCAAGAAATCGGTCGAGCCGCGCACCGAGATGCAGAAGGCCTATGTCCAGAGCCTCTTTGCCAACGAGCTGGCCTTCGGGATCGGCCCGGCGGGCACCGGCAAGACCTATCTCGCCGTGGCCGTGGGCGTGACCATGTTTCTCGGCGGCCATGTGGACAAGATCATCCTCAGCCGCCCCGCGGTGGAGGCGGGCGAACGGCTCGGCTTTCTGCCCGGCGACATGAAGGACAAGGTCGACCCCTACATGCAGCCGCTCTACGATGCGCTCAACGATTTCCTGCCGGGCAAGCAGGTCGCCAAGCTGATCGAGGAAAAGCGGATCGAGATCGCGCCGCTGGCCTTCATGCGCGGCCGGACCCTGTCAAATGCCTTCGTGGTGCTGGACGAGGCCCAGAACGCCACCACCATGCAGATGAAGATGTTCCTCACCCGGCTCGGCCAGGGCTCGCGCATGGTGATCACCGGCGACCGGTCCCAGGTGGACCTGCCCCGCGGCGTGACCAGCGGTCTGCGCGATGCCGAGCGCATCCTGCACGACGTCAAGGGCGTGAGCTTCACCTATTTCACCGCCAAGGACGTGGTGCGCCATCCGCTGGTGGCCCGGATCATCGAAGCCTATGACGCCGACGAGCCGACCTGACCACCCGGCCCGCGCCACGGTCGAGATCGCGACCGAGGATGCGGCCTGGGACGCACTGGACCTGGAGGCGCTCGCGGGCCGCGCCGTGGATGCCACGCTGGTGGCACTCGACCTGCCGCCCGGCGCGTTCGAGGTGTCGGTCCTGGCCTGCGACGACGCCCGCATCGCCACCCTGAACGGCGAGTTCCGCGGCAAGCCGACGCCCACCAACGTGCTCAGCTGGCCCGCCGTGGATCGCGCGCCCGACACGCCCGGCGGTGCCCCGCACCTGCCCGACCCGGGCGATCCCATGGCCGCCGAGCTGGGCGATCTGGCGCTGGCCCATGGCACCTGCGCGCGGGAGGCCGCCGAGGCGGGCAAGCCGCTGGCCGATCACGTCACCCACCTGATCGTGCACGGGACCCTGCATTTGCTGGGGTTCGACCACGAAACCGACGCCGATGCCGCGCGCATGGAAGGGCTGGAGGTGAAAATTCTTCAAACCCTCAACATGGCTAACCCTTATGAAACGCCTATGGTATAGTTTCCGGCACAATCGCTTCGGCGTCACTTTGGAAAGGATCAATGGCCGACACCTCTGACGGATCGTCTCCCGCGGCGCAACGCGCGCAAACAGACACGGATCACCCAGCCAGACCGAACGTGTTCCGACGCGTTCTGGAGGCCCTGAAACCCCCGAAAACAGCTGAGCACGGCTCCGACGAGCATGGCATGCACCCGGGCGCCACGCCCAGCAGCAACGCCTTCGGCATCGGCAATCTGCGCCGGATGCGCGTGGTCGACGTGGCGATTCCCCGCGCCGACATCGTCGCGGTGCCCTCGGACATCACCCTGCCCGAGCTGGTCCAGGTCTTCCGCGACAGCGGCATGACCCGCCTGCCGGTCTATCGCAACACGCTGGATACGCCCCTGGGCATGGTCCACCTGAAGGATCTCGCCCTGCAATACGGCTTCAACGGCGCGACCCCGAAATTCAGCCTCAAGGGTAATTTGCGCCCGGTGCTCTACGCGCCCCCGTCCATGCCCATCGGCGTGCTGCTGCAAAAGATGCAGAAGGACCGCATGCACATGGCGCTGGTGATCGACGAATACGGCGGCACCGACGGGCTGGTGACCATCGAGGACCTGATCGAACAGGTCATCGGCGAGATCGAGGACGAGCATGACGAACCCGAGGACCGGCTCTGGTCGCGGGAGAAACCGGGCGTCTACCTGGTGCAGGCCAAGGCGCCCCTGGACGAGCTGGAGCGCGAGCTCAGCGTCTCGCTGATCTCCCCCGGCGACGACGAGGAGATCGACACCCTCGGCGGCCTGGTCTTCAAGCTGACCGGCCGGGTCCCAGTGCGCGGGGAGGTCATCCCCCACGAGACCGGGGTCGAGTTCGAAGTGGTCGACGCCGATCCGCGCCGGATCAAGCGCGTCCGCGTCCGCAAGAGCCCGCCCCCCGCGCCCCTGGCCCCCGCGGCGGAGTAACCTTGGCACGCAGCCCGGTCCTCGCGCGATGGCCTCGCCTCGCGGATGTTCTCTGCGGGCTGGCCATCGGTCTCGGGCAGGCGCCCCTCGGGCTCTGGCCGCTGGCGCTGCTGGGGCTGGCGGGGCTGCTGGCGCGGCTCGACCGATCCTCCGGCTGGCGCGCCGGGGCCTGGACCGCCTGGCGCACGGGCGCGGCCTATTTCGCCCTGACCCTGCACTGGATCGTCGAACCCTTCCTCGTGGACGTGGCCCGCCACGGCTGGATGGCGCCCTTCGCGCTGGTGCTGATGGCGGGGGGGCTCGCGCTCTTCTGGGCCGCCGCCGGGGCACTTGCGGGCGGCCTGCGGCCCGGCCTGTCCCGGGGGCTGGGCTTCGCCCTGGCGCTGATGTCGGCGGAGATGCTGCGCAGCTATGTCTTCACCGGCTTTCCCTGGGCGCTGATCGGCACGATCTGGATCGACACGCACGCGGCCCAGACCGCGGCCTTCTGGGGCCTGCACGGGCTGGGGCTGGCGACGCTCTGCATCCTCGTGCTGGCGCGCGCCCAACCGCTCGGACGGGGGCTGGCCACCGGGGCGGCGGGGCTGGCGCTGCTGACCGGGCTGGGGATGCTGCGCCCCGACCCGCCCGCGATCCCGCCCGACGCGCCGGTGCTGCGGCTGGTCCAGCCCAACGCGGCGCAACACCTGAAATGGGATCCCGGGATGATCCCGATCTTCTATGCCCGGCTGCTGGACCTGACCGCGCGGCCCGCGCCCGGGGCCCCGCCCGCCCTGGTGATCTGGCCCGAAACGGCGATCGCCTACCGGCTGGAAAACGCGGGCCCGCTCCTGTCGCAGATCGCCGAGACCGCGGGCGACGCGCCGGTGGTGCTGGGTGCTGTGCGCGGCACCCCGGCGGGGGCGACCAACGCGCTGGCGGTGCTGGACGCCACGGGCATACCGGCGCAGATCTACGACAAGGCCCATCTGGTCCCTTTCGGCGAATACGTCCCCTTCGGCGATCTCGCCGCGCGCCTGGGCATTCGCGGCCTGGCCGTGGCCGAGGGCGGCGGGTTCCTGGCCGGGCCGGGTCCGCAAGTGCTGGATTTCGGCCCGCTCGGCCGCGCCCTGCCGTTGATCTGCTACGAGGCGATCTTTCCGAATTTCGGCCGCGCCCGGCTGGCCGAGGCCGACTGGATGCTGCAGATCACCAATGACGCCTGGTTCGGCCAGTTCGCAGGCCCGCAACAGCACCTGGTGCTGGCCCGGTTCCGCGCGATCGAGCGCGGCATGCCGCTGGTGCGGGCGGCCAATACCGGGATCAGCACGGTGGTCGACGCCACCGGCGCGCTGACCGACGCGCTGCCCCTGGGGGTGGCGGGCACCCTCGATGCGGCCCTGCCCCCGGCGCTGGCGACCCCGCCTTATGCCCGTCTGGGCGATCTGCCCCTGCTGATCGCGATGATTGTATCACTTGTGGGGCTAATGACGCGGTCCAGGGCCCGCGCCCATTGACGCCATGGGCACAGGGGGATACGCCCCATGCCACCGACGCTGCAACGGCTTCCTGGCGCAGCGGTCGCTATTCAATGGAGCACTCTCATGACAGCCCGCCAAAATTACCAGTTCACCTCCGAATCCGTCTCGGAGGGGCATCCCGACAAGGTGTGTGACCGCATCTCGGATGCCATTCTCGATGCCTTCCTGGCCGAAGAGCCCGAGGCCCGCGTCGCCTGCGAAACCTTCGCCACCACGGACCGCGTCGTCATCGGCGGCGAGGTCGGTCTGTCCGACCAGGAGCGGCTCAAGGACTACATGGGCAAGATCGACACGATCGCCCGCGACTGCATCCGCGACATCGGCTACGAGCAGGACAGGTTCCACTGGAAGACCGTGGAGATCACCAACCTGCTGCACGAGCAATCCGCCCATATCGCCCAGGGCGTGAACGCCTCGGGCACCAAGGAGGAAGGCGCGGGCGACCAGGGCATCATGTTCGGCTACGCCGTGGACGAGACGCCGGAGCTGATGCCCGCGCCGATCTGCTATGCCCACGCGATCCTGCGGCGGCTGGCGGAGGTGCGCAAATCCGGCGCCGAGCCGACCCTGGGGCCCGATGCCAAATCGCAGCTGACCGTGCGCTACGAAGGCGGCAAGCCGGTGGGCGTGAGCTCGATCGTGCTGTCGACCCAGCACCTGGACCCGGCGATGACCTCCGCTGACGTGCGCGCGGTGGTCGAACCCTATATCCGCCAGGAGCTGCCCGAGGGCTGGATCGACGACGCGACCGAATGGTGGGTGAACCCCACGGGCAAGTTCGTGATCGGCGGGCCGGACGGGGATGCGGGCCTGACCGGGCGCAAGATCATCGTCGACACCTATGGCGGCGCGGCGCTGCATGGCGGCGGGGCGTTCTCGGGCAAGGATCCGACCAAGGTGGACCGCTCCGCGGCCTATGCGGCGCGGTACCTGGCCAAGAACGTGGTGGCCGCGGGGCTCGCGCATCGCTGCACGATCCAGCTGAGCTACGCAATCGGGGTGGCCAAGCCGCTGTCGATCTATGCCGACACCCACGGGACCGGCAAGGTGCACGAGAGCCGGATCGAGACCGCCGTGGGGCAGCTGATGGACCTGTCGCCCCGCGGCATCCGGGAGCATCTGGGCCTGAACAAGCCGATCTTCCAGCGCACGGCGGCCTATGGCCATTTCGGCCGCGCCCCCGAAGCGGATGGCGGGTTCAGCTGGGAACGCACCGACCTGACCGAGGCGCTCAAGGCCGCGGTCTGAGCGCGCCTCCGCGCGGGGCAAGGCTTTTGAGTAAAAGCCTTGGGGGGCGCTGCCCCCGGCCCTGCGGGCCTCCCCCGGAGTATTTTGCGCAAAAGAAACGGGGACGGGTCACACAGCCCGTCCCCTGGTATTTCCGACAGCGCGCGCAGGGCTGGCCCCTGCCCCCTGTCGCCCGCGCCCTTGGCCCCGCCGCGGGTCGCGCATGAAAAAGGCGCCCGCGGGCGCCGTTTCGATCTCTTGCCACAAGTTGGGTCCGCGCCCGTCTCAGGCCTTGCGCAGCCGGATCACCACATCGACCTTTGAGATCTCCGTACCCTCCGGGATCGCCGGCAGGCGCGAGATCTCCAGCTCCTCGGCCGGGGCGTCGGTGAGGGTATTATCCTCTTCCCAGTAGAAATGCGGGTGGTCGTCGATCCGCGTGTCGAAATAGCTCTTGGAGCCGTCGACCGTGATCTCCTGCACCAGCCCCGCGTCGCAGAACGCCCGCAGCGTGTTGTAGACCGTCGCAAGCGACACCCGCTCCCCCCCCGCCAGCGCGGCGGCATAGAGGCTCTCGGCGGTGACGTGCCGGTCGCGACCGTCGCCCACCAGCAACGCGGCCAGGGTCACGCGTTGCTTCGTCGGACGCACCCCGCCCGTCGCCAGCCACTCCGTCCCTCGTTCCAAACCTTGCGCGCGCATCTGTTGCCGTCTCTCCGTTTCCTCCCCTCATATATGCCGTTTGCCGCCGAAATATCAATTGCAAAGCCTTCGCAAATTCCGGGACACGCTGTCACGCTGCGCCCGGCCTGCCTCTTGTCTCCGGCAAACCGGGGGTGATAAGGGAGCCAGAACCCATCCGCGACCCGAGGACAAACGACCCCATGGCCCAGTTTCCGACGCAGTTCGACAAGGACGACCTTCTGAAATGCGCACGCGGAGAGCTGTTCGGCCCGGGCAGTGCCCAACTGCCCGCGCCCCCCATGCTGATGATGGACCGCATCACCGAGGTCAGCGGCGACGCGGGTGCCCATGGCAAGGGCCATATCGTGGCCGAGTTCGACATCACGCCGGAGCTGTGGTTCTTCGACTGCCACTTCCCCGGCAACCCGATCATGCCCGGCTGTCTCGGCCTCGACGGTCTGTGGCAGCTGACGGGCTTCAACCTGGGCTGGCGCGGCTGGCAGGGGCGCGGCTACGCGCTCGGCGTGGGCGAGGTCAAGCTGACCGGCATGGTCCGCCCCGACCGCAAGATGCTGCGCTATTTCGTGGACTTCACCAAGGCCGTGCAGACCCGGCGCCTGACCATGGGCGTGGCCGACGGGCGTGTCGAGGCCGATGGCGAGGTCATCTACCAGGTCAAGGACATGAAAGTCGCTCTTTCCGAAAACTGAGCACAACACGAAGGAACACCCCATGCGTCGCGTCGTCATCACCGGGATGGGCATCGTCTCCCCGATCGGCAATACCGTGTCCGAGGTCGAGGCCAGCCTGCGCGCGGGCCGCTCGGGCATCACCTTCGCCGAAACCTATGCCGAGAACGGCTTCCGCAGCCAGGTCCACGGCGTGCCGGACATCGTGCTCGAAGACCATATCGACAAGCGCAACCTGCGCTTCATGGGCCCCGGCGCCGCGTTCAACTTCATCGCCATGCAACAGGCCATCGCCGATAGCGGGCTGGAGGACAGCGATGTCTCCAACGAACGCTCCGGGCTGATCATGGGTTCGGGCGGGCCGTCCACCTCGAACTTCTTCCAGGCGTTCAAGACGGTCAAGGAAAAGGGCGCGCCCAAGCGGATGGGGCCGTTCATGGTCACCCGCTGCATGTCGTCCACGAATTCCGCCTGCCTGGCCACGCCGTTCAAGATCAAGGGCGTGAACTACTCGATCACCTCGGCCTGCTCCACCTCCGCCCATTGCATCGGCAACGGGGTGGAACTGATCCAGATGGGCAAGCAGGACATCGTCTTCGCCGGCGGCGGCGAGGAGATCGACTGGACCCTGTCGTGCCTCTTCGACGCCATGGGCGCGATGAGCTCGAAATACAACGACACCCCCACCACCGCCTCGCGCACCTTCGATGCGACCCGCGACGGCTTCGTGATCGCCGGCGGCGGCGGGGTGCTGGTGCTGGAGGAACTCGAACACGCCAAGGCGCGCGGCGCGAAAATCTACGCCGAGGTCACCGGCTACGGCGCGACCTCGGACGGCTACGACATGGTCGCGCCCTCGGGCGAAGGCGGCGAGCGGTCGATGCGCCAGGCCATCGCCACCCTGCCCGAAGGCCGCAGCGTCGACTACATCAACGCCCATGGCACCTCGACCCCCGTGGGCGACGTGACCGAGATCGAGGCCGTGCGCCGCGTCTTCGGCGAAGGCACCACCCCGCCCGTCGCCTCCACCAAGTCGCTGACCGGACACTCGCTGGGCGCGACCGGCGTGCACGAGGCGATCTATTCGCTGATCATGATGAACAGGGGCTTCATCGCGGCCTCGGCCAACATCACCGAGCTCGACCCGGCGATCCACCCTGAGGAAATCGTGACAGAACTGCGCGAGGGTGTCACACTCGATTCCGTGCTCTCCAACAGCTTCGGCTTCGGCGGCACCAATGCGACGCTGCTGATGTCGCGCTACCTGGACTGATTTTTCCACAGAAGGACATTTCCGATGACCGGTGTCTTGCAGGGCAAAAAAGGCCTGATCATGGGCGTCGCCAACGAACGCTCCATCGCCTGGGGCATCGCCCGGGCGGCGGCGGAGGCTGGGGCGGAACTGGCCTTCACCTACCAGGGCGAAGGCTTCGGCAAACGCGTCCGCCCGCTGGCGACAAGCGTCGGCTCGGACATCCTGGTGGATGTGGACGTGACCGACGATGCCTCCCTCGATCTGGCCTTCGAGACCCTGAAGGACCGCTGGGGCAGCCTCGATTTTCTCGTCCACGCCATCGCCTATTCCGACAAGGCCGAACTGACCGGCCGGTTCCTCAATACCTCGCGCGAGAACTTCAAGACCTCGCTCGACATCTCCTGCTACTCGCTGATCGAGGTGACCCGCCGGGCGCATGCGATGATGCCCGCGGGCGGCACGATCCTGACCATGACCTACCAGGGCTCCAACCGGGTGACGCCGTTCTACAATGTGATGGGCGTGGCCAAGGCGGCGCTGGAATCGGCGGTGCGCTATCTCGCCAACGATCTCGGGCCGGACGGGATCCGCGTCAACGCGATCTCGCCCGGCCCGATGAAGACGCTGGCGGGCGCGGCCATCGGCGGCGCGCGCAAGACCTACCGGCAGACCGAGCAGAACGCGCCCCTGCGCGCCAATGCCACGCTGGAGGCCGTGGGCGGCACCGCGGTCTGGCTGATCTCCGATGCGGGCGCCTGCACCACCGGGGAAATCGTGCGCGTCGACGGCGGCTATCACGTCCTGGGCATGCCGCAAGCCGAGAACATCTGAGCGGGGCGGCGATGCCTGAGTTCACCCGCGACGGCGTGCGCCTGCATTACCGCGACGAAGGCCCGCGCGACGGGCCGGTGGTGGTCTTCGCCAACTCGCTCGGCACCGACCTGCGCCTGTGGGAGCCGATCCTGCCCCTGCTGCCCCCGGGCTTGCGGATTGTCCGCTACGACATGCGCGGGCACGGGCAATCCGACGTGCCCCCCGCCCCCTACACTATGGGTGCGCTGGTCTCGGATGCCGAGGGGCTGCTCGATCATCTGGGGATCAGGGACTGCCTCTTCGTGGGCCTGTCCATCGGCGGGATGGTCGCCCAGGGGCTGGCGGTCAAGCGGCTGGACCTGGTGCGCGCCATGGTGCTGTCGAACACCGCCGCCAAGATCGGCTCGCCCAAGCTCTGGCAAGATCGCATCGACGGGGTCCGCGCGGGCGGGGTCGCGGCGCTCACGGACGCGATTCTCGAACGCTGGTTCTCCCGCGCCTTCCTCACCGACCCGCGCCTGCCGTTTTGGCGCGACATGGTGCTGGCCACCCCGGACGAGGGGTATATCGGCTGCTCCGCGGCCATCTCGGGGACGGACTTCTACACGCCGACCAGCGGGCTGCGCCTGCCGACGCTGGGCATCGCCGGGTCCGAAGACGGCTCGACCCCGCCGGATCTCGTGCGCGAAACGGTGAACCTGATCCCCGGGTCGCGCTTCGTGCTGCTGCGCCGGGCGGGCCACCTGCCCCATGTGGAACAGCCCGAGGCCTATGCCGAGGCGCTAACCGATTTCCTGCGCGAGACCGGCCATCTGGGGGCCGCGACGCCTGAGACCAAACCGGGCACAGCCCCACCCTGATATACAAAGCTGTTGTTGCCGCCAGGCTGTCCGCTACGTCAACCCCAGGAACCACATCACTGTGATGCCGACGCTTGTGACAACAGACATGCCGCCTGAAAGACATGCGATCATCGCCGCCTGCACCAGAGCTTGATTTCCCCCCGGCACATCCAGCGGGTCGAACGGCACAAGGCGGCTTGACGCCGGTACGCTTGGCAAGACGTCGCTCAGACGTTCTCCCGCGTTGGCCAAGGATCGCAGCTGATCGGCAAGAGCGGCGGACCAGCCTTGCCGTGGGTCGGAAGGCTGTGACGACGTGGAGCCGACCACCAATCGATCGCCCTCTAGGACCATTTGGAATAGGAACCCGTCCGACGCCTGCTCAGGAAGCTCGAACCCTCCGGATGCAAAAGCACACCGCAGCGCGTCCCATCGTTCCAAAACGCGGTCTTTCTGATTGCCAACTTCCAACCAGCTTTGTTTCGGGATGGGTGGTGCAATGAAGAAAGTCTTGGACAGAAGTCCCTCAGCCTCCAGGACCTCCAGTTCATATCGAACCGAAGGACTGTCCTCGGGAAACACCAGGATCGCTGCGGCGCCACTGGCGAGAACATGAAAGGCCGCCCGCCAGTCGTCGTCGCCATAAGTCAAATAAACCGGCGGATCGCGCGTGCGCCCGGACGCGCGCAATCCGCCCCCGATAACCACAGTGTGTAGCTCCGCGTCTTCGCAACTCTGTTGGATGGGCGTGGCCAGGCTGTCGGAATGAAAAGTTACGACGCCGGTGCCCGGATCGATCAAGCGGAATTCGCGTTCATGAAAATCCCGATTGCTGAATGAGCGCAGAACCAATGCAAATTTCTTGCCGGACGTCTCCGCCGCTGCGTGCATCGCGCGATACGCGACATACGTGCGCCAATCCCAGAGATACGCCGCGGCCAGCCAAACGACCATGACGGCAGCGCCCCCCAGGAACAGCAGGCTTGCACCGTAGTCACCGCTTTCGGAAAACTCGACGTACACGACGGAGACAAGGTAGGCCGGAGCAACAACTGCGAAGGCAGGCGCCACGAACCAAATCAACCATGATCCTGTATTGCCCATCAAACGCCGCACCCGTTCCAAGCTGGATCTTCGGGTGTGAGCATATCAAACGGGAGGCAACGCATCTAAGATATCTGCGTGTCGACGCCCTCCCGACTGCGCGCGACACGCGGCCCAAAGCCGGCATTCCGATCAGGTGCAGCATCGTTTCGCTTGGGCGCGTTCAGGACAGTCGCCGCGCCCGAAAGTTTAATCGCGTCTTACCCCGCCGCGCGGAGGTGCCCGACACTTGCCCGACACCTGTCCGACAGGGGTCCGACGCCGATCCGACGCCCGTCGGGCCCGCAAATCTGTCAGAATTAAATGACACTCCGCGCAAAACTGTAAACTCTTGCTTACAGATTGCGCCTGCGCTACCCTCGCTGCCATTGCCCCCGGAGCGCCCATGTCGACCCCGAAATCCAACCGCCTGCCCTTCGTGTTCATCCTGATCACGTTGATCATCGACGCCATGGGCATCGGGCTGATCCTGCCGGTTCTGCCCGACCTGATCGGGGAGCTGGAGGGCGGCACGCTCGGCCAGGCGGCCCTCTGGGGCGGGGTGCTGGCCACGTCTTACGCGGTGATGCAATTCCTCTGCGGTCCCACCATCGGCAGCCTTTCGGATCGTTTCGGAAGACGCCCTATCCTGTTGGTTTCCTTGGCGGTTATGGCCGCGGACTACGTGGTGATGGCGTTTGCCGGGTCGATCTGGCTGCTGCTGGCGGCGCGCATCGTGGGCGGGATCGCCGCGGCCACGCAATCGACCGCGACGGCCTTTATCGCCGACATCTCGCGCCCCGAGGACAAATCCAAGAATTTCGGGCTGGTGGGCGCGTCCTTCGGGATCGGCTTCGTGGTCGGCCCCCTGATCGGCGGGGTTCTGGGGGAGTTCGGCACCCGCGCGCCGTTCTATGCCGCCGCGGTGCTGGCCACCTTCAACCTGATCCTGGGCTGGTACGTGCTGCCCGAAACCGTCACCGACAAGATCCGCCGCCCCTTCGACTGGCGCCGCGCCAACCCCCTCGGCGCCTTTCGCCACATCGGCGCGCTGCCGGGGCTAAAGCGTTATCTGGCCTTGTTTTTTCTCTATGAATTCGCCTTCTTCGTCTACCCGGCGATCTGGGCCTATTTCACCCGCGCCCAGTTCGGATGGGAGCCGGGGATGGTCGGGCTGTCGCTGGGGCTGTTCGGGATCGCCATCGCCTTCGTCCAGGGCGTGCTGATCCGCGTGGTGATCCCGCGGCTGGGCGAGACCAACGCGATCCTCTACGGTTTCGTGTTCAACTTCTTCGCCTTCATCGCCCTCGGCCTCGTCACCTCGCCGACCCTCGCGCTGATCCTGACGCCGATGATCGCCCTCGGCGCGGTGGTCACCCCGGCGCTGCAGGGCTGCATGTCCAAGATCGCGGGCGCCGATCAGCAGGGCGAGTTGCAGGGGCTGGTGTCGTCCTTCCGCTCGATCGCGGCGATCCTGTCGCCGCTGGTGATGACGCAGATCTTCTTCTTCTCGACCGACCCCGCGCGCGGCATCGACATGCCCGGCGCGCCGTTTTTCCTGTCGATGTGCATCATGGCGCTGTGCCTGGCGATCTTCCTGCCGCGCCGGGCCACGCCCGTGACGGCCTAGACCGACCCGCTATCGGCGATCACCCCGGCGGTCGGCGGGGCCGCGGGCGGCTCTGCCCGGGCCGCAGCATCGGGGCCGAGGCCCGCGCGACGCTCCAGCTCCACATTCAGGCCCGCACCCAGCAGGAGCAGGAACGCACTGATATAAAGCCACATCAGCAGGGCGATCACCGCCCCGATGGAGCCGTAGACCTCGTTATAATTGCCGAAATTCGACAGGTAATAGCTGAACCCCAGAGACGCCGCGGCCCAGAGCACCACCACCGCGATCGAGCCGGGGGTGAGCCACTGCATCTTCACGCAGGTCCGGTTCGGCCCGTAGCGATAAACGATGCTCAGACCCGCCAGAAGCACCCCGATCGCCACCACCCAGCGGGTGCCGCGCAGGGCCAGTTCAGTCCAAGAGCCCAGCGGCAGGAAGGCCAGAACGATGGGCGTGATCACCACCGCCGTCAGCGCCACCAGCGCCACCAGCACCAGAACCGCCGTAAGCGACAGCGCCGCGAGGTAGTGCCGCCAGCTCTTGCGGTTGGGTGTGCCGTAGATCGCGTTGAGCCCGCGCATCAGCGCGCTCACCCCCGCCCGCGTGGACCAGAGCGCCGCGAGGATCGACAGGAGGGTCGCCCAGCCCAAGGTGCTGGAGGTGGTTTGGGTCAGCGCGTCGATCTGGGCGTCGATCAGGCGGTAGGCCTCTTGGGGCATCAACTCCCCCACCAGCGCCATCTGCTGGTCGACCACCATCGGGTCGGCCACCAGCCCCCAGATCGCGATCACCGCGGCCAGGGCGGGAAAGATCGCGAGCAATCCGTAGAATGCCACGCCCGCCGAGATCAGACCGATATTCCAGCCATCCATCTTGCCGCCCACCGATTGCAGCGCTTTCATCCACTGGCGGCGGTCATGTCGGAACATCTCGGGCACGGGGTTCTCCGGGTCTGTGTCGGTCTTGGGCATTGGGGATCACGTCCGGGGTCAGGTCAAGGGGTTGCAACTCTTGCACAAACGGTAAACCGTCTCGGCAGGGAATTGGTTCCGTCAGGGGAGGACCGCATGGATTTCGAGCTGCCGGTCGAGGTGGAGGCGCTGCGCGCGCGCGTGGCGGATTTCGTGGCGGGCGAGATCCTGCCGCTGGAGGCGGATCGCGCCAATTTCGACGCCCATGACAACATCGCCTTGCCGGTGCTGGAGACCGTGCGCGCCAAGGCGAAGGCCGCAGGGCTCTGGGCGCCGCAATCGCCGAGCGCGCGGGGCGGCATGGGGCTGAGCACGGTCGCCCGCGCGGTGTTCTACGAGGAGGCGAACCGCTCGATCTTTGGCCCGGTATGCTTCAACTGCGCGGCCCCGGATGATGGCAACATGGCGGTGCTGGCCCAGCTTGGCACGCCCGCGCAGCAGGACCGCTGGCTGCAGCCGATCATCGACGGGCGCGTGCGCTCGGCCTTTGCGATGACCGAGCCCCATCCGGGCGGCGGGTCCGATCCGGGCATGATGCGGACCCGCGCCGAAAAACGCGGCGACGGGTACGTGGTCCACGGGCACAAGTGGTACATCACCGGGGCGGCGGAGGCGCAGCATTTCATCCTGCTGGCGCGGACATCGGACGACCCCAAACGCGGCCACACGGCGTTTCTTTTCGACGCGGACCAGCCCGGCTGGCGGATCGACCGGCGGATCCCGATCATGGGCCCCGAGGAGCATGGCGGCCATTGCGAGCTGATCTTCGACGGGTTGGAGATACCGGCCGAGAACGTTCTGATGGAAGAGGGGCGCGGGATGAAGGTCACGCAGACCCGGCTCGGCCCCGCGCGGCTGACCCATTGCATGCGCTGGCTGGGGCTGGCCAAGCGCTGCGTCGAGATCGCGACCGAGTATGCGGCGACGCGCGAGGGGTTCGGCGTGCGGCTGGCCGATCGCGAGAGTATCCAGCTGATGCTGGGCGGGCTGGCCATGGATATCGAGGTCGGACGGCTTCTGACCATGAAGGCCGCGTGGGAGATCGACCAGGGCGGCTTCGCGCGCAAGGAGGTGTCCATGGCCAAGGTCCATGTGGCCAACCTGCTGCACCGCGCGGCGGACGTGGCGATCCAGATCAACGGGGCGCGGGGCTATTCCAGGGACACGGTGCTGGAGTGGATTTACCGCTATGCAAGGCAGGCGCGGCTGGTGGACGGCGCGGACGAGGTGCACCGGATGGTGCTGAACCGGATGCTGGTGGACGAGGGGCGCGATTTCTGGCGCTGGCTCGTGGCGGACCGCGTGGCGGAATGAGTCCGGAGATCGACCGCGAGGCCCTGCGGCGCTGGTGCGACGCACGGTTCGGGGTGGCGGATGCCGCGCCGGAGGTTGCCCGGATCGGCGGCGGGCAGTCGAACCCGACCTTCTACGTCACCCATGGCGACCGGCGGCTGGTGCTGCGCAAGCAACCGCCCGGGCCGCTGTTGAAAGGCGCCCATGCGGTGGACCGGGAATTCCGGGTGCTGCGCGCGCTTCGGGACACGCCGGTGCCGGTGCCCGAGGCGCTGGCCTTCGAGCCGGATGCGGCGGTTCTGGGCACGCCGTTCTACGTGATGGCGCGGCTGGAGGGGCGGGTCTGCCCGAGCTACGCCCTGCCGGAGTTGGCGCGCGCGGATCGCGGGGCGGCACTGCTGTCCACGGCCGCGACGCTCGCGCGGCTGCACGCGGTGGACCCGGGGGCGGTGGGCCTGGGGGATTACGGGCGGCCCGGGGATTACTTCGCCCGGCAGATGGCGCGCTGGTCGGGGCAATACGACGCCTCGCCCGCCGAGATCCCCGAACTGGACGCCCTGCGCGACTGGCTCGCCGCGCATATGCCCGAGGATGACGGGGCGGTGGCGATTGCCCATGGGGATTTCCGGATGGGCAACATGATGCTGCATCCCACCGAACCGCGGGTGATCGCCGTGCTGGACTGGGAGCTGTCGACCCTGGGCCATCCGCTGGCCGATCTGGGCTTTGCCTGCATGGCGTGGCATTCGGCTCCGGAGGAATATGGCGGGGTTCTGGGGCTGGACCTTGTGGCCGAGGGGCTGCCGGAGATGGGCGCGTTCGTCGCCGCCTACCGCGCCGCGGCGCGGGGGGACGCGGTTTTGCGCCCGTTCCACGTGGCCTTTGCGATGTTCCGCTTTGCGGTGATCTTCGTGGGAATCGCCGACCGGGCCGCGGCGGGGAGTGCGGCGGGGGCCGATGCCGCGCGGCTCGCCCCCCTGGCGGAGGCTTTCGCGCGCCGGGGGCTTGCGGTATCGAAGCTGGACTTCTGACCGAGGAGGCGCCCATGCGCGATCTTTCCCGCCTGCACCCGGACACCCTGGCCGCCCATGGCGGCGGGGCCGTGGACACCGCTTCGGGCGGCGTCGTGCCGCCGATCCAGCCGGCCACCACGTTTCGGCGCGGGCCGGATTACGCGCTCCTGAACCCCGCCAACATCTACAGCCGCGATGACAGCGAGGCGCTGCGCGCGGTCGAGACCCTGCTTGCGGCGTTGGAGGGGGGCGCGGGGGCGCTGGCCTTCCCGTCGGGCATGGCGGCGACGGCGGCGGTGTTCCGCACCCTGCCCGCCGGGGCGCGCGTGGTGCTGCAATCGGGCATCTACTGGGGCACGACGAAATGGGTGCGCGATTTCTGCGCCCGGCGCGGTGTGACCCTGGTGGAGGTGGACGCGGCCGACGCCCACGCGCTGGGGTCGGCCTGCGCGGAGCCCACGGCGCTGGTCTTTGTCGAGACGCCGTCGAACCCCTGGCTGAAAACGGTCGATATCCGCGCCGCCGCGGCGGCGGCCCATGAGGTGGGCGCGCTGCTGGTGGTGGACAGCACCGCGGCGACACCGGTGCTGACGCGGCCCCTGGGCCTGGGCGCGGACCTGGTGATGCATTCGGCCACCAAGGGGCTGAACGGGCATTCGGATGTGCTGGCCGGTGCGCTGGTCACCGCGGATGCCGGCCACGAGACCTGGGCGCGGATCGCCACGGACCGGCATGACGCAGGCGCGGTGCTGGGCCCGTTCGAGGCATGGCTGTTGCTGCGGGGGATGCGGACCCTGCCGCTGCGCATGGCGCGGATGAGCGCCACCGCGCTGGAGCTGGCGCAACGGCTCAGCACCGATGCGCGGGTGGCGGATGTGTTCTACCCGGGCCTGCCGGGCCATGCGGGCCACGATATCGCGGTGGCGCAGATGACCGGCGGGTTCGGCGGGCTGATGTCCTTTCTCGTCCGTGGCGACCGGCAGACCGCGCTGGAGGTGGTCGGGCGGCTGGAACTGTTCCAGCGGGCCACATCGCTGGGCGGGGTCGAGAGCCTGGTGGAGCACCGCGCCACCATCGAGCCCGACAGCGGCATTCCCGAAACCCTGATCCGGCTGTCGGTGGGGATCGAGGATGCGGGCGACCTTTGGGCCGATCTCGACCGGGCGCTTGGTTGACGCTGCGACGACTCCGCGCAGTTAGGGCTAGCGCCTTGGCGGCAAAGATGCTTTTCTCGGGGCGGGAGGAGGAACGGCGTGGCACCCCGCGGGGCGCTGCGCCGCGCCTCCCTTCGGGAGGAGACATCCAGGATGCCGCACCAGGTGGTGATCACGGAAACCATCGACACGCGCGCCCTGTCGCGGTTCGGGCCGGAGGTCGACGTGATCTATGCGCCGGAACTGGTGGAGGATCGCGCGGCCTGCCTCGTCGCCGTGGCGCGAGCGGACGGGGTGATCGTGCGTAACCGCACGCAGGTGGACCGGCCCTTCCTAGACGCGGCATCGCGGCTGCGGGTGATCGGGCTGCTGGGGACGGGGCTGGACAATATCGACATGGCGGCCTGCGCCGCGCGGGGCATATCGGTGCATCCGGCCACGGGGGCCAATACCCGGTCGGTGGCGGAATACGTGATCACCGCTGCGCTGATGCTGACCCGCCGCGCATTCATGTCCACGCCCGAGATGCAAGGGGGCGCCTGGCCCCGCGGCCCGCTCAGCGAGGGCGGCGAGATCGCCGGGCGCAAGCTGGGCCTTTATGGCTGCGGCGCCGTGGCCCAGGCGGTGGCGCGCCTGGCCAAGCCGCTCAGCATGACCATCCTCGGCCATGATCCGCATCTGGGTCCCGGGCATCCGGTCTGGACCGAGGTGACGCGGGTCTCGGATGCGGAGCTGCTGGCGCGGGCGGATGTGCTGAGCCTGCACCTGCCGCTGTCGCCGGAGACCCGCGGCAGGATCGACGCCACCGCCCTGACGGCGATGAAACCCGGGGCGATCCTGATCAACACCGCGCATGGCGGGATCGTGAGCACCCGGGCCGTGTGCGACGCCTTGCGCCGGGGGCATCTGGGCGGCGCGGCCCTGGATGTTTTCGAGCAGGAGCCCCTGGGCACGCAGGACGCCGCGCGGTTCCGAGGCGTGCCCAACCTGATCCTGACACCCCATGTGGCGGGTGTGACCGTGGAAGCCGACAGGCGGGTCAGCGCGCTGACCGTCGACAATGTGCGGGCGGCCCTGCTGGCCCCCGAGAAGGCCGTCTCCTGACCCGGAGCCCCCCTGCCCAGCCCCACCGCATCCCGGTCGACCGCGACCGGGGGGCGGACTACCTTACCTCCAGCCCAGCGGGAGCGAATTGATGGAAGATCCAACGCGGCCCTGGACGGCCTTCTATGGCCCGGACGTCCGGCCCGATATAGACACGCCCGCCTATCGCACCCTGGGCGACATGATCGGGGCGGTGGCCGCGACCTATGGCACCGCGCCGGCCTTCACCACCTGCCTGCCCAACGGGATGAACGGCACCCTGAGCTTTGCTCAGGTGGACGAGATGTCGGATGCTTTCGCGGTGTACCTGCGCGAGGTCGCGGGCCTGAACCCCGGCGACCGGGTGGCGTTGCAGATGCCCAACTGCCTGAGCTTTCCCGTCGCGGCCTTCGGGGTGTTCAAGGCGGGCTGCGTGCTGGTCAATGTCAACCCGCTCTATACCGCCGAGGAGATGGGCAAGCAGTTCCTCGATGCCGAACCCCATGCGCTGGTCATCGTGGACATGTTCGCCGACAAGATCCCCGAGGCGACGCGCGGCCACCCAATCCCGAACATCGTGGTCACACGGATCGCGGAATTCCTGCCCGCCCTGCCCCGGGGCATCGTCGGGCTGGTCCAGAAATACTGGGACCGCTCGGTCGCGGAGATCGAGGTGCCCCATATCCGGCTGCCCGACGCGCTGGAGGCTGGGCGCCGTCACCAGGCGGACGAGCGGATCGAGGTGGAGGGCTATCACCAGGCCGTCGCCCCGGACGATGTCGCGGTTCTGCAGTATACGGGCGGGACCACGGGCGTGGCCAAGGGCGCGATGCTAACCCATGCCAACCTGATCGTGAACATGGAACAGACCATGGAGCTGATCGAGGGGCTGGAGCGGGGCCGCGAGGTCGTTCTGACGGCGCTGCCGCTTTATCATATCTTCGCGTTTTCCCTCAACATGCTGGGGTTCTACTGGATGGGCGCGCGCAATATCCTGATCCCGTCGCCACGGCCGCTGGCGAACCTCAAGCGCGCCTTCGAGAACTACAGGATCACCTGGATGAGCGGGGTGAACACGTTGTTCAACGGGCTGACCAACGAGATCTGGTTCACCGACACCCCGCCGAGGCACCTGAAATTCGCGGCCGCGGGCGGCATGGCGCTGCAATCCTCGGTCGCGGAGCGCTGGCGCGAGATCACCGGGACGGATGTGCTGCAGGGTTACGGGTTGACCGAAACCTCGCCGATCCTGAGCCTGGAGCCTTTGGGCAAGACCCGGAGCGGATCCATCGGCATTCCCCTGCCCGCGACCCGGCTGGCATGTCTGGATGACGACGGCAAGCAGGTCGCCATCGGCGATCGCGGGGAGATCGCGGCCAAGGGGCCGCAGGTGATGAAGGGCTACTGGAACAAGCCCGAGGAGACCGCAAATGTCCTGCAGAACGGCTGGTTCCTCACGGGCGATATCGGGGTGATGGATGCGGATGGCTATTTCCACATCGTCGATCGCAAGAAGGACATGGTCGTGGTCTCGGGCTTCAACGTCTATCCCAACGAGGTGGAGGATTGCCTTGCCTCCCATCCCGGCATCATCGAGGCGGCGGTGATCGGGGTGCCGGACGGGGCCACTGGCGAAGCGGTCAAGGCGTTCGTGGTCAAGGGTGATAGCGGGCTGAGCGAGGCGGATATCCGCGCCCATTGCAAGGAGCACCTGACAGCCTACAAGGTGCCGAAACGGGTCGAATTCCGCGACGAGCTGCCGAAGTCCAACGTGGGCAAGATCCTGCGAAAGGACCTGCGCGCCGAGGAACTTGCCCGCACGGGAGGGGCCTGAGCCATGGTCGGAGCCCTCGAACAGACGATCCTGGCGCTGATGATCTTCGTGATCATGCTGGGGATGGGTGCGTCCCTGACCCCGCGCGATTTCTACCTTGCCCTGCGGCGGCCCTACGGGCTCGCCATCGGGGTAATCTCGCAATACGGGTTCATGCCGTTCATCGGCTTTTTGCTGGCCACGTTCCTGACCGTCCCGGAGGCGATTGCCGTGGGCATCCTGATCATGGCCTGCATGCCGGGCGGGACCACGTCGAACATCTTCACGTATTTTTCCAAGGGGAACCTGGCGCTGTCGGTGCTGATGACGGTGACCTCCACGGTGATGGGGGTGATCATGATCCCCATCGTGCTGGTGCTTTATGCCTCGGCGCTGAACCTCGACATCCCGCGGGAGAACATCATCGCCACGCTCGTGCTGCTGCTGGTGCCGGTGGCGATCGGCATGGTGCTGCGCAAGCTGAACGCCAATGTGGGGGCAGTGACCGAGTTCATGGGCTCGGCGCTGGCGCTGTTCTTCATCGTGTTCCTGGTGGTCAGCTGGATCCCGCGCAACTGGCAGTTCCTGATGGAGACGACCTCCGCCACCTATATCGCGGCGATCGGGCTGGGGGTGTTCGGGATCGCCATCGGCTACGGCTTTGCGCGCGCGCTCCGGCTGCATCCGCGCAATGCGCGCACCGTGGGGCTCGAGACGGGCATCCAGAACGGGCCGCTTGCCATCGCGATCATCGTGTTCACCTTCGACGGGGCGGAGGCGCAGTCGATCATGGCGGTGCCCGTGCTCTATTCGCTGTTCATCGTGATCGTGGCGACGCTGGTGACGCTGGTGTTCCGGCGCGCCAACACCGCCGCCGAGCAGAAGCTGCCCGACAGCCTGCTGTGACTTGCACCCTGCCCCGCACCGGTGTCTGCTGAGCCCAGGCAAGGAGGCGCAGATGGCGGATTTGGAGACACGGATTGCCCAGGGGCGCGGGGATGCGCACGCGGACCTGGTGTTGCGCGGGGCGCGGGTGCTGGACCTGGTCACCGGCGATATGATCGACGGGGACGTGGCGATTTGCGACGGGATCATCGTCGGGACCGGGGAGGATTACGACGGGGCGGAGGTGGTGGACCTGTTGGGGACGATCCTCGTGCCCGGGTTCATCGACACCCATCTGCATATCGAGAGCTCGCTGGTCACGCCGTTCGAGTTCGACCGCTGCGTGGCCCCCCGCGGGGTGACCACGGCGATCTGCGACCCACATGAGATCGCCAACGTGATCGGCCCCGACGGCATCCGGTATTTCCAGGAGGCGAGCACGCGCACGGTGATGGATATCAAGGTGCAGCTGTCGTCCTGCGTGCCGTCGACGGAGATGGAGACCGCGGGCGCGCGGATCGACGCCACCGCTTTGGAGGGCTTGCGCGGCCACCCGTCGGGCATCGGGCTGGCGGAGTTCATGAACTATCCCGGCGTGATCCACCGCGACCCCGGCGCGATGGCGAAGCTGCGCGCCTTTGCAGGCGGGCATATCGACGGGCATTGCCCGCTGCTGTCGGGCCGGGACCTGAACGCCTATGTCGCCGCGGGCATCCGCACCGAGCATGAGGCGACGAGCGCCGCCGAGGCGCGCGAGAAGCTGCAAAAGGGGATGCGCGTGCTGATCCGCGAAGGCTCCGTCAGCAAGGATCTGGAGGCGCTCGCGCCGCTGCTGACCGAGCGGACGGCCCCCTATATGTGCCTTTGCACGGACGACCGGAACCCGCTGGATATCGCGGAGCACGGGCATCTGGATTACATGATCCGCACGCTGATCGCCCGGGGCGCGCCGCCGCTGGCGGTGTACCGGGCGGCGTCGCTCTCGGCGGCCGAAGCCTTCGGGCTGAAGGATCGCGGGCTGATCGCGCCGGGGCTGCGCGCGGATATCGTGGCGCTGCGGTCGCTGGAGGAGTGCCGCGCCGAGGCGGTGTTCTGCGGCGGGGTTCGGGTGAACGAGTCGGCTTTCGCGGCGCGCGACACGATCCCGCCCGTGGGCCGGAATTCGGTTCAGGCGCCGCGCGTCGGGCCGGAGGCATTCCGCTGCGCCGGGAACCGCGAAGACACGGACGTGATCGGCATCCTCGAAGGCAAGATCCTGACCGAGCATCTGCACGCGGATATCCCCATCGTCGACGGCGACAAGCGCCCGGATGTCGCCCGCGACCTGGTGCGGATCGCGGTGATCGAGCGGCACGGGATCAACGGCAACATCGCCACGGGGTTCGTGCAGGGCTTCGGGCTGGAACGCGGCGCGATTGCCTCGACGGTCTGTCACGACCACCACAACATTGCCTGTGTCGGCGTGGATTACGCCGACCTGGCCCTGGCGGCGAACCGATTGTCAGAGATCGAGGGCGGCTTCGTGGTCGCCGAGGGCGGCGCGGTGCGCGCGGAGCTGGCCCTGCCCGTGGCCGGGCTGATGAGCCTGGAGCCGTTCGAGGACGTGCGCGACCGGCTGGAGGCGCTGCGGGCGGCGGCCCGGGCGCTTGGCGTCACGCTGGAGGAGCCGTTCCTGCAGCTGGCCTTCCTCGCCCTGCCGGTCATTCCCGCGCTCAAGATCACCGACCGCGGGCTGGTCGATGTGAACAGGTTCGAGATCATCGGGTGACGGGGACCGCGCGCGGCGGCCCCCGATCGGTCAGGCGGCCTGGGCGGCCTCGGCGCCCGGCGCGAAGGCCTCCCATGTCAGGTCGCCGGTGTAGCGCTCGGAGATGGTACCATCCGCTTCGAGCCGCAGAAGCTTCAGCCAGCCATTGTCGAACAGCGCCCGCACCCCGTCATGGCGCGCGAGGATGTCGGTGATCGCCTCCTGCGGGGCATTGACCACGATCGTCAGGCGCAGCGGGTCATGCACGAAGCTGCCGCCGTCATGAACCGACTGGATCGGCAACCCGATCCGCAGCGCCCCGGTGCCGCCGTCGAGCACGCCCATCCCGCCGGTCACGTTATGGACCTGCTTGGAGCCGCCGCCGAACACCTCGGGCGCCACCACGGAGCCGTAATACTGGAGGCTGATCCAGCTCGCGACCACCACAGGCGCGGTCAGGATCAGCTCCAGCACCCCGAAGCCCTCGTCCTGCGCCCAGTCGTAGCTGTGCAGGAAGACCCGCCCGTCAAGCTGCGCGGGCGCGGTCTGGGTGCGCGGGGCGACGACGAAGGCCTTGCAGCCCGCCAGCCCCCATTCGGGCCGGGTTTCGGCCCAGCTCTGGGCGCGGGCGGCGATGCCGTCGCGTTCGGTCGCGCCCGGCAGGCTCGGCTGCCGCTCGGACCGGGCGAGCCGCCCGGCTTCGGCGCACCACTGCCGGGCCTGCGCCAGCGACGCGGTGGCCGCGGCCCGGTGGGCCTCGGACAGGTCATCGGCATAGAGCGTGATCGCGTCCTGCGCGGTGTCGTGCAGGGCCGCGACGAAAATCGTGTCCTCGGGCACCGCGATGCCCCTGGCCGCCAGACCGGCCCGCACATGGGGCTGGTTCAGCAGGTCGGCCAGAAGCCGGGCGTTGACGTCGCCGCCATAGCCGCCACAGGCCCCGCATTGCAGCGCGCTGGCATGGGCGTTGTTGTTCACATGGCTGCCATGGCCCGCGATCACCACCAGCGGCGCGAAGTTGGATTTCAGCGACATGGCGTTCAGGATCGTGGCCGCCGCGTCGATCTGCGCCTCCTCCGGCAGGGGCGGGTCGAAAACCGGCTTGCCCGGGATCGCGTCGGCCTTGCCCAGGCCCAGCGTATCGCGCACCAGCTTGCCCGCATAGAACGGGCCCGCCGCCTCCACGAAGGCAAAGGAGGACACCGCCGCCTGCCGGAACCGGCCCCAGGCGCGGGTGACGCGGGTGGTGATCCGGGCGGCGTCGTGGTCGCCGCTCGCCTTGCTCGTCACCCCGGCGGTCAGAAGGACCGGCAGCCGCGCCTCGGAATTGCAGGACCCGGTGGGGGTGTGGGCGGCAGTGAGGCCAAAGAAGCCCGCAAAGCCGAGGGTTTCGATGCCCGGATCGCAGGTCTCCAGCGCCCGGCGGATCACCTCGGAGCGCACGTCGATGCAGAAGGCCGCCTGCAGCGCGGGCCGGGCCTCGGCCTTGGCCACGGGGGCGAAGGCCTGGGCGAGATCGGCCTGGGTGCTCCGCTCCGCCGCGTCCTGCAGGACGGCGTCGATCAGGTCATCCTCGCTGGGCGTGACCGGGGCGGCGAAGGCGGCGCGCGCGGTGTCCCACTGCGCGGCCAGGGCGGGCCTTGTGGCCAGCGTGCCGGCATCCCAGACCGCGCGGATCACGATCAGCTCGGCCAGCGTGGTGTCGGTCTGGCCCGCCAGCTCGGCCTGCCAGAGCCGGTAGCGCGCGGCCTGCGCCCAGCCGCCCAGCGACATGGCGAGCCGGTGGAAGTAGAGCGGCAGCGCCGCCTCGGTCAGCCCCAGCGTGTTGACCGCGGCCAAAAGCGCCTCGGTCGGGTCGGACGGCAGGGCCTTGAGCCAGGCCCGGAAGCCCGGAAGCCCGGCGAGATCGGGGGTCATGTCGGTGGTGGCGAAGGCCAGCCAGTCGGCATAGGTGCCGGAGGGCGCACCGGCGGCCCAGAGCGCCTGGCCCTGGTCGAAATGCCCGGCCACCCAGGCCGCGATCCGTGCCTCTGCCTGGGCTGGCCAGCCGGGGGCCTCGGAGGCACCGGCGAGATCGGCGACCGTGGGCAGGGCCTGCGGCGCCGGGCGCTGGCGGCTGGCCGCCGAGATCACCTTGTCCACGGGCCAGTCGAGCCCCGCGGCGGCGAGCGCTTCGGCCACGCCCGGTTTGGTGATCCGGCCCGCCGCGATCTCGGCGGCGAACCAGCTCCGCGGGGCGGTGGTGGCGCAGCCGGCGGTCTTGCCCAAGAGTGCTGCGGTGTCCGGCAGGGAGTGGCCCGCCTGCCCGAGGAACGGGTTGACCGCCACGGTGGCCGAAAGCGGGAAGGCCGGGGGGATCGCCTGGACCGCGCCCGCCTGGGCGGCGGTCAGGGTGTCGACGGAAATCAGGGTTGCTGTATGGGTCATGGTCTCAACCTTTGGCAGAATTTCAGGGATCAGGCGGGCTTGGGCGCGAGCGCCCGATCCAGCAATGCGTTGACGTAGAGGCCCTGGTTCAGGTGCACGCGGAGGGCGCGCGCCTTGGGGTGATGGGACCAGTTCGGCAGCAGGGTCTGCGCCGCGGCCACGAGGCTGAAGCTCGTCACCGCCAGCACGATCACCGCCCAGTCCAATGCGCCGGGCACCGGCGGCAGGGGCAGGTGCCCGACGGCCAGCGTTTCCGCCCCCGCCTGGAAGGCGAGATAGGCGACCGTGGCCAGGGCCGAAGCCGCGGCGAGCCGCCCGGTCAGCGCCCAGGGTGCGGCCCCGGCCAGGCCCTGGGCGATCAGGTAGGCGATCCCCAGGATCAGCATCGCACCGAGGGCCAGCGCCTGGGGCGCCTTGTCGGCCGCGCCGAGGGCGAAGACACCGAACACGTAGATCCCGAGCGCCAGGCTGAAGGCCAGGGCGACGGCCTTGACCTCGGGCACGGCCACGGGACCGGCGGAGCGCGCAGTGGTCACGGTTTCGACCGCCGTGCCCGCACTCAGCAGCGCGTGGGCCTTGTAGAGCGCGTGGGCCAGGATGTGCAACAGCGCCAGCGGGAAGAGCGCAAGGCCGATCTGCAGCATCAAAAAGCCCATCTGCGAGACCGTCGACCAGGCCAGCCCGGTCTTGATCGCCGGTTGCGTCAGCATCACCAGCGCCCCGATCAGGGCAGAGGCCCCGCCGATCATCGCCAGGAGCGCCAATGCGCCGGGCACCAGCAGCAGCACATCGGCGAAGATCAGGCAGAGCACGCCCCCTGCGTTCACGATGCCCGCATGCAGCAGGGCGGAGAAGGGTGTGGGCGCCTCCATCGCTTCGGTCAGCCAGCCGCTGAGCGGGAAGAGCGCGCTGGCGACCACGGCGGCGAGGATCAGTGCGACCGCGCTCCAACCCAGGCCCGCTGGGGCGATGCCCGTCTCGGCCGCGGCCTGGATCGCGACGATGGACGTGGTGCCGTAGCCGGTGCCCAGCCCGAAGCTGGCCAAGCCGAGTAGCACGGTCACGAGGCCCGCGCTGAGCAGGTATTTCCGCGCCGCGGCCCGCGCCATCGGCCGACCGGGATAGGTCAGGAAGAGCTTGTAGACACAGAGCGACAGCGCCACCCAGGCGCCCCAGAGCATCCAGAGCGTCGGGGCGAGCACGAGGGTCAGGACGGCCGCCAGGGCCAGCCCGATCCAGCCGAGAAAGGCGGGCCCTTCGGCCTCGTCCCGCAGGGCGGTGGCCGAAAACCGCAGCACGACCCAGCCGATCCCGGCCACCAGCGGCAGCATCACCGCGCTGACGAGATCGAGCCGCGCGCCCCCCGCCGGCGCGCCTGCGACGGCAAAGCCGAGCGCGGCCAGCGCGGCCAATGCAAAGGCGGCGAGCCCGGCCACGGGGGCCGCGCGCAGGGCCTGTTCGGGGCGCAGGAAGGCCACGGCACCGGCGGCGGCCAGCAATATCGGGATGAGGAAGGGGATCAGGGACAGGACCATTGGATTACACCTCGCTGAAGGACTTTGGGTTGAAATAGGCGGGGGAGATGCGGAAATAAAATTCATTGTTCGTATGATTTCGTTCTACTAAAGTGAACGAATGGCAGATCTGAACTACAACCACCTGCGGTATTTCTGGGCCGTGGCCCATGACGGGAACCTCACGCGCACGGCCGCGCGGCTGAACCTGTCGCAATCGGCGCTGTCGGTGCAGATCCGCAAGCTGGAGGATCGGCTGGGCTTTGCCCTGTTCGAGCGGCGGGGCCGCGCGCTGCTGCTGACGGAGGCGGGGCAGATCGCGCTGGATCACGCGGACACGATCTTCGCGGCGGGCGACGACCTGGTGGCGACCCTGCGGGAGACCGGCGCGCGGCGGCAGGTGCTGCGCGTGGGGGCGCAATCGACCCTGTCGCGGAACTTCCAGATCGCGTTTCTACGCCCCCTCTTGGGGCGCGAGGATGTGGAGGTGGTGCTGCGGTCCGGCACGGTGGAGGAGCTGCTGCGCGGGCTCGATGCGCTGAACCACGACGTTCTGCTGACCAACCAGCCGCCGTTGCAGGATGCGGGCACGCCCTACCGCGCGCAGGAGCTGGGCGCGCAGCAGGTCAGCCTGATCGGCACTCCGGCCCGGGCGCGGGCGGGGGAAGCCTCGGTCGAGGCGCATCTGCGGGCCCATCCGGTGATCCTGCCCCTGCAGTCGAGCCTGATCCGGGCGGGGTTCGACGCGCTGACCGCGGGCTATGACTTCCCGATCCGCATCGCGGCGGAGGTGGACGACATGGCGCTCCTGCGCCTGCTCGCGCGGGAGGATCTGGGCCTTGCGGTGCTGCCGCCGATCGTGGTGCGCGACGAGTTGCAAAGTGGCGAGCTGGTGGAGCTGGCCCCCCTGCCCGCCCTGCGCGAGACGTTCTTCGCGGTCACGCGGCCCCGGCGGTTTCCGAACCCTCTGCTCGCCGATCTGCTGGCCGCGCGGCCCCTGCCCGAGGCAGACCCGGCGCTGCGCTAGGCGGCCGCGCGGCGCGGCGCCTCCGGCAGCCGGAAGCCGAGGATCAGCAGGCCCAGCGCGGCCAGCGAGGGCAGGCAGCCATGGAGCAGGGCGAGCCCCGCCACCGCGATCCAGAAGAGCGGCGAGACCAGCCCGAGGCGCGACACCGGTTGCGCGGCAAAGAGCGCTGCCACCGCCATCACGAAGACCGTGCCCGAGACGATGGCCAGCGCGATCTCGGCCGGGCCACCCGCCAGCAGCAGGCCGGGATAGGCGATGAACAACATCGGCAGGGCATAGGCCGTCCCGCCCAGTCGCAGGGTGTCGCGGGCCACCGCAAGCCACGGGGCTTGCGCGATGGTACTGGCCACGAAGACCGCCACGCAGACCGGGGGCGTGATGACGCTGAGCGCGGCATAGTAGAGCACGAAGAGATGCACCATGACCGGGTCGAGCCCCTGCTGGATCAGCACCGGCGCGAAGACCGCCGCCACCAGCACGTAGGCCGCCGAGGTCGGCAGGCCCATCCCCGCGATCAGGCACACACCCGCCATGATCACCGCGATCAGCCAGATGCTGTCCCCGGCGAAGGCGAGGATCTGGGACGTGATGGCGACGCCGACACCGGTGAGGTTGACCATGGCCACGAAGACCTGTGCCGCCACCAGCAGGATACCGACGATCACCACGCCCTTGCCGCCATCGCGGAAGGCGCGGATCAGGGTGGCGATGACCTCGGCCCAGGTGCCGCCGCCGGTCAGGGTGGCCACGGTGTAGGCGACCATGATCCCGATCATGCCGTAGCACGCGGTCAGTTGGATCGAATTGCCGTTCCAGATGCCCCAGGCCAGCCCGGCAATCCCGGCGAGGATGGGCGCCAGACGCCGCCAGTCCAGCGCCGCGCGCCAGTCCGGCAGGTCGGCGGCATCCACCTGCCCCAGCCCGGTACGCTTGGCCACCAGGTGCACGGTGGTAAAGACGCCGATATAGAACAGCAGCGCCGGCAGGAAGGCGACGGCCACGATGGTCCAGTAGTTCACGCCGACAAGCTCGGCCATCACGAAGGCGGCGGTGCCCATGATCGGCGGGGCCAGTTGCCCGCCGGTGGAGGCCACGGCCTCCACCCCGCCGGCAAAGGGCGCGGGGTAGCGCAGGCGCTTCATCAGCGGGATGGTGAAGTTGCCGGTGGTGGCGATATTGGCCACCGACGAGCCGGAGATCGACCCGAAAAGCCCGCTGGCGATGGTGGCGATCTTGGCCGCCCCGCCGGGGCTCGCCCCGCCCGCGCGGGCCGAGAGGTCGAAGAAGGTCTGCCCGGCCCCGGTGTGCAGCAAGAGCGCGCCGAACAGGATAAAGGCCGCGAGCGTCGTCGAGGCGATGGAGACCAGCATCCCCCACAGGCCCCGGTCGGACAGGAACATCACCTCGGTGATATAGTAGATGCCGAAGCCGCGATGCCCGAAGGAGCCGGGGATCGCATCGCCGAAAAACGCATAGGCCACCATGCCGCCCACGATGATCGGAAACACCACGCTCGCGGTGCGGCGGGCAAGCTCCAGGATCACCAGCAGGGTGCCGAAGCCGAGCCAGGCATCGATCGGCTCGGCGAAGGGCAGCTCGACCATGATCCGCTCGAAATTCGCGATCACATAGACCGCGGAGACCGCGACCCAGCCCACCATCGCCAGATCGAGCACGATGCCTAGGGGCCGCAGCCGCGTCTTGCCCGCGGTGGGATAGAGCAGCACCGCCATGGTGACGATCATCGCCACGAAGCCCGCGCGCTGGATCAGTGTCTCGAACGCGCCGAAAAAGGAGGTGTAGAAGACGAAAATCCCGATGAGCAGGGACAGACCCGCGGCGGCGCGTTCCCTCAGGGTGGTGGGCACGCCCTCGGCACTGCCCACTTGTGCGGGGTCGATATCCTGGCTGGTCATGACGCTCCTCCCAAAGCGGTCGCGGCGGGCCGGTCAGCCCGCCGCGGTTTTCTGATGGTCCGCAGATCAGCTGCCGGGGCGCAGGCGGTCGGGCACCTCGTAGCCGGCTTCTTCGAAGTACCGGATGGCACCGGGGTGCAGGGGCGAGGTGGCATAAGCGAGGGTCTGCTCGGCCAGGTCGATCCCGGCGACCGGCGGGAAGGCGGTGGCCTGCTCGGTGTCGTCCTCCATCACGGCCTTGACCAGGTCATAGGCGGTCTGCTCGTCCATGTCGGGCCGGGCGGACACGCCGATCATGAAGCCCCAGGTCTGGTAGGCGCCGGTGTTTTCCATCTCGCCGCCGGGCATGTCGACGATGGACAGCTCGGGCAGTTCCTCGCGGATCATGGCGATCTTGTCCTCGGGAACCGGCAGGACCTGCACCGGGGTGAAGGTGGCGATGTCGGTGGTCAGGGCGTCGAACTTGGTGCCCACGGCGGACTTGATGAAGCCGACGGCGCGGTTGTCCTTGATCGCGGCGGCCAGCTCGCCATTGGAGCCGCGGACCCAGTCCGGCTCCACCCCGAAGAGTGCCAGCACTTCCTGCGAGGTGGCTTCGGTGGAGCTGCCACGCTGGCCGGGGCCGAAACGGACGCCCTTGAGATCCGCGATACTGTCGATGCCTGCATCGCGGCGCACGATGACGTTCTGCGGCGCGAGGCTGTAGGCCCAGAGCAGGCGCGACTCGATGGCGCCGTCGGCGAAGGTCTTGATCCCCTCATTCGCATGATAGAGCGCCGAGGTGGTGATCAGGCCGATATCGAGCTGGCCCCGGTCCATCCGCTTGAGGTTGTCGACCGTCGCCCCGGTCTCGACGACGCTGGCCTGGTACTTGTCCGGATAGGCGTTGTTCACGATCTTCGCCAGCGCGGCGAAATAGGCATAATGCGAGGATTGCGCATTGGTGGCGCCGAAGGCCAGCCGCTCCTGCGCGGCGGCGGGCATGGCGAGGGCGGCGGCCGAAACGGCGCCCGCGATCCAGAACTTCATGGCATTCATCGGTGTGGTCCTCCCGTTTGAGCGCCTCTGCGGGCGCGACTGCGGCAAGATTAATGCATACGTTTGCAAGCGCAAGCACCATCGGCCCTGGAATGGACCCGCCCTGTGCGGATTTCAGGACTTGTGCACGGCCCGGCAGCGCGCGGCAAAGACAGGCACGCCGCGCCGACAGCCCACGCCCCTGCCCTTTTGGTCGTCAGGGCACCCCCAACGCCGAGCGCGAGGACCGTGGGAAAATACCTGCATTTGTGCCTTGTGCCCCCGTCGCATCCCCCGCTATACCCGTCGGCGGAGACGTGGCCGAGTGGTCGAAGGCGCTCCCCTGCTAAGGGAGTAGGCGGGAAACCGTCTCGTGGGTTCGAATCCCATCGTCTCCGCCACTTGCCCTAGCGAAACGTTTCTCCGCCGGTTGGTGCACCCGGATTTTCTTTTTGTTTTAGAGGGTTGTAGCGTTTGGGCTGAACACCGCCCTCACGCGGAAACGCCCGAAATCGTTCTCTCCGGCCCGAAATTCTCTGAACCTCACGACTGCGCCAGTTTAGTGCTGAGCTTGTAAGTGTCTGAAAATTAATCGTCTTTTCGAGCGCCCGCCTAAACACTTTGATGCCGGTGGCGAGTGGTTGATGCGACCGGAATTGAACGCAGCAACAGCGCGGAGAACACGGCACCGCTTGGAACTCCGTACTTCACGCAAACCCCCAGCCAATGCTCAGTAACTTGCCGCGGCTTGGCCTCTGAGTTGCGCATGGATCGTTTCGTAGATGCGCTGGCCAATGTCTGTGGTTGACCGTGCGGGATCGGCGGGTGGTTTGACGTTAAGAAGCTCACTGAACTGCTCGATCCAGTACGCCTCGAACATCTCGAGGTCCGCTGGGATCACCTCATCCTGCAAGACGTATGCACGGACCTCATGCTCGGTGCGCCAAGCATCTCGAACCCAGTCGTACAGCGCACAGGGTTCGCGGTCCAACGCCTTAGTGATGATGAGATCGAGGCGTTTACGGGCTGAGTACTCGGTCTGGCCGACGTAGCGAACAAGCCCTTCGCGGGTGGAGTACAACCCGTAAATCTCGCCCATCGCCGCCTCCATCCGGTCGCGCCCAACTTTTTCGCACGTGTGGGGTTAACGATAAGCATGGCCGGCGCTATTTTATAGGCATGGAGGTTAGCTCGACTTGACCACAGTCCAGCGAATTTCCGGTCACAAGACTTTGTCCATGGTTGCGCGCTACGCGCATCAAAACGGCTCGCGCATCGAAGCGGCGATGGATCGGCTAGAAGAGCGGGTCAGTGGCACCGACGAAGACAACATCCGCAGGCTTAAGCCTAAAAGTTCGGCCTGATTACACACGAATTACACGTGCACTTGAGCGCACCTAACGTTTGAGTGTCTAAGTCTCTGAATTTAATGGTGCCCGGGAGCGGCATAAAATATTGTTTTTATTATAATAAGTTACGATCCGGTGGGACTTTTCCTTTCACCATGTTTATTGGATTTTTTCGGATTTGTGTCCCACTTTTCCGAAGGGGATTGAGGCCGGAAATATCAAATCAAGCCGGCGCCGCATCGCCCCAGCACCTGGACATGCCAGCGGCGATCCTTACCAATGGTCTCAGTAGAGAAGGTCAATCTGGACGAGTGTGACTGACCCGCGCCTCACCTGCCCGATCTGCATGCACCGTAAGGCCGGATTGATCCCCGCCCCTCGGCATGTGCCGGCGTGGGATGACCTGACCGGACCGGAACAGATGGCCATGTTGACCGAGGTGGGTGCGGCACTTGGCCGAGGCACAGCCGGTTTCATCGCCTCATCCGATCACGATCATTTCCACCTGCGGGAAGCCAGTGGCGCTCGCCTGACAACCGGCGGTCGCGATCCGCTCCTGCCGTTGCTCGCCGAACGGCTGGACACGGCGCAATCAGTCGACCTTGCGATTGCTTTCGCAATGGACAGCGGCGTGGCCTTGCTTGAGCCCTGGTTCCGGGAGCTGCTAGCGCGTGGTGGACGGCTCAGAATCGTGGTGGGCGACTATCTCGACACGACCGACCCGACGGCGTTGGCGCGCCTGCTGGACCTGGAAGGCGCCGAGCTCTTCGTGTTCGAAACGGGAGGCCTCAGCTTTCACCCGAAGGCCTGGCTGTTCCGTGCCGCCGATGCGCGCGGGGCGGCGATTGTCGGCAGCTCGAACCTGTCTCAATCGGCGCTGACCGATGGCGTGGAATGGAACCTGCATTCCGAGGATGCAGCAGACAGCGTCGGAGCGGCCTTCAAGGACCTGCTGGCGCGACCTGAGGTTAAACCTTTGACGGCCGCATGGGTCGATGCCTACGCGAAACGCCGCAGGGCGCGGCCGATGCCCGAGTTCACCGCCCGCGTCGTCGCCGAAGAAGGCCCGCCGCCAGAGCCGCACACGATCCAGCAGGAGGCGCTGGCGGCGCTTGCACAAAGCCGATCGAAGGGCCACCGCGCCGGGCTTGTCGTGCTGGCCACCGGGCTGGGCAAGACCTGGCTGGCCGCCTTTGACACGATCCGTGCGATGGCGGGCCGCATCCTTTTCGTCGCCCATCGCGACGAAATTCTGACCCAAGCGATGGCGGCCTTTCGCAAGGTCCGCCCAGACGCCAAGCTCGGCCGCTACACGGGTGCCGAGAAAGAAGCGGACGCGGAAATCCTCTTCGCCTCGGTCCAGACGCTGGGCCGGATCGGTCACCTGCGCCAATTCGACCGGGATCATTTCGACTACATCGTGGTCGATGAATTCCACCATGCCGCCGCCCGCACCTATCAGAAGCTGATCGAGCATTTCACGCCCGGCTTCCTGTTGGGCCTCACCGCAACGCCAGACCGGACGGATGGCGCCGACTTGCTTGGCCTTTGCAGCGAAAACCTCGTCTACGAATGCGACCTGTTTCGCGGGATCGACGCTGGGCACCTGTCGCCCTTCCACTACTTCGGTGTGCCGGATGACGTGGATTACGCACAGATCCCCTGGCGCTCCGGCCAGTTCGATCCGACCGCACTAGACGCAGCTCTAGCCACCGAGGCGCGAGCGCTTAACGCGCTGGACCAATACCGCAAACGTGCAAGCGGCCCCGCGATCGGCTTTTGCTGTTCCGTGCGCCACGCCGACTACATGGCCGAGTACTTTCGCACCGCCGGGTTGAACGCAATCGCGGTCCATTCGGGCCAAAGCTCCGCGCTGCGGGCAAGTTCCCTGGCAGCGCTCGGTCGCGGCGAGATCGACATCCTCTTCGCGGTCGACATGTTCAACGAAGGCGTGGACGTGCCCGAGATCGGCACCGTCCTGATGCTACGCCCGACCGAAAGCGCGATTATCTGGCTGCAGCAACTCGGCCGCGGCCTGCGCCGCGTCGAAGGCAAGGTGCTGCAGGTGATCGACTATATCGGCAACCACCGCAGCTTCCTGACTAAAGTCGCGACCCTTCTGCGGGCCGGCGCAGGGGATCGCTCGATCTCGACCAAACTGGACGCGCTCCAGGCCGGTGAATTCCAGATGCCCAAGGGCTGCGAGATCACCTATGAGCTGCAGGTCATCGACATCTTGCGCAATCTCCTCCGCCCGAAGGAAGGCGCGGCGGAGCTCGAAGCCTTCTTTGTCGACTTCCGGGACCGGACCGGCATCCGCCCCACGGCTGTCGAAGTCTTCCGCAACGGCTTCGATCCCCGCACATCGGGCCATGGCGGCTGGTTCGACTTCGTCCGGGACATGGGCGACGCCTTGCCCGAACGTCCTTTCGCAACTCACGGTCGTCTCTTGGGTGAATTGGAACGGCCCAGGGGTTTGTCCCGATCCGCCTTGACCGGCTTGCGCGACGTTGTAGCCGGGCGGCAACCGAGCGATGGCGCGTCAGAGCTGGCCTTCAACCCGCACCTGGCCCAAAGCAGCGACGGCTTTCGGCTGGCGCGACCTGACGCTTCCGGAGAGCTGGAACCGCTTGTGCGCGAGTTGGTCGAATGGCGCTTGGCGGAAACGCCAATCGTCCGCGAGGCCGCCGAGGCGTCCGCGACCTTTGTCGGCAAGCCACAGGCTCTGGAGCTTTGGCAGCGCTACTACGTGCCGGACATCGCCGAGTTCTTTGGCGAAGAGTACAAGCAAAACGTCTGGCGCACCGGTATGAGGGCGCTGCCCGACCGGAAGATAATGATCCTTCTGGCAAATGTGTCGACCCAGGACCTGACCTACGAGAACGCGTTTCTCAGCCCGTCACGGCTGAAATGGTTCAGCCAGAACCAGACGCGCCAGGACAGCAAGCATGGCCGGGTCATCAGCGGTGAGGAAGGCCACGAGGTCCACATGTTCATCCGCCGCGGGAACAAGGTGAACGGCAAGGTCAACCCATTCATCTACTGCGGGCAACCCAGGTTCGCCGGATGGCAGGGTGAGAAGCCAATTGAAGTACAATGGGAATTGGCTTCACCAGCACCGCGCGAGCTTTGGGCGGAGCTCGGAATTCCAAATCAAGACTGATAGCTTAAAAGAATTCAGTTTGACGTTGCCCCTGGGGGCATAGGAAGACAACAGCACATGGGAACCAGGGAGCGGCAAGGACTGATTTCACGCTTTTTCTCGCGGGCCAGCGAGACTGACCGTGACGTGCGCACGAAGGAGGGACCTCCTCAATCTCGCCACGAGGCCTGGGGCGATAACGCAACGCGTTCGGTCAGCGGCTTGGTCAAGTCCGTTCTACAGCAACCAAGTTGTTTGATTGTGACAGGTTATCAGGACTTCCTGTCGTCACTCACCATTTTGCTCGAAACAATTGAAAACCTTGGCGAACGCCCAGAAGGCAGCATCCGCATCGTCTTTGGCTCCAACTCCGAAACACGACAGGTATTGGGTGGCAGCGGCCGGTCAGTAGCCGAAGAAGCGCGCCAACACTTCCTTGGTGCAAGGGGCTTTTCGGTTGTTGATTTGGCCGATCTGCGGGCAGTTCTTGCAATGGATGCAATCGAGCGCGGAATCATCAAGTTCCGCATTTTCGATCCCGATCTGGCAGAAGAAAAACTAGGGCGCCGTCCACCAATGCTTCACGCGAAGCTTTTTGTAGGTGGGGACAAGGCACTTTCGGGAAGTGCCAATTTCTCGATCAACGGTTTGCGCCGCAATCTGGAATTCATGGACGACGCCGATGCCTGGCCCGAACTTGCGACTGCGCGTTGCGCGGCCGCTGAGCAGTATTGGGACATGGGGCGCGATTGGACTGAGACAGCGCTGGAAATCCTGCGAGCGCTCATCCGCATAGTTTCACCCGAAGAAGCAGTGGCCAGAACGGTTCACGAAGCCGCGACCTTCACCCCCTGGCGTGTCGCGGGCGAAACCAGCACCGGACGTCCGCCTCAACCCTTCCAGGCGGATCTTATCTATGAGGCTGCAGGGACGGTCTATGAACACGGCTTTGCCTTTGTCGAAGCGCCAACTGGTGCCGGGAAAACCGACATTGGGAAACACCTGGCAACAGTTCTACCGGTCAGCCATGGGCAGACGGTCTTTTCCTGGGGAGAGCGCGCCGATCAACAACGGCTTGGCTCGCTCGCTCTGATACCTGCCAGCGTTCTGAAGAACTGGACAACGAACGCGCCTGCGAACTTCAAACCGATCAAGCACAGTCACCTGTCGCGGCGAGGTAAGGAGGAGACTGCGGAATTGGACGAGATCAACCGGGCGGTCCGTTCGTCTGCATCAATGATCGTCGATGAAAGCCACCGACTGAGCTCGCGATACCTTGCACCTTCTGCACGTTCGCTTGTCTTCGAGCGCAGTCCGGCGATCTGGACCGCCTGTTTGTCGGCCACGCTAATGGGAAACCAAGGCCTGGACGGCTTGCTTGCATTCCATGAGAAGCGCGCCTCGATCTATGTGCCTCCGCCCATCACGGAGCAGATCAACCAACACATGGCCAAGGTTCGAAAGCGGGTAGAGCTCGTGCGACACTTCGACCAGATGAACCGCCGGATCGAAGATCAAAGCGTGCAGGACGACCTGTTCGACAGCGCGAAAGCACTACAGGTCGAAGTCAACAAAGTCGAACGCCAGCTAGAGACCGGCGGGCTGCAAATCAGTGCGCTTCAGGAAGGATTGGCCGACGCCCTGGCGCCATACGTCGTGCGGCGCCAACGGGATTGCATTGGGGAGAGTGCGGATCGAAAGTCCGGCGCTTTCGTTTACCCAACGATCCGAAGCCACCGAGAGGATACGGCGCTGAGTGATCAGCAGCGCCAAATCATTGAGCGGATCAAGGCATTGGCGGAGTGCATTACGACTGGGGTCACCCTTGTGTCTGCTGATCCCCAACGCGCTGCCCACACAGAAATCAAACTTCACGACAAATCGCGTATTCACATCCGGAACTTCCTCGCTTTGCTGCGCGCGTCGATAACCTTTGCACGCGAAGAATGGGCCCGCGAGCGCGACAGTGAAGCCGATCAGCGCGGGCGAGCATCAATTGGAGAAAACCTAAGACGCGCCGAGAAACAGAATGCCCGCGGGATTGCCGTTCCGGATGGAGCGCTGCCCGAGGAAGTCGATGCCGAAACTGAGGACAGCGAAACTCCGATTTGCGACCGGATCAGTAGGCTTCTGAATCATCCCAACCTCGACAGCATTGATGAATCCCGGGCCGGCGTCATGCGAGACATCCTTCGAAAGCATGGCCATGCCATCTTTCTTGCTGAGCGGGTCGGCGTGCTCGAGGTCTATGCCAGGCTTCTTGCTGGGCATCGCGGAAGAGGACCCGAAGTCTTCGTGGTCGCACCTGGTGCACGGATCAAGACCGGTAAGAAGCTGCATCACATCCGATCGGGAGCAGATGCGCAGGAGTATTTCGGCATCGATGGGAAACATGTCGACCCGCTAAAGCCACGGGCCATGTTCCTCACATTCCAGATGGCGGAAGGGATCAACCTCCAAATCGCCTCTGCACTTGGGATCATTGGCGTCACGTCCGACGTCAAGAGCCTCATTCAGGGGTTGGGCCGGATCGACCGGATCGACAGTCCCAATTCCCGCATCCACTACTACACCTTCGACCTGCCCGGGCTGGTTCTGTCATCGGATCACAAGGCGCGCGCTCGTGTCGCCAGCATCGCTCTCCTGTCAGGTGTTGGCGCCGCAGACGTACCATCAGAGCTGGTTGAGTTTTCTGCCGGTGATCTGACCGATCTTGTTCTCGAACAGGTCAAGAAACCGCGCATCCTCCGTTCCAACAACTACTTCGACCAGTTGGAAGCTCTTCGGCGTGTATTGCCAGCTGACGTTCTGGGCCGGGTCTGGAACGCAAAACCTCGCGGTCTCTGGGGAGCCGAACTCTGCCTTCTGTCCTCAGTTGAACCAAACACCGTCCTCCTCTTGGGCGGTCGCACAGGCAGCCCCCAAGATCCTACTGTCCTACCGCCTCGCTTGATTGCCGTTCGAGATGTCGATGGGCGCGCAGAGATCATTGGCGACCAGGTTGAAGCGGCTAGGCTCCTATCCGCCGCCTATGCCGAAACGCGCCGCCGAGGCATGCAAAGCCACCGCCCAGAACTGAACGCGATATCCGCTACGTTCAGCCGTCTCGGCAGCACCCTTGCGCATCTGACCCACTGGGATGTTCGGCCAGCTCGAACGGTTTCACTTCTTTCCTCTCTCGCTAATTTTCTGTCAGGCCACGACACAGGTGATGCTGGTCAAGGGCTCTTCGGTTCCTTAACTCTGCCGACGCTGGAAAAGCTGGCAGAAGCCTGGGCACACGAACTCGATGTTTTCTGGATCGAGGCGAAGGAGACGGTTAGCCAAAGGAGTGCGTCTGGCGGCGAAATACCCGACTACCTCGGGATCGACGCGATCTGCCGAGCTTTCCAAGAACAGCCAGACGATGTCCGCTCGGCTGTAAGTGAAAGGATGAAGGAGCTCTTGGCTCGGTGCACGGCATTGTCAGAGGGGCAATCGATCGATGTACTGAGCCGGGTTGCCGTCATTTTTGAAGTCGAGCCTGACCGCAGACTAGGCCGTTGACTACCGAGGAACGATGCATGTCGTTGACCAAGCATGCGACGAACAGCGAAGGAACTGAAATCGCGGGCCTGAGATTTGGTCTTTAGTGGGATAGCAGCTTGCTCTGCCATTGCGGTGTCTTGTGTCTCACATTTCTGCAAGTCACTGGGTTGACAGATATTGCGCCCTCGTAGCCTATTGAATTATATGAAAAACTGGGCGGAGAAGGTGATTTGTCAGATCCAGCGATTTCGAAAGTGCTCGAAGCGGCTCGCCGCAAGCTGCTGGACACCGGGACTCGTAACCGCCTCGTCCATGTAAACCGGGCAAACACACGCGCAAATTGCCTCAACATCATCAATGAACGCGCCGACGACGTCTTTGCCATTCTTCGCAGCCAATCGCGCAAGATGCGCTTCAAGGCCATGGGAAAGGATAAGTCCAGCGAAGGGCAGGACATGCTTCTGGCCCTGCCAGAGCCCGAGATCCCCGAGGGTGCGGACCGCTTAACGGATCTCTTCCTAGAGACTCCACTTGGCCCGGAGGCACAGGCACGCAGACTACTTCGGCTGGCAACGAACGCCAAGACAGCAGAGGAGGAGCAGGGCCTCAACATCCTCTACCTCGCCATGGGCTTCCTGCAATGGCGCGAAAGCCCCTCCTCCGAGACGCTGCGTGAAGCTCCTCTGATCTTGCTGCCTGTGCAACTGATCCGCAACGAGCGGACGTCGACCTACGATATTCTGTGCCGCGACGACGACATCGCCACTAACTTGCCACTGCAACAACGCCTCAGGACCGACTTCGGCATTTCACTGCCGGAGATCGAGGAGGGCGAAGACTGGAAACCCTCTGACTATTTTGCCCAGGTTCGAGACGCGATCTCCGGCCAGCCGGGATGGGCGCTGGACGCGGACGGAATGCAGCTCGGCTTCTTCTCCTTCGCCAAGCTTCTGATGCATCGCGATCTCGATACCGCGACCTGGCCCGAGGGAGCTTTTGCCGAAAACGATTTGTTGCGTGGGCTGTTGACCGAAGGGTTCGAAGCGCCGACGCCCATTTTCGGGCCGGACGATCGATTGGACGATATCCTGGACCCTGCGGAAATTGTGCAGGTCATCGACGCTGATGCCTCACAAACCAAGGTGATCGAGGAGGTAAGGAGGGGTGCAAGCCTTGTGGTACAGGGACCGCCTGGAACCGGAAAATCCCAGACGATTACTAACCTGATCGCGGCAGCTGCTCATGACGGAAAGACCGTGCTCTTCGTCGCTGAGAAGATGGCTGCTTTGTCGGTTGTACACGATCGCCTTGTGCGGGCAGGGTTACGCGACATTTGCCTCGAACTGCACTCGCGTACAGCCAACAAGAAGGCGCTTGCGCAGGAGTTGGGACGGACTTTGATGGCGAGCGCCCAGGCATTGCCTGGCACGCCTGACCCCGCGCGACTGCGCAGCACACGGGACAATTTGAACCGGATCACTTCGTTGCTCCATGATCCTCTGCCATCCTCCGGCGATACACCGTTCCGCGCAATTGCCGAGATCTGTGGGTTCATTGGAAATGGCGCACCGCCACCTTGCATCCCGCTTGAGGGCCTTGACGAGCTTGACCAATGCAAGCGCGACGCCGCCTGCGCTGCCCTGTCCAAATATGCCGAGGCACTGGAACGCGCGGGCCCGCCTGAACAGCACCCCTTTCGAGGCACCGGTGCGCTTGACTTACAGCCGACGGACCTAGCGCGCCTTGAAGACGAACTCACCGGCGCTGCTTCTGAAATCGAAATACTCCTGAGCGAAGGCCAACGCCTCGCTGACGCTACTGGTTTGGCAGCGCCCAATTCATTGGGCGAGGTTGACGCTCTTGGCGCTGCGCTGAGTGCGCTTGCCGGTATTCCGCAGGGCGCCAAGGACTGGATTGCTCCGCTCTTCGAGCACGTTAGTTCCTCCCGCCTCGATGAAGCGCTTGCAGTGGGTGCATCTTGGGCCGACGCGAAGCAGTCTGCAGAAACACGTTTCGTCGAGGCTGCATGGTCTGCCCAAGTCACAAGCATTCGAACGGCATTGGCCAAGGGGCAAGCCTCGTTCTTCTCTCGTCTCTTCGGAGGATATCGACGGGCATCGGCGGAACTTGCTGGTCTGCTTTCGGGACCTTTGCCGAAGTCGCCATCAGAGCGACTGGCACTCGTCGATGAGATCATGAAGGTTCAATCGCTGCGCCACTCGCTGGCAGATGAGGAAGCCTGGCTCCAGGCGATGCTCGGTCCAACATGGCGTGGTGAGCGGACCCCTTTTTCCGTCGCCGCCTCCGCTTCGAAATGGTTGGCCGGGCTACGGGCAACCGGCAACATTGGTTCTTCGGACCAACTTGTTTCTTCCCTGGATGCAGTGCCCGACCCAGAAGCTGCGGCCAAAGAGATCAAAACAAAATCCATCGCTTGCCGCCAGAGAATCGATGCTCCGATCACGCGGCTACAATTGGATGTGGTCCGTGCCGACTTGGGCACCGACTTGGAAAATGCATCGTTGTCGGAAATGCGTGAAGCATTCTTGCAGATGGCGAGCGATACAGCCTGCTACGGAGATTGGGTTGGGCTTGCCCGCGCCATTGCATCCGCGATCGACGCCGGAGCTGAAGGGGTTGTAGACGCCGTTGCAGACGAACGCGTTCCGCCGCAGCGCGCAGCGCAGGAATTTGCCTATGCGTGTGCAGAGGCCCGCTGGAACGCCGCAAGGGGCGCCCGGCCTGAGCTCAACGACTTACCGCAGCTTGATCGCCATGATCTCGTAGCCCTGTTCTCCGACCTCGAGAAGGAGCGCATCGACACAGCACGCAACCTGATCCTCTCGCGGCACTTCGAACAGATGCCTCGTGGCACAATGGGCGAGATGGGCATCATCCGTGGAGAAATCGCCCGCAAGCGCGGCCACAAACCAATCCGCTGGGTGATGCGGAATGCCGGCCCGATGGTTCAACGCATCAAGCCAGTCATGCTGATGAGTCCGATTTCAGTAGCGCAGTTCTTGCCTCCGGGCAGCGCAGAGTTCGATATTCTGGTGATCGATGAAGCCTCGCAGATCAAACCCGAAGATGCGTTGGGAGTCATTGCCCGGGCACGCCAGATTGTAGTGGTAGGAGACCAGAAACAGCTTCCGCCCACGTCGTTCTTCGACCGCTTGGTCGACGATGTCGAGGAAAATGACGACGAAGAAGAAGCCGTCGTCGGCGCCACAGCGGCCGATATGGAAAGCATCCTTTCGCTTTGCGAAGCCCGTGGACTGCGGCAACGCATGCTCGAATGGCACTACAGATCACGCGATCCGTCTTTGATTCAGATTTCGAATGCGGAGTTTTATGAAGACCGGCTGGTTCTTCCCCCCTCTCCGCTGCAGCTTGACCCCGACTACGGCCTGAAATTTCGGCGCGTCCCTGGCATTTATGCGCGCGGCGGTAGCGGCTTGGGCCGACAAGGAACCAACCGGATCGAGGCCGAGGCCGTCGTTGCCGCTATGGCCGATCACGCCCGCAATTGGCCTGAGCTCTCTCTTGGTGTCGTCGCCTTTTCCAAGGCCCAGTCCAATATGTTGACAGAAGTGCTCGAACTCGCCCGCCGCCGTGATCCGGTGCTGGATGCGTTCCTGCGTGAGGGCAAGTCTGAGGACGTCTTCGTCAAAAATATCGAGAACGTTCAGGGCGACGAACGCGATGTGATCCTGATCTCGGTTGGATACGGCCCTCAGGAGCCGAACGGGCGCTTACCTTCAATGAGCTTCGGTCCGGTCAACGGTGAAGGCGGAGAACGACGACTGAACGTGCTTTTCTCTCGCTCGCGGGTGCGCTGCGAGGTCTTTGCGTCATTCGATCCCGGCGATATCGACCCGTCACGCAGCAGCCGTGAAGGGCCGCGTTTGCTCAAACGGTTCCTTGATTTTGCCAAGACGGGACAGATCGAAACCCACACCGTCACCGGCCTCGAGGCCGACAGTCCGTTCGAAGAAGATGTCGCACGGGTGATCCGATCAGAGGGTTTCTTGGCGGACGCGCAGGTTGGAAGTGCGGGCTTTCGCATCGACATCGGCGTACGACATCCCGACCAGCCCGGTCAGTATCTTCTGGCCGTGGAATGTGACGGCGCTGCCTATCATGCAGCGCTCTGGGCGCGCGAACGCGATCGGCTGAGACAGGGCATACTTGAAAACCTTGGCTGGCGGTTCCATCGCATTTGGAGCACCGACTGGTTCCACCATCGCTCACGAGAAGTCGAAAAACTAAGGGCTGCTATTGTTGAAGCACGCGAAGCTCTCAATGACGGTGTCCAAGTGCGCGGAGCCAATCAAGGAGCCACAAACATACCGGCTTCGGAGGAGGTTTCAGAGCATCAGCCGGAGACTATCGATATCGGGCATCTCGCTTTGACTGCGCCGCCCTATGTACGGGCGGAGCTCTCGGTCCGCTCGTCGGTCGAACCGCACGAGGCACCGGTACAGCAGCTTTCGGAGCTTGTTTCGCGCATCGTAGCGATTGAGGGACCGATACACGCCGACGAGATCGCACGTCGGATCGCTGCCGCCTTCGGACGCTCACGCACCGGGAACCGTATTGCCGATGCAGCCTCCCGTGCTGTTCGATTGGCTCTGCAACGCGATACTGAGCTGCGCCGGGATGGCGCCTTTCTGATGACGTCCGCGCAAGCAGAAACACCACCCGTCCGTGATCGGAGCAGCGAAACTGGGACCGTTCTTAAGGCCGAATACCTGCCTCCGAGCGAGATCGCAGCCGCTGCAAAGCTGGTACTGAAGGAAAGCGGTGAGGTTGGGCAAGATGACCTTGTTCGGGCCGTGGCTCGCCTATTCGGGTTCCAGAGAGTCGGCACTGATCTTTCGGAAGCGATACGAAACGGCCTGCCAAAATGACTGAATGCGTCCGGTGGATTTGTGTCCGCATTCACGCCTTGGCAGCAGAGACTGCGCAGTTTGGGGGCGAAGCATTTGCGGTCATGGAACGCAGCGGTTGTGCATTCGCAGACGCGCAATAGGGTGCTCGACGTCAAGCCGAGCGAACGAAATGTCGTGGTCAAAAATATCGCGCCAGAGCATGCAATGGCGAACGATCGGCGCAATTAGGGGCGTTGGGCTATAGCGCGAAGGGAAAAGGGCAAGATAAAAGCGCCTGCCACGAGTGCCGCAAGTCACTGACGTGATTGGCGTTTTCGCGTGCATGCAAATCGGTCGCGTGCAGGTTTCCTGCAATTTTGAAGTGTTTTCAGACCACTAATATGCACAGTGTGGAAACCTGCTCTCGGCAGCTGCTCTGTAGAAGAGGCAGGAACTCCGAGCATCGGGAGGTGGCATCTCGCGCTCAACAATGGGAGCGCGAGATAAAAGAGGTGCCGCACGGACACCTCAAGTTGCTGTTGTTCGGAGAGATTATCCGCCGCAATCACAAGTCCTTTGAGGCATCACTAGTGCCAACCCACTGACCTAAATTTATTTTTCGCGCGGCACGACGCCGATCCCACGACAAAATGCGACTATGCCAGCACACCCGGTACACCGCCCTGAAAGCCGGAACCCGCCGCCCGCCTGTCATTCCCCGCTACAGGCCTACCCCGCCCGTTCTCGGCTTCGTTCCTCTCTCGCTTTCCGGCATCCTTGGGGCGTTCGAAACCCAGACCTATCGCCATGCCCAAGCGCCCCGCCATTCTACCGCCCACCCTCGCGCCCCGCGGTCTCTCGCGGACCGAGGCGGCGGCCTATATCGGGGTCTCGCCCACGCTCTTCGATCACCTGGTCCGCGACCGGCGCATGCCGCCGCCCAAGCGGATCAATGCCCGCACCGTCTGGGACCGGAAAAAACTTGACCGGGCGTTCGAGCTGATCCCTGATGGGGATCACTCCGACCACAATCCCTGGGACGACTGACGGCTGACGAAAGGCGGCGCGTGCCATGCCCACATTCAGGATGAGAGACGGCTCGGGCAGCATCCGCCTGAAGCACGTCATCGAGGATACCGACCGGCACGGCAACGTGCGCGTCTACCTGCGGCGGCCCGGGCACCTGAAGGTGCGGCTGAGGAGCCAGCCGGGAACAGAAGACTTCCTCGCCGAGTACCGCGCCGCCATGATGGGTGCGACGCCACGCGCGCCGACCGGACCGCTCGAGCGGCGCGGATCGAAGGGCAGCTTCAAGTGGCTCTGCGAGCAGTACTACGTTTCGGCCGAATACCAGCGTCTCAGCGCCCGCACCAAGTACGTCCGGCGCGGCATCCTCGACCGGATCTGCGCGAAGAACGGTTCGAAGCCATATGCCCTGATGGAGCCCCGCCACGTCCGCCGCATGCGGGACGAGATGGCAGACCGGCCCGAGGCCGCCAACGGCTTCGTCAAGGCGCTCAGGCAGGTCTATACCTTCGCGGTCGAGTACGAACTGGCGCAGCGCAACCCGGCCCGCGACGTGCCCTATCTCAAGGCCAAGGGGGACGGCTTCCATTCCTGGACGATGGAGGAGGTCCGCCAGTTCGAGGACCATCATCCGATCGGCAGCAAGCCGCGGCTGGCGCTCGCGCTCATGCTCTACACCGGGCAGCGGCGGTCCGACATCGTCAGGCTCGGGCCGCAGCACATCAAGGACGGATGGATCACCGTGACCCAGGCCAAGAACCGTGACCGCAAGCCCGTCACCCTCTCCATCCCGGTCCTGCCCGAGTTGAAGGCGGTGCTTGACGCTACCTCCACCGGCAACCTCGCCTTCCTCGTCACGGCCTTCGGCAAGCCCTTCACGTCGAACGGTTTCGGCAACTGGTTCCGCAAGCAATGCGACGAGGCCGGGCTGAAGCATTGCTCCGCCCACGGTCTGCGCAAGGCGGGCGCGGCGCTGGCGGCCGAGAACGGCGCGACCGAGCGGCAGCTGATGGCGATCTTCGGCTGGACGACCATGAAGGAAGCGTCGCGCTACACCCGCGCCGCGCGCCAGAAGGTGCTGGCCGCGTCGGGGATGAAACTGTTGTCGCGGGGTGGAGACGGGCCGGAAAGAGGGGAAGCGCGGGGTGGCGAACCGTGATACATCGGTTTCCCGCGCCGAGACTAAAATGACCAAGAAGAATTTGGAGGCAGGTATGAGCAAGACCGAGAAACTGAAGCTGGACGAAGGCAAAACTTCGACGCTTCCGCTCGAAGCGTTCGCCAAGTTCGAAGCGACCACAAAAGCGCCCGGCAAGCGGATTCCCGGCCTCGCTCGAGCGGCGGAAAAGGCGCAACGGCTGCTGAAAGATGCCGACTGATCGTCGCCCCACGCCTGCAGACACGAAGCCTTCGCTATGCAGCCCGTGCTTGCAAAATTAGTTCTTCAAGGCTATATAGCTTCAAGGTAGTATTCACCCGATGCCCTGGGCCGTATCCTTTGCCGAGGAATTTGAGCCGGAATTCGATGCCCTTCCTCAAGAGGTGCAGGACGCGATCCTCGCCCGAGCGCTGTTGCTCGAGCGGGAAGGCCCCATGCTCGGGCGGCCCCATGCGGACACCCTGACCGGGTCGAAGCATGCCAACATGAAGGAGCTGCGCTGCAATGCCGCCGATGGCGTCTGGCGCGTCGCCTTCGCATTCGACCCCGACCGGCAGGCGATCCTGCTTGTCGGCGGAGACAAGACGGGTGGTAGCGAGAAGCGGTTCTACAAGTCGCTCATCGCCCGGGCGGACGATCGGTTCGACCGCCACCTGGAGAGACGGAAAGGATGACGACGATGGCCCGGAGCCTGAAGGAGAAGCTGGCGACCCTCGACCCCGCCCGCCGCGCGGCGATCAAGGCCGAAGCGGATCGGCTGCATGCCGAGTACCTGACGCTGCAGGAATTGCGGAAGGCCAAGAAGCTGACCCAGGTGCAGCTGGCGGAAACCCTCGGCGTGCAGCAGGCCACCGTCGCGAAGTACGAACGCCAGAGCGACTTGCTGCTTTCGACGCTGACAGGTTACGTCCGGGCGATGGGTGGAGAGCTCAAGCTCATGGTCGAGTTTCCCGGCAAAGCGCCGGTTGCGCTTGAGGGTTTGGGGGAGACGGACGAGCCAAAGCGTTTACGCCGTCACGGATCACCCCACTCAGCACTGTGAATCCTGATCGTTCAGGCACCGAGCTGCTGATGCTTCAGGTTCTGCGCTAATAATCGTCCGCTTAACGTCAAGGATTCTGGCGGCAGTCAAGCCGCCAGATGCTCCTCTCCATCGAAGTGGATCCGAAAGTCGCCAACCGCTTTGTACTGATCGAAAATCAGATCGGTGATGGCTGCGACGGCAGATCCAGGCATCGTCTTAACGATACGATCGACAATGTCCGCGAGCCGATACACACCTTCTTGTGGCAAGCCTATCTCCGAAAAAAGGTGCCTGACACCCTTTATCGTGAAGCCAACATACTTCGGGTCAGTATCGGAACGGTGGTTGCAGCGGTGCAAAGTGAAGGTGTCGTCGATGCGGACCTCGCATACGCTTCGATCATGGGTCAGTACACGGATGCAGTCCATGTGCTTATCGAAATAAGCCACAGGCTGGAAATCCGGAATCTCCAGTCCCACCAGTTCGTTCGTCTGCCCTATATCAGTCACGTCGTCCTCCGCTCGGATGGCCTCTTCTATTTATGGTCTCTCCCAGACGCAAGGCTCGTCGTAGCGCTCTTGGAAGCCAAACGGCTGTCTTGGGTCTGTCGCGTCTGCATCAACCCAAGTCCAGTGCTCAATCCAGTAGTCCACGTCGGGGAAGTCTGCTCGTTTCTTGTTTGGAGTTAAGTATATCACAAAAACCTGCTGTGGTGGCGGATCAATTTTGGAAGTACGTGGTTCGAAGCGGTCACCGACCAGGCAGGCGTCATGAGGTGGGTTGAGAACCAGGACGTATTTCTCTTCATGTGCGTCCTGATCGTCCCCGACCAGCATGCTTCGCTTGAGGCCCTTGTGAGCAGCAACCGCGTTGATCGCTCCGGTGGCGATGACCCCATAGAACTGACCAAGTTGTGTGCGAACTCCTCGGCTAACCCGATTCTGTAAAGAACCGGTTGACGCAGCGATCGTTACTCTGTCTTTGCCCAATCCCGCGAAATCCGGAGCCGAGGTCCAGTAGTAGCTTCCTGCCTCAGAGTATCGGAATTCCACGCTTCAGCCCTCCACAACAAATTCACGACTTATCCCCAAGTCCCAGTGAGGCTGTCAAGTTCTAACGTGGCGCATTGTAGGACGGGAAACTCGCGGTGCAGGAGCCTCGCTTCACGAGCTCAAGCCCTTGGAACGTCTCACAAACAAAAAAGTCCCACTTTTCCCCAAGCGCGAAAACGGTGGGACAATTTTGCCCCATAACCCATTGATATCATACACACTGAGAGGTGCTTTGGTGCCCGGGGGCGGAATCGAACCACCGACACGAGGATTTTCAATCCCAAATTGCGGATGGAAGATCAGGTGGTTACGGGCGAAATTTCTGTCAAACCCACCACGGAAAATCAGGCACTTACGGGGCGATTGTCAAACCATTTGCGGGTCCGGAAATGGACGGTGGGCAGATGGTGGGGCTGCGTTTTCCGTTCTGTCAAGCGGAATGATCCGTCGCCTTTGACGCGCCGCCGCGCGCCCTTCCCGGGGGCCTGCGCATGAGCTGGAAGATCGCCAATCTCTGCGCCGACCGCATCTTCGGCAGCGCCGCGCGCAAACAGATCATCATGTTCCTGGCCGACAAGGCGAGCGATGACGGCTCGGGCATCTGGTGTTCCAAGGGCACGATCCAGCGCCACACCGAGCTGGGCGAAAGCACCGTGAAGCGGACGATCAGCGATTTCCTGAAAGAGGGCATCCTGATCGAGACCGGACGCCGCCCATGCAAGAACGGGTTCACCGTGATCTATCGGATCGTGCTGGCCCGCGTGATGGCCTTGGAATCCACGGCTGAACCCGATGACGGGACGGGGGTCACAGTGGACCCCGTCCAGACTGAACCCGGTACGGGGTCCACCTTGGACGGGGTACGGGGTCCAGGGTGGACCCCAAACCACCCTAAAACCATCCATAAACCACCTACGCGCAAGCGCGCGGAGGCGGCGGCGGTTGAGGATGAAAGGTTTGAAAAGATCTGGGCGGCTTATCCGAATGACCGTCAACGAGGGAAGGCTGCGTGCTTGGCTCGGATCGCGGAGGCCGTGAAGGAGGGGATTGATCCAGATGACCTGCTGCGCGCCGTGCAGACCTACGCCACCGAGAGCCAGGGCTTCACGAGGTCCAAGGTCTGTTTCGCGGACAACTGGTTCGCTGACCGTCGATGGCAGCGGTTCCTCGATGCGTTGGCCGAGGAACGGCAGGCAAAAATCGTTCTTGCCGCCGACCACAACGCCCGGCTCGCTGCATGGGTCCGCGACCGCAGCCCGATGTGCAAACACATCACCGCCCCGCAGGTGGCAGCACTTATCGCGTCGGGGCTGGTGACCGATGGCCAGCTGCGCGCGACTGGGTTGGCGGCATGAGGGGCGCGTTTTCCGCAAGATGCGTTGCGCATCGCGTCCCGTGCATCGCGTCGCGCGTCGCCTGTGGCGTGCTCTTCGCATCGCGCACCGCGTCTTTTGCGCCGCGTCCAGTTTTTCACGCACAGTGCATCGCGTTTCCTGCATCGCGTGCCCTGCGCCCCGTCCCAACAAGCACAGCCACAGAAATGGACTCCAAGCCCCTGACCCGCCTCCGCTAACGCTGGGAGGCGGGGGGCTTGGAGGAAGTTGGCAAGAAATAGGAACGTAAACTTCACATGCGCCACCATCGCAAACTGACCGACGACGAACGCCGTCAGATCATCGAGGCCCGCGCTGGAGGCACCCCTGCCGCCGCTCTAGCCCACCGCTTCGGGGTCTCGCCCCGGACGATTTACAATACGCTGAGCCGGGCCAAAGGCGTGCGGCAGGGCCCCACCACGACGATCAGCACCCGCCTAAGCGCGCGCCAGTTGGCGGGGTTTCAGGCCGCGCTTGATCGCCGCGGCATCATCGACCAACCCGCCGCCCTGCGCCGCCTGATGGGGGCTGCCGACATCCTGCTGCGCCCGGTCGATCCGGTCGTGCGCGACCATCTGCAAGCTTGGGGCGCGCAGGTCGCGACCGAAGGCACGGCAGTCAACCAAATTGCCCGCAAGCTGAACGAGGCCAAACTGCGCGGCCGCCCGATCCCGTTCACCGATGACGACATGACCACGATCCGCACGTTTGCCGGGGGCCTGGTCGAATTCGCCGATGCGTTCCGCATCCTTTGGGCGGCTGAGCTGGCCGCGAAGACGCGCGAGGTCGACAAGGCGCTGGAGGGGTTAGCTGCAGAGGCACCGGAACCCTAAAGCAGGTCCTGCATCTGCGCCGCCCGCTGCATCGCATCGCTTGCGACCGGTTCGCTGACCGCCGCTGGGACCTGATCGCCCACCGCCAAAAGCGTCCGCTCCAAAGCAGGATCCAGCCGATCGGTCATATCCTGCAACAGCTCCAAGGCGCGGCCCTTGGGTAAACCCGCCGAGCGGCCCTCGGCCTCGAAGTGGCGTGGCACGATCTCGTCGATGCCGTAGTGCCCATTGATAGACATGGCGAGGCGGTAGCGCTTGCGCTGCAACCGTCCGGCGCGGACGACCGGGGCGACGCTCAGGATGTCATAGAGGGGCGCGAGGGTGAACCGCGCCCGACGCCCCAGACGCAGGCTGAAGTTCTTGGCGTGCCCGTCCGAGGCCCCGATCAGGAAGAAGAAGATCTGCGCCCGGAAGAACGTCTCCCGATCCTCGATGGGCGTGTCCGATTCCCGCAAAAGCTCCATGATCTGCGCGATGCCGGGGCCGCCCAGCCTCTGGTATTTCATGGTAGAAGGGTAGCCCAGCGACTGGCAGATATCTTCTTGCGGCAGGCGTTTCAGGGTGTCGCCCTGCCAGACGCGGTCGAACCGCTCGACCGAGAGCACGACCTGCCCGGGAAGGGTAAGCTTTTCGACATGCGCGACGGGCAGGCCGATCTCGCGTGCCAAGGTCATGCAGAACAACTCGTTCTCGACGCTGTCGCTCAGGTCGATCTGCTCGGGACCGGGAATGATGCCCATGGGCGTCTTGAAGATATGGCTGGTCGGCGTGATGCCCCGCGGCTTGGCCCATTGGCCATTGATACGCAGATAGGCCGTCTTCTCCTGCGCGCCGGCGATGGAAATCCGGAAATCCTCGTCTTCACCCAGGGCGAGCGGCGCGGCGGCGAGGTTCTTCAGGTCGGCGACCATCTCTTCTTCCGAAATGACGCGATACTGCATGTCCTGTTCGGACGGGGCCTCGTCCAACGGCAGGAATTGCAGCGCGCCGACACAGTCGCGCCCGAGCACGGACAGTAGAGAGAACACATCCTTGCCCTGTGCGCCTACGCGCGCGGCAATTTTCTCGCGCAGCTCGCCTTCGGCATCGGGCAAGAGGTTGTCGAAGGCAGCGATAACGGGATCGCCCTGCCATTTCAGCTTGGTCAGCGGCAGGGCGCTGGCCACTGGAAAAGAGGCTTCGGACGCGAGCCAGCCGGGATCATAGGTGAAGGCAATGGCCCCATCCGTCGCGCGGGTCAGCGTGCCCACCCGCGCCCTTTCGTACCAGACGGCGGTCGTGCTTTGGCGTGTGCGGCGGCCCGCGCGGGCGATGCGTGCCATCCTAGCGCTGCCCAGGGTCGGCTATACGATCCGTCGCGGACAGTTCCGCGCCAAGGGCCTCGAGGAGGCGCAGATAGACATCAAGGCTGACGGACACGACGCCGTTCTCGATGTCGGAAATGGTGGATTGCGCCGTTCCCGTCATCTCGCCAAGCTGCTTCTGGCTGATCTTCCGCGCCGCGCGCCGCGCCTTCAGCACGGCCCCGGCTTGGCGCAGGCTTCGGATGGGGTATGCGGGCAAGCTGTCCATGTCATTTCGATAGCTCAAGGGCGATAATTTGTCAATATAGCGCGGGAGCTATAAGCGTCGCATATAGCCCATGGGCTAATTGTCGATCTCTGTGCCTAGGGAAAATTCATGCCGATCGGCATCAAGCAGCCATGCCATACACGGTCGACGATCCAGCACCACTTGCCCCGCCGAAGGCAAAAACAAACCCCATGAGAAATATCCTTGGGATCATAAATCACAATTATCACCCGAAGAACGTATTGACTCCATATGACCTCCCGATCATCCTCATCGGGAAAGGATTACCTGGATGGATCAGATCGCCCGCACCACCAAGGATCTCGGCCAGACCCTGCGCGCCGCCCGCAAGGCCAAGGGCCTGACGCAGGCCGAGCTTGCCGCCCACGCGGGCGTCTGGCAGCGCACGGTGTCCAACATCGAGACCGGTGCCAGCGGCGCCAAGGCGGAGACGATCTTCGACCTGCTCGCGGCGCTCGACCTCGAACTGCGGATCGTGCCGCGCAGCAAGATGACCCAGCGTGATCTCGAGGACATCTTCTGATGGGGCGCAAGCGCACCTATGCGCCGCTCGACGTCTACATGAACGGCCGCCGCGTGGGCCAGTATTTCCGCGCGCCGGACGGGGCCTTCGCCTTCACCTACGCGCCGGAATGGCTGGCCTGGGAGAACACGCTGCCCATCTCGCGCGCCCTGCCCCTGCGACCCGAGCGCTACACCGGCCCGCCCGTGATCGCGGTTTTCGAGAACCTGCTGCCCGACAGCGACCTGATCCGCCGCCGCGTGGCGGAACGCGTGGGCGCGGATGGTGTGGACGCCTACAGCCTGCTCGCCCGGATCGGGCGCGATTGCGTGGGCGCGCTGCAATTCCTGCCCGAGGGCGAGCAGCCAGGCGACGCCCGCGCGCTGACCGGTGAGCCGTTGAGCGATGCCCTGATCGGCACCATGCTGCAGGATCTGGCGCAAACCCCGCTTGGCATCCGGGCCGAGCAGGATTTCCGCATCTCCGTCGCCGGTGCGCAGGAGAAAACGGCGCTTTTGTTCCATGACGGCCGATGGGTGTTGCCTTCCGGCACAACGCCGACGACCCACATCCTGAAGCCTGCCATCGGCCGCCTGCCCAACGGAATGGACCTGACCGACAGCATCGAGAACGAGCACTTCTGCCTGCGCCTGCTGGCGGGCTTCGGCCTGCCCGTGGCACGGACCGAGATCGCGGATTTCGCTGAGACGCGCGCGCTGGTCATCGAGCGCTTCGACCGGCTGCGCGCCCGCGACGGCCGCCTGATCCGCCTGCCGCAGGAGGATTGCTGCCAGGCCCTGTCGGTGCCCCCGACCCGCAAATACCAGAACGAGGGCGGCCCGGGGATCGTGGAGATCTGTGACCTGCTGACCGGCAGTGACGAGCCGCAGCGCGACCGGGCGGATTTCCTGAAGGCCGTGATCCTGTTCTGGCTGATCGGGGCGACGGACGGGCACGCCAAGAACTTCAGCATCGCCTTGATGCCCGGCGGACGCTTCCGCATGACGCCGCTTTACGACGTGCTGACGGTGCAGCCCTCGCTGGATGCGGGGACCTTGCAGGTCAAGGACATGAAGCTCGCCATGCGCGCGGGCACGGGGCGGCATTACCGCGTGGCGGACATCCACGGGCGGCACTTCGTGAAGACGGCGCTGGCGGCGGGATTCTCGCGTGAACAGGTGGCGGGGGTGTTTGAGGACATTCGGGGGCGGGCGGAGCGGGCATTTGATGGGGCATTGGCGGAGATGCCGCCGGGGTTTCCCGAGGGGCTGGTGGCGTCTGTGAGGCAGGGGTACGAGCAGCGGGTGGCACGGCTGGTCGCGGGGAACGATGGATGACGTGCATGGCCAACGCCGATCATTCGCCGCAGCCACAACACTCCTTATTCTGAGACATCGGAGCGGTGATCGTAGGCTAGCTAAGCTGCTTTTGGCATCCGATGGGGCGCAAAGTCGAAGATCAGATAGCTCCTAGATGGTATAGAAAGCAAGTTCGACGTAGGGTATCGTCTCAAGAGCCCATGCGCGGCACAAACGAATTCAGTCGGTGCGGAAATTATGGAAGAGACAAAAAACGTAGTCACTGAATTGCTGGAAGACGGTGAAGCGACCGGGATTGAAGAAGAACGGTCGGACCCAAGCCAAGATATAGTGCAAATTGAACGCCCTTTCGACCCTGATAAAATCAAAGTCGCTAGGGAAACGAAAACGGTGTCTTTGCTCTGTACAAGGATTGACCATGATGAAATTGATCTAGCTCCTGAGTTTCAGCGCCGCGCGAGGATCTGGGACCAAGGTCGAAAAGGTCGACTAATTGAGTCTATTTTGCTTCGCATTCCGTTGCCAGTTTTCTACGTTGCAAGCGACCTAAGAGACGTTTGGGCAGTTGTGGATGGTTTGCAACGTATGACGACGATCCACGACTTTGTGAATGACGAGTTTCCTCTAAGGGGATTGGAGTACCTCGTCCAGTTTGAGAAGGCAAAGTTTTCAGAGCTGCCTCGCAACATGCAGCGTCGGATAGAAGAAACTGAGCTTGTGATAAATGTAATCCAACCGGGGACGCCCGAGGAGGTAATGTTCAATATCTTCAGCCGGATCAACACTGGCGGCATGACCTTGAATGCTCAAGAAATCAGGCATGCCCTGAATAAGGGGCCTGTGCGGTCATTTCTTTTGGATTTGGTTTCGACTAAAGAGTTTAGAACCGCGACACTGGACAGTGTTAGTGATGACAGGATGTCGGCTCGGGAGTGTGCGTTACGATTTTGCGCATTCTACCTTTCCAATTGGAAAGAATACAAGAACAATGACCTCGATGGCTTCCTGAACGCAACGATGAAGAGAATAAACGAAATGTCGTATGATGCTCGTGATGAGCTCAAATCTGCATTCAAGAGGTCGATGGCCGCTTCACACAAGGTCCTGGGGGATGAGGCATTTAGAAAGCGTTATCGCCCCGATGCTTCCAAGAGCCCTATCAGCAAGGCCTTGTTTGAAACATGGTCTGTCGCTCTGTCTAGGCTAGACGAGCAACAAGTTAATCTCTTGGCCGAAAATGGGACCGCTATCCATCAGAAGTTCATGACCACCCTCTCAGAAGACCGCGATTTCGAGGTCTCGATTTCCTACGCCACGGGTGTACCAGGCCGGGTTCACAAGCGTTTTTCTACAATCGAGGAACTGGTCGATGGAGAATTAGCAAATGCGTAGCGTCCCCTTGTCGGCAATTGAACTCAAGAACTTCAAGTGCTTTCGGGCTCAACGTATTGAGTTGGGAATGCTCACGGTTCTGTCTGGATTAAATGGCGTCGGCAAAAGCACTGTCATACAAGCGATGCTGCTTCTACGGCAATCTTTTACTGTCAATCGTATCCAACGCAGGCTTCGATTGTCTGGTGATCTCGTTGATTTGGGCACTGGAGCGGATGTCCTCTTCGACTTAGCGGATGAAGACGAGCTCGCGTTTGTTCTAGAGTCCGGTGGAAATCGACGATCTGAGTATGCGTTTGCCTACTCTCGTGAGGGAGACCGGCTGTCCTTAAAATTTGGCGAAAACCGTATGGGCCGCTCAACGAGGGAAACTTTCAAAAGCGATGAGGGGGAATGGCTCGACATAACAAGAGAGGCATCTAGAGACCTTACAGGACCATCTTTTCGATCCTTCTTTTCATCTAGGGGATTTCAGTACCTAGCGGCAGAGCGTTTCGGCCCAAGGAAGTCGCTTCCGTGGTCCGAAGAACAAGTTTCTATGAGATCACTCGGGGCACAAGGGGAGCATGTCCTTGCTTACCTAGCCGAGCATGGCTCAAGGACACTTGGCGAAGATGATCCGAGGATCAAAGACCTAGAAAGGACCCAGACGATCGAGGGGCAGGTGACCGCTTGGCTGCAAGAAACGAGTCCTGGAGCAAACCTAGAAATTTCCGAAATGAGAGAAATCGATGCTTTATCAGCGAGGTATTCGTTCAGTCGTTCAGGTGACGTCGGCTCAAAGCCTTTCCGAGCAACGAATGTTGGTTTCGGCGTGTCCTATGCGCTGCCAGTCTTGACAGCTCTCATTGGTGCGGAACCAGGAGACTTCGTAATCATCGAAAACCCTGAAGCCCACCTTCATCCCCGAGGGCAAACCAAAATGGGAGAGCTTGCAGTCCGCGCCTCGGCGGCGGGTGTCCAGGTAGTTGTTGAAACACATAGCGATCATTTCTTGGACGGGGTTCGACTGGACGTACGGCGTGGCAGAGTGGCAAGCGACCTAGCAAAAATCCACTTTTTTACTCGAGAAGGGGCGGAAAGCTATGTTACAAGCCCGCGCCTTCAGAGCGACGGCAGTCTTTCTGACTGGCCAAAGGGATTCTTCGACGAGAAAGACGAAAACCTTTTGGGTCTTTTAGGGCCGATAGATTGAACAATGCGTGAAGCCGTTCTCAATAGTGAAGGTTTGTCGGTCCAGTTTGCATCTCGGGAAGATGCTCTGGACGCGCTGGACAGCGTCGCGACAGGGCTACTGTTCTTGTCCGCGCGCAAGCACATTGCCCGTCATCTGTGGATGAAGGATCAACCATACGCGATAGTTGTCTGCGATGGAACGAGCTTGACCGAACTTTTCCGCGATTACCTCGGCAGGAGTAGAGACAAGGCTAGATTCATGCTCCAACTCTCGACGCGATGTCCGATCGATGATGGGGTTGAAGCAGCAGATTTGGGCAATTTCTTGGATGAAGAAGTTGACGGGCTACCCCATTGCACCGATCTTTTGTGGTGCGCGATATCCGCCACAAAGGTTTCGGTTAGCCTTTCACCAAACACTGATTGGCACCGGAATCCGTTGTCACTTCGTCTGATCCGGAATGGCGCTCATTCGAGGACAGTCGAAGTAGAGAATGTTTTCTCAGTCGAAAGCGCTCGAGATACAGCGGATCGACTGATTGCCACGGATTTAGTTGGTATTTCACCTGACGAGCTTTGGAACAGACGCGCTGATCTATTTCCCAATCTGGTCTTTGGGCTCGACGTCGAGAAACAACTAAAGGCAATAGGGTCTGACCTGTTTTCCAGTGCTGTCAGCAGGTTAGTGGACCTGAATACCTCGGCTGCTGATTGGGACGCAACGAACAGTCCAACACCCACTTACATCTGCAAGGTGACGGGCGAATCTGCGTCAACAATGCAAAAGTATGGCGGCGATAGGGTTTTTCGCTCAAGTAACGGGCAGAACGCGACTTTCGAAAAGCACGCACGACTGCATGACGGGGCAAGAATCCATCTCAGGGAGATCGCTGAGCAATCGGCAATCGAGATTGGCTACGTGGGCAAACACTTAAGGATCGTTTCTGAAGACTAGCAGACCAATTGGCTCGGAAAGCTAGCCAAGACAAATCTCCGATCTTGCTGGCTGCAGCGTAGCAATTTAGTCAAGCGGCCAAAGACGGGTGTGGGCCGAAAGAGTCATTGTTGGACCTCAAAACCCTGATCCCTCATCCTGTTTAACACGTCCATGGCATGCTTCGCTTGGAAATCCGACGGGATCCTGCGCGGCATCGAAGCGCATATCTGCAGGATCTGCAAATCCTTGGGTGACAGCTTCCTTTCAGCCTTCCCCCAGTCCATCACCTTGGCCCAGAACTCGGCCCCGAGATTGACCACCTCGGTCTGGGCGTTGATGCCTTCGGTCAACGCCTTCTTGGCCTTCGCGTCCCGTACCGCGGTTCGCACGGACTCCACCAGCGTCAGGCAGCTGGCAAAGTCGTCATCGTAGTCGAGCTGCCTCCCCTTGAGACCATTCCAGCACGCCTGTTGCTTTGCCCACTCAGACATGTTCCGGACGCCGGCCGGTGGGTGGGTGATGACATCGTTGGCTTCGGCCGCGGCGACGAGCAGCGCACGCAACAAGGCGTCCGAGACTGCCTGACGTCGCCAGATGGCATCGATATCCAGCACCTGCTTGTCGCTGGTTGCGTCATGGAAGACCTTCGCCATGGCGTAGGTCACGATGTTCGCGCGGTAGCCCCCTTCGTACCAAGGCTGTTTCGGCACCTCGGTTTCCAGCTTCCTGAAGATGATGGCCTTCGCGATCAGCCGCCGATACCAGAGCTCATCATATCGGGCATCGCTCTTGGCCCAGGCCTCCCCTATTTCCTTGGCGAATTCGGCGAAGTTCTTCTGTGCGCCACGGGACACGATATGTGGCTGCCCAGCGGCGGAGTACTCGAACTTCGCGAGGTCCGTCTTGCTGAAGAGCTGTGCCTTGGGGAACTCGAGGTCGAACTTCTTCTGCTGCGCAGGCGTCAGGCGCCCGCGCGCGTTGATAAATTGACCGCGGGATCGCTCGTAGAACCACTTGCTGTCATGGCGCTCGCCTTCGCGGGCCGTGAAGATCACGCTGCGCGAGAATTGTTCGATCCGGATGTGGAAGGGATGGTTCGAGAAGAAATCTGCCGCGTTCACCTTGTTCTGGGTGTTCGCGAATTCGGAAATCTTCGGCACGATCTCCTCTGACCGGTCGGGCGGCACCACGGTCAGCTTCATCTGGACAAAAACCTGCGGAAGCTGCTCGCGGGCATTCTTCAGCCCGGTGTGGATCGAACCGGTCGTCTGGGCGCCGTTCACGATCTGCAGATTGCTGATCGAGGCGATCGCAAGACCGTCATCTGTGCGGACGCAGGTCACGTCGTCGGCAGTCGCGGACAGCCCGTTGTTGTAGGGAAAGAACAGCTCCGGCTCTTCCTTGATCGTCTTCTGGATGCCTTTGTTGGTCTTGGCCCGCGCCTGGAGGAACGAGCGCACATTGGCCTCGAGAAGCCTTGCACCCCAGCGGTCGTAGATCGAAGCCAACTGTTCGCCCGGCACGATCAGGAGATAGCTTTCCAGTGCTGCGCCCGTCTGTGACGCCTTCAGCGCCGGCAATGGCCCGCCGAAGTCCCCGGCGAAGTCGATCACCATGTCCTCGCGCGCCTGGCCGGAACGATCAAAGCGCTCGAAGCGGGCAAGGTCCCAGACCGACCATGTGACCGGAACGTCATCGAGTTCCTGCAGCTTCACCGCATCGTCACGACCGATGTACTGGCGGTTCGACACCAGGATCAGCTTGACCTTGGTGACCTGCGACCAAGTCGTGATGATCAGGTCCGAGACCTGAAATGCGGGGCTCACCTCGTTCAGGGCATCACGGAAATCTTCCGTCCGGGCCTTTTTAAGAAAACGGATCAAGGGGTTCAGGATGGGCGGCACATCGCCCTTTCCGAAGGTCTGGATCTCTTCGCTGTCTACGAAGTCGCAGACGATCAGACCCAACACGCCCCCGCTGTCACGCGGGTCTCCTGCGTATCCGTCGATCCTGAGCCTTTGCCCGCCCTCGCCGCTCTGGTAGTAGGAACGATCCGCAACCTCGAGTTCACCCGCTTCCGTCAGGCGCTCGGTCATCCGGTCGAAAAAGGCCTCGACCGGGAAGATCCCACTGGCGTCGGCTTCGCGGCGGATGTCGGCCATAAGGTTCTGATGGTATTCCTGAAGCTCGCTCATGCCTGCCCACCTTCGGTCAAGCCGGCCCGCACATCATCCCAAGCCTTGAGGAAGGGCGAACAGGCCGAAAGCGCCAGCGCGTAGGTGACGCCGGACACGCCGAGCGGGACCGGTGCAGCGATCCGTGGAAACTCGTCTGTGACCGCAAAAAACTCGGGCACGGACACGATCCAGCGCCATGCCGAATAGTCATGCTGGGCATCATAGCCGACATCCGCGAGGTGCAGGTCCCAATCCATTACTGATGATGGTTCAGTGCGCTCCAGAAGCTCCGTGACCATTTCAACATGTTCGGTCAGGGTCCGCCCATGCGGCGGCTGCACCTTGTCGACAGCCAGCACGGCCAGCCAGATACGGCGATCAGGCACATCGGCGAGCTGATGCTCGCTGGTGATCTTGACGAAAGGCTGGGACGCGCCGCGACGGGCCTTGACCTCGATGCAATCCGCCTTGAGTTCGAAGTCCTTGGGCGCGCCGGATGGTCCCATCCATGCGGAAAGGGCGGGCTTCGGCCCAAGCTCGGCGATCAGAAGCTTCAGAACCTCGATTTCGCCGATCAGACCCTTCTGCGCCTCCTCGGACAGCACCTCCGGCTTGCCGCCGCGCAAAAGGTAGTGCCACCGGAAGGTGCGCCCTATGGCCCGCTCCAGGGCCTCCGCCTCCGTCTCGGCGAGTTCGCCCACAGCCATCACGTCGCGGCAGAGCGTCTCGAACAGCTCCATCTGGGCGTTGTCCTTCAATCGGATATAGAGGATCGAGCCGCCCGGCAGGGTCTGGAAGCGGATTTCAAGGTTCTTGAGCTTGGGGAGGTCCGGGACGGGGCGCGGCAGATCACTGAGCTGCAGCACCAGCGTCGCATCTGCCCGCGGCATGACTGCCCAGAACCAGTTCCATCGCGCCGCGGCATCCACCCGCCGCGTATCGACCTTTCCTGCCTCGAGGCCGGACCAAGGAGTGTCATTCGGGATCACCAAGCGCCTCCTCCTCGATTTCCTCCTCGCCGAACATCTCGCGCATGCGGATCGTGTTCACGACGTATTCGACCGTGCCACCACCGATACTGCTGGACGGGAACGAGAGGCCCCACACAAGCACCCCTTCCGGCATGGTCGGATCGTCCAGCTTCGGCTTGACGAGACGAAGGATCAGCAACGGGCGGCGGTCGGGAACTTGGCGGTAGATCCTCGGGTTGACGGTCTTGGGCAGCTTCTGATCTGGCCGGGAAAGGCGGAATGCTTCACGCGCATCGGCAATCTGCGTTGCGGTCAGGCCTTCGGTTTCGTCCTCGGCAGAGCCAATCCGACGGCTGGAACCACTGAAGGCAAGAACACCGCCCTTTGCGAGGTCCGGATCAACGGAAAGCTCGTAGGGCACGATATCGAGCCCTGCAAAGGGTATGGGGTCCATGTCCTTGCGAGTGGAGCTGGCGATGAAGACATCCCATTTCGCAAGCTCATCATCAGCCCGCGCTTCGATGTAATCGTTGATCAACTTGGGATCCGTAAGCGGATTTACCGGTCGAAGCCCGGGTTCTGTTCGGTATTTTCGAAGGAAATCCCTGATCGACTCGACGCCGACCCCGGACAGCAGGTAGCCCCTCGGCCGTTTGGAGCGAGGTATTCCCATACTGGCAGCGACAGACAGGAGTTCCTCGCCCGCACGCAGGTTTGCATCAAGCTGCGCGTGGTCGAGGACAATCCGCGTGGTCTCGATAAGGTTCTCCGCCAGCCCGACCTTGACCGGCAACTCCTTGCCCGTCCCCATCTTGTTGCGCGCCGTCACGATCAGCGCCTCGGGGTGACTGCGCACGGCGAGGCCGAATTGCGCAGGCGTCGCCTTGGCAAGCTCCATCCGCTTCAGCTGGGTCTGCAGGTCGTCCATGGCTTCGTGAATATGGGCATACCAGCCGACGCCATCTGCAGGCATCCAGACGCGGCACAGGTCCTCGTAGCCCGGGCGGTAGCCGAACCAGCGGCCCATCTGCATCAGCGTATCGTACATCATGGAATTGCGCAGGAAGTAGCTGACCGTCAGCCCTTCGAGGGTCAGGCCCCGCGAAAGGGAGAAGCCACCGACCGCGATCACCGTGATCCCGTGTTCCCCGACATGGTCATAGTCCAACGCCCGGGCCCGCTTGGAAGCATTGACCTCGACCACGCGGGCCGCCACCAGCACCTCGTGCAACCGAGCCTGCACCGATGGCCAGTCGGCCGCCTCCGCGTCGGCAAATTCCCGTTTCCATGTCGCGTGCAGCGCAGCGATCTCGGGGTTCCGCAGCGCCGCCGGACCCTTTGCGGCGTCGACGGCCACGGCGTCACGGATACGTGCCACGACATCCGCGATCCGCGACCGCAAGCGCCCCTGAACGTCCGTGAACCGCGAGGCGTTGACCAGCATCGACGCATGGCCAGCCTGCTGCCCGCGCGCATTCCGGATCGCCCGAGCCACGATGAAGGCGCGCACGGCCTCCACCAGACTGCCGGGCAGCACATCGACCGGATGGTCGATCTTGTGCTTCATCGGCAGCACGTCCTCGTTGTCGTCGATCAGCCGGATGTGCTGATCGCGCGCGTCGAGGAAGATCTTCTGCGCCCCGAAATAGTTCGACGGCGCATCCAACCCGATGATGAAATCCCTAGGAAACAGGTCCTGTTTCAGCGCCTCGTCATCGGTGTCGGGATCGATGAAGATGTTGGCGAAGGGCGTCGCGGTATAGCCGACATAGCAACTGCGATGAAACAGCGAGAGCAGCTCGCGGATCTGGCTGTTGATCCGCGTCACCTCGTCCCGCTGATAGGCCGTGTTGATCGAGGCGTTGTCTGCCTCGTCATCGATCAGCAGCATGGGCTGGCTGACCATCTGCGTGCTCTGGTGAACGGAATGTTCCTTCAGCCATTCCAGCAGGTTCTTCAAGGTGCTGGAGTTCTTCTTGATCACAAGCACTACCGGCACGTTGATCTGGCTCAGCTGCGCGGTAAAGGTCGTTGCGGTAGCCTTGTTGAAATCGCGCAGGGTGTTTGTCAGCGACACCGGAAACTCGCGCTGATCGAACTGGCCAACGCCGATGATCTTCTGCCGCTGCGCCTTGTTGGCATGGGCCAGCCGCCCGGTATCCCGACCGATGAAGCCTTCGTCGATCCGCGCCTGGGTCTGGTTGCGCAGGTTGTTGTGGATGCCCGCGATCACCACGATCAGCCGGTATCCTGCATCCGCCGCCTTGCAGATCAGGCCGGTATAGTTTGCGGTCTTGCCGCTCTGGACATGCCCCACGACCATGCCCCGGCGGCTCCAGGGGCTCAGGTTGTTCGGGTTGCCGAGGCGGTCCAGCACCTTGTCCGTGACCTCGTCCGTGCCATCGATCACCGACTTGGGAAGCCCCTTCAGGCCCAGAAGCTTGCGATACCGCCCCCAGTAGAAATCCCCGACCTCGCCATTGATCCGCGCGTCATGAAGCCAGGGCTTGAAGTCTTCGGCATCCACGATGGCGCCCAAGCCCATGCTGATGCCGTATTTCTCCTCGATCAGGCGCGCCAGTTCCTCGGCGTCCTCGTCCTCAATCTTGCCCGCGAACATCGGCGTTTCGCGAAGCTGGGCGATTATGTCCCGAATGGACTGTGCAGTATGAGGCCCCGCCTGGGACGCCATGTACATGGACGTCATGCCCTCGAGACTGCTGAGAAGCGGGGTCATTGCTGCTCCTTTTCTTCAAGCGTCGTCGCGATGATGCGCTGCGTATCGTCCCAGGCAGACCGAAACGGATCAACGTCCTTCATCAAGGCCATGATTTCCTTGATATCCTTCCGCGCTCCCATGAGAACGGAAAGGGTCGCCTGAACGGCCTGCGCGAGGGTGTCCTCGTCCACCCGATCAGGCACGATCTCTTCGGCCGTCCCAGCCATGTCGGCGTGGAGCGTCTCGATCGGCAGGGACGCACCGACCAGAGCGATGCAATTGAAGAAACCGCGGCGCAGGTCTGGGGGCAGGCTTTCGGCAAAGTCAGCGAAGGCCGGATGCTCGACGTTGGGTCTGTAACGGATCTGCCCCTCGGCCTGGATGCGATGCCACATGGGCAGACGCTCGTGATCGACCAGCTTCTGACCGCGCTTGCGGTAGGTGCGCTTTGATCCGTCCTGAATCCGCTCAATGACCTTCTTGAGGCGGTCCCTGACGATGGGCGGCAACTGCGCGGAGGATTTCTTGACGTCGATCTTCCAGTCGGCGTCCATGCTGTTCGGAATGTCGATCCTGACCCGCGAAAGCTTCGTCAGTTCCGACTGTCGGCACAGACCGAACCAGGTCCCGTACAGGATCAGCCTCTTGCCACGATACAGATAGAAGCCTTGCGACTTCAGGTGGCCCTCCGGTCCGGCGATGTCTTCCCAGTCCGTCTTGCCCATCTGTTTGTGGTGCGGAAGGGTGAAGCTCTGGATTTCGACATCACCCCGGATCAGCGAAAGCCGCTCCACAGGGTCTGGAATGGTTGCCGGGTTTTTTCGGGCAAATGGATCGAGAGGCGGAAGCACCCGGCCATTCAGCGAGATCGAAAGCGGTTTTGCGTCTTCCATGAAACGGTGGAAGACGAGGCGCAGATGCCTTTCCGTTTCGGCAATACGCTGATTGATCACCTCGGCCCGCTTTGCAGCGTTATGGGCGTACCCGCCCGACAAGCGATCAAGCTTTTCCCAAAGTACGAGGGTGCCGGTTTCTCCCAGCTTTTCGACCTCGGGAATTCCCGAAACGTCATCCGGTAGCTGCACCGCCCACTCGTTCCGCTCCGCGACATCGTCGAGATCCCAGACAGCCGCCGATGTCCTGCCAGCCCTCCGCGACACGACGGTCAGCCGACGGCATTGCGAAAAACTTGCGCTCTTCATGCCAAGACCGAAACGGCCAAGGTCGGGTTCATCCCGTGATGCCAAGGGGTGGCGGCTCCCCGGACGCATGGCCGCAATCAGTTCCTCTTCCGTCATCCCGCCACCATCATCGATGATGGCGATATGGGGCTCGTCCGCGAAAGTCTCGGTCACGATCCGGACGCGCCGCGCTCCTGCAGTTATCGAATTGTCGATGACATCGGAAATTGCGGTCTCGAGGGAGTAGCCGATATCCCTCAAACCCTCGATCAACGAGGCTGCATGCGGAGTTGCATCGGCGCGACGTGTCGAAACAACTTCCTGCATGCGATCCTTCGTTTCTCCTGGCTTCCCAACAACTTGGCGACAGGAGCTCGATATTGCAAGGATTTCAGGGCTCTAGTTTGCCCTTGTTTGTCAGCGAAGCATGTACAAGTTCAGCGATCTGCCGTGCAAGGAACGGCGGCACGGCGTTCCCCACCTGCACGTACTGCTGTGTCCGGTTGCCGAGGAACAGATAGTCGTCAGGGAAGGTCTGCAGGCGCGCAGCCTCGCGCACCGTCAGGCTGCGGCACTGGATGGGATCCGGATGGATGAAGTAGTGACCATCCTTCGAAATGTGGCTCGTAACGGTCGTGGAGGCCTCGTCCGCCAGCTGCACCCGGAACCTGTCGTTGAACTTCCCGCTGTCCCAGTTCTTGTGGTCCGGGCTGATGAGATACGGGAAGTCGGCGGCCTTCGGGCTGTATCCATGCACGTCACCGAACACGGCCGCGAACAGGTAGCGGCCAAGGTCTGAAGCCATGTGCCCCCGCGTCTCGTGCTGCGCCAGCCCGCGCAGCCCCGGCCTTTCCAGCCACTGCAGCAGAGCGTCGTTGGAGGTGCCATACCCCTCTGGCATTCGTGACGCCGAGCGGGCCGCTGTGCCGCCCGCCTTCAGCCGTTTCGCGACATCCTTGAAGACGCTCCGGATCTGCGAATTCGCCTTGCCGCCATGAAGATTGGCCAGCAGCCGGGCAGCATCGGCGACAACCGTCCGCCATGCGTCCGGATCATCCTGCCCCCGGCTGATCCCGCTGCGCAGCATCGGCATGTTCCCGATCACGTCATCGACCGTTCGGGCGACATGCGACACGGCAATTTCGGCACTGCTAGCGCCCTTGGCAAGGTCCGTGCGGATCCCGATGATGATGACGCGGTGACGGCGCTGCGGCACGCCGAAGCGTTCTGCCCGCACGATGAAATCGGATGGCTGCGCTGCCTCGTGCAAGCTGGCCCTGCCGTCTTCGACATGGATCGCGCGTAGCTCGTACTGGTGGCCCTTGCCCGTGCCGAGCGATGCCAGGTCCTCCATCAGCATCTCGAACACGAGACGGCTTTCGATGGTCGAGGAGAGCATGCCCTTGACGTTTTCCATCACGAATGCCGCCGGGCGCAGACGGTTCAGAACGCTGATGTATTCCCGGAACAGGTAGTGCCGCTCATCGTCCTCAGGGACATAGCCGACCTTCCCCTTCGATCTGGCGCGGCCAACCAGCGAATAGGCCTGACAGGGCGGCCCGCCGATCAGGATCGTGTCGTCGTAGTCCCGGCGCAGGCTCGCGATAGCTGCGTCGATGGCCTTGCCTGCGTCCTCGGTCCCCAGTTCGAGGCAGCGCGCCTCTGCCTCGGCCTGCGTCCATGTATGGGCGTCGATCTCGTGCCATTCCGGTTCATCCGAGAGCCCGGCATGGAAATCGACGAAGGCTTGGGGCAGCGTTCCATGCTGCGCCTGATGTTCCCGCAGGAAGGCCCGCAGCCTGAGTGTCCGATGCGCCGAGGCTTCCTTTTCGACCGAGATGCCGATGTGAAAGGGGGTGTGGTCACCCACCTTGACGCAGGAGAAACCCTCGCCCAGCCCGCCAGGACCGGCAAACAGATCGACAATGCCGAATTTGGCTGGCAAATCAGGGACCTCTCGTCAGGGGACTGGTGCCTGTATACCAAGTGAGCGGGGCGATGCCAGGAGCCAAATGGCAGATATTGTCAACAAGGAGACCCGTTCCCGGATGATGTCGGGAATACGTGGCAAGGACACGCGGCCAGAGCTCTTGCTGCGCCGCGCCCTTCATGCGCGCGGGTTCCGCTACCGGCTTCACCCCAAGACCATGAGCGGCCGACCGGATATGGTCCTGCCCAAACACAGGGTCGCCGTTTTCGTGCATGGATGCTTCTGGCACCGACATGAAGGCTGTCGATTTGCATCGACGCCCGCCACGCGCCCCGAATTCTGGGCGGCGAAGTTCGCGGCCAATATCCAACGCGATCAGAAGGTCGTGGCAACGCTGTCGGACGAGGGCTGGCGGATCGCGATTGTCTGGGAATGCGCGCTGAAAAAGCAGGCCAATCTTGAACTCATCGACGAGAAATTGACGGATTGGATACTCGAAGGCGGATCATTCATTGAAATCGGCGAGAAGTATGCGGGTTCCTGAGCGGCTTTAGCGCCCAAACTCATGATCGGCCATTCGAATTCGTCAGACCTTCTCCAAGCGCCCCCGAAGATACCGCTCCACCCCCACCGCGAGGGCAAAGGCCGGAGCACCAAGCACCAGCACAGCGGCCGACACCGCCGCCACGACCACCATCGCCCCGGCAGCAGCCCCAAGCACCATCATCGCCGCCCAGCTCACCAGATACGCTACCCCGCAAAGCCCCACCGCCCGGATCACCGGATGCATCAAGCGCGCCAGATCGCGCTGCATCCGCTCCACCGTCGCCAGCTGGTGACGCTGCCACGCGTCGCTCTTCTCGATTTCCATCATCATTCTCTCAACAATTCGATCCAGGTGTGGACGTCGTCCATGGGGATTTCCTTCCCTTCCAGGAACGACCGATACCAGCGCGCCACGATCGCCCCTCGTTTCTCGCTTTTCAGGCGGATGCCGGTCGCGCCGAGGTGACGGTCCAGCGCCGTCTCGAACCCTTCCAGCGCTGCCAGGTCGTGGCCCAGGCGCACCGCTTCGACCCCCAGCAGGATCCAGTTCAGGTCCACGCCGAACTGGCGGTGCATGTCGACCAGCGCCTCCACCGGGATCGAGCGTTTGCCGGTCTCGTAGCTCTGATAAGCCCGCTGCGACATGCCGAGAGCCTCGGCCATCCGGGCCTGCGACAGGCCAAGCTCGTTGCGCGCGATCGCCATGCGCGCGCCGAGGCCGCCGAGGTAGGTATCCTGACGATTCACCATTATTGCCATCAATCAGCTTGTTGTGACGCATGAACGCATATAAGCGCACGTTTGTGCGTTAACGCCTGCGTTCCACCACCGAACCACGGCCAAGCACCGCATTCAATGCGTTTTCGTCCATTTGCAGGAAAGGAGAGGGGTTTGTCACAGGAAAGACTGCTGTCACCCAAGGAACTTGGCGCCCTTGTGGGGCTCAGCACGGCGCAGATTCGTGCCTTGATGAACGACGGGCGGCTCGAATTCGTCGAGATCACGCCCAAGACCCGCCTGCTGACCATGACGGGTTGGGAGCGGTTCCAGAAGCGCGCCACCAAGCTGCGCGGGGACGAGAGGGAGAGGGATGGTTCGGTGTCGAGTGTGAATTGATCAGGGGGAGAGCCGATGGGCACGACCAATCTCAACATCAGCGTGATCGACAAGCGCATGCTGAAACAATCCGAGGCCGCCAGCTACACGGGCCTCGCCATCAAGCATTTCAAGGCAAGCTGCCCCGTGCGGCCCGTCGAGCTGGCGCGGGGCACCCTGCTGTGGGACCGGCGCGACATCGATCGCTGGATCGACACGATGAAGGCCGACCATGTCGAGATGACGCGCGACGACATCCTGGACCGGCTGTCATGACCCATGTGCGCGTCAAGGGGTTCAAGATATTCAAGGATCGTCACGGGCGTATGCGCTGCTACCACCGCGCGACGGGGCACAAGATCGACCTGACCGAGGCACCGCTGGGGTCTGCCGAGTTTCTGGCACAATGCGAGACGATCCGTGCCATCGCCGCGGCGCAGAAGCAGAAAGGCCCGCGTGCAGGCACCTTGGGCGGGCTGATCAAGGGCTATTTCGAAACCGGGCATTTCGCCAATCTGGCGGAGGCCACGCGCCGCGATTACCGTAAATGCGCCGATTTCCTTGCCCCGATCCGAGACACGCCGGTCCATGTGATCGACACGCCGCTGATCGCGGGCATCCACGACAAGGCCGCGAAAAAGATCGGCTGGCGGCGGGCCAACATGGTGCGCACGCTGCTGAGCGAAGTGTTCCGCCACGCCATCCCCCAAGGGCTGATCGCCGCCAACTACGCCAAGGATGTAATTCCCAAGCGCCGCCCCCGCGACCGCGCCTATGCCAACCGCCCCTGGACCATCGAGGAGCGCGACATCGTCCTGACCCGCGCCAAACCGCATGTGCGGGTGGCGCTGGCGCTGATGATGAACACTGGCCTTGATCCCTCGGACGCGTTGAAGCTGCGCAAGGACCAGATCGATGGCGACACGATCTGGGGCGTGCGCGGCAAGACGGGGGAGGAGGTTGCGATTCCCGTCAGCCCGACCCTGCAGGCAGCCCTCGACAGCATCCCCGTGCATGAGGCGGCTACCGTGCTGGCCAGCTCGCAGGGCGCGGCATGGACCTACAACGGTTTTTCCACCGTCTGGCACCGCTTCAAGACAAGGCTGGAGGAGGAAGGGGTGATCGCCACGGGCCTCACGCTCAAGGGCCTGCGCCACACCGTGGCGACGACGCTGCGTGAGGCTGGGCTCGATGAGCGGCGCATCGCGGACCTGTTGGGGCAGAAAACGCCATCGATGGCGCGGCACTATTCGCGGTCCGCGAACCTTGCCGACAAGAACCGCGAGACGATGGCGACGCTGGAAAAAGAGAACGCGAGACGCGCGAAGATTGTCAAACCTGTCGCCGAAAAGCGTCAAACCCGATCCTAACAAGGACCAGACATGACCACAAAACCCAAAGATTTCAGCTTTTTAAGTGGTGCCCGGGGGCGGAATCGAACCACCGACACGAGGATTTTCAATCCACTGCTCTACCCCTGAGCTACCCGGGCACGGGGAGGCTTGGCCGCCTCAGGGTGTGCCGGTTCTAGACGCGGGGTCGAGGAGTGTCCAGAGGGAGCGTAGCAAAAAATGTGCGCGTTCAATGGTGCGTGGGATCAGTGTCTTGGGCGGCTGACGACCCGGCCTCTCGGGCCGCATCTTCAGCCTCTTCGGCGTCTTCTTCGCGCTCCGAGGGGATAGCATATCCACCGGTCAGCCAGCGCCCCAGGTCCACGTCGGAACATCGTTTCGAACAGAACGGGCGATAGGCGTGCAGCGTCGGTTTTCGGCAGATCGGACAGGTCAAGGAAGATCGCTCCGGCGCAGGGACGCGCGGTCGCGCTTGCGTTGCAACTCGTAATGGCCCAACGGGGTCCAGCCGACAAGGCTGGTCTCCACCGGGTCGGCGCGGAACGCCGCACTGAGAGATTGTTCCAGCTGCTTGCGGTCCTTCTTGGGCATCGGGGCAAAGTCCACCACGATCTGCCCGCCAAGCCCGCGCAGACGCAACTGTCGCGGCAATGCGCGCGCTGCTGCAAGATTGGCCTTCAGCCCTGCCGCCGGCGAGACGTCGCGCCCGGTGTTCACGTCTACCGCAACCAGGGCACGGGTAGGCTCGATGAACACCGACGCCCCTCCGGACAGGCTGACCTGGGGGTCCACCAGCGCGTGGAGCGCATCGAGGACCCCATGCCGTTCGAACCCGCCCGGATCGGTCACGATCTCGTCGGGCACCGGGTCCGACCAGTCTCGCCAGGCCAGATGATGTGCGTCCGGCGCATCCAGAAGTAGCGCGGATCCCTCCCCTTCCGCATCCGCTTGAACGGCCATAGCCAATGCGAGGGTCTCCGAAATGTCTTCCCTGAGGGTGTCTTCATCCGCTTGCGCCGCAGCCGAGCGCAAGATCAGCCCGGTATCTGCCCCGTCCAGCACATCCTCGGCCAGCAGGCGCAGACTGGCGCGGCGCTCCTCTTCCCGGATCGACCGGGCCACGTTCACGCCCGGCGCATTCGGTGTCACGATCACATAGCGGCTTTTGTAGAGTACGCGGTCAGTGACGGGAACCGCCTTGCCCGGCTCCGCCACACCGGAGACCTGGACCAGCAGGCGATCCCCCGGACGGCGTGCGCTTCCGCCCCGCAGAAAGCCCATGGCCCCATCCAGCTTGACGAAGGCGCCGCCCTGCCCCTTCACGGGGCGGTCGATCACGGCACGGAAGATGGCGCCGGGCAGCGGCGGCGCGTCCTCGGCCGGATCGATGGCGAGGTCTTCTAGTCGCCCATCGGTCAGCCGCGCCGCCGCACGCCGCGCACCCAGATGGTCCAGAACGATCACATTGCCCTTCATCCAGCTTGCCTCGTGACACCCGCACTGCGCAGAGAAGCGGCGGTTTCGGCAAGTGGCAGGCCCACGACCGCGGTGTACGATCCGCTGATCCAGGGAATGAACGCGCCCGCAATGCCCTGGATGCCGTAGCCCCCGGCCTTGCCGCGCCACTCCCCACTGGCGAGATAGGCGTCGATATCCGCGTCCGTCAGCGGGAGCATGCGCAAGGTGGTGCTGACATCGCGCGCCAAGGTCCGTGTGGACGTGCGCACCGCGATGGCGGTGATGACCCGGTGACGCCGCCCGGACATCAGGCGCAAAAAGGCGCGCGCCTCTTCGGCATCTTCGGGTTTGCCAAGAATACGCAGACCGACACACACCGTCGTGTCGGCGGTCAGCAGCACCTCGTTCTCAGCCAGTTCGAGGGCCGCGGATTTCTCAACGGCCATGCGGCGCACATAGGCCAAGGGCCGCTCCCCGGGGTGCGGTGTCTCGTCGATATCCGCAGCACGGATCGCATCGGGCACATACCCGATCTGCGCCAGCAACTCCTGTCGGCGGGGCGATCCGGAACCGAGGATAAAGCGGGGCCCGGGGGGCACCGTTACTTGAAGCGGTAGTTGATCCGACCCTTGGTCAGATCGTAGGGGGTCATTTCGACCTGAACCTTGTCGCCTGCGAGGACGCGGATGCGGTTCTTGCGCATCTTGCCTGCCGTATGCGCAATGATTTCATGGCCGTTTTCAAGCTCGACCCGGAATGTCGCGTTGGGCAGGAGTTCCTTCACGACGCCGGGAAATTCGAGCAGTTCTTCCTTGGCCATGGTGTCTCCAGTTGTGGTTGACCGCGCAATGGCGGGCGAGGCACGATATGCGCGTGTTTGCGGCGTATTTCAAGGCGAAGTTTGCGGCAGCACGGGATTTGTAACAACCGCCGCACTGTCCGTGTCCGCAACTGGCACGGTGTTTGGTGTCACGGTTCGACTTGGGCCGGCCCGAACCGGTCCAGCATCCGCTCCCGGATCTGGTCGCGGGTCTGCCGATAGGCGCGCAGCTTGGCCTCCCGGCCCTCGGCAATGCCGACGGGATCCATGATCGGCCAGTATTCGACCGTCAGGTGAAAGAGCCGGGTCAGTTCGAGGGCCTGACGCTGGCTGGCCGGCGAGAGGGCCACGATCAGATCGAAGGACGAGAGATCGTCGCCCCAATTCTGCATGTCCTCGAAGGATCGGGTGCGATGGGCATCCAGCGTCACGCCGATCTCGCTGCACACGGTGACGGCAAAGCCGTCGATGTCGAGATCGTTCTTCACTCCGGCCGATTGCACATAGGCGCGCTGGCCGTAGTATTTCTTCATCATGCCCTCGGCCATGGGCGAGCGGATCGCGTTGTGATCGCAGCAGAACAGCACCGAGGAGGGGAAGGCCACGCCTCAAGCCCCGAAATGCAGCACGCAGATCAGGGTGAACAGCCGTCGGGACGTGTCGATATCCACCTCCGCCTTGCCATCGAGACGCTCCAGCAGGATGCGGGCGCCCTCGTTGTGGATACCGCGCCGGGCCATGTCGATCGCTTCGATCTGGCTGGGAGGGAGCTTCTTGACGGCGTCGAAATAGCTTTCGCAGATCTGCCAATAATCCTTCACCACTTGGCGGAATGGCCCAAGGGAGAGGTGGAACTCCGCGACCTGTGCGCCTTCGGGTCCGGTAACATCGAAGACCAGGCGCCGCTCGCGGATCGCAAGGGTCAGGCTGAAGGGACCGGGCGGCACGTCGCGGTCTTCGCGCGCGGGAAGTTTGAAGGAATTGTCCTCCAGGAGGTCGAAGATCGCGACCTTGCGCTCCTGCTCGATCTCGGGCGTCGGCGGCGGCAGGGCACTGTCGTCTATCGAGATGTCGATGAGATGGCTCATTCCGCGGCCTCCCCCCTGTTGAGCCGGTCGAGCCGGGCGCGCACGCTCAGGCCATGGGCCTCGAGGCTTTCGGAAATCGCAAGGCGTTCGGCCGCCGGGCCGATCTCGGCGAGGGCGGCGGGGGTCATTTTGGCAAGTGTCGTGCGTTTGACGAAATCCATCACCGACAGGCCCGAGGAGAAGCGCGCCGAGCGCGCGGTTGGCAGAACGTGATTGGGTCCACCGATATAGTCACCGATGGCCTCGGGCGTCCACGCCCCGAGAAAGATCGCCCCGGCATGGGTGATGTGTTCGGCGAGCCCGTCAGGGTCCGCGACGCACAGCTCCAGGTGCTCGGGTGCGATACGGTTGGACAACTCCGCCGCCTCGGCCAGGTTGCGCACGGTGATCACCGCGCCGAAATCCCGCCAGCTCGGCCCCGCAATGGCGCGCCGCTCCAGCGTTTCGAGCCGCGCCTCGACCGCCGCAGCCACGGCCTGCCCGAAGGCGGCATCGTCGGTGATCAGCATAGACTGGGCGCTTTCGTCATGCTCGGCCTGGCTGAGCAGGTCCACCGCGATCCAGTCAGGGTCGTTATCGCGATCAGCGATCACGAGGATCTCGGACGGACCCGCGATCATGTCGATCCCCACCCGCCCGAACACGCGCCGCTTGGCCGCCGCCACGAAGGCATTGCCGGGCCCGGTGATCTTGTCGACCGGCGCGATGGTCTCGGTGCCGTAGGCCAGCGCGGCGATCGCCTGCGCCCCGCCGACCCGGTATACGGTGTCGACACCCGACAAGCTGGCCGCCAGCAGGACAAGCGGGTTGACCACCCCGTCCGGGGTCGGCGCACAGATCACCAGCCGCTCAACCCCTGCCACCTGGGCCGGGATCGCGTTCATCAGCACGCTGGAGGGGTAGCTTGCCAGCCCACCGGGCACATAAAGCCCTGCTGCCGAAACCGGGGTCCAGCGCCAGCCGAGTTCAGCCCCCGTGGGCTCGGTCCAGCGGGCATCCTGCGGCATCTGGCGCGCGTGGTAGGCGCGGATCCTTTCCGCGGCCAGTTCAAGCGCTGCGCGGTCTTCCTCGGACACTTTCGCGATTTCCGCCGCGATCTCTTCGGCGCTGAACGCCAGGGTCTGCGGTATCAACGTCAGACGGTCGAACCGGGACGTCAGCTCGATCACCGCCGCATCGCCCCGGGCGCGGACATCGGCGATGATTCCCGCGACCGTGTCGTCCACATCCACCGCATCCTCGCGCTTCATGGTCAGAAGCTGTGCGAACGCGGCCTCGAAGCCGGCCTCGGCGCTGGACAGGAACAGGGGCATCGAGTGTCTCCTTCTTGGCCGATCTATTACCCGGCGCGGCACAGAGCCTCAAGGCAAGGCTCAATCGTGGGATGGGGCCTTGCGCGAGGGTGCGAGATAGGGACGGGTCACGTCCTGCAACGTGACGTTCAGGCATTCAACCTGCGCCGCGATGGCGCCATCGCCGGCAAGGATCAGCTCGACCGTGCCGCTGCCATCCTCCCCGGCGGCGAAGTTCAACGACAGGATCGAAAGGATGGTATCCGCATCTCCGCGCTGCACACCGGCGCTGCGGACCTTCAGCACATCGTCGATGACCAGCATGGACTGCACCCGCTCGACCGGACGGCCACGACGCTCCGCCCGGGGCTTGTCCTCCCAGCGGAAGCGATTGATGAGCAGGGCCAAACGCCGTTCCGACGCGCGCCAGGCGATCTCGGAGGCCGGAAACACCGCATCCTGGGTCAAGGCGGAGATGACCTGCAAATCGTCGGCATCTTCGGCCCGCAGTCGCAACGGGCGCTCGCCGCCCTCTTCGAAACGCGCATCCTCGGTCATGTTTCCTTCACCCGCTCGATCTGCGCGCCACAAGCGCTGAGCTTCTCTTCGACCCGCTCGTACCCGCGGTCAAGGTGATAGACACGACTGACGACGGTTTCGCCCTCGGCGGCGAGGGCCGCGAGGATAAGCGACACGCTCGCGCGCAGGTCCGTGGCCATCACCGGCGCGCCCTTGAGTTGTGGCACCCCGGTGACCGTGGCGGTCCCGCCATGGACGTCGATCCGCGCACCCATGCGGATCAGTTCGGGCGCATGCATGAAGCGGTTCTCGAAAATCCGCTCTTCGAGCACGGAAACCCCGTCCGCGGTGCACAGGAGCGCCATCATCTGCGCCTGCAAATCCGTAGGGAAGCCGGGGAAGGGTTCTGTGACCACGTCCACTGCCCCGACCCGGCCATTGGCGCGCTTGACAGTCAGGCCATGGGCGGTTTCGGACACATCGACGCCAGCCGCCGCGAGGCGCTCTGCAAAGGCTGCGACCAGGTCGAGCCGTCCACCGATCAACTCGACCTCTCCGCCAGTGATGGCCGGGGCCAGCATGTAGGTCCCCAACTCGATCCGGTCGGTCACCACTGGATGGGTCGCGCCGTGCAGCCGGTCCACTCCCTGAACCGTGATCCGGGATGTGCCCTCGCCCTCGATCTGCGCCCCCATCTTGCGCAGACACCGGGCCAGATCGACTATCTCAGGCTCGCGCGCAGCGTTTTTCAACACAGTGGTGCCCTTGGCGAGCGTGGCGGCCATCAGGATGTTTTCCGTGGCGCCGACGGACACGAACGGAAACTCGAACACAGCGCCCTTCAGGCCCCCGGGCGCCTTGGCGTGAACATAGCCGTCCGTCAGCGTCAGATCCGCGCCCAGCGCTTCCAATCCCTTGAGGTGCAGGTCAACGGGACGCGCGCCGATGGCGCAGCCCCCCGGAAGCGAAACAACCGCATGACCATCCCGCGCCAGCATCGGCCCCAGCACCAGGATCGAGGCCCGCATCTTGCGAACGATATCATACTCGGCGGTATGGTTGTCGATCTTGTGGCTCGACAGCGCCAGGACCTTGCCATCTTGCAGCGCGCTGACCTCGGCCCCGAGCGAGCGCAGCAATGCGGTCATCGTGGCGATGTCGCTCAGACGCGGCGCATTGGTCAGGGTCAGAGGCTCATCGCTCAGCAAGGTGGCCGGCATCAACGTCAGACAGGCATTCTTGGCCCCCGCAATGGGAATGGCCCCATGAAGGGGCATGCCCCCCCGGATCACGATCTGGTCCATATCCGCCTGTCCTTACGCCTGTTCCGAGCCATCGTCCGGCGCCGCGTCCTCGTTCGTCGAAGCCTGCCGCGCACGGGCCTGAGCCTTGCGTCGTTGCATATTGGCCTTGAGCGCAGCCTTCAAGCGCGCGTCGCGCGCAGCACGCGCCGACACAGACTTATCCACCGGTTCCTTCGGATCTTCTCGCCCCATATCGGTGTCTTAGACCAGTACGAAAAAACCGTCCAGATTGCGCTTGCGCCGCGCTAAGATTGCGCGTAATCAGCCGCCCATCGTGACATATCCACGACCCGTGCTGCTGTAGCTCAGAGGTAGAGCACTCCCTTGGTAAGGGAGAGGTCGAGAGTTCAATTCTCTCCAGCAGCACCATCTCGATTTTTTTTGAGCCAGAATTTTGCCCTAAGTATCTGAAAAAGAAAAGAAAATTTTGGTGTTCTATACATCCCATTTTGGAAGTACCGAAGCGGCCTCGAAAACGCCAGTCTAAGCACTAGCTGACGCATGGCGTGATCTCCATTTTTGTATAAACGCCAAGGACTTGCTAGAAACTTAAGGGCGAGTTCAATACAATCCTCCAGCTGTCCCTTCGGTGGGGCTGTTTTCTCCAGTCTCTCGGAAAGCACCAGCTTCTCACGCTCCAGCCTATCGATGCGCGCTTCGCAGGCCGCGACAACCGAGGCTTTTTCGGTTTCGACAAGCCGATCCAGAAGGTTTTCGATCTGGCGCTCAACATCGGCAAGCTGCTTCTTGAGCGCTTCCTTATCGCCTTGTGCTGACGCAAGCCGCATAAGCTGGCGCGTATGTCAAATAGCGAAGTATCGAACGGCAGCGCGGTCGGCTTGTTGCCGCCCTTTGTTGCGTAAACCCGCCCGGGACCGAAGAGCTCTAACCCCCAGCGCCGGACGCGCCCGTGATCGCCACGCAAGATCGACCTTGACGTAGAGACGGTGGGGCACCTATCTTAAAACTTGTCGCGCGGCATTTTTTGAAAATTCAGGTGTTAAGATGGCTCAGCCGAAAATTCGCAATATGGAAGAATTTGCGGCAATCAGCGGCATCTCCCGCCCAACCGTGTCGAAATACTTCAACGACCCCGACAGCGTCCGGGCCACCACCCGCAAGAAGATTGAAGCCGCGCTGGCCAAGCACGCCTATGAACCGAACGTCTTCGCCATGAACCAGAACCGGCGCAAGACCAAGAATATCGGCGTTCTGGTGCCGAACCTGGCCGACCCGTTCTTCTCGGAGATCGCGCGGCGCGTCGAATTAGCCTGCATTGAGGCAGGCTACAGCCCGATCCTGCTCAGCTCCCACGGCAGCCCGGACCGGGAGCGCGACAACCTAAAGTCCCTCCGATCACTGAAACCCGCCGGCGTCTTGCTGGCCCCCTTTGGCCGGAGACTGTCGGACCGGGAGGCCGTGCGGGCCTTCAGCGAGGATTTTCCGCTGGTCCTGTTCGACGCCAACATGCCCGAGACCGGGCAGGCCTTCGTCGGCACGAACCATATTCAAAGCATTGACCTTATGGTGGAATACTTGTGTCGCAGCGGTGAGCCACCCTGTTTTTTCGAAATGAAGCACCCCACCCATCCGAACGCCTTCGTGCATCGGCACGCCTATATCGAGAGCATGGAACGGCACGGGGAAACGCCCCACGTGCACCAAGCCGAGGGCGGCGGCTGGAATTTCGAGGAGATCGGCAGCACCGAAGGCGGGCGCCTGCTTGCAGAGGGGGCGTTCGAGACCAACACGATCCTGTGCAGCAACGACCGGCTGGCCATCGGGATGCTGTCAGCGGCATATCGACTGCACCTGCCCGTGGGCCACGGCCCCGACTGCAAGATCCGGATCGCCGGACATGACGACCACCCGTTCTCGCGCTTCACATGCCCACCCCTGACCACGATCGCACAGGATTACGAGGCCATTGCGATTCGAGCCGTGCGGACATTGTTCCGCATCCTCGAGGATGATGGCCACCTCCCCGCGCGCGAAGAAACCTTGTTCGAAGGTCGTCTGATTATGCGAGATTCCGCATAAAGCGTTGAAAAAATGAGCTGTCTATAAATTTTACGCGCGCAAATTCTAGTTTGACTTCGCGTCACCTCATTGGTTAAGGTCAATGACATCATCCAACGAGGAGGAACTTTCCGGATGTCCTTGAAGAACGCACTTTACGCGGCCACCGCCCTGACCCTTGTAAGCTCGGGCGCCATGGCAAGCGAAAACCTGGTAATCGCAACCGTCAACAATGGCGACATGATCCGGATGCAGGGTCTGACCCAGGATTTTACCGACAAGACCGGCCACACGGTCGAGTGGGTGACCCTCGAAGAGAACGTCCTGCGCCAGCGCGTCACGACGGATATTGCTGCCAAGGGCGGCTCCTTCGACATCATGACCATCGGCATGTACGAAACTCCGATCTGGGGCGCCAATGGCTGGCTCGTGCCGCTGGACGATCTGTCCGCGGACTACAACGCCGACGATATTCTGCCCGCGATGCGCGCCGGTCTGAGCCATGACGGCACGCTCTATGCTGCGCCGTTCTACGGCGAAAGCTCCATGATCATGTACCGCAAGGACCTGATGGAGAAGGCCGGGCTGGAAATGCCCGATGCGCCGACCTGGCAGTTCATCCGCGAAGCGGCCGCCGCCATGACCGACCGCGAGAACGACATCAACGGCATCTGCCTGCGCGGCAAGGCCGGCTGGGGCGAAGGCGGCGCGTTCATCACCGTCACCGCGAACTCCTTTGGCGCGCGCTGGTTCGACGAGGACTGGAACGCCCAATTCGACCAACCCGAGTGGAAAGAGGCGCTGGAATTCTTCGTCGGCATGATGAACGAGTCCGGGCCGAACGGCTACGCCACCAACGGCTTCAACGAGAACCTGAACCTGTTCCAGCAGGGCAAGTGCGGCATGTGGATCGACGCCACGGTGGCGGCGTCCTTCGTGACCAACCCCAACGACTCGACCGTGGCCGACCAGGTGGGCTTCGCCCTCGCCCCGAACAGCGAGGGCATCGAGAAGCGCGCGAACTGGCTCTGGGCCTGGGCCCTGGCGATCCCCGCCGGCACGCAGAAGGCCGATGCCGCCAAGGAATTCATCGAGTGGGCCACCTCGACCGATTATATCGAGTTGGTGGCCGCGAACGAAGGTTGGGCCAACGTGCCTCCGGGTGCGCGGACCTCGCTCTATGAGAACGAGAACTACAAGGACATTCCGTTCGCCAAGATGACCCTGGATTCGATCCTGGCTGCCGATCCGACCGACCCGACCGTGGACCCGGTGCCCTATGTTGGCATCCAGTTCGTCGCTATCCCCGAATTTGCGGGCATCGCCACCGAAGTCAGCCAGGAATTCTCCGCCGTCTATGCCGGTCAGCAGACCGTCGAAGAGGCGCTTGAGAAAGCCCAGGCCCTGACCAACGACGCCATGGAAGCCGCCGGCTACCGCTAAGCACTCCTCCCCCCGGGGCGCGCGGTTGGCCCGCGCCCCGGGACTTTCATTCCCGAAAATCGCAGCTCCCGTTCCAGATAGCCTGTCGGCGATCAACAGAGGAGGTATGCCTGATGGCAACCAAACATTCCCGATCAGCGGCGCGCCTGATGATGGCTCCGGCGGTCATCCTGCTCCTCGGCTGGATGCTTGTCCCCCTGACAATGACCCTGCTGTTCTCGTTCAAGCAGTATCTGCCCCTGCGGGGTGGCGACCTGGGTTGGGTGGGATTTGACAACTACATTCGTTTCGTTTCTTCGAGTGCCTTCTGGCCCTCGGTTACAGCCACCTTGATCATCGTCGGTGGCGTGCTGGCGATCACGATTACCCTGGGCGTCTTGCTCGCGATCCTTCTCAACCAGCCGATGTGGGGTCAGGGCGTTGTCCGGATCCTGGTGATCGCGCCCTTCTTCGTGATGCCCACCGTATCCGCACTGGTCTGGAAGAACATGTTCATGGATCCGACCAACGGGCTGTTGGCGCATCTGTGGCGCTTCTTCGGGGCCGAGCCGGTTTCGTGGCTGTCGGAGGCCTCGATGACCTCGATCATCATGATCGTGTCCTGGCAATGGCTGCCCTTCGCGACGCTCATCCTGCTGACGGCGATCCAGTCGCTCGACAGCGAGCAGCTGGAAGCCGCCGAGATGGACGGGGCCCCGCCGGTGAAACGCTTCGCCTTCATCACCCTGCCCCACCTGAGCCGCGCCATCACCATCGTGCTGCTCATCCAGACGATCTTTCTGCTGGCGATCTTCGCCGAGATCTTCGTGACCACGGGCGGCGCCTTCGGCACACGGACGCTCACTTACCTGATCTTCCAACGCGTGCTCGAAAGCCAGAATGTCGGCCTCGGCTCTGCCGGAGGGGTGTACGCAATCATTCTCGCCAATATCGTTGCCATCTTCCTGATGCGCATCGTCGGCAAGAACCTGGACGCGTGAGGAGGACATCATGGCCCGCGCAGTTACCCAACAACGCAAGCTCATCAATACCACCCTGGCCTGGGGCATCGGACTGCTAATCTTCTTCCCGATCCTCTGGACCATCCTGACCAGCTTCAAGACCGAGGCCACGGCGATTGCAGACCCGCCCGTGTTCCTGGCGTTCGACTGGACACTGGAGAACTATACCGCGGTCCTGGAACGGTCGAACTACGCCAAGTTCCTGTGGAACTCGATCATCATCGCCGGGGGCTCGACCATCCTCGGCATCATGATCGCGGTTCCCGCGGCCTGGTCCATGGCCTTTGTGCCCTCGCGGCGCACCAAGGACATCCTGCTGTGGATGCTGTCGACCAAGATGCTGCCGGCGGTGGGTGTGCTCTACCCGATCTACCTGATCTGCATCGAGCTTGGCATTCTCGACAGCCGTGTCGCCCTCGTGGTCATCCTGATGCTGATGAACCTGCCGATCATCGTCTGGATGCTCTACACCTATTTCAAGGAAATCCCCGGCGAGATCCTGGAGGCCGCCCGCATGGACGGCGCGTCCCTGAAGGAAGAGATCCTCTACGTGCTCACGCCCATGGCGATCCCGGGCATCGCCTCGACCCTGCTGCTGAACTTCATCCTGGCCTGGAACGAGGCGTTCTGGACCCTGAACCTGACGGCGGCCAATGCAGCCCCCCTGACGGCCTTCATCGCCAGCTATTCCAGCCCCGAAGGCCTGTTCTTTGCGAAACTCAGTGCAGCCTCGACCATGGCCATCGCACCGATCCTCATCCTCGGCTGGTTCAGCCAGAAGCAACTCGTCAGCGGCCTCACCTTCGGCGCTGTGAAATAAGGACCTAGACCCATGGGACAAATCAAGCTCAACCAGGTGACGAAAAGCTTCGGCGACGTGGAGGTCATTCCGCCTCTGGATCTGACCATCGAGGATGGCGAGTTCGCAGTGTTCGTCGGCCCCTCGGGCTGCGGCAAGTCCACCCTTCTTCGCCTGATCGCGGGGCTGGAGGACATCACCTCGGGCCATATCGAGATCGACGGCAAGGATGCGACCAACGTGCCCCCGGCCAAGCGCGGCCTGGCGATGGTGTTCCAATCCTACGCGCTCTATCCGCATATGTCGGTGCGCAAGAACATCGCCTTCCCGATGAAGATGGCGGGCATCGACGAAGCCGAGCAACAGCGCCGGATCGACGCCGCCGCCAAGGCGCTGAATCTCACAGACTATCTCGACCGCCGTCCGGGCCAGTTGTCCGGCGGCCAGCGCCAGCGGGTGGCCATCGGTCGCGCCATTGTCCGCGAACCAGCGGCATTCCTCTTCGATGAGCCTCTGTCGAACCTCGACGCGGCTCTGCGGGTGGGGATGCGGCTGGAAATCTCCGAGTTGCACAAGCGGCTGGAGACAACGATGATCTACGTCACCCACGACCAGGTCGAAGCCATGACCATGGCCGACAAGATCGTGGTTCTGCGCGCCGGTCATATCGAGCAGGTGGGCTCGCCGCTGGAGCTGTACCACAGCCCCCGCAACGAGTTCGTCGCCGGCTTCATCGGCTCGCCCAAGATGAACCTCATCAAGGGGACCGAGGCCGCAAAGCACGGGGTCGCCACCATCGGCATCCGCCCCGAGCATACCGACGTCAGCACCACCGAGGGGCTTTGGGAAGGTCGTGTCGGGGTGGCCGAGCATCTCGGCTCCGACACCTTCCTGCACATCCACGGCGTGCCGGATTGCGACCCTATGACCGTGCGCGTGGATGGCGAGTTGCCGGTCAAGCATGGCGACAAGATCTTCCTGACGCCGCAGCTGGACAAGCTGCACAAGTTCGACGCCCAGGGCCTGCGGGTTTCCTGATGCATCCGGCTGTGAACTCAGCCCCGATCACGGAGGCCGCCCGGGGGATCGGGCGACCCTACGACCAGGGGGTTCTCGACATCACGGTCGACCGCACACCTTGCCTACCAGGCACCGCGGGCTGGCAGTTCATCGCCCATGGTGGCGCCGAAAAGACCGCTGATAGGATCAGCGGTGTGGGGCGACGCGGAAAACGCTTCGGGGAGAGCCATGACGCCAACACGGCAGCGACGCTTGACCGGATCGGGCACAAGGTCACCCTCAGGGCGCGCTCGCCCGGCGCAATAGGTAACGAATACCGGGGCGGCATCGGTGCTTTTCGCACCGAACATGCGCAAGACGCCCCGGGCCAGAAGACCAAGAAAATCGGCGCCACTGTTCCCTACGGAGATACGGGCCCCGCAGAAGACCTGACCGGCATGGCGGTGTCCCCGACCTCGGAGGAGGCCGATGCTATCGTCGCGCAAACCTGCAACGTGGATGGTGGACAATGGATCAGCTGATCTCCCTCTCAAACGCGACCCTGGGGCAACTGGCCATCGAACGCCCCCGATACGACCGGAGCCGTCTGACGCCCGGGATCGTGCATATCGGCGTCGGCAATTTCCACCGGGCCCACCAGGCCTGGTACTTGCACCGCCTGATGCAGGCGGGCCAAGCGCTCGACTGGGCGATCATCGGCGCAGGGGTTCGCCCCTATGACGCGGCCATGCGCGACAAGCTCCTAGCGCAGAATTGCCTGACCACCCTGATCGAACTGGATCCCGACAACGTCTCCGCCGAGGTTATCGGCTCGATGATCGACTACCTGCCCATCGTGGAGGGCAACCGCCCGCTCATCGCCCAGATGGCGGACCCGGCGATCCGGATCGTCGCCATGACCGTCACCGAGAGCGGCTATTACATCGATCCGGTAACCAAGGGGTTCGATGCCTCGCACCCGGATCTCGTCCATGATGCGGCGCAGCCGGACCGGCCGCGCACAGCCTTCGGCGCCATCGTCGCTGCCCTCCGTGTGCGACGGGCCGCGGGCCACGGTCCCTTCACCTGCCTGAGCTGCGACAACCTGCAGGGCAATGGCGATATCCTGCGCCAGACCGTGGTCTCCCTTGCGCGCCTGACCGATCCGGCACTGGCCGACTGGATCGACACCCATGCCAGTTTCCCCAACTCCATGGTCGATTGCATCGCGCCCGCCACCGGCCCCAAGGAGCTGGCCCTTGCTGCTCAGTTCGGCATCCGGGACGCGGCTGTCGTCACCCACGAAGCCTTCCGCCAATGGGTGATCGAGGATGAGTTCTGCGCGGGCCGCCCCAACTGGGACGCGGTCGGGGCGACCTTCTCCGACGATGTGCATGCCTACGAGACAATGAAGATCCGCATTCTGAACGCGGGCCACCAGGTGTTGGCGAATGCGGGCGAGAATCTCGGGATCGAGACGATTTCCGGCTGCATGGCCCATCCCGGCATCGCGGCCTTCTTCGGCAAGGTGCAGCGGGAAGAGATCGCGCCGACGGTCGCCCCGGTCCCCGGCAAGACGCCTGCATCCTATGTCAACCTGATCGAAACCCGCTTTGCCAACCCGCGGATCGTCGACACGACCCGGCGCGTGGCCTTCGATGGCTCAGCCCGGCATCCCGGCTTTGTCCTGCCGATCGTACGGGACCAGCTTGCGGCCGGACGCTCTGTCGAGGGCCTGGCGCTGGTCGAGGCGCTCTGGGCGCGGATGTGCGCCGGGGTGCGCGAGGACGGGACCGAGATCGCGCCGAACGACCCGCTCTGGGACGCGCTTGTCCCCGTGGCTAGCGCGGCGCGGACCGATCCGGCGCTCTGGCTCGGGCAAACCGGGCTCTACGGTGATCTCAAGCAATCGGAACCCTTCGCGGACGCGTTCTGCGCCTGGCTCGCGCTGATCTGGGACAAAGGCTGCGAGGCGGCCCTGCGCCGCTATATCACCGGCAAGGAGCGGCACACGGCCACGGCGTCCTGAACCCGCGCTCGCCCGCCCAGTACCAACCCAAAGTCAGCGGAAGCGCACGCCTTGCGCTGCCAGGCTCCCTCAAGGTCAGGGCCCCCTCGTTGACCAGCCACCGCCGCAGCACGAAGCTGCGCGCCCCGCTTCTGTGCATCGGGTCCGCCTCGGCGATTGCCGGCGCCGCGTCAAGCGAAACAACACGATAGTTGATCAGGCCCATCCCCTCCATCATCTCGCCGCTCTCATCGGAGACCGGTCCCGCAAGAAAGAGCGCTCCGCTGGCTTCCTGGTACGCCAGATGCGCGGGAAGGTTCACGCGCACATCTGCCGACGCCCCGGCCGGGCTCGAGAGCACCGCGTAAAGCTCCTCGGCCAGAGCGCCCCTGCTCTTTGCTTCGGATTTATAGTCTGCCCATGCGCGCATCTGCGAGATTTCTCCCGCCCTGCAAAAAATCGATTTTATTTTACCCAGAGCCCGTTTATCGTCAAAAGAAGAGTCGAGCAAGCGGGAGAGGTATCCATGCGGTTTCTTGTTGGGCATGTCCAAGGCCAGCCGGGCGTCTTTGCAATCGTGGAAGAGGCGGCAACAAACCTGACCGCCCTGATGCCGGAAATCGGCACCGACCTGGCGGCGCTGACCCGGGATCACGAGCTTGTGACGAAGGCCGCAAGCCTCGTTGGACAGGGCCCGCAGACCCAAGTGACCGACATCACCCCCGCCCTGCCCATCGCGCATCCCGGCACCATCATCTGCCTTGGCCTGAACTATGTCGAACACATCCGCGAAGGTGGCTACGAGATTCCGGACTATCCGGCCCTGTTCATGCGGGGGCGCAACTCGATCATGCCCTCCGGCGCCCCCATGGTGCGCCCCGCCTGCTCCGAGACACTGGATTACGAAGCCGAACTGATGCTGATCGTCGGCGAGGGCGGCCGCCACATCCCCGAGGACGCGGCGCTGGAGCATGTCTTTGGATACACCACCTTCAACGACGGCTCTGTGCGGGAATACCAGCGCAAGACCCACCAATGGACCCCGGGCAAGAATTTCGACGCGACCGGGGCCGTCGGCCCCATCGTGGTGACCCCGGGCGAGTTGCCAGAAGGCGCGAAGGGGCTGAAGATAGAGAGCCGTGTGGGCAATGAGATCCTGCAATCCTCCAACACTGAAAACATGATCTGGGGCGCGGCCAAGACCCTCTCGATCATCTCGGAATACACCACGCTGGAGCCCGGAGACCTGATCGCGCTCGGCACACCGCCCGGCGTCGGCCATGCGAAGAAGCCCGGCCCCCGCTGGCTGCGCCCCGGAGAAGTGATCGAGGTGGAAATCGAAGGCATCGGGACCTGCGCCAACCCCGTGGTGGACGAGACCGCCATAGCGGCAAGAACGTCGGCGGAGTGATGACCGCCCCGGCGCAATCCCAGACCGATCTGCGCACGCAGGCGCAGGAGGCAGTGCGCGTCCTGCGCCGCCGCAAGCCGCGTCTGGACGACGATGCCATCGACCTGTTCCTGCGCGATGCGCGCTCGCATTATGCCTGGACCGACCGCCCGGTCAGCGACGAGATGCTGCACACGCGGTTCGAGATCGCCATCGCCGGACCGACCAGCATGAACACCTGCCCGGCGCGGTTCCTTTTCGTGCGCAGTGACGCCTAGAAAAACCACCTGGCCAAGTCGCTCAATCCCAAGAATGTCGACAAGATGCGCAGAGCGCCGGTGACCGCGATCATCGCATGGGACCCGCTCTATTGGCAGAAGCTCGACTTTCTCTTCTCGCCCGAAGACCGCAAGCCGCTCTTCGACGGGAACAAAGACTACGCCAACAACACCGCGTATCGCAACTCCACCCTGCAGGGCGCGTATTTCATGATCGCGGCCCGTGCCATGGGTCTGGACGTGGGTGCGATGTCCGGGTTTTCAAACCAGATCGTGGATAAGGAGTTCTTTGCCGAGAATGGCTGGAAGTCGAACTTCCTGTGCAACATCGGCTACGCGGACGAAGCCGCCCTGTTCCAGAAACTGCCACGTTTCGCCTTTGACGATATATGCGAGATACTGTGAGGGCTGATGGCGGTGCGCGCGAAGACAGGACACCACCATCGGACAGGCTCACATCCCCCTGATCGCGTGCACCCCGCGCCCAGGCTCGGTGCAGGACTGGTTCCGCACAGACGGACCCGCGGCCGGCCCTCGGCAGGCGCCTCGCCGAGACAGGCAATAATAAAATGGACTGGACGGAAAACTATGGTGGCACCATCGCCAAGCCCAAGAGCATGCTCGAAGGCGTGAAGCTGGGCCTCGGGGACATCAGCATCGTCACGACCATCTTCCACAGCTCCAAACTTCCCAGCCAGACTACCAGGTGTTCTCCCACGCGCCGATCTCGGGGCTGTCGGATCTCGAAGGGACCAAGGTCGCCGGCGCCGGCATGAACCTGCGCTATCTCGAAGGGATCGAGGGGTGCGCGGTGGCCGGACAGCCCGGCACGGAGATGCGCAACCCCTACATGAAAAAGCTGGTCGAGGCCGGGTTCACCCCGGTGCGTAACTGGTCCGGCGACACAGCGACTAACTGATCAGGCGTCAGGCCCCATGACCCTTTTCGCAAGAATTGTCAGCGGCATTTCCATGGCGGCAAATGCCGCTGGCACCTTCGTGGTCATGGCGATGATCGTCGTCATCAACTACGACATCGTGGCACGCGGGCTGTTCAACAAACCCTTCCTCGGCGCGGTCGAGGTGGTGCAATTCTCGATGGTTCTCATCGTGTTTTTGCAACTGCCGGACATGATCCGCGTCGGACGCCTGACCCGCTCGGACGGGTTCCTGATGCTGATGCCGGCGCGTCGCCCGGCCCTCGGCAGCCGCCTGAGCTAGGTGATCGATCTGGTCAGCGCGCTTTTCATGGTGCCGGTCGCCATCGCGATCTGGCCAGAGTTTCTAGATATGTGGGCAACCAAGGACTACTTCGACGCCCGGCGTATTCACTGCGCCCTGGTGGCCGGTCAAGCTCGTGATCTTCCTGAGCGCCTGCCTGTGCACGGTGCATTATCCCCATTGCCCTGGGCCTCGTCAGCTTCATCGCGATCCGGATCATGCGCGACAGCATGGACCTGTCCTTTGCGCTGCTGAAGATCGCCATCGGCGACAGCGCTATGGGATACACCTTCGCCACCATTCCGCTCTTCACCTTCATGCGGCTGATCGTGTCCAGGGCCGGGCCTGGTGCGGATATCTACTCGGCCATGAACCAGGGGTTCCGCCGCATCACCCGGGGGATCGGCATGCCCACGGTGGGGGCCAACGCGGTCTTTGCCGCCGTGACCGGGTCCTCCATCGCCTCGGCCTCGGTGTTCTCGAAGATGTCCGTGCCCGAGATGCTGCGCCATGACTACAATCCGCGCTTTGCCGTGGGGGTGGCCGCGGGATCCTCGGTGCTGGGCATGATCATCCCGCCCTCGGCGATGCTGATCATCTATTCCTTCGTTGCCGAACAATCGGTGGGCGAGATGTTCCTCGCCTGTGTCGTGCCCGGGCTGCTACTGGCAGCGGCCTATATCGTGGCGATCTGGTTCATGGGGCGTTTCACCTCGGCCTTCGTTGGCGGCACCAAGATCGAGACGAGCGACCTGATGCCCTGGTCCAAGATCGCGGCGAAAACCCTGCCGATCGCGGCGCTGATCCTCGTGGTGGTGCCGGGCGGGATCTATACCGGCTGGACAACCCCGGTCGAGGCGGGGGCGGCCGGATCTCTGCTCGGCATCGTGATCGCCGCCGCCCGCGGGCGGTTCAACCTCACCTCCTTCTGGGAAACGGTGATCGAAACCGGCCATATCACCGCCGCCATCCTGTTTTTGATCACCGCGGCGTCGATGTATGCCCGGATGCTCGGCCTCGCTGGCCTGCCGAACGAACTGCAGACCATCCAGGCCGAGAACGCCCTCGATTTCTTCCGGATCATGTTCCTCCTGGTGGTGCTGATGCTGTTTCTAGGCACGATCCTCGACACCGCCTCGATCATCCTGATCGTCTTGCCGCTCTTCCTGCCGCTGATCGACACCATGGGGCTGAGCCTTGTGTGGTTCGGCATCGTCGCGGTGGTCGCCCCCGAGATCGGCCTGTTGACCCCGCCGCTGGGGCTCAGTTGTTTCGTGATCAAGGCCACGCTCGACAATGATCGGATCAAGCTCAAGGACGTGTTCCTTGGCGCCCCGCCCATCGCCTTCGTGATGCTGCTGGTGCTGATCCTGCTGATCCGCTTCCCGGCCCTGAGCCTTGCCATCCTGAACTGAGGAGAGCCTGATGAGAAACGTCACCGAGGACACCCTCACCGACGCGTTTGAGGCCTATTTCGGCCGCGACACCGACCCGCGGTTCAAGGAGGTCATGACCGCCCTGACCCGCCACCTGCATGCATTTGCCAGGCAGGTGAATCTGACCCACGCGGAATGGGACCAGGGCATTCCGTTTCTCGAACGCATGACCGAGTTCACCACCCGGGAGCGGCATGAGTTCGTACTGCTGTCGGACGTTCTCGGCCTGTCTTCGCTGGTGGACATAATCAACACGGTGCCGGGCGGGACCAACTCCTCGGTGCTCGGGCCCTTTCACGTGAGCGGCTCACCCAGGATCCCCATCGGCCATGACCTTAAGCACCACTACCCCGGCCCGGTCCTGCTGGCCACGGGCGTGGTGCGCAGCATCAATGGCACGCCCATCGAAGGGGCCGAGTTGGACACTGGCAAACCGTCCCGAACGGCCTCTATTCCAGCCAGGACGCGGTCTTCGGCGTGCGGTCGGATCTGATCATGCAGTACATGGAACAACCCGCGGGCACCTTCCCCGCCGAGGGGTTCGATCTCTCGGGCAAGGTGGACGGCCCCTGGCTCAAGGTCGAATTCGACCTCACACTGGTCCCCACCTAGCTGAGCGCGCCATCGCCCAGAAGCCCTGCGAGAAAGGCGCCGGTCATCTTGTAGTGGCTGATCAACGCCTCCCGGGCGCGGTCCACATCCCGCGCGACGACCGCATCGAGGATCGCCTGATGCTCATCGCTCACATCCCGGCGCCGGTAGTCCAGCGCATTCCCGGCCAGGTACCTGTAACGGATGTTGAGGTCATAGAGCTGCGAGCAGAATTTCAGCAAGATAGGCGACGGCGCATTGGCCAGCAGCGCCATGTGGAACTCTTTGTGGCGCTGCTCGAACATCTCGCTGCCGGCCTGCTTGGCGCGCTGCATCCGGTGATGGGCCAGCACGACGCCCTCCTCCCAGCCCTCCGTGGCCCGCGCGATGCTCTCGCCCAGCGCCAGCGCCTCCAGCGTGCAGCGCAGGCTGAGGATCTCCTGGAAGTTCTCGGCACTGATCTCCGCGGTGCGAAACCCACGCTGGTCGATCCGCTCCACCAGGTTGTCCGAGGTCAGCAGGCTCAGCGCCTCCCGGATCGGCGACGCCCCGGTGTCCAACTTGCGCCGCAAGGCGTCGATCTTGAGCTTTTCGCCAGGCCGCAAGACGCCGGTGACGATCATGTGGCGCAGCATTTGATAGGCACGCTGTGTCGCCGACCCCTCGCCGGGTCGCGTGTCGAAACCTTGAATGGTCATGCGCGCTCCTTGGAACCGCCGAATTTGCGTGTGGCCTGACAATAAAACGATATATGCTCCGAAATCGAGAAAAATCGATGTTTTGACCGTCGATGTCGCGGCGGGCCATCCGCCCAGCGATCCCCCCCCTGCGCTGCCGCGCCGCCCCCTGCTCTGGCAAAAAACCCGTTTACGCGCCCCGCGCAGCCACGCATCGTGGTGCCATGACCGTCTCGACCCCCAAGCCGTTCCTCGCGCGCGTCAGCGACGCGTTGCCCGACCTGCACCCCAGCGAGCGCAAGCTGGCGGAACTGGTGCTCGACTTTCCCGGCGAGATGGCGGGCTACACGGCCACCGAGATCGCCGAACTGGCCAATGTGTCGAACGCCACGGTGTCCCGCTTCGTGCGGCGCATCGGCTATGGGTCGTTCGACGAGGCGCGCCGCGCGGTCCGCGACGAGCAGCAGGCCGGGACCGCCCTGTTGCGGATGTCCGCGGACACGCCCCAGAGCGGCGGCGCGGTCGCGCGTCATCTCATGGCCTCCCAGCAGAACCTCGAGCTGACCTATGGCGGGCTGGACGACACCGTGATCGACAACCTTGCCGAAGCGATGATCGCCGCGCCACGGGTCTGGTTCGTCGGGTTCCGCGCCGGGCAATCCTTCGCGCAATATCTCGGCTGGCAATGCTCCCAGGTGCTGCCCCTGGTCACCGTGCTGCCCCGCGCGGGAGAGACACTGGCCGAAAGCTTCGCCTCGCTCGATGCGCGCGACGTGGTCTTCCTGGTCGCCCTGCGCCGCAAGCCGAAGCTGACCCAAGCGGTCGCGGAGGCGACGAAACAGGCCGGCGCGGCCCTTGCGGTGCTCGCGGATGGCCCCACTCCCGACCTCGCAGGCGCGGACTGGCACCTGACATCGGCGACCTCGACCACCGCGCCGTTGATGAACCATGTCAGCAGCATGGCGGTCTGCAACCTGATCGGCGCGCGGATCATCGAATTGTCGGGCGCGGCCGGCCGCGCGCGGATGGCCGCGATCGAGGAAAGTCACCGGCGCTTCGACGAGCTTTAGCCGTGCTTCCCCCAAGGGAGCCGCCCCCTGGCACCCGGGGCTCCCCCTGCCTGTTTCCCGACGTCAGTCGATAAAAACCGCTGGATTTCGCGGCAGATCACGTCTCGTCGCAAGAAACGGTGTGAAAAATTTATTTCTCCGTGGTAGTGTTTGAAAAATTGTTTTCACAATCAGGTATCGATTCGTCCCTCCTCACCGAGATTGAAAGGACCACACCATGACCACTTCCCGTCTTGCCCTGATCGCTGCGGCCAGCGCGATGCTCATGCCGGCGGCCGCCGCCGCCGAAGCCGTCATGCAGATCAACTCTTCCCTGCCCGAAGGCTCCTTCGCCCATGTCTTCCTGCAAGAGTACGAGCAGCGCCTGGAGGCCGCCGCCCCGGGCGAGATCGACGTGCAGATCTTCATGTCCAACACCCTGGGCAAGGAAGAAGACGTCCTGCAGGGCCTCGGTTTCGGCACGCACCAGGCCTCGCTTTCCGCCTCCGCCGTGGCACAGGTGAACAACCGCACCTCGATCTTCGATCTGCCCTACCTGTTCGAGGACCGCGCCGCCGTACAGACCTTCATCGACAGCCCGGCGGGCGAAATGCTGGCCGACGGCTTCGACGGCACAGGCATGGTGCTGGCGGCCATGTGGGACAACGGGTTCCGACAGATCACCAACAATGTGCGCCCCATCGTGACCCCCGCTGACCTCGACGGTCTGAAAATCCGCACCCCCACCAACCGCCAGCGGGTAGAGATGTTCAACACCCTCGGCGCCAACGCCACGCCGCTTTCGTTCGGGGAGGTCTACTCCGCCCTCGACCAGGGCACCATCGACGGCCAGGAAAACCCCGCCAACGTGGTCGAGACTGCAAAGCTCTTCGAGGTGCAGGGCTACATGTCCCTGACCAACCACGTCTATCTGCCCACCTTTTTCGTGATCGGCGAGCCGTTCCTGAACTCGCTCACGCCAGAGTTGCGCGAGACCGTGATCTCGGTCGCCAAGGAGGTCGGTCCGTGGAGCTTCGAGTGGGGCGAAAACAGCGATACAGAGACCATCGCGGCCTTGCAGGAGAAGCTGGAGGTCAACGAGATCGACTTCGCGGCTTTCCAGTCTGCCGCAGCACCGCTCTATGACAGCCCGACCTTCGTGGACGTGATCGGCGCCGATATGATCGCGGCGACGAAAACCGCCCTCGGCATCGAATAAGCCCAGCGCAGGAGCCCACGGAATGGATCGCCTCGATACCGTCATCGACACCGCCGACCGCTGGCTCGGCGCGGTTCTGGACGTGATGGTAATCACGCTCGCGGGGCTCTTGCTGCTGCTTCTGAACTGGGCGGTCTTCGCCCGGTTCATCCTCAACGACAGCGTCTCCTGGGGGGAGGAGTTGCCCGCCCACCTGCTGGCCATGCTGACCTTCATCGGCGCGGCCTACCTGACGCGCACCAATGAACACCTCGGCTTCGACGCAGTGTTGCGGGTGATGCCGCCGGGGATGCAGCGCTGGGTGACCGCGCTCAATCTGGTCCTGATGGGGGCGTTCGGCGCGATGCTCGCCTGGTACGGCGGGATCGCGGCGGCCAGCTTCGGGGCCCGCTCGCTGATCTCCGTGGACCTGCCGATGATGCTGTTTCGGGGGGCAATGCCGCTCGGGGGTGCGTTGATCGCGCTGTTCTGCGCGGTGCGGCTCGCCGGGATCGTGACCGGGCGGATCGATCCGCTCGACCTCTTGCCGGAAAGTGACGCCTGATGTTCCTGGACCCTGGATGGATCATCCTGATCCTGCTCGTCGTGCTGCTGATTGCCGGGCTGCCGATTGCCTTCGTGCTCGGCGTGACCGCGGCGGTGATGATCCTGCTGGACCCTGCGGTCGTGCCGCAGATCATGGGGCTGATCCCCTTCGGCGGGGCCAACAACTACCTGCTGGTGGCGGCGTTGTTGTTCATGATCGCGGGCGAGATCATGAACCAGGGCAAGATCGCAGAGAAGCTTATTGCCTTCGCCTCCTCGCTGGTGGGCCATATCCGGGGCGGGCTGGCCCATGTGAACATCCTCACCTCGCTGTTCTTCTCGGAAATCTCCGGCACCGCCACGTCGGATGCCGCCGCCATCGGCTCGGTCATGATCCCCCAGATGCGCAAGCGCGGCTACCCGGCCGCCTTCGCCGCCGCGGTCACCTCGACCTCGGCGACCATGGCGATCATCGTGCCGCCCTCGCTGAACCTGATCCTGTATGCCTATGTGGCGAACGCCTCGATTGCCGAGCTTTTCGCCGCCGGGATCGTGCCCGGGTTCCTCGTCTGCGGCCTGCTGATGGGCACGGCCTATATCATCTCGGTCAAGCGCGGCTATCCGACCGAAGGCGCGTTTTCCTGGGGCCGCGTGGCCGAGACCGGCAAGGACGCGGCCATCCCCCTCACCCTGCCGATCCTCGTGCTCGCAGGTATCCTGGGCGGCATCTTCACCGCGACCGAGGCCGGGGCCATCGCCGCCTTCTGGTCCATCGTGCTGGCCGCTTTCATCTACCGCACGGTCAAGCTCGGCACCCTGATCGACACCCTGCGCATCGCGGGTAAACGCTCGGCCATGCTGATGTTCATCGTGGCGACCTCCACCCTGCTCGGCTGGTACCTCACCAACCAGCGCATCCCCCAGGACATCGCCGAAGGCATCCTCGGGCTGTCCGACAACTACTGGGTGATCCTGCTGGCGATCAACGTGTTCTTCCTGCTGGCGGGCACCATCATCCACGGCACGCCCGCGATCCTGATGCTGGTGCCGATCTTCCTTCCCCTCGCGGACCAGCTGGGTATCGACCGGGTGCATTTTGGTCTGATCCTGACGATCAACCTCGGCATCGGGCAACAGACGCCGCCCGTGGCCTCGGTGGTGCTGATCACCTGCGCCATCGCCAAGATTTCCATCGCCAAGATCATTCCCTCGATGCTGATGTTCATCGGCGCGATGCTGGTGGCCCTGTTGCTGATCAACCTGTTCCCGGCCCTGTCGCTGTGGTTGCCGTCGGTGATCCTGTGATGCGGCTTCTGGTGATCAATCCCAACACCTCCCGCGGGGTGACCAACCGCATCCGGGAGGCCGCCGATGCCATGGCCCTGCCCGGCGACCGGTTCACCACCCTCTGCCCCGCCTACGGGCCGGAGTTGATCGTGACCGAGCAGGACGCGGCCCTCGCCCGGCAGGCGGTGGTCGACACCGTGCGCGGCTTCAAAGGGCCCTGCGACGGGATCGTTCTGGCCTCTTTCGGCAATACCGGCGCGGACCCGGTGCGCGCCTTGCGCCCAAGCATCCCCGTGGTCGGCATCGCCAGCGCCGCATTCGCCACCGCGCGCGCCCTTGGCGGGCCGTTCGGTATCGTGACCTTCGGCAAGGGCCTCGTGCCAGGCCTGCAGGCCAAGGTGGACGAGGCAGGCCTGTCGGACGCGCTGCTTGGCATCTCCTGCGTCGCGGGGGAGGAGTTCGGCGACCCAGGCGAGGTTCAGACCCGCTTCCGCTCCGAACTGGAAGCCCTTTGTGCCGATATGCACCAACGGGGCGCACGCAGCATCGTCATGGGCGGCGGGCCGCTCGCGGGCATGGCCCGCAGCCTCGCCCCGACCTGCCCCATCCCCATCATCGACGGCACCCAGGCCGCGATCAGCCTGATCCGGGCCGTGGCCGCCCCCAGAGGCGACCACGAACCCCGCCGAGCCGCCGCGCCCGCCGAGACCTGAGCCCGCATAAACCGGAGCCCCCTGGAAAGGTCAGGATCAGGTGTTGAACAGGAAATGCAGCACGTCGCCATCCTTGACGACGTAGCTCTTGCCCTCCGCCCGCATCTTGCCGGCCTCCTTCGCGGCCTGCTCGCCGCCGAGCGCCACGTAGTCGTCATAGGCAATCGTCTCGGCCCGGATGAAGCCGCGCTCGAAATCGCCATGGATCACACCCGCGGCCTGGGGTGCGTGGGTCCCCGCCGGGATCGTCCAGGCGCGCGCCTCCTTCGGCCCGGCGGTGAAATAGGTCTCGAGGTGCAAGAGCGCGTAGCCAGCCTTGATCAGACGATCGAGCCCGGCTTCCTCCAGCCCCATCTCCGACAGAAACATCTCTGCCTCTTCCGGGTCGAGCTGGCTGATCTCTTCCTCGATCTGGGCCGAGATCACCACATGGGCCGCGCCCTGCTCGGCCGCCATGGTCGCCACCGCCTTGGAATGGGCGTTGCCCGACCCGGCGCTGGCCTCATCCACGTTGCACACATACAGGATCGGCTTGGTGGTCAGCAGCTGCAACATCCGCCACGCCTTCGCGTCCTCCGCGTCGACCGCAACCGCGCGGGCGGGCTTGCCCTCTTCCAGCGCCGCCATGGCCGCGCGCATCAGACGCTCCTGCTGCACGGCTTCCTTGTCGCCGCCGCGCACCTTGCGCACGATGTTCTGCAGCCGCTTCTCGATACTCTCCATATCCGCCAGCATCAGCTCGGTCTCGATCGTGGCGGCGTCGGCGATAGGATCGACGCGCCCCTCCACATGGGTCACATCCCCATCCTCGAAGCAGCGCAGCACATGGGCGATGGCATCCACCTCGCGGATATTGGCGAGAAACTGGTTGCCCAGCCCCTCCCCCTTGGAGGCGCCCTTCACCAGACCGGCAATATCCACGAAGGTCATCCGCGTCGGGATCACCTGCTTGGACCCCGCGATCTCCGCCAGCCTATCAAGCCGCGGGTCGGGCACCGCCACCTCGCCCACATTCGGCTCGATGGTGCAGAAGGGAAAGTTCGCCGCCTGCGCCGCCGCCGTTCGGGTCAGCGCGTTGAACAGCGTCGACTTGCCCACATTCGGCAGCCCGACAATACCCATCTTGAAGCCCATCGCCCGTGTCCTTTGCCTGATCCGGTTTGCCGGTGTCTTAGGCGGAAGCCCCGCGCGCCGCAAGCACGGGCCTGCACCGCCTGCGCGGCGGGGAACAGGGCCACCCCCGGCCTCTGCAATCCCGCACAGAGTCCGAACTTGCCCCCTGCGCCCGGATCGCTAGACCAAGACTACGGCGCGGCCGTCCCCGTGTGGCTGGGGCAAGACACGCAAACCGTTCCGCGGGGGCCCGCCGCAGGGCGTCAGAGCCTTGCCCATGTCCCACGCATCTCCCATCCCCACCACCATATCCGAACTCGCCCCCCTCCTGCGCCTGTCGATCCCGCTGATGATCGGGCTCGCCGCCCCGATGCTGATCGGGGTGATCGACACGGTGATGATCGCCCCCCTCGGGACAGAGCCCCTGGCCGCCGCCGGGATCACCACTTCGGTGGTCATCATCCTGCTGTCCAGCCTGTGGGGCCTCGTGACCATGACAGGTATCCGCATCGCACAGGCCGAAGGCGCGGGCGACCGTCCGGGCGTAGCGATCGAGCTGAAGACCGGGCTCTGGCTGAGCCTGGCGGCCGGGGGGCTTGGCATGGCCCTGATGCTGGCGATCCTGCCTGCGCTGGGGCTGCTGGGCCAACCCGACAGCGTGCGCGCGATCCTGCCCGGCTACTGGGTGTCCATGGCGGTCTGGCTGCTGCCCTTCACGGCGTTCTACGTGATCAAGGGGCTGTTCGACGCGGTGGACCGTCCCTGGGCCGGGGTGGCGCTCAGCTATCTCGGCGTGGTGGTGAACCTGCCGCTGAACTGGCTGCTGATCTATCCCGCGGGGCTGGGACTGCTCGGCGCGGGCCTTGCCAGCATCCTTAGCCAGACCCTCGCCCTCGGGGCGGCCTGGTTGGTCTGGCGCCGCGCGAAGGGCCTCGCCCCCTGGCGGGTGCCGGTGCCCGCGGGCGCACTGCGCCTGCGCGCCCAGATCCGGGATGGCTGGCCGCTGGTGGTGGGCTATGCGGGCGAAGGCGGGGCCTATGCCCTGATCGGGGTGATGATGGGCTGGGTCGGGGCCACGGCGCTGGCCGCGAACCAGATCGTGCATACCGTCGGCGCGGTGGGCTACGTGTTTCCGCTGGGCATGGCCATGGCGGCCTCGATCCGGGTGGGCCTGGCCCATGGCGCGGGCCAGACCGGACGACTGCGCGCGATCCTGCGCGCCGCCCTGACCGTGGTCACCGGCTGGATGATCCTGCTGATGGCCTTCTTCCTGATCGCGGGCGACTGGCTCTCGGGCCTGCTGTCGGACGACCCGGAGGTCGTCGCGCTGGCCGCCACGCTGTTCATCGCCCTCGCCTGCATGCAGATCGCCGACGGGGTGCAATCGACCAGCCTCGGCGCTCTGCGCGGCATGGGCGACATGCGCTGGCCCACCGCCATGTCGCTTATCGCCTATTGGCCTCTGGCCCTGCCCGCGGCCTACGCGCTCGGGTTCTGGGCGGGGCTGGGGGCGCTCGGGCTCTGGGTCGGCTTCGGTCTGGGCCTCGCCATCGCCGCCATCATGTTGCCCCTGCGCTTCTGGCACCTTACGGGCAGGGCACCTGCGATGCAGATCGGGCATTGATTTCCGCGCGCCCTTGGCCCAAACCGCTGCGAACGATGGGCTACAGGGACGCAGGGCTGACCATGACACGGATCGACGAGACATTCGCGCGGCTGCGGGCAGAGGGCAAGAAAGCCTTCGTGGCCTATGTGATGGGCGGCGATCCGGATTACGACACCTCGCTGGAGATCGTGCGCGGCCTGCCCGCGGCAGGCGTCGACATCATCGAGCTTGGCATGCCCTTCACCGACCCCATGGCCGACGGCCCCACGATCCAGCTTGCGGGCCAGCGCGCGCTGGAGGCGGGCCAGACCCTCGACAAGACCCTCGATCTCGCCCGCGCCCTGCGCGAGACCGACGATGCGACACCGATCGTGATGATGGGCTACTACAACCCGATCTATTCCCGCGGGGTGGACCGTTTTCTCGCGGATGCCAAAGACGCCGGGATCGACGGGCTGATCGTCGTGGACCTGCCCCCCGAGGAAGACAGCGAGCTTTGCATCCCCGCCCAGGCCGCGGGTCTGAACTTCATCCGGCTGGCCACACCCACAACCGACGACGCGCGCCTGCCCAAGGTGCTGCAGAACACGTCCGGCTTCGTCTACTACGTGTCGATCACCGGGATCACCGGCGCGGCGCAAGCGCAGGCCAGCGATGTGGCCCCGGAAGTGGCCCGGATCAAATCCGCCACCGACCTGCCGGTTATCGTGGGCTTCGGCGTCAAGACCCCCGAGCTGGCCGAGAGCATCGCGGGCGTGGCTGACGGCACCGTGGTGGGCTCCGCCATCGTCAAGATGATCGAGGACGGCAAGCCCGTGCCGGAGATCCTGGGCTTCGTGGCCGATCTCGCCGCGGGCGCGCACCGGGCCTGAGGCCCGAAACCACCCCATCTTCCCCGTCGGGAAGGGCTGTTCACGCCCCCCAC